>JBIITJ010000062.1:0-14489 GCA_044340535.1 Rhodoglobus sp.
GACACGAAGCTTGCCCAGCTCGACCATCGCGCCAAGAGCCTGCCGGAGCTTGCCACGCTCGCCGGCTTCGCGAAAGACAGCGAAGCGCTGCGCCTGACCCTCGCCGAGCAGAACGGTCGCCTGGAGGACATCGCGCTCGAGCTCAAGCGCATCGAGTCTGACGTCGAGGTCGTCGAGACCCGCATTAAGCGCGACACCGAGCGGGCCCAGGCGAGCTCATCAGTGAAGGATGTCACGGCTCTCGAACAGGAACTCGCGTCACTGCGCAGGCGCCTCGGCGACCTCGAGGAGATCGAGCTCGTCGTCATGGAGCGGCTCGAGGAGCAGCAGAAGGTCGTCGGCAACACGACAGCGGCGGCGGAGGCTCTCGCGGCCCGCACGCGCGAGGTGGAGCAGGAACGGGATGCGGCGCTTGCCGCCATCGCGGCGGAGCGGACCGTCGCCGCAGCCGGTCGCGACGCCCTGGCCGCGCGCATCCCCGCAGACCTGCTCGCCCTCTACGAGAAGCAGCGCTCCCGCTACGGCACGGGCGCCTCCCACCTGCGCGGCGGTGTCTCGATGGCGTCGGGCGTGAAGCTGCTCGAGAACGAAATGCAGGCCATCCGTGCTGCAGCCCCCGACGAGGTCATCATGTGTGCGTCGAGCGAGGCGATCCTGGTTCGGACGGCTGAGTCCGGGCTCTGAGGGCCGGCGGGGTAGGCTTGCCAACCGAATGGGTCGGCAAGACGGCCGCGTGGCTGGGCAGCGCTTTCGAGGCGCGCCAGTCCCGAGGAACGTCCGGGCTCCACAGAGCAGGGCGGTGGGTAACACCCACCCGGGGTAACCCGCGAGAACAGTGCAACAGAAAGTAGACCGCCCGCGGCTTCGGCAGCGGGTAAGGGTGAAACGGTGGTGTAAGAGACCACCAGCGGCCGTGGTGACACGGTCGGCTAGGTAAACCTCGTCCGGAGCAAGGTCAGACAGGAAGCGTTACGGGTGGCTCGCCCAGTTTCCGGGTAGACCGCTAGAGGCGTGCGGCAACGTACGTCGTAGATAGATGGCCGTCCAGCACTCGTGTGCTTGTCACGCGGTGTCAACAGAACCCGGCGTACCAGCCGGCCCATTCCTTAGCCCTAGGCCTCGAGGATGCCTTTGAGCGTCGCGAGGTCGGTCACGATCGCGATGGCGTCGGCCTCGAAGGCGTCGTCAGTCATGTCGGGCTGCCGCCGCAGGGTGAACACGACCTCGCTGCCGCCCTCCGTCTCGATGACGCGCATGGGGTTGTAGAACACATCCCCGTCGGCCGTGGTTACCCAGTGGTCGAGTATCCGAAGCTGTTCGGTTCGGCCATCTCGACCGTCACTCGACCCATCGGGGAGATGGACACCCACTCGCCGTCGACCTCCTCGATGCCGCTCGAGAGCCCTTCGGCCCACTCCGGCAGGTTGGCTGGGTCGGAGGCGTACTCGTACACGGCGGTCACGCTGCGGCGGATGAACATGCTCAGGTGCTGGGATTGCGGGGCCATGGCTCCATTGTCACCACGCCGCCGCTGGATGACCAGCGACCGCGGCGATCTGCCTATGCTGGGCTCGTGACGGATGCCACGGCGGCAGCGATCGCGGGGGAACTCGCCCTGCTCGATCCGGCTGTGCGCGCCGACCGGCCCGCCGCCGCGCGACTGGTCGATCCCGAGTTCTTCGAGGTTGGCCAGGGTGGTCGCATCTGGACCTGTGAGTCGATCCTCGACGAGTTCCAGTCGGCCAGGAGCGTCCCCGAGGTTCTCGTCTCCGAGATGAACGCACGTGAACTCGCCGACGGTGTCGTCCTTGTCACCTACATCTCGACGATCGAAGGTCGCGGCGTGCGCCGCTCGTCGATCTGGCGGCAGTCGGATGCCGGCTGGCGCGTGCTGTTCCACCAGGGCACGCGCATCCTCTGACCGGGCTATCGTCGTCACCATGCCTCCTGTGGACGACATTGTTTCCCGCCTGCGCGCCGCGGGTTGCGTGTTCGCCGAGGATGAGGCCACCCTGCTCATCGAGGAGACGGATGACCCAGCCCGCCTCGAGGCGATGGTGCAGCAGCGCGTGGCGGGGCTGCCGCTTGAGCACGTTCTCGGCTGGGCCGAGTTCTGCGGCATGCGCATCATCGTGGAGCCGGGAGTCTTCGTCCCGCGCCCCCGCACCGAAGCCCTTGTGGCCGCAGCGATCGCCGTCGCTCGCCGTGGCTCGGTCGTGCTCGACCTGTGTTGCGGTTCCGGTGCGGTGGGCGCTGCGATCGAGGGCACGGTGGAGGTGGAGCTGCACTCCGCCGAACTCGACCCCGTGGCGGCGCGGGTGGCCCGCCGCAACGTCAGCCGGGTCTACGAGGGCAACCTCTACGAACCGCTGCCACCGAACCTTCGTGGCCGGTTCGACATCATCGTCGTGGTCGCGCCCTACGTGCCGACGAGGGAGATCGCACTGCTGCCGCACGAGGCGCGTGACTTCGAGCCGCAACTCGCCCTCGACGGGGGAGCGGACGGTCTCGACCTGCTGCGCCGCATCATCGCCGAAGCCCCGCAGTGGCTTGCCCCCGGTGGCGCCTTCCTCACCGAGGTCAGCGAGCGGCAGGCGCCCGCGGTCGCCGAGGCGCTCGAGGCGGCGGGGCTGGTCGCGAGCAGAAATGGGATCGTCGTCAGCGGGGCGGTTAAATAGCCTCATGTCGCAGTCCGCTTTCACCCTCGCCGCAATCGCGGGTGCTATCGCGCTCGGAGCCATGAGTCCGGGCCCGAGTTTCGTGGTGGTCGCCAGGACGGCGATCTCCCGGTCGCGCGCCGACGGTTTCGTCGCGGCACTGGCCATGGGGGTCGGAGGGGTGCTGTTCAGTTCGGTGGCGCTGCTCGGGCTCTATGCGCTGCTCGCGACCGTGCCGTGGCTCTTCATCACCCTGAAAGTGCTCGGCGGTCTCTACCTGCTCTACCTGGCTGTGAAGATGTGGCGGCATTCGGCCGAACCCTTGCCCGATGCCTCGGGATCAGGGCAGGCGCGAAACCTCCGTCGGTCGTTCCTCACGGCCTTGGCGACCCAACTCAGTAATCCCAAGGCCGCGGTGGTCTACGGCAGTGTCTTCGCCGCCCTCCTGCCCTCAAACCCGCCGCTGTGGTGGTACCTGGTGATCCCGCCGCTCGTCTTCGCGATCGAGGCGGCTTGGTATGCGGTGGTCGTTGTCGTGTTCTCCGCGAGCCGACCTAAGGCGCTGTACACAAGGGCGAAGAAGTGGATCGATCGCGTGGCGGCCGGCGTGATCGGTGCGCTCGGGTTCAGGCTGATCCTGACGGCGCCGCAGAACTGAACCGGTAGCCCATGCCCGCCTCGGTGAGCAGGTACCGTGGCGCCGACGGCTCCGGTTCGAGTTTCTTGCGTAACTGGGCGAGATACAGCCGCAGGTAGCCCGTGTCGGTCGTGTACTGCGGCCCCCACACCTCGGTGAGCAGGGTCTCGCGGGTGACCAGCCGGTCGTGGTTGCGCAGCAGCACCTCGAGCAGCCGCCACTCGGTGGGAGTGAGGCGAACGGATGCCCCCGCCCGCGTCACCACCCGGGCCGCGAGGTCGACTGTCACGTCGCCGAAGGTCACGACGGGCTCATCGGTCGCGGCCGGGGTGCGCCGGGACAGCGCCCGGATGCGCGCGAGCAGCTCGTCGGCGGAGAACGGCTTGGTCACGTAGTCGTCGGCACCGGCGTCGAGGGCCTCGACCTTGTCCCAACTCTCGCTCCGGCCCGAGACGACGAGCACGGGCACCTGGCTCCAGCCCCGGATTGCCTCGATCACTTCGATGCCGGTGAGTCCGGGCATCCCGAGGTCGATGACGACGATGTCGGGGTGGCTGGCGATCGCGGCATCCAGCGCCGACCTGCCGTCGCTCGCGGTGACGACCTCGTAGCCGCGCGCGGAGAGTGTGATGCGTAGCGCCCGCAGCATTTGCGCGTCGTCGTCCGCGACCAGGATCTTCATGCGGCCGCCAGCTCGATCACCATCGTGACGCCGCCGCCGGGGGTGTCTTCGACCTCGAGCGTGCCGCCCATCGCCTCCACAAAGCCTTTCGAGAGGGCTAGCCCGAGGCCAACACCTGTCGTGTTGTCGGTGTCACCGAGTCGCTGGAATGCCACGAACACATCTTCCCGCCGCTCCGGTGGAATACCGGGACCCGCGTCGATGACACGCACCTGCACCCGGTCGCCCAGCCGGCTTGTCGCGATCACCGGGGGTACGCCTGCGGGGGAGAACCGCATGGCGTTGGCGAGCAGGTTGACGAGCGCTCGCTGCAGCAGCACCGCGTCCGCGGTGACGGGCGGGATGTCGGCGAGCTCCAGTTCCACTTCGCCCGGGGCGAGGCCCACCTCGTCGAGTGCACCACCGACCACTTCGTCGAGCGCGACGGGAGCCAATGACACGCCCAGCACGCCAGCCTGAAGCCGGCTGGCGTCGAGCAGTTTCGTCACGAGTTCGGCGAGCGAGTCGAGCGAGAGCTCAGCGGCCTCGAGCAGTTCGGCGCGGTCGCTTTCGCCGATCGTGACATCGGCGGAACGCAGCGCCGTGATGGCGGCAGTCGCGGCGGCCAGCGGGCGGCGCAGGTCGTGGCCCACGGCGGCGAGCAGTGCGGTGCGCAGGCGGTCGGCTTCGGCGACGGGGCGCATCCGCTCGGCCTCTGAGGCCAGTTCGCGGGTGGCGAGGGCGGTCTCGATCTGGGAGAGGAACGCGCCGAGGATTCGGCGATCGGAGGTGGGCAGCTCCCGTCCGCGCAGCTCGAGGCTCGCGCGGGGGCCGACGGGGAAACTGGTCTCCGCGTCGTCGTCGTTCGCGAGCGCGGCATCCGTCGCCGTGTAGATGGCCGTGCCTCCCGAGCGCAGGATGACGCTCGTCATGCCGAAGGCATCGCGCAACCGGGAGACGAGCGCCTCGAGGGCGTCCTGCCCGCCGAGCACGCCGCTCGCGATGGAGGCGAGGGTCTCCGACTCGGCGGCGGCGCGCGCGGCGGAGCGGGAGCGCCGCGCAGCCTGGTCGACCACGATGCTCACGAGCACCGCCACGACAACGAAGATCACGAGTGCCGCGAGGTGCAGCGGATCGTCGACGGTGACCGTGTAGAGCGGGTCGACGAAGAAGAAGTCGAGCAGGATGCCCGCACCCACGGCACCCGCGAGGGCCGGCCAAATGCCGCCCACGAGTGCAACGACCACCACGAGCAATTGGAACGCGAGCACATCGGTGGTGATCGACTCATCACTGCGGAACAGCGACAGCGCCCAAGTGAGCGCAGGTAGCCCGAGCACGGCCAGCAGGAAGCCCGTGACCTGCCGGCGCGCCGACAAGGCTCCGCCGAGCTCTGGCAGCTTACGGGAGCCCGCCTCGGAGTGCGACACGATGTGCACATCGATGTCGCCTGCCTCGCGGATGACCGTGGCGGCCGTGCCCGGCCCACCGAGCAGCCGGGTGAGGGCACTGCGACGGCTCACGCCGATCACGAGCTGGGTGGCATCCACCGACTTGGCGAACTCGACAAGGGCGCGTGGAATCTGCTCGCCGATCACCTGGTGGTAGCTGCCGCCGAGGGTTTCGGTGAGGGCACGCTGGGTTGCCAGAATCTCGGGATTCGGGTCGGCGAGTCCGTCGGAGGCGGTCACGTGCACGGCGAACAACTCGCCGCCGCTCGACCGGGAGGCGATCCTCGCCCCCCGCCGCAACAGGGTTTCACCCTCACGCCCTCCGGTCAGCGCCACGACCACGCGCTCGCGCGCGTTCCAGGTGGAGGCGATGCCCTTCTCGGCGCGGTACTTCCGCAGCGCGGAGTCGACCTCGTCGGCAAGCCACAGCAGCGCGAGCTCGCGCAGTGCGGTGAGGTTGCCGAGCCTGAAGTAGTTGCTGAGGGCCGCGTCTACCCGGGCCGCCGGGTACACCACTCCCTCGGCGAGCCGGTCGCGCAGGGCGACGGGGGAGAGGTCGACCAGCTCGACCTGGTCTGCCGACCGGAGCGCGGCATCCGGGATCGTCTCCCGCTGGACGACACCCGTGATCTGCCTGACCACGTCGTTGAGCGATTCGATGTGCTGGATGTTCACGGTCGAGATCACGTCGATCCCGGCATCCAGCAGGGCCTGCACGTCCTGCCACCGCTTCTCGTGGGTCGAGCCGGGGGCGTTGCTGTGGGCGAGCTCGTCAACGAGCGCGAGGTCGGGGTGCCGGGCGATGACGGCCTCGAGGTCCATCTCCTCGAGGATGACGCCGCGGTGCTCGATCCGGCGACGGGGGATCACCTCGAGCCCCTCCACCAATGCGGAGGTGGCAGCGCGGCCGTGGGTTTCCACGACGGCGACCGCCACGTCCTTGCCGGCATCCCGCAGGCGACGCCCCTCCTCGAGCATCGCGTAGGTTTTGCCCACGCCGGGGGCGGCGCCGAGCATAACTCGGAGCCGCCCCCTGTGTGTTGCGTCCAGTGCGTCAGCCATCCAGTTCCATGAGGGCGATGTTGAGCTCGAGAACGTTGACGGTCGGCTCGCCCAGGTATCCGAGGTCACGTCCCTGAATCCTAGACTCGACGAGCTCGCGCACCTCCGCTTCCGGGATGCCGCGAGCCTCCGCCACGCGCGCCACCTGCAGCAGCGCATACTCGGGGCTGATGTGCGGGTCCAGTCCCGACGCCGAGGCGGTCACGGCGTCGGCGGGGATGCCACTCGTGCCGTCCAAGTCCTCGATGGCGGCCTGCCGGTCGCCGATCGCGGCGATGAGGTCATCGTTCTCGGGCCCGTAGTTGGAGCCGCTGGATGCCCCACCGTCGTACCCGTCGCCGGCCGCGGACGGCCGTGACTGGAACCACTCCGGCAGGGCGACGCCCTCGGCGTCGGTGAACGACTGGCCGATAAGGCTCGACCCCACCACGTCCCCGTCAACCGTGATGAGTGAGCCGTTGGCTTGGGCGGGCAGCGCAAGTTGGCCGACCGCCGTCACCGCCAACGGGTACCCGATGCCCAAAACGCAGGACATGATGAGCAGTGCGCGCACTGCCGTCCATGTTTGGCGCAGTTTCATGATGATTTCCTTCGTTTTCGTTACAGCTGTTGTCTGTGTCGGGATGCCCGGGCGCGGGTCAGAACCCGGGGATCAGGCTCACGACCAGGTCGATGAGCTTGATGCCGATGAACGGTGCGATGAGCCCGCCGAGGCCGTAGATGAGGATGTTGCGGCTGAGCAGTTTCGACGCAGAGATCGGGCGATACTTCACCCCGCGCAGGGCCAACGGGATGAGCGCGACGATCACGAGCGCGTTGAAGATGATCGCGCTCAGGATCGCCGAGGCGGGGGAGTGCAGCCCCATGATGTTGAGCACCGCGAGCCCCGGGAAGACCCCCGCGAACATGGCCGGGATGATCGCGAAGTACTTGGCGACGTCGTTGGCGATCGAGAACGTGGTCAGCGAGCCTCGGGTGATCAGCAGTTGCTTGCCGATGCGCACGATGTCGATGAGCTTCGTCGGGTCCGAGTCGAGATCGACCATGTTGCCCGCCTCCTTCGCCGCCGAGGTGCCCGTGTTCATGGCCACGCCGACATCCGCCTGCGCGAGCGCGGGGGCGTCGTTGGTGCCGTCACCGGTCATGGCGACGAGGTTGCCGCCGGCCTGCTCGCGCTTGATGAGGTCCATCTTCTGCTCGGGGGTCGCCTCAGCCAGGAAGTCATCGACCCCCGCCTCGGCGGCGATCGCCTTCGCGGTCAGCGGGTTGTCACCCGTGATCATGACGGTACGGATGCCCATCGCCCGTAACTCGGCAAAGCGCTCGCGCAAACCCTCCTTGACGACATCCTTGAGGTGGATGACGCCGAGCACGCGTGCCTCGCCGGCCGCCGACTTCGTCGCAACGACGAGCGGGGTGCCCCCGGATTCGCTCACCTTCGTGATGATCGCATCCAGGTCGGTGCCGGTGGTCGAGCTTGTCGAGACCCCGACCCACTGCGCCACCATTGACCCAGCGCCTTTGCGCACCTGGGTGCCGTCGGTGAGGTCCATTCCGCTCATGCGGGTCTGTGCGGTGAACGGCACGAACGTTCCGGTCGCTGGGGCTATCGAAGCCCCCAGCGTGTCTGCCAGCGTCACCACCGACGTCCCTTCGGGCGTGGGGTCGCTCAGGGAGGCGAGACGCGCGGCCTCGGCGAGTTCGCCGAGCGTCGCCCCGGCGACCGGCAGGAACTCCGCGGCCTGCCGATTGCCATAAGTGATGGTCCCGGTCTTGTCGAGCAGCAGCGTCGTGACGTCGCCGGCGGCCTCCACTGCGCGGCCCGACATGGCAAGCACGTTGTGCTGCACGAGCCGGTCCATCCCGGCAATGCCGATGGCGCTCAGCAGGGCACCGATGGTGGTCGGGATGAGACACACCAGCAGCGCGACCAGCACACCAAGGCTCACTGCCCCGCCCGAGTATGCGGCGATCGGGTTGAGCGCCAGCACGACGACCAGGAAGACGATGGAGAGGGTCGCGAGCAGGATGTTCAGGGCGATCTCGTTCGGCGTCTTCTGGCGGGATGCCCCTTCGACAAGTCGGATCATCCGGTCGACGAAGGTCTCGCCGGGCTTCGAGGTGATCTTGACGACGATGCGGTCGCTCAGTACGCGCGTGCCGCCGGTGACGGCGCTGCGGTCGCCACCGTGTTCCCGGATGACCGGGGCGCTCTCACCCGTGATGGCGGACTCATCGACCGAGGCAATGCCCCACACGATGTCGCCGTCACCGGGGATGACTTCGCCGGCGCTCACCGAAACGTAGTCCCCGAGCACCAGGTCGGCGGAGGAGACGTCCTCGGCCCGCGCGCCCTCGTCGAAGGCGGAACTGCCGACCTTGTGCGCGATCGTCGAGGTGCGGGTGGCCCGCAGGCTGGCGGCTTGCGCCTTGCCGCGGCCCTCGGCGACCGATTCCGCGAGGTTCGCGAAGATCACCGTTGCCCAGAGCCAGAGGGCGATGCCGATCGTGAATGACGGGGCGATGCTGGCCGCGCCGGTCAGCGGTTCGGCGATGGCTACCACGGTGGTGAGCGCCGCACCAACCTCGACCACGAACATGACGGGGTTGCGCCATATCAGCCGGGGATCGAGTTTGCGGAGGGCGCCGGGCAGCGCCTGGATGTATGTGTTCATGAGACTTACAGACCTTCCGCCAGGGGACCCAGCGCGAGAACGGGGAAATAGGTGAGCGCCGACACGATGACGACGGTTGCCAGGAGCAGGCCGACGAACTGCGGGCGATGGGTGGGCAGGGTTCCCGCAGTCGCGGGGATCCTGTCTTGTGCGGCGAAGGAGCCGGCGAGGGCGAGTACGAACACGATCGGCAGGAAGCGACCGAGCAGCATCACCACACCGAGCGCGGTGTTGAACCACGGCGTGTTGGCGGTGAGGCCGGCGAAGGCCGAGCCGTTGTTGTTCGCGGCGGAGGTGAAGGCGTAGAGCACTTCGCTGAAGCCGTGCAGGCCAGGGTTCCAGATGGAGGTCGCCAGCACGTCGTCGCGCACCGCTGGGATCGCAAACGACAGCGCGGTGCCGAGAAGCACGAGGGTGGGCGTGATCAGGATGTACAGGCTCGCGAGTTTGATCTCGCGGGCACCGATCTTCTTGCCCAGGTACTCCGGGGTGCGACCGACCATGAGGCCCGCGATGAACACCGCGATGATCGCGACCACGAGAATCCCGTACAGGCCGGCCCCCACCCCGCCGGGCGCGACTTCACCGAGCATCATGTTCACGAGCGCCATGCCGCCGCCGAGTGACGTGAAGCTGTCGTGCATCGAGTTGACGGCGCCGGTGGAGGTGATCGTCGACGAGGTTCCGAAGATCGTCGAACCGATGATCCCGAACCGCACCTCCTTGCCCTCCATCGCGGCCCCGGCGAGCTGGGGCGCGGTTCCGGCGGCGCTCAGTTCGGCCCAGGTCATGAGGCTGACGGATGCGGCGTAGAGCACGGCCATCGTGGCCGCGACCGCATAGCCCTGGCGGTGGTCGCCGACCATGCGGCCGAAGGTGCGCGGCAGCGAGAACGGGATGGCAAGCATGAGTACGATCTGCACCATCGAGGTCCACGGGGTGGGGTTCTCGAAGGGGTGCGCCGAGTTGACGTTGAAGAACCCGCCGCCGTTGGTGCCGAGAATCTTGATCGCCTCCTGCGAAGCGACCGGCCCACCGGGCACGACCGCGGTGCCGCCGGTGATGGTCGTCACCTCCTGGAAGCCGTTGAAGTTCTGGATGACCCCTCCCGCGAGCAGCACGATGGCCGCGACCACCGAGAACGGCAGCAGCAGGCGGAGCACGCCACGCGTGAGGTCGACCCAGAAGTTGCCGATGGTGCCTGAGCGCCGGTAGGCGAGGCCGCGGATGAGTGCGACCGCGACGGCGATCCCGACGGCGGCAGACACGAAGTTCTGCACCGTCAGCCCGACCAGCTGCACCGTGTACCCGAGGGTGACATCGGGGGAGTACGACTGCCAGTTCGTGTTGGTCACGAACGAGATGGCGGTGTTAAAGGCGAGGTGCTCACTCGTCGCGGGCAGGCCGAGCGAATACGGCAACACCT
Source organism: Rhodoglobus sp. (assembly GCA_044340535.1). GTDB lineage: Bacteria > Actinomycetota > Actinomycetes > Actinomycetales > Microbacteriaceae > Rhodoglobus. The sequence continues at coordinate 10,570 of JBIITJ010000062.1, forward strand.
GCTGCACGCGCTGCAGTGCATAGACGAGCAGGATGCCGACGGCCGAGAACGCGAGGATGGAGCGCAGGTAGGCGGGCCAACTCTGCTCAGAGGCGGGGTCGACACCGATCAGCTTGTAGAAGCCGCGTTCCACCCGCAGGTCCTTCTTCGACGTGTAGACGGTGGCGATGTAGTCGCCGAGCGGGCGGTAGAGCAGCACGAGCGCGACGGCGACCGTCGCGAGTTGGGCGATGAACAGCCAGAAGGTCATCAGAACCTCTCAGGCTTCAGGAGGGCGACCACGAGGTAGCCGATCGCGGCGAGGGCGAGCACGACGGCGAGCAGTTCGATGACGATCACAGCCGTTCCACCCCCTTCGCGACGAGGGCGACCAGGGCCACGAGGGCGAGGATGCCGGCAATGAACACGACGTCGAGCACAGGGAACTCTTTCCACTGGGTGGCTCGCGCACGATGGCGCGCGGGCACGGCCCGTCAGGGGCCGCAGAAAAGAGTCAACGCCCGGGATGACCGCCCGATAGCGGCCCTAACGAATCCCTAACGCGGCGGGGGCAAACCTTTACGGGGTTATCGCGCTGAGGTCTCGAACGTCGCGACCGGGGTGGTGGGAACCGCGGGTGAGGCGAGCGCAGCAGCCCCAAGAATCCCGGCATTGTTGCGGTGTACGGCGGGCACGATGGGGGTCTGCAGCTTCAGCAGCGGCAGGAACTCTTCGTGGTTCTTCGACACCCCGCCGCCGACGATGAACAGGTCGGGCGAGAACAGCAGTTCGAGGTGCGTGTAGTACTTCTGGAGGCGCTTCGTCCACGTCTTCCAGTCGAGGTTCTCGCGCTCCTTCGCCGAGTAGGCGGCGCGCGACTCGGCATCCTTGCCGTCGAGCTCCAGGTGCCCCAGCTCGGAGTTGGGGATGAGCACGTCGTTGTAGATGAGCGCGCTGCCAATGCCGGTGCCGAGGGTCGTCAGCAGCACGAGGCCCTTCACGCCCTTGGCTGCGCCGTACCGCACTTCGGCGAAGCCGGCGGCATCCGCATCATTGACGAAGTGGATGTCTCGCCCGAGCGCCTTCTCGAACAGCGCTTCCGCCTCCAGCCCGATCCACTTCTTGGAGACGTTGGCGGCCGACATGGTACGCCCGTGACGCACGATCGCGGGGAAGCAGACGCCCAGTGGCACGTCGTCCTCGACGCCGCCCATCTCGGCGATGAGCTCGGTCACGGTGGCGACGATGTCTTTCGGGGCGCCGCCCTCGGGCGTGGAGAGCTTGATGCGGTCGGTGAGCAGTTCACCGGTTTCCGTGTCGACGAGGGCACCTTTGATCCCGGTGCCGCCGATGTCGATTCCGAGCGCCTTCGCCATGTGTGCTGTCCTTCGGTGGTGGTGGTTACGGGAGAGTGAGGATATCTGCGCCGCGTTCGGTCACCACGAGGGTGTGCTCGAACTGGGCGGTCCAGCTCTTGTCGGTGGTGGTGACGGTCCAGTCGTCGTTCCACTGCTCCCAGGCGATGCTGCCGGGGTGCTCGGGGGTGCCGAGCGTGAGCATCGGTTCGATCGTGAAGACCATGCCCACCTCCATGACGGTGTCGAAGGCGGGGGCGGAGTCGTAGTGCGGGATGATCAGGCCGGAGTGGAACGCGCGGCCGACTCCGTGCCCCGTGTAGTCGCGGATCACCCCGTACCCGAAGCGTTTCGCGTACGACTCGATGGCGCGGCCGATCACGTTCACCTGGCGGCCGGGGGCCACCGCTTTGATGCCGCGGAACATCGCTTCCTGGGTCCGTTCGACGAGAGCCGCGACATCCGGTGCCGCCTGCCCCACCACGAACGTCTTGTTCAGGTCGCCGTGCACGCCGTTGCGGAAGGCGGTGATGTCGACGTTGATGATGTCTCCGTCGACGAGCACCGTGTCGTCCGGGATGCCGTGGCAGATGACCTCGTTGAGGCTCGTGCACACCGATTTGCGGTAGCCGCGGTACCCGAGCGTTGACGGGTAGGCATCGTGGGCGACCAGGTAGTCGTGGGCGATGCCGTCGAGCTCGTCGGTCGTGATGCCGGGGCGGACGGCTGCGCCCACTGCTTCGACCGCCTGCGCGGCGATGCGACCCGACTCGCGGATCAGCTCGACCTCGGCGGGGGTGTACAGGTTGTTGCCGTCAGAGGGTCGCGGGCCCGCCTTGCCGACGTACTCGGGCCGCGGGATGCTCGCGGGCACGGGGCGGGCGGGAGAGATGCGGCCTGGGACGAGGTGTCCCTGTTCGTCCCGAGGCATAGTGTTGAGTCTACCGTCGAGTAACCGGAGGTTCGGGATGACGCAGTGGTGGTACAACAACAAGACCGGTGACGTCGAGGAAGGCCCGCAGTCGTTGGGCGTCGATCGTTACGGCCCCTTCGAGACTCGGGATGAGGCGGCGCGCGCACCGGAGATCGTCGCAGAGCGCGCCCGTAAGTGGGCCGAAGAAGAAGCGGCAGACGACTGATCACCGAACACGCCGTCCTGCCGGTAATCCCCGGCCGGGAGGAGGCGTTCGAGGCGGCTTTCGCCGAAGCCAAGGCGATCATTTCGGCGATGCCCGGCTTCGGTGGGCTGACCCTGTCGCGGTCGATCGAGCAGCCGAATACCTATCTGCTACTCGTGGAGTGGGCGACCCTCGAGGACCACACCGAGGGCTTCCGCGGGTCGGCCGAGTACGGTCGTTGGCGCGAACTGCTCCACCACTTCTACGAGCCGTTCCCTGTCGTTGACCACTACGAGGTTGTTGCTACCGCGGTTCGATGACACGACCGTAGAGGGCAACGTCGAGTCGGGTATCCCCGATGGGGAGAGCGCTCCTCAGGATGCCTTCGCGCTCGAAGCCGAGGCGCTCGGCGAGTCGGCAGCTGCGCTCGTTGAGTATCGCCGTCCGAAGTTCCAATCGTCGCATCCCGATGTTGATCGCATGGTCCACCAGTGCCGAGCAGGCCCGAAAGGTGATGCCCTGGCCTTCGGCGTCACGATCGATCCAGTAGCCCAGTTCGGCTGTCGCGAGGTAGCTGTCGATCTTCAGTGAGGCGGCACCGATCGGCTCATCGCCGCGAAGGATCACCACGGGCAGCAGCGTGCCGCTGGCGAATTGGTCCAGTTGCGACTGTGTGAATGCGGCGAGGGCTTCCCTGGTCTGCTCGCCCTGTGCCCACGGTTCCCAGGGTCGCAACCGATCCAGGTTCCGTTCGATCAGGCGATGCATGCCGTCGACGCCTGCAGGGGTTCGGAGGGCCAGCTTGTAGCCATCACCCAGGTCGGTCTCGAAACTCTCGCCCATGGGTTGCATCGTATATCCGCCTGTGTCGAACACACGTTCGAATGTAATGTCGGTGGTGGGTGGTTGTCTTGGAGCATGAAGTTCGAGGCAGCGACCGATACGAGTGACGCTGTTGGCGTTGCCGACTCGTCGCTGTATGCGTTGATGGCTGACACCTTGGGTGGGCTCATCGACGGCATCGCGCAGTTGGATCGGATGCAAGCCTCCATCGCCGCCCATAAGGCGGAACTCATTGATCAGGCCAGGCAGTGGTCCGAGCTGATGGAGTCAGCTGCGGATGACTCGACTCGGGACTCCGATCGGGGCTGGAACGCTGCGGTGCGGGCGCGGCGGACGGTGGTGACGGAGTTGGCGTGTGCGTTGCGGATCCCGGAACGCACGGCGGAGTCACTCGTGGCCGATAGCCAGATGCTGCTCGAGCAACTGCCTGTCACGTTTGAGGCGCTCAGTTCGGGGGCGATCACCTGGAGGCACACGCGGTCGTTGGTTGATCACGCCCGCACAATCCCCACCGGGGCGGTTGCCGCCTTTGAGGAAACACTGGTGCCGTTCGCGGCGAAGTTGACGGTGGCGCAGTTCGACCGGAAAGCACGTGTGCACCGCGAGCGCCTGCACCCCGAGACCA
>JBIITJ010000063.1:0-14090 GCA_044340535.1 Rhodoglobus sp.
CTGCAGCATCTGCCGCTGGACGCGGGCGAGCTTGTTGATGACCTCGACCATGTGCACCGGGATGCGGATGGTGCGGGCCTGGTCGGCCATGGCGCGGGTGATTGCCTGGCGAATCCACCAGGTCGCATAGGTCGAGAACTTGAAGCCTTTGGTGTAGTCGAACTTCTCGACGGCACGGATGAGGCCCAGGTTGCCTTCCTGGATCAGGTCGAGGAACTGCATGCCGCGACCGGTGTAACGCTTGGCGAGGGAGACAACGAGGCGCAGGTTGGCACCGAGCAGGTGGCTCTTGGCCCGCTGCCCGTCCTTCGCGACCCACTGCAGCTCGCGACCGAGCGTGGAGCGGAGCTCTGCCGCCGACATCGTCGATAGCTTGTCTTCCGCGAACAGCCCGGCCTCGATGCGCATGGCGAGTTCGACCTCTTCGGCCGCGTTCAGCAGCGCGACCTTACCGATCTGCTTCAGGTAGTCCTTGACGGGGTCAGCGGTTGCGCCGGTGATCGCGGCTGAATAGACCGGAACCTCGTCTTCGTCGTCCACCAGCGACAACACGAGCGCGCCCGTTGGCAGCTCCTCGTCCTTGGACGTCGACTTCTCGTCGTCATCGTCGTCGTCGTCTGAATCGTCCTTCGCCTCGTCGGCGTCAGCGTCGACCTCAACGTCAGCCACGACAACGGCAACTTCTACCTCGTCGTCGTCAACCTCGTCGACCTCGGCGGGGTCGACGTCCAGCACCTCGTCGGGCTCATCACCCGTCGTAGCTTTCTTGGCGGGAGCCTTCGCCTTGGCGGCGGATGCCGCTGGCTTCGTTGCAGCGGCCTTCTTCGCGGGGGCAGCCTTCTTCGCGGCTGCGGCAGCAGTCTCGTCGAGAGCCGCGTCATCCTTGGTACCGGCGGGGCGGGTTGCCGTCTTCGTCGACGTCGCCGCTGCGGTCGTTGCGGCTGCGGGCGCAGCCTTCGTTCGGGTTGCCATTAGAACACCTTCCAGGGGTTTTCGGGCAGTACTAAGACCCATGTCAAGTCCTGCTCAACCACACGCCAGTAGGGATGGTGAACCAATAGACAAGACCGGGTCTCGTACCCCAATTATTGCACGCTTCGTGCCGGGCACTTGACAAGCGGCACTTCTCCGGCCAAGCTCACGCGCGCTTGCGCCGCCAGGCCCTGCTGAGTGAAACCCACAATGGGGCCACCTCTATTCCCTCTTCGTCGTGCAGCAGTCGCCGGGTACGTCGGCGCGCATGCAGCAGCAAACCGACCCCCGCGCCTACGACCAGGTACTGCACCAGGAACGCGTAGCGAAAAGAGTCGAGCGAATACAACTGCTCCGGGATGCCTGAGCCCCCGCGACCACGGTCGATCAGGTCGAGCACCACACCGATCAGGAACATCATCGTGAAGGTGGCGAGGAAGCCGCCGGCGTTGACGACGCCGGTGGCGGATCCGAGGGCGCGGGCGGGGTTGAATGTGCGGGCGAAGTCGAAGCCGATGATCGACCCCGGGCCACCCGTCGCCGTCGTCACGAGCATGAGCACGACGACCCACAGCGGTGGCTGACCCGGCCAGGCCAGCAGTAGCGCCCAGGACAGGCCCATCGCGACCACGATGAGCAGCACGATGTTGCTTCGGCGCAGTGGGTACCTGGCGCTCAGGAGGCCCATGACCGGGCCGGTGACCGCGGCACACACCACCACGAGGCTCAGCAGCCCGGCCGCCACGGTAGGCCCGTAGCCGAGGCCCACCGAGAGGAAGGGGAAACCCCACAACAGGGTGAGCATGTTTCCCGAGGACTGGGTGACGAAGTGCGACCAGAAGCCCAGTTGTGTTCCCGGGCGGGCGAGACTCTCGACGAGATGGCGCAACGACATCGCCCAGGTCTGCCGCTCCCGCCGCAGCTCGCCAGGCGTGGGGTCGTGCTCGACCGGCGCACTCGAGAGGAAGACGAGCACGAGCACGGCCGAAAGGACACCGAGTCCCGCCGCGGAAAGGTAGGCGGGTGTCCAGCCCCAGGTGTGCAGGGCTATTGCGAAGGGGAAGGCCGAGAGCACCTGGCCGAAGGCGCCAATGGTCGCGGTGAGCTGGGATACCAGCGGCAGCGTCTTCCCCGAGAACCACGACGAGCACAGCCGGATGACCGAGATGAAGGTCATCGCGTCGCCCGCACCCACGAGCATCCGGGCAATGGCCGCCACGCCCAGGGTCTCTGACAGCGCCAGCGTCAGTTGGCCCGCGGCCATGAGGGTTGCGCCGACGGCGATGAGCGTTTTCGGCCCGGCCCGATCGAGCATCACGCCCACCGGGATCTGCAGCACCGCATAGACGAGTAACTGGACGACCGCGAGCGAGGACAGTGCCGTCGCGGCAATACCAAAGCGATCAGTGGCCTCGACAGCCGCGACGCCGAGAGAGCTGCGCTGGGTGACCGCCACGATGTACGCGAACAGGCCGATGCCATACACCAGCCAGGAGCGTCGAGAGTTCATCGCCCCTCATGTTAGGCCGCCGGAACCTCGTCCCGTCCCGGCCGCTACAGCAGCGGCTCGTCGTCGCCGTTGCGACGGATCGCCAGGAAGTTCTGGAGCTCGGCGGCGATCTCGTCCGCGCTCGGCAGCTCACCGTCAATATCGGTCAGCGGTGAGCGCAGCGGGTTGTCCTCCATATAGCTGTCGTGCCGCTCCTCGAGCGTGCCGACGAGCTTCGCGAGCTCCTGGTTGCCAGCAACCTGGCTGTCGATCTTCGCCACGAACTCGCGGTTCTCCTCGCGAAGCCGGTCGGTCGGGAAAATCAGACCCGTCGCGGCGCTGATGCTCTCCAGGGCGGTCACCGCCGCCGCCGGGTACTCGGTGTCGGCGAGGTAATGCGGGATCAGCAGGACGAAACCGGTGGTCGGGTGCCCCAGTTCCTGCAAACGGTACTCGATGAGGTGGAGTGCATTTGCCGGAGCCTGGGTCTGCGGTCGCCAGACCGACATGGCCTCGGTGAGCTCGGTGCGGTTGCCACTGACCGTCACGCCAACCGAGCGCGTGTGCGGGACGGGCATGGGGATCGCGTGCACCCAGGTTGTTGTCGTGACGCCCAGGCTGTCGATGAGCTGCAGCACTGCCGCGGTGAAGCGGTCCCACTGGAAGTCGGGCTCGTAGCCGGTCAGCAGCAGGAACGGCTGCTCGAGCTCGTCCTTCATGAGGTACACGGCAAGCTTCGCGGGGCGGTACTCGCTGACGTGGTCCTGGTCGAAATAGATGGTGGGGCGGCGGGCGCGGTAGTCGAGCAGTTCGTCGTTGTCGAAGGCGACAACCACCTCGTGCTCCAGCGTGTCGAGGAGGTACTCGCTCAACTGGGTGACGGCGGAACCCGCATCCGCAAACCCGGTCAGGGCGGCAAGCAGGGGCAGGCCGCGGGGCACCTCCGCGACGTCCATCGAGAGCTCGTACAGGCTGGCCGGATCACGCATGATCCAACCCTAATCCCGCGCCACCGACGCAACCGGGCAATGGAGGGCGCGGGCGTGAAGCCCAGAGCGAACACGCTCGGTACGCTTGCCGGATGACTGTGCCGACCCTCGCGACCTCATCCCACCCCCTGCTCGAGATCGAGGGCGATGTTCTCGTGCTCGGCGTGCACAAGACCGACGATGGGCCGCGGCTCGCAAGCGATGAGCCGGCGTTCGCCGAACTGCAGCTGGGCCTTTCGGCGATCGGTGTCACCGGCGGCGTTGACGAACTGCGGCGGCTACCGGGCTCCGCTGGCGCAACCGAGAGCATTGCGCTCATCGGGCTGGGCGGTGCCGAGGTGGATACCGACACGCTGCGGTACGCCGCGGGCTCGGCGGCGCGCCAGCTGCGCGGCATCCAGTCACTGGTCTTCGCCCTGCCCACCGCCTCCGACGACGACGTCCTTGCCGTGCTCGAAGGCGCGGCGCTCGGCGCCTATGCCTTCACCAGGTATCGCTCGGCTCCTGTCGACGCGGGCCGCCCCGCCACAACGATCACCGTTGCCACGAGCGGGGACGGCTCGGCCCTCATCGAGCGCGCCCGTATTGTCGCCGAGGCCGTGCACACCGTGCGCGACCTGGTTAACACCCCGCCCAGCGACCTGTACCCCGAGTCGTTCGCCGCGGCGGCCCGGGAGCTTGCCGCGGGCGAGGATGTCACGGTCGAGGTACTCACCGAGAGCGAACTCACCGAGGGCGGCTTCGGGGGCATTCTCGGGGTGGGGCAGGGCTCTGCCCGCCCGCCGCGACTGGTCAAGGTGAGCTACTCCCCTGCTGGCGCTGCGCGCCACCTCGCGCTCGTGGGTAAAGGCATCACGTTCGACTCGGGTGGCCTCTCGCTTAAGCCGCCGACCTCGATGATCGGCATGAAGTACGACATGACCGGTGCCGCCACCGTGCTCGCCGTCACGCTCGCCGTGGCCCGGCTGGCCCTCCCGGTGCGTGTCACGGCCTGGTTGTGTATCGCCGAGAACCTGCCGTCGGGTTCGGCGCTGCGCCCCAATGACGTCATCACTATCAGGGGCGGCAAGACCGTTGAGGTGCTCAACACCGACGCCGAAGGGCGCCTGGTGCTCGCCGATGGACTCGTGGCGGCGAGCGAAGAGCAGCCCGACGCGATCATCGACGTCGCCACCCTCACCGGTGCCGCCTCCGTCGCGATGGGAACTCGCTATGTGGCCACCATGGGCGACAGCGAGCTGGCCGGTCGCGTTGTCGCCGCGGGCTCCCGCGTCGGCGAAACCCTGTGGCACATGCCCATTGCCGCCGAGCTGCGACCGCTGCTGGCATCCGACATCGCCGACATTGCCAACATCAAGCCGGGCAATACGGCGGGCGGCATGATGATCGCCGCTGCCTTCCTCAAGGACTTCATCGGCACTCGCGAGGGTGGCGAGGGAGGACTCATCCCGTGGGCACACCTCGACATCGCCGGTGCCGCCAACAACGGCGCGGCCGGATGGGGCTTCACCGGCAAAGGACCGACCGGTGTTGCGGTGCGCGCGCTCATCGAACTGTCAGAGGATTTTTCCCGCCCGTAGTAGTCTTCTTGAGGCGGATTATTCACCGCCCGATCCGGCCGCCACCACACCCATAGCGCGCCGGGAGCACCGGTCCTTGTCATAGGGACAGATCCTTTACAGAGGAGTTGCTGGATTTTGGCTGAGCACACTTTTGACCTTGTCGTACTCGGAGGCGGAAGTGGTGGTTACGCAGCAGCGCTGCGTGCCAGCCAGCTCGGCCTGACGGTCGGCCTCATCGAGAAGAACAAGGTGGGCGGCACCTGCCTGCACGTGGGCTGCATCCCCACCAAGGCGCTCCTGCACTCCGCCGAGGTCGCCGATGTGACGCGCGAGTCGGCCAAGTACGGTGTGAACTCCACCTTCGGGGGTGTCGACATTGCCGCCGTCACCGCGTACCGCCAGGAAGTGGTCTCGAGCAAGTACAAGGGCCTGCAGGGCCTCATCAAGGCCCGCAAGATCACCACTATCGAGGGTGCAGGCAAGCTCATCTCCCCCACGACCGTCCAGGTCGGCGACGACACGGTGACCGGCAAAAACGTCATCCTCGCGACGGGCTCATACTCGCGCACACTGCCGGGCCTCGAGATCGGTGGCCGGGTCATCACCTCAGAGCAGGCACTCGAGCTTGACTTCATCCCGAAGAAGGTCATCGTCCTCGGTGGCGGCGTCATCGGTGTCGAGTTCTCCAGCGTCTGGAAGAGCTGGGGCGCCGAGGTCACCATCATCGAAGCGCTGCCCCACCTCGTGCCCAACGAAGACGAGGCCATCAGCAAGCAGTTCGAGCGGGCCTTCCGCAAGCGCGGTATCGAGTTCAACCTCGGCGTTCGCTTCCAGGGCGTGACCCAGAACGACCAGGGCGTCGTCGTCACGCTCGAAGACGGCAAGACCTTCGAGGGCGAGCTGCTGCTCGTCGCGGTCGGTCGCGGCCCGATGACGGCGAACCTCGGATACGAGGAGGTCGGCATCACGATGGACCGTGGCTTCGTCATCACCGACGAGCGCCTCGCCACCAACATCCCCGGCGTCTATGCGGTTGGAGACATCGTGCCCGGCTTGCAGCTGGCGCACCGCGGTTTCCAGCAGGGGATTTTTGTCGCCGAGGAGATCGCGGGCCTGAAGCCCGTCGTGATCGAGGATGTCAACATCCCCAAGGTCACCTACAGCGACCCCGAGGTCGCTTCGGTCGGCCTGTCTGAGGCCAAGGCTGCCGAGAAGTACGGCGCCGACAAGATCTCGTCCTACGACTACAACCTGGCCGGCAACGGCAAGAGCCACATCATCGGCACCTCCGGCAACGTCAAGGTGGTCCGTGTCAACGACGGCCCCGTCGTCGGCGTGCACATGATCGGCGCGCGCGTCGGTGAACTGATTGGTGAAGCGCAGCTCGCGGTCAACTGGGAGGCATACCCCGAAGACATCGCGCCGCTTCTCCACGCCCACCCCACCCAGAACGAAGCGCTCGGCGAAGCATTCCTCGCCCTTGCGGGCAAGCCCCTCCACGCGATCTGATCGCGTAACTAAGCTGTTCAGACCACGTGTTATATAAGGAGCATCACAGATGAGCGAATCCGTCAACCTTCCGGCACTCGGTGAGAGTGTCACCGAGGGTACGGTTACCCGCTGGCTCAAGCAGGTCGGCGACCGGGTCGAGGTGGACGAGCCGCTGCTCGAGGTATCCACCGACAAGGTCGACACCGAGATCCCCTCGCCTGTCGCCGGAGTGATCGAAGAGATCCTCGTTGCCGAGGATGAAACGGTCGAAGTTGGCACCGCGCTCGTTCGGATCGGCGACGGTTCGGGCGCTGGGTCTGAGGCTCCGGCCGAGGCACCCGCCGCAGCACCCGAGCCAGCTGCTGCTCCTGAGCCTGCAGCTCCGGCCGAGCCTGCACCCGCAGAGCCCGCTCCCGCCGCACCGGCCGCCGAAGTTCCTTCCACCGACGCACCGGCGCCCGCTGAAGAGGCGCCCGCGGCAGCCCCCGCGCCCGCTGTTGCCGTGGACCCGGCCCCCGCGGCTCCCGCTCCAGAAGCTCCCGCCCCGGCAGCACCGCCGGCCCCGGCAGCCCCCGCGGCTCCGGCTGCTCCTGCAGCACCGGCTGCCCCTGCCGCGCAGCCCGCACCGGACTCTGGCGCCGAATCGCACGCCGGCTACGTCACCCCGCTCGTCCGCAAGCTCGCGAACGAGCGCGGCATCGACCTGGGCACCCTCACGGGTACCGGTGTCGGCGGCCGCATCCGCAAACAGGACGTGCTGGACGCCTCGCCCGCCGCAACAGCGCCCGGCTCGGCCCCCGCGGCCCCTGCCAAGCAGCTCGAGGTTTCCGCGCTGCGCGGCACCACGGTTCCCATGTCGCGCCTGCGCAAGGTCATCGCCGAGCGTGCCGTCATCTCGATGCAGTCCTCCGCCCAGCTCACCTCGGTGGTCGAGGTCGACGTCACGCTGGTCGCGCAGTTCCGCGACAAGGTTAAGGCCGACTTCCACGCCAAGACCGGTGTGAAGTTGTCGTTCCTGCCGTTCTTCGCACTCGCCGCGGCCGAAGCGCTCACCGCCTACCCGATCATCAACGCGACGATCGAAGGCGACAGCATCGTGTACCCGCCCCACGAGAACATCAGCATCGCGGTCGACACCGAGCGTGGCCTGCTGACCCCCGTGATCCGGGATGCCTCGACTCTCGACCTCGCAGGCTTCGCCACGCAGATCGCCGACCTCGCAGGCCGCACCCGCGACAACAAGCTCAAGCCCGACGAGCTCGCCGGTGGCACGTTCACGCTCACGAACACGGGCTCGCGTGGAGCGCTGTTCGACACCCCGATCGTGTTCCTGCCCCAGTCGGCGATCCTCGGTACCGGCATCGTCGCGAAGAAGCCGGTTGTTGTCAGCGACGCCGGCGGCGACGCGATCGCCATCCGTTCGATGGTCTACCTCGCCCTGAGCTACGACCACCGCATCGTTGACGGTGCAGACGCCGCGCGCTTCCTCGTTGCGGTCAAGGACCGTCTCGAGGGTGGCGACTTCGCCGCCAAGCTCGGCATTTGAGTCCCGCTACACCCCGCACGGATCACTCCTCCAGGTAATCCCTGATTCGCCAACCGGCCTCGCCCTTCATCAGAAGGACCGAGGCCGGTTTGCTGTCAGGGCCAAGATTCACGATTGCCGAGTCGCCCAGTCGCTCGACCAGTTCCATTGCGGCGGGCGTCACCACGATCGTCGACGGCAGTTCGGCACCCGCCCGGATCTCGGTGACCTGGTCGATGTCGGAGGCGAGCGCTGCCGAGCCGGCCTGGCCGACCGCGTCGAGGCACAGCACGGACAGGTCGATGAGGCATTGCTCCCTTAGCCGGAGGAGTTGGGTCAGGGCGGCGAGCGGATCATCTCCCGCCACCGGATCGTCGGCGACCTCGGTATAGTCCGGGTTGCCCTCGACACCATCGCTTGCCGGGCCCTCGTTCGCCACTCCGGCCTCGGCCGGGTCGGGCGAACCGCCATCCCCCTGCGGCACTAGGACGAGCGCGGCGAGCAGCGCAACGGCAACAGCCCCCGCCATGATCCACACCCTGGGTCGCACCGTTCGAGCGACCGTAGCCCCCGCCGCTGCGATGCCTGGCAGGCCGTTCGGCACCCTGGCCCGCGCCTTCGCCACCAGCTCTTGGGCGCGAGGGGGCACGAGCCGATCGATCCACCCGGGCAGCCCGAGAGCAAGCACCGTTGACCTCGCGAGGCCGGGCCGCAGACGGGGCAGCTCCTCCCCCGCTGCCACCGAGGTCGAGGGCCGCTCCGGCAGGTCGCCCGAGGCATCGAGGGGCACCCGTGCCGGAACGGCGGGGTCAGCACCAGTGGATGCGCCGAGCAGCACCGGACTCGGCTCCCCCAGCTCGAATACCTTCGCGCCGAACTCACGCAGGCCCCCGGGCACCGCAAGCGAGGCGAGCACGGCGTCACGAGCGTCCCGCGGCGCACCTGCACCCGGCACAAGACCCAGCACCACCGCGGCGAGATTGCCGAAGGCGCGGATGTCGGCAACCACGCCGACCTCGGCCTCGAGAGCGGCGGGCGGCAGTCCGGGCTCGATGAGGGATGCCCGCCCGAAGCACGCCAGGACCGGCGCACCCGCCCCGTCGAAGAGCACCGCCTCGGCACGCAGGCTGCCGTGCACGACTCCCGACCGGTGAGCTCGGTCCACGGCATCCGCAAGCGGCGCGAGGATGGTGATCGCCTCGCCCATCGCCAGCCTCTCCCGGTCGCGCAACAGGCGGGCCAGCGAACCGCCTGGCAGCCGCTGCAGCGCAAGGACCGGCGTGCGGTCGCGATCAGTGAGCACATCGACGAGCCCAACGACATGCTCCCCCGCGGCGCGCGAGAGGGCCTCGATCTCGGCGAGTGTGCTCGTGTCCGGTGTGCCGGCCCGCGCCACTTTGAGGACGACGGGAGCGGCCGCAGACCCCGCGTGTGTCGGGTCTGGAGCCGGATAGGACGCTGCCGGATGGGCGAGGAACAGCTCCGCTCGGGCTCCCTCGCCGAGTTTGCGGACCACGCGATACCCGCCCAGCATGTCGTTGGCCATGGGTTCATGCTCGCCTGCGGGATGCCCCCTCGCGGGCATCCCGCAGCCTCGGTGGGAAGCGCGTGTCGCTGCAAACCCGGGAGGAGACGTAGTATCAAGCCGTGGTCGACTTTGTCGTCGCGGGGCTAAGCGCCAACTCCGTGGACTATGTCGAAGCCCTTGAGCTTCAGCGCGCAACCCATCAGGCCGTCGTGAGCGGGCTTTCGCCGCAGACGGTCATCCTCCTCGAGCACCCCTCCGTGTACACGGCGGGCAAGCGCACCGAACCCTCTGAGCTACCGACTGACGGGACACCCGTCATCGAGGTCGACCGGGGCGGCCGAATCACCTGGCACGGGCCGGGCCAGCTCGTGGGGTACCCCATCCTGCGGCTCGAAGAACCCGTCGACGTCGTCAGCTACGTCCGGCGACTCGAAGGCATCCTGATCAGCGTGCTTGCGCGCCTCGGCGTGGAGGCCGATCGCGTCGCCGGCCGATCAGGAGTGTGGATGCGGGGCACCGACAAGATCGCGGCGATCGGGATCCGGGTCTCACACGGGGTGACCATGCACGGCTTCTCGCTCAACTGCAACAACTCCTTCGATGCGTACGAGAAGATCGTGGCGTGCGGGCTCGACGATGCCGGGGTCACCTCGATCTCCCGGGAGTTGGGCCGCGTGGTGACGCCGGCGGAGGTCATCCCGCTGCTGCAGGCCGAATTCGTCACCAGCCTGGTGATGGCGCGATGAGCCACGACCTCGGCGACCGCAAACTGCTGCGCCTCGAAGTGCGCAACGCCGAAACACCCATCGAACGCAAACCCGCGTGGATCAAGACCGTCGCCCGGATGGGGCCGGAATACCAGCAGCTCCAGGCGCTGGTGAAGGACGAGAACCTGCACACCGTGTGCCAGGAAGCCGGCTGCCCCAACATTTACGAGTGCTGGGAAGACCGGGAGGCCACGTTCCTCATCGGCGGCAGCCAGTGCACCCGGCGCTGCGATTTCTGCCAGATCGACACGGGCAAGCCCGCCGACTACGACACCGACGAACCGCGGAGGGTCGCCGAGTCCGTCAGCGCCATGAACTTGAGGTACGCCACCGTCACGGGTGTCGCCCGGGATGACCTGCCTGACGAGGGTGCCTGGCTGCACGCGGAGACCGTCAGGCAAATCCACGAGCACAACCCCGGCACCGGCGTGGAGATTCTGGCGACCGACTTCTCGGGCAACCCCGAGCTGCTGCAGGTCGTGTTCGATTCCCGGCCGGAGGTGTTCGCCCACAACGTGGAGACCGTCCCGAGGATCTTCAAGCGGATCCGTCCGGCCTTCCGCTACGAGCGCTCCCTCGACGTCATCACGCAGGCGCGGGCCGCGGGCCTCATCACCAAGTCAAACCTCATCCTCGGCATGGGCGAGGAGCCGCACGAAGTGAGCCAGGCGCTCCGGGACCTGCACGATGCCGGGACCGACATCATCACCATCACCCAATACCTGCGGCCGACTCCCCGCCACCTCCCGGTCGCACGCTGGGTGAAACCCGAGGAGTTTCTCGGGTTCGCTGCCGAGGCCGAAGAGATCGGATTCCTCGGGGTGCTCGCGGGGCCGCTCGTGCGGTCGAGCTACCGGGCCGGGAGGCTGTGGGCGCGATCGATGGTGGGCAAGGGCCGAAGCATCCCGGAGCCACTCAAGCACCTGGCTGACGCAAGTCTCAGCTTCGCTCAGGCCGTATCCTAGGTTCATGGCACGCACCACGACCCCCCAGCCGCCCACAGCTCCCAAGGAGCCCGGCCGCCTGAAGCAGATGTACCAGGTCTTCACGATGACCATCAGGTACGACAAACTCGCGATCTGGTTCCTCGTGCTGGCGTTCCTGCTCCCGATTCTTGCCGGCCTGGTGCTCGGGCTCCTGCTGTCGGCTGGCCAGGTTGTTTTCCTCGTGCTGTACATCATCGCCGGTGTTCTCGGTGGTGTGCTCGTCTTCCTCATCGTGCTCGGCCGTCGCGCCGAGCGCGCCGCCTACTCGCAGATCGCTGGCCAGCCCGGCGCCGTGGGTGCCGTGTTGAAGAGTTCGCTGCGGCGCGGCTGGACGGCCAGCGAAATGCCCGTCGCCGTCAGCCCCAAAACACAGGATGCTGTCTACCGCGCCGTGGGGCGTGGGGGCGTGGCCCTGATCGGCGAAGGCCCGCGCAGCCGCACCCAGCACATGCTCGACAGTGAGCGCAAGAACATCACGCGCATCCTCCCGAACGTGCCGGTCACCTTCGTGTACGTGGGGCCGGATGCCGAGTCCACGCCGCTCTACAAGCTGCCGGTCAAGCTGCGCTCGCTCAAGACTGCGCTGCGCAAGCCCGAGATCCTCGCGGTCTCGAACCGTCTCAACTCGCTCGGGCGCAACGGGCTGCCGATCCCCAAGGGCATGGACCCGCTCAAGGCGAGGGCCCCGCGCCCGCGCTAGCGCCTTCCCGCACTAACGCCTGACGAGGACCGTGCCTGACAGCCGGTCGTGCATGCCGCGCTGGTCGGCGTCCCAGATCACCGCGGGGATGACGAGGCACAGCAGCAGGGTGCGCGTGATGGGGCGCCACCAGCCCAGGTAGCCGCCCGCCACGGGAACGACGCGCATGCCGAGCAGCAGGTGCCCGGCGCTGCCCCCTGCGGTCAGGATGAGCACGACCTGCGCCACCGCGAACACGGTGAGGGTCGCCCAGCTGTCGTACTGGAAGAACGCGATCGAGATCACGACGGCAGCGGCCCAGTCGATGGCGATCGCGATGATCCGACGCCCGGGGCGGGCCACCGATCGCGGTCCCGATGCGGGTAGCCCCAGCCGCTGTCCTGGCCAGCCCGAGGGTGATGTCGGGGTGCCTGCCACCCCACGATCTTAGCCCCGGGCATCCCGCGTAACCTGCCGGAAACAATTGCGGAACGCTTGCGAAATCCCGCTCCCCTAACCTCGGAGAGGCTGCGCTTGCAGTCGATACCAAGCCCTGGAGTTCCCCTATGTTCACAGACTCTTCCGAGGTCCTGAAGTTCATCAAGGACACTGACGTCAAGTTCCTCGACATCCGCTTCACCGATCTTCCCGGCGTGCAGCAGCACTTCAACATCCCGGCCTCCACCGTGGACGAGGAGTTCTTCTCGGTCGGCCAGCTGTTCGACGGCTCGTCGATCCGCGGCTTCGCGAACATCCACGAATCCGACATGCAGCTCATCCCGGACGTGACGACTGCCTACGTGGACCCGTTCCGCACCGAGCGCACGCTCATCATGGTCTTCGACATCTACAACCCGCGCAACGGCGAGATCTACGGCAAGGACCCGCGCCAGGTCGCCAAGAAGGCCGAGAAATACCTCGCCTCGACCGGCATCGCCGACACCGCATACTTCGCCCCCGAGGCCGAGTTTTACATCTTCGACGACGTGCGTTACGAGGTGAAGCAGAACTCCAGCTTCTACTCGGTCGACTCCGACGAGGGCGCCTGGAACACCGGCCGCGTCGAGGAGGGCGGCAACCTCGCCAACAAGACCCCGTACAAGGGCGGCTACTTCCCCGTCTCCCCCGTCGACAAGCAGGCCGACCTGCGTGACGACATCAGCCTCAAGCTGATCGACGCTGGCCTGATCCTCGAGCGCGCCCACCACGAGGTCGGCACCGGCGGCCAGGCGGAGATCAACTACCGCTTCGACACGATGGTGCACGCGGCAGACGACATCCTGAAGTTCAAGTACATCGTCAAGAACACCGCGCTCGAGTGGGGCAAGGTTGCCACCTTCATGCCGAAGCCGCTGTTCGGCGACAACGGTTCGGGGATGCACACCCACCAGTCACTCTGGAACGGCTCAGAACCGCTGTTCTACGACGAGAAGGGCTACGGCGGCCTCAGCGACATCGCCCGCTGGTACATCGGTGGCCTGCTCAAGCACGCCCCTTCGGTTCTCGCGTTCACCAACCCGACGCTCAACTCGTACCGCCGCCTCGTGCCCGGTTTCGAGGCGCCCGTCAACCTGGTGTACTCGGCCGGTAACCGCTCGGCGTCGATCCGCATCCCGATCACGGGCACCAACCCGAAGGCAAAGCGCATCGAGTTCCGCGCGCCCGACGCTTCCGGCAACCCGTACCTCGCGTTCGCCGCGCAGCTGATGGCTGGTCTCGACGGCATCAAGAACAAGATCGAGCCGCACGAGCCCGTCGACAAGGACCTGTACGAGCTGCCCCCCGAGGAAGCCAAGCTCATCCCGCAGGTTCCCGGCTCGCTCGCCGAGGCACTGGACGCCCTCGAGGCCGACCACGACTTCCTCACCGAAGGCAACGTGTTCACCCAGGACCTCATCGACACCTGGATCAGCTACAAGCGCAGCGCGGAGATCATCCCCGCCGCCCAGCGCCCGCACCCGTTCGAGTACGAGCTGTACTTCGGCGTCTGATTCCGGGGAGGTCTTCGGGACCGTACTTCCGGTTTCCGAGGCCAGTGATTTTCTGAGCCCCAGGCGGCAGTTGCCGTCTGGGGCTCAGTCTATCTCTGGACGTTTACGGAC
>JBIITJ010000064.1:0-14030 GCA_044340535.1 Rhodoglobus sp.
GCAGCTCACCGAGCGCGAGGTCGAGGTGCTCCGGCTGATGGCGCAGGGCCTCTCCAACGACGAGATCGCCGAAGAGTTGGTCATCGGGCGGGCGACGGTGAAGACGCACGTGTCGAACGTGCTCATGAAACTGTCGCTGCGCGACCGGGTGCAGGCCGTCGCCTACGCCTACCGCTCGGGCATCGTGGGCTGAGCTGCTCCGTCGGGGCTTCCTCCGCCGCAGGGAGGAGGGCGCGGGTTCACCCCGGGGTGGGAGGTGCCGCCCCGCGCGGGTTCGTAGCGTTGAGGCATCCATTCGGTTCCAGTCCAGGAGGTCACATGCTCAGCGTGCGGAACATCACCCGCAGCTTCGGCAGCCGTCGCGTCGTCGACGATGTCAGTTTCGATGTGGGGCGGGGGCGCCTCACCGGGTTCGTCGGTGGCAACGGTGCTGGCAAGACCACTACGATGCGGATGATCCTCGGGGTGCTCAAGCCCGACTCCGGCTCGGTCACCCTCGACGGCGCACCCGTGGGCGAGTCAGCCCTGCACGGCTTCGGCTACATGCCCGAGGAGCGCGGGCTCTACCCAAAGATGGAGATCGGCGATCAGCTGACCTACCTCGCGCGGCTGCACGGCATCGACAAGGTGACCGCGAAGCAGCGCGGCGACGACCTGCTCGAGCGCCTTGGCCTCATCGAGCGCCGCCGCGACAAGCTCGAAGCCCTGTCGCTGGGCAACCAGCAGCGGGTGCAGGTGGCCGCGGCCCTTGTCCACGACCCCGACGTGCTGATCATGGATGAACCGTTCTCGGGCCTCGACCCGCTGGCGGTGGATGAAGTGGTCGCGGTCATCGCGGAGCACGCGGCGCGGGGTGTGCCGGTGCTGTTCTCCTCGCACCAGCTCGACGTGGTGGAGCGGCTGTGCGATGACCTCGTGATCATTGCGGGCGGCCAGGTGAAGGCGGCGGGGGAGCGCGAGGCGCTGCGCGAGCAGTACTCCGGCACCCGGTGGGCCCTGGAAACCAGCGGCGACGTGGGCTGGGTGCGCGGTATCCCGGGAATCACCGTTGAAGAACTTGCGGGCACCACGGTGCTGTTCGACGCGGAACCGGCGGCGGCCGACACGGTGCTGCGCGGCGCGGTCGAGCGCGGCACGGTGCTGAGCTACCGCCCGGTGCGCCCGACGCTCGGTGAGATTTTCAGGGACATTGTGGTGAGCGCGTCCGATGAGGACGAGAAGGGGGCGGCAGCCTGATGACTGCGACGACAACAACCAAGGACCAGCGCCTGGGCACCTGGGGTGCCACGCTGCTGGTCGCCGAACGCGAGATCCTGTCCCAGGTGCGCGCGAAGGCGTTCATCATTTCCACCGTGATCACCCTCGCACTCGTCATGGGTGGCATCATTCTCTCGAGTGTGCTGGGCGGCCGGGACGCCGAGGCGATCCCGGTCGCCGTTGTGGGCTCGGTTCCCGCCGCGGTTGCGGAGTCCGATGCCCTCGACACGACCGAGGTCACCGACCGCGCCGCGGCCGAGGAGTTGGTGCGTTCCGGCGAGGTCGAGGCGGCACTGGTTCCCGACGACAGCGCCGTGGGCTTCTCGCTCATCGCCCTCGATGAGACCCCCGAAGGCCTCGTCGCCGCACTCTCGGTGAGCCCCGCGGTCGACCTGCTCGACCCCTCGGAGGCACCCACGAGCCTGCGGCTGCTCATCGGCCTCGCCTTCGGCATCGTGTTCATGCTTGCCGTCATCGGTTCTGGCGCCACGATCATGCAGAACACCGTGCAGGAGAAGCAGTCGCGCATCGTCGAGATCCTGCTCGCCGCGGTTCCCGCCCGGGCGCTGCTCGCGGGCAAAATCCTCGGCAACTCCGTCATCGGGGTGGGGACGGCCGCGGCGATCGCGGCCGCGGCATCCCTCGCCCTCGCCGTCACCGGCCAGGGGGAACTGCTCGACCTGCTGTCCGCACCGCTGATCTGGTTCGTCGTGTTCTTCGTGTTCGGCTTCGTGCTGGTGGCGAGCGTCTTCGCCGCAGGCGCCGCCCTCGTGTCGAGGCAGGAAGACACCGGCGCGGTCATGACCCCCGCGATGATGCTCGTGATGATCCCGTACTTCGGGGTGGTCTTCTTCGGAGACAACTCGCTGATCATGACGATCCTGTCGTACGTGCCGTTCAGCGCCCCTGTCGCGATGCCCGTGCGCCTGTTCTTCGGTGAGGCGCAGTGGTGGGAGCCGCTCGTAGCCCTCGCGCTGCTGGTCGTGGCCACCGCTGCCGTGATGGCCGTGGCGAGCAAGATCTACACGAACTCGCTGCTGCGGATGGGTTCGCGAGTGAGCCTGCGTGAGGCGCTGAAAGCGAGCTGACCCGGCACCGGTCGAAGCCGAGGCACCCACCGCGGGTGCCTCGGCTTCGTGCATCCGGCACCGCTCAGGCGAGGTCTTTGCGCCAGGCGCTCTCAGCGGCAATCGGCACGAAACCGACCGCCTCGTTCACGTCGAGCATGTGCCGGTTCTCTTCGGCGTTGAACGTGATGACCCCGGGATGCCCCGGCGTGACCCTCTCGAGGTGGGCGAGGTTGCCCACCTTCAGCAGCATGCCGAGGGCGTGGCCGCGATGCTCCTTCAGCACGAGAGTGGCGTACTGGTTGATCAGCCGGTGCCCTTGGCGTGGCACCGCCAGGTGCGTGTACCCGACGAGTTCGCCGCTCGGCACATGCTCGACGGCAGCATAAACGCGGGTGCGGGGGTGCATCCGTTCGTATCGCTCGTCGTCCTCCATGACCCGCTCGACCGTCCACGGGTCTGCCGGCTCCTCGAGGCCGGCGCTGGGGGCGTCGGTGCTCATCCGGGTGTTGAGGACGGCCATGCCGGCCAGGAAAGGCTCGGGGGTCGAGCCGACCCAGAAGCGCAACGCGTAATCCGGGCCGCTGCGGAGCTGGGCCGCGGCGATGAGCTCGTCGAGACCCTCCAGGGGCAGGTCGAGGCGGCTGGCGCGCTCCACCTGCTCGAGCCGGTACCCGCGGGCCTGCAGGAACCGCACCTCACGGTTGTCTGCGGGGATCGACCCAAATCCGGTGGGGGAGTCAAGCCGTGGCCCCGGCGCCTCTGGGATCGGGGTGTAGACGATTGCCTTCACTTTCCCCTCCCCGCGGGCGATCCCCTCGAGTCGCTCGGCAAGTGCTGTGCCGATGCCGCGACCGCGGTACTCCGGCAGCACCTGCGCCGTGAGCCAGGCGGTGTCCGCCTCGTCACCGACCTGCGTCTCGTAGAGGCCGCGAGCCACGATCTCCTCGCCGACGCGGGCCAGGAACATCCGCTCCGGCTCGTGCGGGTTGAAGAACATCGGCAGTTCCTCGTCGGGCTCGTAAGCCAGGCCCCGGGTTCCGTAGGCGACCTCTTCGACCTCATTGCCCACCTCGATGGTGCGGATGAAGTCTGTGGCATCGGCGCTATCCAGGCTCGCGGGGATCGCGACCTCGTCGATGGTGAAAGCTGTCATGTCAGTCATCTCTTCCTGCTGCAGGGCAGCCGACCAGAGTACATCCCCGAAACGACGTGTCAAGGTGGCGTGACCGAAGTGTTAGCGTCGCCCGTCGGGTACCGTGTATGCAGCACACGAGTCGAAAGAGGGGCGGCGTCTTGTACCTGAAGAGCCTGACCCTCAAGGGGTTCAAGTCCTTCGCCCAGCCGACCACTTTTGCGTTCGAGCAGGGCGTCACCTGCGTTGTCGGCCCCAACGGGTCGGGCAAATCCAATGTCGTGGATGCCCTTGCCTGGGTCATGGGCGAGCAGGGAGCCAAGACCCTCCGCGGCGGCAAGATGGAAGACGTCATCTTCGCCGGCACCGCCACCAAGGGGCCCCTCGGCCGCGCCGAAGTCATCCTGACCATCGACAACTCCGACGGCGCGCTGCCGATCGAGTACGCCGAGGTGACGATCAGCCGAACCCTGTTCCGCAACGGCGGCAGTGAGTACGCCATCAACGGCAGCCAGTGCCGGCTGCTCGACGTGCAGGAGCTGCTCTCCGACTCCGGCCTCGGCCGCGAAATGCACGTGATCGTCGGCCAGGGCCAGCTCGACGCCGTGCTGCACGCTTCCCCCGAAGACCGGCGCGGGTTCATCGAGGAGGCGGCGGGAATCCTCAAGCACCGCCGCCGCAAAGAGAAAACCCTCCGCAAGCTCGACGCGATGCAGACCAACCTCACGCGCCTCTCCGACCTCGCGGGCGAGATCCGGCGCCAGCTCAAACCGTTGGGTCATCAGGCGGAGATCGCGAAAGAGGCGGCATCCATCGCTTCGATCGTGCGGGATGCCCGCGCTCGACTCCTGGCGGACGAGGTGGTCGAGCTCCGCGCCGCCATCACGAACTTCAGCCGCAGCGAGTCCGAGCGCAAAACGGAGCGCATCGTGCTGCAGGAGCAGCTCGACCAGAACAAGTTGCGTGAGAGCCGCATCGAGCAGGCCCAGGTGGGTGACGCCGTCGACCTTGCGCGCCGCACCGCCTTCGGCCTGGAGTCGGCGCAGGAGCGCCTGCGCGGCCTGTACACGCTCGCCAACCAGCGGCTCGCACTCCTCGGCCAGCAGGGCGACGGCCCCGCCGTGGGCACCACGATCTCGCAGGCGGCAGTGCAGGAGGCCCGTGATGAAGCGGACCGGCTAGCTGCCGGGGTGACCGAGGCGGAGGAAGCGGTGGGGCTTGCCGCCGCCGCGACTGCGACGGCACGGGCATCCCTCGACTCCCTCGACGAGGAGATTTCGGCCCAGAGCGCGCTCGTCTCCCGCCACGAGCTCGAACTTGCCGGGCTCGCATCCCGGGTCGACGTCGCCCGCAGCACCCTCGCCGCCGCGCGCGGGGAGCTGTTGCGCCAGCAGAACGCCCTCGAAGCCGCCGAGCAGCGCCGGGATGCCACGCGCACCGAGTTCGTCGCCCTCGAAGCGTCAGCCGCCACCTCCGAGGAGGGCGACGGGTCGCTCGACGCCGCATACGAGGCCGCAGAAGCCGTCGTCGCCGGGCTGCAGGCCGAAATCGAGACCCTGCGCGACGAGTTGCACGCCGCCGAACGGGAACGGGATGCCCTCGCCGCCCGCAACTCGGCCCTGTCGTTGGCCGTCGACCAGAAGGACGGTTCGAGCGCCCTCGTGGGCGCAGGGCTCCCGGGTATCCGCGGCCTTGTTGCGGAGCACGTGAAAGTGGAACCCGGGTTCGAGGCGGCCATCGCCGCCGCCCTCGGCTCCCTCGCCGACGCCGTGCTCGCCGACACGGGTGAGGCCGCGTTCGAGGCCCTCGCGCATTCCGCCGACCGCGACTTCGGTCGCGTCGAGGTGGTCGTCGCCTCGGGGGCCGCTCCCGCCGTCGTCACTGTGTCCGGTGTCCGTCCCGCGGTCGACGTGGTCGAGGCGCCCGGCGGGGTGCTCGGGCTGCTGGCCGGAGTGCACATCGCCGACGACCTCGACGCCGCCCGTGCCGCCTACCCTGCGCTGGGGGACGCCACGATCGTCACGCGGGCGGGCGACGTGCTCACCCAGTACGTGCTGCGGGGTGGCTCCGGCGCGAAACGCTCCCGCCTCGAACTGGTTGCCGAACGCGACGCCGCCGCCACGAAGCTTGCGACCGTCACCACCCAAATCGAGCGGACCAAGTTCGCGCTCGCCGAGAAGCGCGGTGCGCTCGAGACCGCCAAGGCCAATGCCGCCACCGCGCTCACCGCCCTGCGGGAGTACGACGCCGCCTTAGCCGCGCAATCCGAGCAGCTCGCCCGATTCAGGATCCAGCTTGAAGCCGCCCAGGCCGAATGGGAGCGTCTCTCCGCCTCACTCGCGGTGACCGCAGACAAGGTACGGGATGCCGAAGCCGACGTCGAGCGCGCGAAAACCGCGCACGACGAATTCGACGCCACCCCCCGCCCCATGCTCGACGCCTCCGCCCGCGACGGGGTACTCGCCGAAGTCGACGCGGCCCGCGCTGCCGAAGTTGAGTTGCGCATCCAGCTCGAGACCATCCGGGAGCGGGTGCGCGCCGAACGCGCCCGTGCCGAGACGCTCGCCGCCCAACTCATCGCCGAACGCGCCGCCGCCGAAGAACAGGCCCGGCTCACCGTCATCCGCCAGCGCCAGGTGGCCGCCGCCACCGCGGTCATTGAGGCGCTGCCGGCCGTACTCGACTCAGTGGACCGCTCGGTATCGGAAGCGCGGGTGGCGCTCGCCGCACGCGAGTCGGAGAGGGCCCAGCAGAATGAGGAGCTCGCGACCCTCCGGCGTGAGGAGAGCGCCCTGCGGGAGCGCCTCACGGCGATCAGCGAGAACGTGCACGGCCTCGAAATGCAGATCTACGAGAAGAAGCTGCACCTCTCGACGCTCCTCGAGCGCGCCGGCGAAGAACTCGGCCTCGTCGAAGACGTACTCGTGGCCGAGTACGGCCCCCAGGTGCCGGTGCCCGACGACGCGCAGTCATCCACGCCCCTGCGCGTTTCTCCGGAGGTTTCGGCCCCGAGTTCACAGGAGTTACCGGAGAACGAGCCCGAAGACCCCGAAACTCCGGAGAACGGTGAGCAGGTGCCGGTCGGCAAACCCTTCGTCCGCGCCGAACAGCAGGCGCGCCTGGCCGCAGCCGAACGCAAGCTCGCACAACTGGGCCGCGTCAACCCACTCGCCCTGGAGGAGTTCAGTGCGCTCGAGCAGCGCCACAAGTTCCTCACAGAGCAGCTCACTGACCTCACGAACACGCGCAAAGACCTGTTGACGATCATCGAGGAGATCGACGAGAAAATGCAGGACATCTTCAGCAGCGCCTTCGAAGACACCCGCGCGGCATTCGACGCCGTCTTCCCCGTCCTGTTCCCGGGCGGCACGGGCAGCATCTTCCTCACCGACCCCGAAAACATGCTCACCACCGGCATCGAGGTCACAGTGAAACCCGCGGGCAAGAAGATCGAGCGCCTCAGCTTGCTCAGCGGTGGCGAGCGATCACTCGCGGCCGTCGCCCTGCTGATCGCGATCTTCAAGGCCCGCCCCAGCCCGTTCTACATCATGGATGAGGTGGAGGCCGCCCTTGACGACGCCAACCTGGGGCGCCTGCTCACGATCTTCGAAGACCTGCGCCAGACATCCCAGCTCATCGTCATCACCCACCAGAAACGCACCATGGAGATCGCCGACGCGCTCTACGGCGTGAGCATGCGCGCCGACGGCATCAGCGCCGTCGTCGGCCAGCGGGTCGGCCAGGCGGCCAGCTAGCTGGTCTCCCGGCTAGCCCAGCCGCTTCCCCGCGGGACGGATGACCCGCAGCCAGCGATACCCATAGCCGTCGAGCTGCACCGTCACGGTGCCGCCCTGCCCCGGGGCCACCAACTGTCCGTCGACGAGCAGGTCGACGAGCTCGTACTCATCGGTGACCCCCTCGAGCGTGAAGTCCACTGAGGCGGGATTCGGGCTGAAATTGTGCAGCGCCACCATCCGGCCTTCGGCACCCGACATGCCGTGCACCAGCACCGACGGGGCATCATGCGACACGATCTCCAGCCGCCCCCACCCCATCTCGGCGGAGGAGCGCCGACGCTCGACCAGGCGCCGCATGAACTGCAGCATCGAGTCGGGATCGTGGCGTTGGTCGGAGACGTTCACGTGCTCCGGGGAGAAACCGTCGCCCGGGATCGCGCGGGGGAGCGTGCGGGGCGGCGCCTCGGAGAAACCGGCGTTGCGGGCATCCGTCCACTGCATCGGGGTGCGCACCGACGTGCGATCGCCGATCTCGAGATTCTCGCCCATGCCGATCTCCTCACCGTAGAACAGCACAGGAGTGCCGGGCAGCGAGAACATCAGGCTGTACGCCATGCGGATGCGGCGGGGATCGCCGCCGAGCATCGGGGGCAGGCGACGGATGATCCCGCGCCCGTACACCTGCATCTCGGGCTCGGGCCCGAAGGCGTCGAAGACCTCCTGCCGCTCGCTGTCGCTGAGCTTGTCGAGGGTCAGCTCGTCGTGGTTGCGCAGGAAGTTGGCCCACTGCGACTCGACCGCGATCTCGGGCCGCGCCAGCAGGGCTTCCGCGAGCCGCTGCGGGGTTTCCCGCGCCAGCGACAGGTACAGGTTCTGCATCGTGACGAAATCAAACTGCATGGTCAGGCCGTCGCCATCGGGCCCACCGAAGTAATCCAGCTGGTCCTTGTGGGGCAGGTTCGCCTCGCCGAGCATGATCGCTTCGCCCGAGCGACGGCCGAGGAACGCCCGCAGCGATTTCAGGAAGTCGAGCGGTCGCTCCAGCCCGTCGGGGTTCGCGCCGGTCTCCTCAAGCAAGTACGGCACGGCGTCCATCCGGAACCCCGACACCCCGAGCTGCAGCCAGAAGCCCATGATCTTGGCCACCTCGTCGCGCACCTCCGGGTTGGTGATGTTGAGGTCGGGCTGGAACGAGTAGAAGTGGTGCAGGTAGTACTGGCCCGTCTTCTCGTCGAGTTCCCACAGGCTGTCCTCCACATCGGGAAAGACCGGTTCCTCCTTCTTGCGCGGCGGGCTGTCGCGCCAGACGTAGTAGTCGCGGTAGGGGTTATCCCGGCTCTTGCGGGCCTGCACGAACCAGGGGTGGGTGTCGGAGGTGTGGTTGACGACGAGGTCGACAATGACCCGGATGCCCCGGTCTGTCGCCATCCGGATCATCTCCACGAAATCACCGTGGTTGCCGAGCCTGCCGTCGACCCCGTAGAAGTCCGAGATGTCGTAGCCATCGTCTTTGCCGGGGCTCGGATAGAACGGCATGAGCCACAGGCAGGTGATGCCGAGCTCGTTGAGGTAGTCCATGCGGTGGGCGAGGCCCTCGAAGTCGCCGACCCCGTCATCGTTCCAGTCCATGAAGGTTTCGACGTCGAGGCAGTAGATCACCGCAGTCTTCCACCAGAGGTCACTGGTGTCGGTGATTCTCACAGCTGGCCCAGCACTTTCTCGCCATAGGTGTCGATGAATTCGCCCTGTTCCTTGCCGACGTGGTGCACGTAGATGTCGTCAAAGCCGAGGTCGAGGTAGCCGCGCAGCACCTCGGCGTGCACGGCGGGGTCGGATGACACGAGCACCGAATCCCGCATGTCCTCGGGCCTCACGTGTTTGGCTGCCTCGTCGAATGCTTCGACGGTGTCGAGGTCCCACGACAGCGGTGCCGCGAAGGTGTTGGTGCGCCACTGGTCGTGGGCAATCGCGAGCGCCTCCTCGTCGGTAGTGGCGTAGCTGACGTGCAACTGCAGCACCAGCTTTCCTGCGCCCCCGTTGCCACGGTAGGCATCAATGAGCTTCTGGAGCGCCTCGTGCGGCTGAGCCACTGTGGCAAGGCCATCGGCCCAGCTCGCTGCCCAGCCGGCGGTCTCTGCGCTCACCGCTGCGGCGAGCAGCTCGGGCTGGGTGTCGGGCAGCGTCCACACCCGGGCCCGGTCGACGGTGACCAACCCGTCGTGGCTTACCTCATCGCCGGCCAGCAGCGCGCGGATGATGTCGACGCACTCCCGCAGGCGCTCGTTGCGCACCTCCTTGCGCGGCCACGGGTCGCCGGTGATGTGCTCGTTGGCGTTCTCGCCCGAGCCGAGTGCGACCCAGAACCGGCCCTCGTACATCGCCGACAGGGTCGCGATGGCCTGCGCGATAATCGCCGGGTGGTAGCGCTGGCCGGGGGCGCTCACCGCCCCGTACGAGAGCCCCGTCGACTGCAAGGCTGCGGCGAGCCAGCTCCAGGCAAACGCCGAATGGCCTTGCCTCTCACTCCACGGTGCGATGTGGTCGGAGCACATCGCGGCGCCGAAACCCGCCTGCTCGGCGCGCTGCGCCGCAGCCAGCAGCGCGCTCGGGTGGACCTGTTCATGGGATGCGTGGAAGCCAATGACCATCAATCCACCCTACGCAGCGGCCCTGTCCGGGCGGTTACCCTTGACACATGGCACCGAGTTGGTCACTATCGAGCGCACTCAAGGGCATGTTCTCCCGCCCCGAGATCGATGCGCAGACCTGGGACGACCTCGAGGATGCCCTCATCTCGGCAGACTTCGGCCCCGACATCACGGATTCGATCGTCGACGAGCTGCGCGCGAGCGTCGCCCGCTACCGCACCACCGACCCGGCGGACCTGAAGCGGATGCTCCGCGAAACCCTTGAGGAACGACTCGCGCGCCTCGACCCCACCCTCCACCTGAGCAACCGCCCCGCCGTGGTTCTCGTGGTCGGGGTCAACGGGGTCGGCAAGACGACCACCATCGGCAAGTTCGCGAAGTTCCTCACTGGATACGGTCGAACCGTCGTGGTGGGTGCCGCCGACACCTTCCGGGCGGCCGCCGTCGAGCAATTGGCTACGTGGGCCGAACGCGGGGGAGCGGAGATCGTGCGCCCGCAGCAGCAGGGACAGGACCCGGCATCCGTGGCCTTCCAGACGGTGGAGCGCGCCCAGCGGGAGGGCATTGAGATCGCGCTCATCGACACCGCCGGCCGACTGCAGACCAAGAGCGGCCTCATGGACGAACTGGGCAAGATCCGCCGGGTCATAGAGAAGCAGACCGAGATCGCCGAGGTGCTGCTCGTGCTCGACGCAACCACGGGCCAGAACGGCCTGGCCCAGGCTGAAGCCTTCATCGAGCACGCCGGGGTTACCGGCTTGGTGCTGACGAAACTCGATGGCTCGGCCAAGGGCGGCTTCGTGCTCGCGGTACAGGAGCGCACGGGCATCCCGATCAAGCTCGTCGGCC
Organism: Rhodoglobus sp.; assembly: GCA_044340535.1. Taxonomy (GTDB): domain Bacteria; phylum Actinomycetota; class Actinomycetes; order Actinomycetales; family Microbacteriaceae; genus Rhodoglobus. The sequence continues at coordinate 10,694 of JBIITJ010000064.1, forward strand.
AGGGAGAAGGAATCGGCGACCTGACAGGGTTCACCCCCCACGTTTTCGTCCAGGGGCTCGTGGGCTGAGCCCCGGCCGCACTAAGGTTGCGGCGTGAACAACACCGTCGTCGGAGTCATTGCCCTCGTTGCCGCGATCGTGGCGTTCCTGCTCGTGCCCGTGAGCTTCCTGCTCTGGATCGCGGCGGCGCTCAGCTATGGCGGTGAGGGTGCCGCGAGCGTCTTCATGGCGATGCTCATCGGGGGCCTCGTGCTCGCGCTGGCCGCCATCATCGTTGCCATCGTGCGCGTGGTGGGCAAAGCCGCACCGGGCCTGTCGGTGGCGACGATCGTCATCGGCGCGTTGCCACTGCTCGGTGGCGGGGCGCTGTTCGCGCTCGACTTCCTCGGCTAGAGCGCCTTGTGCGCGGCGCTCAGCTCGAGGTAGCTGCGGTAGTTGCGCTGGATCTTCGCGAACTCCTCGTCGGTGATGTCGCGGCGCACCTTGCCGGGGACCCCCGCGACGAGCGAGCGGGGCGGGATGACCGTGCCCTCGAGCACCACGGTGCCCGCTGCCACGAGTGACCCGGTGCCGACGACGGCCCCGTTGAGCACCGTTGCGCCCATGCCGATGAGGCAGTCATCTTCCACGGTGCAGCCGTGGAGGATCGCCCCGTGGCCCACGCTGACGCGGGCTCCGATGGTTGCGGGCTTGCCGGTATCGACGTGCATTGTCACGTTGTCCTGCAGGTTCGTGTCGTCGCCGATGCTGATCGCATCCATGTCACCGCGCAGCACCGCGCCGTAGAACACGCTCGCGCGCTGCCCGAGGGTGACCGCGCCGACGATGGTCGCGTTGGGGGCGACCCATGCCGAGTCGGGGACGGTGGGGGAGTTTTCGCCGAAGGGCAGGATGAGAGCCATGCCCTCAGGCTATTCCGCCCGCGGCACCCGTCGCCCGAACCGCCTCGTGTTCGTAACTCCTGCAGATTTGGTGCCGCACCCCCCACCGGGCCCAGAATGAGCACCCGTCGCCCGAAATTGCAGGAGTTACGAACAGGACCCGCTGGCGGGGATCGGGCCGGCGACGCGAGTGCGTCCCTGCAGTTAAACTGGGCTGACCATGGCCATTTTCGGAAACCTCACGGATCGTCTCGCCGACACGTTCAAGAACCTGCGCGGCAAAGGCAAGCTCAGCCCGGCCGACGTTGACGGCACCGTCCGCGAGATCCGCCGCGCACTCCTCGACGCCGACGTCGCGCTCGAGGTGGTCAAGGAGTTCACCGGCCGGGTGCGTGACCGCGCGCTCGGCGACGAGGTGTCGAAGGCCCTGAACCCTGCCCAACAGGTAGTGCAGATCGTCAACGACGAGCTCGTGACGATTCTCGGCGGGCAGGCCCGGCGCATCCAGTTCGCGAAGACCGCGCCGACCGTCATCATGCTCGCGGGGCTCCAGGGCGCAGGCAAGACTACGCTCGCGGGCAAGCTCGCCAAATGGCTGAAAGCCGACGGCCACACCCCGATGCTCGTCGCGGCCGACCTCCAGCGCCCCAACGCGGTCACCCAGCTGCAGGTCGTGGGCGAGCAGGCGGGCGTTCCCGTCTATGCCCCAGAACCTGGCAACGGCAAGGGCGACCCGGTGAAGGTCGCCAAAGACGCGATCAAGGAAGCGAACCGCAAGCAGTACGACGTGGTCATAGTCGACACGGCCGGTCGCCTGGGTGTTGACGCCGAGCTCATGAAGCAGGCCTCCAACATCCGCAAGGCGGTCAACCCCGACGAGGTCCTGTTCGTCATCGACTCACTCATCGGGCAGGATGCGGTTGCGACCGCTCGTGCCTTCCAGGAGGGTGTCGACTTCACGGGTGTCGTGCTCACCAAGCTCGACGGCGACCAGCGCGGCGGGGCCGCCCTCTCGGTCGCGTCGGTCACCGGTCGCCCGATCCTGTTCGCCAGCACCGGCGAGTCCCTGGATGACTTCGAGCCGTTCTATCCCGACCGCATGGCCAGCCGCATCCTCGACCTCGGCGACATCCTCACCCTCATCGAGCAGGCGCAGAAGAACTTCGATGAGGAGGAGTCGCGCAAGGTTGCCGAGAAGTTCGCGACCGACACCTTCACTCTCGAAGATTTCCTCGCCCAGATGCAGCAGCTCAAGAACATGGGCTCGATCAAGAACATGCTCGGCATGCTTCCGGGTGCCAAGGGGATGCGCCAGCAGCTCGACAACTTCGACGAGGGTGAGATCACCCGCACCGAGGCGATCATCCAGTCCATGACGCTGCAGGAGCGCCGCCAGCCCAAGGTCCTCAATGGCTCGCGCCGGGTGCGCATCGCGAAGGGCTCTGGCACCACGGTCACCGAGGTCAACGCGCTCGTCAACCGCTTCGAGCAGGCCGCAAAGATGATGAAGACCGTTGCGCGCGGCGGCACCCCGCAGATCCCCGGGATGGGCCCCATCCCCGGGCAGAAGTTCGGCGGCGCTAAGCAGCAGCCGAAGAAGAAGGGCTCGCGCTCGGGTAACCCCGCGAAGAGGGCCGCGGAGAACGCCGCCCTCGCGGCGGGGCCTGCGGCCGCGTCATCCCCGTCCGGCTCTGGCTTCGGTCTCGGCAGCAAACCGGGTGGCCCTTCCGAAGAAGAGCTCGCGAGCCTGCAGAAGTTCCTCGGCCGTTAGCGAAGGCTCGCCGCGCGGTATCGTGAATGAATGATCCGCATCGGTGTCCAGGTCCAGCCCCAGCACGCTAGCTACCAGAAGATCCGCGACACGGTTCGTGCGCTCGAGGATCTCGGCGTCGACATCCTGTTCAACTGGGACCACTTCTACCCGCTCAGCGGCGACCCCGATGGCCTGCACTACGAGTCGTGGACGGAGCTTGCCTCCTGGGCCGAGATCACCAGCCGCGTTGAGTTCGGTGCACTCGTCAACTGCAACAGCTACCGCGGCGCAGACCTGCAGGCCGACATGGCCCGCACCATCGACCACATCAGCGCGGGCGACACGGGTACCGGCCGCTTCATTTTCGGCACCGGTTCCGGCTGGTTCGAGCGCGACTACGACGAGTACGGCTACGAGTTCGGCACGGCCGGCCAGCGGTTGGATGCCCTCGCCGAGGCCCTGCCCCGCATCGAGTCACGCTGGCAGAAGCTGAACCCTCCGCCCACGAGGAAGATCCCCGTGCTCATCGGGGGCGGCGGGGAGAAGAAGACCCTCAGGATCGTCGCCCAGCACGCCGACATCTGGCACTCGTTCACCCCCCTCCACGACTACGCGCGCAAGCTTGCGATCCTGGCGGAGCACGGCGAAGCGGTCGGTCGGGATGTCAGCGAGATCGAGCTCTCCATGGAGATCGGGGGCAAGT
>JBIITJ010000066.1:0-13732 GCA_044340535.1 Rhodoglobus sp.
ATCAAGCGCCCTTTGAAACGACTCCGCTGCGCCAACCGCTGTCACTACCCGCGTCTGGATGAAGCCATCGGTGACGTAACTCAGACCGAGGATCATCGACTGGGCGGCTGCGAACTGATTCTTGAGTTCGAACCATCTTGGAAGAACCAGGTCGAACGACAGGTCATCAAGGGTGAGAATGAAATTGCGAAGGTCCCCGCCCTTGGTATCCGGACTGGGTGTAAGCATCCGTCGTTGGAACACGTCAACCTCGTGCAACATCTCGCCCAAGGGGTGATCGGCGGGATATGCGTCTGGCGATGGCGGACCCCAGAGGTGGATAGATATTTCGGTACATGCCGTGAGTGTGGAGAGGGACACTAGCTCGCTTACCCCGGACAGCTTGTCCAGCCATTCTTGGAGGGGCCTTGGCCCGTCGGATGAAAATTCGACAGACGTGCGTTCCACGATGCGCATCCCTGTCTCGCTACGAGTGCTACTGAAATCGGGAATCATCAGGACGTGTTGCAGCTCGGCTTTAATCTCTCCGATGACTGCACTTGGGCTGTCCGCGAGTGGTTCGTATCGGACCTGACCACCAGTGGACCTATTCGCTTGGTCGAAGGTCATCTCGTGCGTGATCCCCGACATTTGCGACCAGGTCGTCAGGTTCTCGACAGTCGCGCCCGCCGCGACAAACGCAGCGTCTCCCTCGCTTGCAAGGTGGCATCCCACCAACGCAGTCGTCGCGGCGATTTGGAGAGAATCGGGTTCGGCGCCGCCTACTCGAACGCCGAACGATTTCGCGTGAACTGCTTGAAGGTCGAGAAGCGTGATCGGCCTACTCTCGGCTATGCCGTGCACAACCAGCCAGCTTCGCAATCCCTCATGGATCGCGACTACACCGGGCGAGGGCGTTGAGATGTTGCGGTACTCCCAGCCACCGAACAGACGTAGGGTGACGCCGTCCGCGGGGTCGTAGGTGAGTTCCCCTGGCACCTTGTTCTCCGGGCTTTCGGGGAGCCACCAGCGCCCGGTCCAAGTACGTTTCTCACTAAGCAGGGACAGCGGCATGCCACAATCATGGCCCCAGACCTGTGCGTTGCGGGTCGTTCACACGTCCCGGCACGTTGAGGCCGACGCCCGCGCTGCGCTGTGCCGGTGTTTGAGCCCTTTGGGCCACGTAGGCAGACGCTACTCTCCCTCGGATGGCGCGTGCGGCGCACGTCGGGTTGAGCGTCCCGGGGCGGCCTGGCGCGCCGCCGCGCCCACCCGCTCGCGTCATGATGCCGCGCGGCACGGTGAAGCTCCCGAGGTCGGAGTCGGTGCGCTCGGTGAGCGCGAGACCTGCAAGGCCGAGACTCACCGCGCGGTCGTCATGCTGCCCCGAGTCGTGATCGAGGCGGTAGACGCCGGGAGCCGACTCGCGAAGGCGCACGGTCATCAGTTCGTCCAGGAGTTCCTGGTCGTTGGGCAGCGCCAGCCGGTGGTCGCGGAGCAGCAAGTGAAGGTTCGCGCCGAGCCGACCCACCGACGTCGAGGTTCACCTCTCGACGTACCTTCCGCACTCCGGTGCAGCGGGCATCCGCGCAGCCGCGCGAGCGCTGGGGGCAGGCATGCAGGGCACGGTCGCGTCGGAGGCTTAACCGACGCGCACGCGCCTCGTGCAACGTTCTGCGCAACGAAACAAGAAGAGGCCCCACCCGGCTCAATCGGGTGGGGCCTCTTGCCTTGTGTTTCCGCGGAGTGGACAAACGCGGCGCTGTCGGGCTGACAGGATTTGACTCCCCTACTGAGCCGCATCCACATTGCGCGGTTTCACGGATCTGCAACGTTCAGGGAAGCGCAATGCGGCTGACTGCTCAGCGGGGGCCCACGAGCAGCTTCGCGTCCGAGACAGCCCGACCGCACGATGAAATGGACCGGTTAAATCGAAATGGACCGCGTAATTAAATCGAAATGGACCGCGTAATCTGCGGTCCATTTCATCGTCCAGTCGGGCTGACAGGATTTGAACCTGCGACCCCCTGACCCCCAGTCAGGTGCGCTACCAAGCTGCGCTACAGCCCGCGACAACTGGACTAGCTTAGCGTGTTCGCAACCGGCGAACGTTCAAGTGCACCCTCGGCGGGGTCAAATGTCGTGGGAATAGACGATGATGTTGACGACGTTTACTTCCGAGCGGCCCGGGTAGCCCGCATCCTCCTTTTCCAGCACAATCGACGGGATCTCTGTGACCGAGAAGACCATGACCACTGAGCCTCAGGATGACGCAACCGTCGTCGACCACAGCTCACGAAACCGCCTCGTCATCAACCTCATGCTTGCGGCCACGTTCGTGGTCTTCCTCAACGAGACAATCATCGGGGTCGCGATCCCCCGGGTGATGGCAGACCTGCACATCACCGCATCCACCGCACAGTGGCTGTCGACGGCGTTCATGCTGACGATGGCGGTTGTCATCCCGACCACCGGCTTCCTGATGCAGCGCCTCAACACGCGCACCGTGTTCATCCTCGCCATGAGCCTGTTCACGGCGGGCACGGCAATCGCCGCCATCGCGCCCGGCTTCGAGATCCTGCTGGCCGGCCGCGTCGTGCAGGCCAGCGGCACCGCGATCATGATGCCGCTTCTGATGACCACCGTGATGACCCTCGTGCCGCCGCACTCCCGGGGTCGGACGATGGGCAACATCTCCATCGTGATGTCGGTCGCCCCCGCCGTGGGACCGGCGATCGGCGGGCTCATCGTGCAGGGCCTCGAGTGGCGGTTCATCTTCATCCTCGTGCTGCCGATCTCGATCGCGGCGCTCGTTCTCGGTGCCATGCGGGTGCAGAACGTGACCGAGCCGCGCTCGGTGCCGCTCGACACCCTCTCCGTCATCCTCTCCGCCTTCGGGTTCGGCGGCCTCATCTACGGGCTCTCCAGCCTGGGCGAGGCCGCGTCCGGTGTGGCGGCCGTGGCGCCGTGGATCCCGCTGGTGTTCGGCGGAGTGTCTCTCGCGCTGTTCATCCTTCGACAGCTCGTGCTGCAGCGCGATGACCGCGCGTTCCTCGACCTGCGCACATTCACCTCGCGCGGCTTCACCGTCGCCATCATCCTCATGGTCATCATGATGGGCGCGCTGTTCGGCACCGTCTTCCTGCTGCCGATCTACATGCAGGAAGTGCTCGGGATCGAGCCGGCCCTCAGCGGAATCCTCCTCGTTCCCGGCAGCCTCCTCATGGGTGTCGCGGGCCCCATCATCGGTCGCCTCTACGACCGCGTCGGCCCGCGCCCGCTCATCCTGCCGGGCGCGATCGTGGTCAGCGCAGCGCTGTGGGGCTTCTACGCCCTGCTCAGTGAAGGCACCCCGTGGGGGCTTGTCCTCGCGCTGCACATCTTCCTCAGTGTGGGGCTCGCGTTCATGTTCACGCCGCTGTTCACGTCGTCGATGGCCGCGCTCAACCCGCGCCTGTACTCCTACGGCAGTGCGACGATCGCGACCGTCCAGCAACTGGCGGGGGCTGCAGGAACCGCCCTGTTCGTCGCGCTGTTCACCATCGGCCAGCTCAGCGCGGCAGGCGACCCCGACAGCGCTGCGGCCGAAGCCGTCGGCGTGCACAACGCCTTCATGGCCGGGGCGATCATCTCGCTACTCGCCATCGTCGCGGCGTTCTTCGTGCCGAAGCCCGTCGAATTCGACCATGAGGGCGCGGCCGCGGGGCACGCCGGGCACTAGGTCTCGGCTTCGCTCGATCACCGTTAGTGCGGCAGTCTGGCCCTTAGTTGCGACCAGGCTGCCGCAAAACCGGGATGCAACGGCAACGAATCCACCTCGTCGACCGGCACCCAGCGCAACGCCTGGCTCTCGGCATCGCCAATCACCGGTTCAAAGAACTCCGTCGCCTCCACGACGACCGTCGTGTACGACCAGAACCCGAGATCAAGCACTGAAGTAAAAAGAACCCGCAGCGCCTCCGGGGGAACCCCGGCCTCCTCGTGCGCCTCGCGCAGCGCGCCCGCCTCGGCCAGCTCGCCCTCCTTCAGCGCGCCACCGGGCAACCCCCAGGTGCCGCCGAAGTGGCTCCAGCCCACCCGCAACTGCAACAGGATGCCCGCTGCCGGATGCCACACGAGCAAGCCCGCAGCGCCATACCGGCCCCAAAACCGTGACCCGTCGGGCCCCTCCACCCACGCGTCACCCTTGTCGCGCACGGCGTACGGCGGCAGGGGTGGCGGGGTGTCGTTACTCATGGGCTCAGCGCTTGCGCTTCTCGCGCACGCGCATGTTGACGTTAATGGGGCTGCCTTCGAAACCGAAGATCTCGCGCAGGCGGCGCGTGATGAACCGCCGGTACTGCGGGTCGAGGAAGCCGGTCGTGAACAGCACGAACGTCGGCGGGCGCGATGCCGCCTGGGTACCGAACAGGATGCGCGGCTGCTTGCCACCGCGCACGGGGTGCGGATGCTCCTGCGTGAGTTCGGCGAGCAGCGCATTGAACTTGCCAGTCGGAATGCGGGTATCCCACGACTCGAGGGCCAGCTCGAGCGCCGGTACGAGCTTCTCGAGGTGGCGGCCGGTCTTCGCAGAAATGTTCACGCGCGGCGCCCAGGCCACGTGCGAAAGGTCCTGCTCGATCTCGCGCTCCAGGTAAATGCGGCGCTCATCGTCGAGCAGGTCCCACTTGTTGTAGGCGAGCACGAGCGCGCGGCCCGACTCGAGCACGAGGTCGACGATCTTCAAGTCCTGCACCGAGATCGGCTGGCTCACGTCGATGACGACGACCGCCACCTCCGCCTTCTCGAGCGCGGCCGAGGTGCGCAGCGTCGCGTAGAAGTCGGCGCCCTGGGCGAGGTTCACTCGACGACGGATGCCCGCGGTGTCGACAAAGCGCCAGAACTTGCCGCCCAACTCGATCTGCTCATCCACCGGGTCACGGGTGGTGCCGGCCATCTCGTTGACGACGACCCGCTCCTCCCCCGCCGTTTTGTTGAGCAGGCTCGACTTGCCGACGTTCGGGCGACCGAGGATGGCGACGCGGCGCGGGCCGCCCACCTCTTCCTTGGCAACCGCCGAGACCTCCGGCAGCACGGTGAGTACCTGGTCCAGCAGGTCGGCGACACCGCGCCCGTGGACGGCGGAGACGGGATACGGTTCCCCGAGCCCGAGGGACCACAGCGCCGCTGCATCCGGTTCCTGGTGCACGTCGTCGACCTTATTGGCGACGAGGATGACCGGCTTCTTGGTTGCCCGCAGCATACGGACGACGTGCTCATCGGTCGAGGTGGCCCCGACCGTGGCATCCACGACAAACAGCACGGCGTCGGCGAGGTCGATCGCGATCTCGGCCTGCGCGGCGACGGAGGCGTCGATGCCCTTCGCGTCGGGCTCCCAGCCGCCGGTATCCACAATGGTGAACTTGCGGTTGTTCCACTCGCCCTTGTAGTTCACCCGGTCGCGGGTGACGCCGGGGGTGTCTTCGACGACCGCCTCGCGGCGACCGATGATGCGGTTCACGAGCGCGGACTTCCCGACGTTCGGGCGCCCGACGATTGCCAGCACCGGGAGGGCCGGCAGGTAAATGATCGCGTCGGGATCTTCGCTGACCGAGTCGAGCACATCGAGGTCGTCATCCTCGAGCTCGTAGTCGGCCAGCCCCTGCCGCAGGGCACTGGTGCGCTGCGCGGCCTCCTCGTCGTCGATGCCCCTGATGCGCTCGACGAGCGCGGTGTCGAGTTCGGGGAAGTCATCCTCGTCGGCCATGGTGTTCCTTACGGTATTACGTGCTCGAACGCACGAGACTCACGACAGCCTCTACGGTCTGGTCGAAGTCGAGTTCGGTGGAATCGATGGTGGTCACACCATCTGCGGCGGTCATGAAGTCCACGACCCGCGAATCCTGTGCGTCCCGATCGGTGAGGGCCTTCGCCGTGACCGAGGCATCAACTCCGGTGAGTTCAGCGGAACGCCTGCCCATTCTAGCTTCTTCGGAGGCGGTGAGCAGAATTCGTACCGGGGCATCGGGGGCGACCACCGTCGTGATGTCGCGGCCTTCGACGATGATCCCGGGCTGGACGCTGTCGGTGATGATGCTACGGAACAGGTCGACCATGTACTGCCGCACCTCTGGCACTCGCGCGACGGCACTCACGATCGCCGTTACCCGGGGTTCGCGAATGTCGTCGGTGATGACCTCCCCGCCGACCCGCACGAAGTAGTTGTCGGGCTCGGTACCGATCGCGTACTCGAACCCCGCGAGCGCCTCGATGATCTCGCTCGGCCCGTAGGTGTCGACCCCGTTCTCGAGGCAGAACCACGACAGCGCGCGGTACGCAGCCCCCGTGTCGAGGTAGGCGAAGCCCAGCACGCGGGCAGCCGCCTTCGACACGCTCGACTTACCGGAGCCGGCCGGCCCGTCGATAGCCACTACGGTCGTCATGCCAGCTCCCCTGCGATCTTCCAGCCCCGGGCATCCAGTTCTGCGGCCAGGCGGTGCTCCACTTCGGGCAGCACCGAAATCTCGGCTAGCCCGAACTGCGCGCCCGGCGAATGCTCGAGACGCAGGTCCTCGAGGTTGACGCCGGCTTCGCCGATCTCGGTGAGCAGGCGGGCGAGCTCGCCGGGGGTGTCATCGACCATGATGACCAGTTGGCTGAACTGTCGCACCTGGCCGTGCTTACCCGGGATGCGCGCGACGCCCGCGTTGCCACCGGCGAGCGTCTCGGCGAGGGTGCGACGGGCACCGGGAGCCTCGGGGCTCTCGAGCGCCGCCAGCACCACATCGAGGTCGTCGCGGTACGCGTGCAGCACCTCGACAACCGGGCCGGCGTTCGCGCCGAGGATCTGCACCCACAGCTCAGGGTTGCTTGCCGCGATACGCGTGGTGTCGCGCAGCCCCTGGCCCGCGAGCCCGACAGCCAGGTCCGGTGCCCCCGCGAGGCGCCGGGCGAGCAGCGACGACACCAGCTGCGGCACGTGCGAGACGAGCGCGACCGAGGCGTCGTGCTCATCGGCGGTCATGCTGACGGGCACTGCGCCAAGGTCGATGACCAGATCTTCAACGATGCGCCTGCGGGATGCTTCGCCGCTCGTGATCACCCAGGGGCGGCCGATGAACAGGTCGGCGCGGGCGGAAATCGCTCCCCCGCGCTCCCGCCCCGCGAGCGGATGTGAGCCCACGTACCGGGCGAGGTCGGCCCCGCTCGCGGTGAGCTCGGCGAGCACACCCGCCTTGACACTTGCGACATCGGTGACGGTGGCTGCGGGCCACGCGGCGAGCTCATCCGCGATGACGTGCGCGGTGGCATCCGGCGGCACGGCAACGACCACGAGCGACGGGCTGTCACCCTCGGCTGCCGCCCGACCGGCGCCGTAGTCGATGGCGAGGGTGAGGTTGGCGCGCGAAGAATCGTGCAGGATCACGTCGACGCCCCGCGCGACGAGGGCGTGGCCGATGCTCGCCCCCAGCAGGCCGGTGCCGACGATGCGCACCGGGCCGGTGATGCGGCTGTCAGTCACTGCTGGTCTCCTCGGGCTGCTCTGGCGCGTTGCGTGAGATGGTCAGCAATTGGCCGAGTTCCACTTTAGTGAGGTCGCGGGTGCGGCCCACGGGCAGGGTTCCGAGGTGCAGCGGGCCGAACTGGCGGCGGACCAGCTCGATCACGGGGTGACCGACGGCATCGAGCATCCGTCGCACGATGCGGTTGCGCCCGGAATGCAGGGTGATCTCGACCATGGTGGCGTTGCCGGATGCCGCGCCGAGCGCCCGGGCCTTATCGGCGGCGATGGGGCCGTCGTCGAGCTCGATGCCCTTCGTCAGGCGGCTGATGGTTTGCGCGCTGACCACACCCGCGACCTTCGCGATGTAGGTCTTCGAAACGCCAAAGGAAGGGTGGGCCAGCACGTGGGCGAGCTCGCCGTCGTTCGTGAGCACGAGCAGCCCGGAGGTGTTGGCGTCGAGGCGGCCGACGTTGAACAGGCGTTCCTCGTAGTCGCGGGTGAACTCACGCAGGTCGGGGCGGCCGCCCTCGTCTGCCATCGAGCTGACCACGCCCACCGGCTTGTTGAGCATCACATAGCGCTTGGAGATGTCGGTCTGGATCGCCGTGCCGTCAACCGTGATCAGGTCGGTGGGCAGCACCCGCCTGCCGGGCTCGTCGACGATCTCGCCGTTGACGGTCACCCGGCCCTGCGCGATGAGGTCTTCCGAAACCCGCCGGGAGGCCACGCCCGAGGCGGCCATCACCTTCTGCAGGCGCTCCCCCTCGGGGTTGCTGCCACTAGCGTCGTTCATCGAAACCCTCCGTGCCGTCGTCGAGCAGCGGCGAGATGTGTGGCAGCTCCTCGATGGAGTTGATGCCGAGCTGGGTGAGCAGCAGGTCGGTCGTCTCGTAGTGGATCGCGCCGGTCTCGGAGTCGGTGAACGCCTCGGTGATCAGGCCCCGGCCCAGCAGGGTCCGCACCACGGAGTCGACGTTGACCGCCCGAATGGATGCGATCGCCCCGCGGCTGATCGGCTGCTTGTAGGCGATAACGGCGAGCGTTTCGAGCGCCGCCTGGCTCAGGCGCGTGGGGTTCTGGGTGAGCACGAAGTCGCGCACGATCTCGTCGTGCTCGGGGCGCACATAGATGCGCCAGCCGCCGCCGACCTCGCGCAGTTCGAAGCCGCGACGGGCGGTGCCGTTCGTGCCGTCGAAGTCGGCGACCAGCCGCTCGATGGTCTGGCGGACCGCTGGCACCGGGGCGTTCAGCGCGGTCGCGAGCGAGACGAGCGACAGCGGTTCGTCGGCGATCATCAGGATGGCCTCGAGGGCACGTTCGAGGTCGGGCACGACCCGCGTTGCTGGGGCCTCGGTTTCGGGGGCGTCAGTTTCCATAGTCGCTTCCTAGGTTGGCCAATGAGTCGTCAGACCAGTGCTCGGCAGACCAGTGCACCGTCAGCTCGCCGAGCGGCTCGAGCTGCTCGAAGCCGACGAACGCCCCACGGTAGAGCTCGAGCACCGCGAGGAACCGGGCGATGATCACGCCCTTCTGCTCGGCGCCGGCGATCAGTTGCCGGAAGGTCAGTGGTTCACCCCGGCGCAGCAGGGCCACCACGTGAGCCGCCTGCTCCCTGATCGACACGAGCGGCGCGTGCAGGTGGTCGAGGCCGACGGACGGGATGTCGCGGGGCGCGAAGGCCAGGGCAGCGAGCGCCGCGAAGTCTTCGACCGTGAGGGTCCACACCAGCTCGGGAACCCGGCTGCGGTACTTCTCCTCCAACCGCACCTGGCGCACGTGGCGGGTGGATTCGGCCTCCAGCTTTCCGGAGAACCACTGCGCCGCTTCCTTGAACGCGCGGTACTGCAGCAACCTCGCAAACAGCAGGTCGCGCGCTTCGAGCAGCGCCACATCCTCGGCATCCACCAACTCGCCCTGGGGCAGCAGGCCCGCTACCTTGAGGTCGAGCAAGGTCGCGGCGACGACGAGGAACTCGGTGGCCTGGTCGAGTTCTTTCTCGGACTCGAGGCCGCGCAGGTAGGTGATGAACTCGTCGGTGATCTTTGACAGCGACACCTCGGTGATGTCTAGTTCGTGCTTGGCGATGAGGCTCAGCAGCAGGTCGAACGGGCCGTCAAAGTTCGACAGTGAAACCGAGAAGCCCGGCGTCTCCGACTCCAGCTCGCCGACGCCGCTAGGCGACTGCGCCACGGGCAATCAGTTCTCTGGCCAGCTGGCGATACGCCTCCGACGCGGAGTGGTCGGGGGCGAAGCTCGTGATGGGAGCGCCGGCGACGCTGGCATCCGGGAACTTCACGGTGCGGCCGATCACGGTCTCCAGCACGTCGTCGCCGAAGGTCTCGACTACCCGTTCGAGCACCTCGCGGGAGTGCAGGGTGCGCGCGTCGTACATGGTCGCGAGGATGCCATCGAGCTCGATGGCGGGGTTCAGCCGGTCGCGCACCTTCTCGATCGTCTCGACGAGCAGTGCCACACCGCGTAGCGCGAAGAACTCGCACTCGAGCGGGATGAGGACACCGTGGGCGGCGGTCAGCGCGTTGACGGTGAGCAGGCCGAGGGAGGGCTGGCAGTCGATGAGGATGACGTCGTACTGGTCGCTGACCTTGCGCAGTACGCGAGCGAGGATCGTCTCGCGGGCGACCTCATTGACCAGGTGCACCTCGGCCGCAGAGAGGTCGATATTGGCGGGGATGACGTCGAGATTCGGGAAGGCGGTGTGCACGATCGCCTCGGCCGGGTTCTTGACGGTGCCCAGCAGCAGGTCGTAGATCGTCGGGACGTCGTGCGTGGGAACCCCGAGCCCCGCCGAGAGGGCGCCCTGCGGGTCGAAGTCGACCGCGAGCACGCGCCGCCCATACTCCGCGAACGCGGCACCGAGGTTGATGGTGCTCGTGGTCTTGCCGACACCACCCTTTTGGTTGCTCAGCGAGATGATGCGCGCCGGGCCGTGGCCTTTCAGTGGCGGCGGAACAGGGAAAACGGTCTGCCTGCGACCGGTCGGGCCGACGGCCGGGGCTTCCAGGCCGGTGAGCACCGTGCCGTCATCGATCTGCCCCGTCATGCATCGAGTGTACGGCGGCTATTTTGCCGCGCACGCCTGCCACACACCGTGGCCGCGCGGATCACCTCGACCACTGGTTGAAGGTTCAGTGCTCCAGCGGCACCCGGGGCAACCAACTGGCGATGCCCAGCAGTGCCACCACGCACACCAGTTGCAGTGTGCCCGTGGCGAAGTACAGCGCCTGCAGGAACGAACCACCGCGGAGGATCACGGTCTCGACGAAGATCCAGATGACCATGCCGAACCCGGCGATCGCCGACCAGAGCAGCCCCGACTCCCGGCGGGCGATCAACAGCACGCTCGCGACCGCCTGCGTGCCGCCGACGATGACCAGCAGGATGATCGCCGGGATGGTGAAGCTGGTGAACGGGCTGCCGTCGAGCAACGAGTGGGGCATCCCCAGGTCGCCCGTGGCCAGGAAGCCGATGCCGCCGGCGAACGAGGAGAGCGTGTTGAACACGTTCAGGACGATGAGGGCCCACAGCGCGGTTGCGCGAGCGATGCGGGAAGTTGAGGAATCAGCCACGACAGCAGCCAAGCCCCCGCTGCCGAGCGGCCGATAGGGTCGAAAGTCCCTCAGCGCGCGCGCGGGTGGGCCGTCGTGTACATGTCGCGCAGGGTGTCGGCGGTGACCATCGTGTAGATCTGCGTGGTCGACACCGAGGAGTGGCCGAGCAGCTCCTGCACCACGCGCACGTCGGCCCCGCCCGCGAGCAGGTGGGTGGCAAAGGAGTGCCGGAAGGTGTGGGGCGAGATCTCGATGCCGAGACCCGCCTTCTCTGCTGCGGCCCGGATGATCAGCCACGCGTTCTGGCGCGAGACCCGCTGCCCCCGGGCTCCAAGGAACAGGGCAGGGGTGGCGGTGCCGCGCACCGAGAACGCCGGGCGAGCCCGCACCAGGTAGGCATCGATCGCCGCCCGCGCGTAACTGCCCACCGGAACGATGCGCTGCTTGCTGCCCTTGCCGAACAGCCTCACGATGTCACGATCGATGAGGTCGTCGACGTTAAGCGCGACCGCCTCCGACACCCGGGCACCGGTGGCGTAGAGCAGCTCGAGCAGGGCGCGGTCCCGCAGCGACTGGAGGTCATCGCCCTCGGTCGCCGCGAGAACGGCGGCCATCTGCTCGATCGTGATGGCCTTCGGCAGGCGCATCCCGAGCTTGGGGGGTTTCGTGTCGGCCGCGACATCCGTCTCGACCAGGCCCTCGTCGAGGAGGAAACGGTGCAGGCCGCGCACCGACGACAGCATGCGCCCCATAGACGAGGCGGCGAGCGGGCGCTCCGCCCGGGTGCGCAGGGCGTTCGCAAACGCGGCGACGTCGGCGGGTGCGATCGCCCCTGCGGTCAGGATGCCCCGGCTCGCAAGCACCTCGGAGTACGTGCCCAGGTCACGCCGGTACGCCTGCAGAGTGTTGGCCGAGAGACCGCGTTCGATCGCGACGTGGCGCAGGTAGCGGTCAACCGCGACCGTGAGGGGAATCTCCTCCCCCGTCATCAGCGCCGTTCGAGGGGGTGCCGCGGCCACGCCGCGTTCGGGTCGCCGAGCGTGGTCCAGCCCCGAGCTCGCGAGGCCTGCGCGCTGAGCGCCGCGATCATCAGGATCGAGTTCTGCAGGTCGCGGGAAAGCACGGCGTCGACGACCTCATCGAGCGGCACCCAGCGCTTCTCGATCTCCGCTTCCTCCTCGGTGCGCTCAAATACCTCGGGGGCAGCAGTGACGTCGCGCGCCAGGTAAACCCGAATCACTTCGTTGCTACCCCCCGGAGTGCTGGCGAACTCGCCCAGAAGGTCCCAGCGATTGGCAACGAGGTCGGCTTCTTCCGCGAGTTCACGTTGGGCCGCTGCGAGGGGCGATTCACCTTCAAAATCGAGCAATCCCGCCGGAATCTCCCAATCCCGCATTCGAATGGGGTGGCGATACTGCTTGATGAGGAGCGCGCGGTCAGATTCGTCAAGCGCGAGGATTGCGACCGCACCCGTGTGGGACATGTACTCGCGCGAAATGCTGTGCGCCCCGAGCCGAAACTGATCCTTGTCGATGTTCCATACGTTGCCGCGATATACGGTCTGGGTGGAAACGATCTCGACCTGAACCGGCTCGTCCTGCAGGTCCTCAGGCATCCTCAGGCTCCGCAACCTCGAACAGCCGGCTGGCGTTCTGCCGGTCGAGTGCCGCGGAGATCAGGCCACGGAACAGCGGGTGGGCGTGGTTCGGGCGCGACCGCAGTTCGGGATGCGCCTGCGTGCCGACGTAGAACGGATGCACGTCGCGGGGCAACTCCACGAACTCGACGAGGGTGCGGTCGGGTGAGATCCCCGAGAACTTGAGTCCCGCGAGCGCGATCTGGTCACGGTAGGCGTTGTTGACCTCGTAGCGGTGGCGGTGGCGCTCAGCGATCTTCGGCCCGCCGTACAGCCCTTCGACGATCGAGCCGGGCTCGAGCGCGGCCTCGTAGAGGCCCAGCCGCATCGTGCCGCCCAGGTCGCCCCCGGCGATGATGTCGACCTGCTCGGCCATGGTGGCGATAACGGGGTACTCGGTGTCGGGGTCGAACTCCGACGATGAGGCACCGGCCAGCCCCGCGACATCCCGCGCGTACTCGATCACCATGCACTGCAGCCCCAGGCACAGGCCGAGGGTGGGGATGCCGTTCTCGCGTGCGAACCTCAGGGCGCCGAGTTTGCCTTCGATGCCGCGCACGCCGAAGCCGCCCGGGATGACAATGCCTTCGAGGTCGGCGAGCATGCGCTGCGCGCCCTCGGGCGTCTCACACTCGTCGGACGGCACCCACCGGATGATGACCTTCGCCTGGTTGGCGAACCCGCCGGCCTTGAGCGCTTCGGTGACCGAGAGGTAGGCGTCGGGCAGGTCGATGTACTTGCCGACCAGGCCGATCGTGACGGTGTGCTTGGGCTCGTGGACGGTCTCCAGCAGTTCGCGCCAGCCGTCCCAGTTGACCTCGGACGCCTCGAGCCCGAGCTGCTCGATGATGTACGCGTCGAGGCCCTGGTCGTGAAGCATGGTCGGGATGTCGTAGATGCTCGGCACATCGACCGCGTTAACGACAGCCGCTTCATCCACGTCGCACATGAGCGCGATCTTGCGCTTGTTGCTGTCAGACACCGGCCGGTCGCTGCGCAGCACAAGCGCGTCGGGCTGGATACCGATCGAGCGGAGCGCGGCAACCGAATGCTGGGTGGGCTTGG
>JBIITJ010000067.1:0-13472 GCA_044340535.1 Rhodoglobus sp.
GCCTCCGGTGACGACCAGATCTTCACGTCGCCACCCACCGCTTCGATCCGGGTGACGAGCGACACCCTGATGCCGAGCCGGTCTGCGGCAATCGTCGTGGGGTCGAAACCCCGGCCCTGGTCGCTGACGATGAGCGTCAACTCGTCGTGGGTGTAGGCGAGGTCAATCTTGGCGACGCTCGCGCCGGAGTGCCGCAACACGTTCTCAAGGCACACCCGGGTCGCCTCGAGGAGGGCGTCGGCCACCTGGGGTTCGAGGCGATAGATTCCCGATCCGCTGCCGGTGATGTGGACGGTGAGCCCCCTCCACTGCAGGTCGCTGACCATCTTCATGAGCTGGTTGCGGAGTTCCCCATCCTGGTCATCGACGGGGGTCTGGGCGGAGTGGGTCAACCACTCTTCGCTCCTGAGGGTGTCGATGTCGGCACGCAGCCGTGCCCTCGCCCGCTCGTCCAGCTCATCGGGGGCGGTCATGACGATCGAGAGGTCATTGAGCAGGGTGTCGTGCACGAGGGCGGTCGCCCGGGAGCGCAGGTTCTCCTCGAGCACCATTCGCCTGGTCTCCTCCTCGAACTCCTCGAAGTTGGGCACGCGGCGGCGCACATTGGCCTGGATCGCGGCAAAAGCGAGGTACGACGACACATACAGGGTGAACATCAACAGGGGCGCCCACCCCGTCCGGAACGGCGCTGCTGCGATCGACGCCGCGACGGCGCTCGCGCCCGTGGAGACCAGGTAACCGATCCCGATCCAGACCAGGCCCGCCCGCCAGGTGCTGGAGGCGACGCCCACGAGCACGAGTGAAACGGCCGGCCGATTAACGACGAAGTATGCCTCAGACAGCACGCCAGGGATGAGAGTAACCAGCGTGACCTCGTAGAGCACGACGCCGACGCTGCCCACCACGAGGAAAGCGACGACCACCCAGGGGTGAGGGTTGAGGGCGGCCACCACCGCGAACACCAGGAGCGCGAGCAGGAGCGCGAGGGGCGCAAACAGGTGCGACGCCAGGTCACGCATCAGCATGAACTCGACGAGGATCGGCACCGTGAGGGCCAGGTTCATGGCGTTGACCGCCCAGACCCCGCGCGCGATGCCGCTCGTGATCACGCGTGCGGCGACTTCGCGCGGCAGCACTGCGACGCGCATCCGTGCCTCCGCTCACCGACCGTGGTTGAAGAAATTCTCCCACTCCCGGTGGGGGAAGCTCACCACCACGTCGAGGCTCAGGAACCGGATGTCTGCTGGCTGACGTAGGCCGCAAAGCCGGGGTCGGCGATCACCACGAGCAGCACGCACACCACGACGGTCACCGCTGCGAGGACGCCCGCCGCCAGCGGCACCCAGAACGCCAACCTGCGCTGGCCGATCAGCAGCAGCGAGCAGACGACGGCGATGACCAGCAGGCCTACCCTGACGAGGCTTGCGATGGTACCGAGGCTGTCCGCATAGTCGTGGGAAGCGAAACCGGCGATGCCCTGCTGTTCGAAGGCGGCCGCGAGCGCGGCGCCGAGGTTCGTGAAGCTCTCCGACGACACCACGACGTCATAGACGCCGACCAGGAGCAGGAAGGTCGTGAGCACGATGTCGGTCGTGCGGCGGCTGCGCGCCACGGCCGGCACCTCCTCGGGCCGCGGACGTCGGGGCGCGGGTCCCGAATTCTCGAGCGGCGGACCCACCGGCGGCGGCAGCTGGCCAGCCGGGGGCAGGGGCGCGTATTCGCCGTACTTGGGGCGGGGGCGGTCGTCAGTCATTGCCGCGCTGCCAGTCCAGCCGCACACGGCCACCGAGGGCACGCTCATCGGGCTTGCCGCTGGCGTCTTTGCGCAGCTCCTTCGGGAGCGAGAACATCAGGTCCTCCTCGGCGGTGACGACCTGGCTCACCTCGCCGTAGCCGGCGTCGGCCAGGTCTGCGAGCACCTCCTGGACGAGGACCTCGGGGACGGATGCCCCGCTCGTGACGCCCACCGTTGTGACCCCGTCGAGCCACTCCTGCTTGATCTCGCTGGCGTAGTCGACCCGGTAGGCGGCCTTCGCGCCGTACTCGAGCGCCACATCGACCAGGCGCACCGTGTTGGAGCTGTTTGCGCTGCCGACGACGATCACGAGTTCGGCATCCTCTGCAACCTTCTTGATCGCGACCTGCCGGTTCTGGGTGGCGTAGCAAATATCGTCGCTTGGCGGATCCTGCAGGGTGGGAAACCGCTCGCGCAGCAGCCGCACGGTTTCCATGGTCTCGTCGACACTCAGGGTGGTCTGCGACAGCCACACGAGGTTGTCGGGGTTGGTCACGACCACGTTCGGCACGTCGGCGGGGCTGTTGACGAGGGTGGTGCGCTCCGGGGCGTGCCCCATCGTCCCCTCGACCTCCTCGTGCCCGGCGTGGCCGATCAGCAGGATCTGGTAGTCGTCGCGGGCGAAGCGGGTCGCCTCACGGTGCACCTTCGTAACGAGGGGGCAGGTGGCGTCAATCGCCTGCAGCTGGCGATCGGCCGCACCCTGCACGACGGCCGGTGAGACCCCGTGCGCGCTGAACACCACGTGCGAACCGACGGGAACCTCATCGACATCATCGACGAAGATCGCTCCCTTCTGCTCGAGAGTGGAGACGACATGGATGTTGTGCACGATCTGCTTGCGCACATAGACGGGGGCGCCGAAGTTATCGAGCGCCTTCTCAACCGCGATCACCGCCCGGTCAACACCGGCGCAGTAGCCGCGAGGGGCCGCGAGCAACACCCGCTTGGTCCCGGCGACGGGGCGGTTCTCGAGCCGCGGGCGCGTGGCAGGCATCCGGGGGGCGGCGAGGGCCACAGCATTGCCGTTCGAGATACTCACCCCCCGATTCTACCGATCGCCAGTGCACGGATGCTGGGCGCGGCAGGCCCGCGGTCGCCGGCATCCCGTAACCTGATGCGACCATGACGATCGAGACTCCCCCGCCCACCGCGGATGCCCCCTGGGGTGTCGCCCTGTTCGCGGGCAAGATCCGCGGCTGGATCGAGCGACTGGGCTCGGCCTGGGTTGAGGGCGAGATCACCCAGTGGGGCATCTCCGGGGGCAACGTCTACGGCAAGCTCAAAGACCTCGACGAAGACGCCACGGTCTCCTTCACCATCTGGTCATCGGTGAAGGCGAAGCTGCCCGCCGACCTCAAGCAAGGTGACCACGTCGTCGCCCTGCTCAAGCCCAACTACTGGGTCAAGGGCGGCAGTCTCACGATGCAGGTCTTCGAGATGCGCCACGTCGGCCTCGGCGACCTGCTCGAGCGCCTGGAGCGGCTGCGGCAGAAGCTTCGGGCGGAGGGCTTGTTCGATTCCTCCCGCAAGAAGTCGTTGCCGTTCCTGCCCGGCTGCATCGGGCTCGTCACCGGCAAAGACAGCGATGCCGAGAAGGATGTCCTGCGCAACGCGCAGCTGAGGTGGCCCGCCGTGGAGTTCCGGGTGATCCACGCCGCCGTGCAGGGCGACCGGGCCGCCGCCGAGGTGACCCGGGCGATCATGACCCTCGATGCCGACCCGGAGGTGGAGGTGATCATCGTCGCCCGCGGCGGCGGCGACTTCCAGAACCTTCTCGTCTTCAGCGATGAAGCCCTCGTGCGCGCCGCGGCCGCCTGCACCACACCGATAGTGAGCGCCATCGGGCACGAGGCCGATCGCCCGCTCCTCGACGAGGTGGCCGACCTGCGGGCATCCACCCCGACGGATGCCGCGAAGCGTGTCGTCCCGGATGTCGCCGACGAGCTGGCCCGGGTGCAGCAGGCGCGAGCAGGGATGCGCAACCGGGTCACCCAGCGCATCGCCCACGAGGTCGACCGGCTTGAGGCCCTGCGCACGCGCCCGGTGCTCGCGAATCCCGTGTCGATGATCGACTCGCGCGCCGATGAATTGGGGCGGTACGTCTCGCGCAACCGCGAGCTGATCGACCGGCGTATCGAACGCGCGCAGACCGGGGTGGCCGAACTGGTCGGCCAGCTTCGGGCACTCTCGCCGCAACGCACGCTCGAGCGCGGCTACGCGATAGCCCAGTTGCCTGATGGCACGGCACTGCGTGACTCCTCCTCCGCACCCGCGGGCACCCCGCTCACTCTTACCGTGGCCCGGGGCAAGCTCCGAGCGACCGTTGACGGCTCCCGGTAGAATTGCCGACGTGGCAACCGCAGCGAAAGACAACGTCAGCGAGCTCAGCTACGAGCAGGCTCGTGACGAGCTCATCAAAGTCGTGAGCGAACTCGAGCAGGGTTCGTCGAGCCTCGAGCAGGCCCTCGAGCTCTGGGAGCGGGGCGAGGCCCTCGCCCAGCGCTGCGAAGAGTGGCTGGTCGGCGCCAGGGCCCGGCTGGACGCCGCGCGGTCGGCCGCCACCGACTGATGGCTGGCACAGCACCCCGGGTGGTCGCCGAACTCGGCCGGCCCGAGACTCCCGAAGAGACAGCGGCACGCCGAGCCGAAACGTCCCGCAAGCACCGCGAGAACCAGACGGCCCTGAACCTCATCGTCGCGCTCATCGCATCCCTCGGCATCGTGCTCTTCCTCGTGGTCGTGGTCGTTCGTCCCGAGGCGCCTGCGCGCGAGCCCGTTGACTACCTGGCGGTCGCCACGCAGACGGGCGAAGATGCTGTCGCCCCGGTGCTTCCGCCCGAGTGGTATGCCAACAGCGCAACATTCGGCACAACGAACCAGGTCGCGACCTGGAGTGTTGGCCTGATCACGCCCGGCGCCCAGTTCATTGCGCTCGAGCAGGGATTTGACGCAAACCCGACCTGGGTGGCTGCCGTGCTCGAAAGCGCACCGAAGACGGGTACCACCACCATCGACGGTCTCACCTGGACGGTGTACGACCAGCGCGAGGTCAGCGATGCCGGCAACCATGCGTACTCGCTGTCCACCGAACTTGAGGGGAGCACCGTGGTGCTGCACGGAACTGCAAGTGACGCCGAGTTCGAACTACTCGCGACAGCTGTCGCGGCGCAGGTGGCACCGTGAGCGAGCGGCGCACCCCCGCCGAAGCGTGGCGCGAGATGATGCTCGGCAATGACCGCTTCGTGGCTGGCGAGCCGGAGCATCCCCGCCAGAACGTCGAGCGACGGGCCGAGCTCGCATTCCGGCAGTCGCCCGATGCGGCGCTGTTCGGCTGCAGCGACTCCCGGCTGGCCGCCGAGATCATCTTCGACCGCGGAATTGGCGACCTGTTCGTGGTGCGCAACGCCGGCCAGATCATCTCCGAATCGGTCATCGGCTCGCTCGAGTACGCCGTCGGCGTGCTCGAGGTCCCGCTCATCCTGGTGCTCGGCCATGATGAGTGCGGCGCGGTGAGGGCCGCCATCGATTCGCAGTTGCCGGGAGCGCCGGTGCTGCCACCCCACATCGGAACCCTCATCGAGAAGATCGTGCCGGCCGTCCACCGGGTGCAGGCTGCGAGCCCCGACCACATCGACTCGCAAGACGTCGGTCGCGAGCACCTTCGCGACACGATCGCAGAGCTTCTCGAGGCCTCAGAACTGATCAGCGACGCGGTCGCCGCCGGTACGCTGGCTGTGGTGGGAGCGAACTACCGCCTGCGCGAAGGCCGTGCGGTTCCCGACGTCATTGTCGGCACCGTCTGATCCCGCCTGACACCGCGAACCTGATACCCAGCAACCCCACACCAGCGAAAAGGATCCACAGCGCCGTGAGCACCAACGCAGCCAGCAGCACCGCAGAATTCCGCATCGAGCACGACACGATGGGCGAGGTACGAGTTCCCGCCACGGCGCTGTACGCCGCCCAAACCCAGCGGGCCGTCGAGAACTTCCCGATCTCCGGGGCAGGGCTTGAGCCCGCGCAGATCGTTGCACTTGCGCGGATCAAGCGGGCCGCGGCCATCGTCAACTCCGAGCTGGGGATCCTCGACCAGGGGATCGCCGACGCGATCGTGGGTGCCGCCGACCAGCTCATCGCGGGCGAGCACCACGACCAGTTCCCCGTGGACACCTACCAGACGGGCAGCGGCACCTCCTCGAACATGAACATGAACGAGGTGCTCGCGACCCTCGCGACGACCGCGCTCGGCTCCCCCGTGCACCCGAACGACCACGTGAACATGTCGCAGTCGTCCAACGACGTGTTCCCGACCTCGGTCCACGTCGCCGTCACGGGTGCCCTGCTCGGCGACCTGGTTCCCGCGCTCGATCACCTCGCTTCGGCGCTCGACGCCAAGGCCGCCCTCTGGAAAGACGCCGTCAAGTCGGGTCGCACCCACCTCATGGATGCAACCCCCGTGACCCTCGGACAGGAGTTCGCGGGCTACGCGCGGCAGGTTCGCCTGGGAATCGAACGGGTGCAGTCGACGATCCCCCGCGTGGCCGAGGTTCCTCTCGGCGGCACCGCCACGGGCACTGGCATCAACACTCCCCTCGGATTCCCGCAGCGCGTCATCGCCGTGCTCGCCGCCGACTCCGCCCTGCCCATCACCGAGGCTCTCGACCACTTCGAAGCCCAGGGCGCCCGCGACGGGCTCGTGGAGGCTTCGGGCGCACTCCGCGTGCTCGCGGTCTCGCTCACCAAGATCTGCAACGACCTGCGCTGGATGGGATCCGGGCCCAACACCGGCCTCGGCGAGCTGCACATCCCCGACCTGCAGCCGGGGTCATCCATCATGCCTGGCAAGGTCAACCCGGTCATTCCGGAAGCTGTCCTCATGGTCTGCGCGCGCGTCATCGGCAATGATGCGACGATCGCCTGGGCCGGAGCCTCAGGTAACTTCGAGCTCAACGTGGCGATCCCCGTGATGGGCACCTCGTTGCTCGAGTCAATCCGCCTGCTCACCAACTCTTCGGTGGCGCTGGCCGACAAGACCGTGGACGGGTTGGAGGCCAACCTGGTTCGCGCGCGGGCACTTGCCGAATCATCGCCGTCCATCGTCACGCCGTTGAACAAGATCATCGGCTACGAGGCGGCGGCCAAGATCGCAAAGCACTCCGTCGCCCAGGGCCTTACCGTGCGGGAAGCGGTCATCGACCTGGGCTTCGTCGAGCGCGGCGAAGTGACGCTCGAGCAGCTGGATGTCGCTCTCGACGTCATGTCGATGACCCACCCCGGCTAAGCGGCCGAGCTCGGCTCGCTGCCGAACTACTGCACCACCCGTACCCGCGGGATGAGTGAGCCGTCGAGCATCTGCACGGAGCGCTCCCCGAGCGAAGAGTTCAGCGTGATCGGGATAAGCACCGATCCGGTCAGCGGATCGTCAGCGCGGCATCCCGCGGTGTGGTCGACGGCCGCGCCGTCACTACGGTCGGGCAGGCCGTAGTAAACCGCGACCTGCACGGTCGTATCGGTCTCGATCACGACCGCCTGGCGCGGTATGCACAGCCGGGCCCGCGCACGTTGACCAGCAGGTCGGCCGAGGCGAAGGCCGAGATGCCGTCGTCGAGGCGGGTTCCGATGAGACCCGGCACGGCCGTTCGGCCGAGCAAACGGAAGGGGGCCAGTTCGAGCAGGTACGGGGGCAGTACCTCTGTCTCGTCGAGGTCCTGGTAGCCGAGCGGTCGCACCTCAAGCAAGCCTTCCGGCGCCTGGGTCACACCGGTGACGACCCTCGGGACGAGCTGCGGCTCGGTGGGCCCCCACATGGTCTCGAGCGCGGTCCGGGGCGGTGCAGGTGGCTGCAGGCTGGAGGCGATACTCGGAGCAGCGGCGAGCGCGACAACGAGCCCCAGGCCGAGCAGGCCGAGCCCGGAGACCAGCCGGCGGATGCCGTAGCCACTGCCCCCCGGCTCGTTCGTGAACTCGTCACTGACCGACCAGCCGACCAGGATCCGCCATTGGCTCTGCGGCGCGACCAGGCCCCACGTGAACAGGAGCGCGAGGGTGACAACGCACACGCCCAAGACCAGATCCACACAGGAGACCCTATGCTGTCCACCCGTGAATCGGGGTACGCCCCACCGCGCCGACACCAAAAACAGGAAGAATCCTCACAGGAATCGCCCCGTCGCTGGCATCGGCGACGGTGCGTCTCTCAGGCCAGCTCGTTCGACTCCAGCATGTCGGTGACGAGCGCGGCGATCGCCGAGCGCTCAGACCTCGTGAGTGTGATGTGGCCGAACAGCGAATGCCCCTTGAGAGTTTCGATGACCGAGGCAACCCCGTCATGTCGACCGACCCGCAGGTTGTCACGCTGCGCCACATCGTGGGTGAGCACGACCCGCGAGTTCTGGCCGATGCGGCTGAGCACCGTCAGGAGCACGTTGCGTTCGAGCGACTGTGCCTCGTCGACGATCACGAAGGCGTCGTGCAGCGAGCGGCCACGAATGTGGGTGAGCGGCAGAATCTCGAGCAGGCCCCGTTCGAGCACCTCATCCAGCACGTTCTGCGACACCACGGAACCGAGGGTGTCGAACACCGCCTGCGCCCACGGGTTCATCTTCTCCGAGGCATCCCCCGGCAGGAATCCGAGCTCCTGGCCGCCCACCGCGTACAGCGGGCGGAAGACCATGATCTTGCGGTGCTGCTGCTTCTCGAGCACCGCCTCGAGCCCCGCGCACAGGGCGAGGGCCGACTTGCCGGTGCCCGCCCGCCCACCGAGCGAGACAATGCCGATCTCGGGGTCGAGCAGCATGTCGATTGCGAGACGCTGTTCAGCCGAACGACCGTGCAGCCCGAAGATGTCGCGGTCGCCGCGCACGAGTTTCATCTCACCGCGACCGGACACCCTGCCCAGGGCGGAACCGCGATCAGAGTGGATGATCAGGCCCGTGTTCACCGGAAGGTCTTCCACGAGCCTCGAGTGCAGCTGTTCGTTGTCATAGAACTGGGCCATCTGCTCGGAGCTCAGGTCAATGTCTTTCTGGCCCGTCCACCCGGAATCGACCGCCAGCTCCGCGCGATACTCCTCCGCCGCCAGCCCGATCGAGGCGGCCTTCACGCGTAAGGGCAGGTCTTTCGACACGACCGTGACGGCAAGCCCGTCGTTGGCGAGGTTGAGCGCCACGGCAAGGATGCGGGAGTCGTTGTCACCCAGTTGGAGACCGGAGGGCAGCACTGACATGTTCGAGTGGTTGAGTTCGACCCGGAGCGAACCGCCGTCGCCTACGGCGATCGGGAAGTCGAGGCGCTCGTGCTGCACCCGCAGTTCATCGAGGTTGCGAAGCGCCTGGCGGGCGAAATAACCGATCTCGGGGTCATTGCGCTTGGACTCGAGCTCGGTGATCACGATCACAGGAAGCACGACGTGGTGTTCGGCGAAGCGGAAGACGGCTTTCGGGTCTGACAACAGCACCGAGGTATCGAGAACGTAGGTGCGTTCGAGTTGGCTGGCTTCGGAACGGCTGCGGCTCGAACTCCCCTCCCTGGTCTCGTTACGCGTCGACTTCGGGTTGGCTAGTTCGGCCAATTTTCGCTCCGTCCCCCGGTGCAAGGCACCTGGATACCTACTGCGAAGACGGCCAATGTGGTGTTACGCACATATCGCGAGACGAACTTGCGTGGCCGCCTCGACCAGGCGCCGTGCCTGATGATTCGACGCTATGCGCTTCATGATTCAGGCGCGTAACCGACACACCGCCATTTATGTCCGGCAGGTAAACGTTCAGACGGCGCTGGCAAACGACACGAAAGCGGCCTTCAGCATCGCGAAGGACTCTTCATCGGTGGTCACGTGCGGGCTCAATCGCAGTCGCCCCTCGCGAATGGTGGCGCTCACCCCGTGGTTGTGCAGGGATGCCGCGAGCACTGTCAGTTGGTCGGGTTCGGGTTCGAGCACCACGATGCCGGCCCGCTCGGACTCGGCCCGCGGGGAGACCACGTCGATCGCGAACTCGTCGGCACAGTCGATGACGCGGCTGACCTTCTCGGCAAGGACCGCATTGATGGCGGGGACGCCGACCTCGGCGATCTCCTCAAGCGCGGCGGCGAACCGGGCCTGGGCGACCGGGTCGGCGTAGCTGACACGGAAGGCCCCGGCGCCGCGCCGGGGTGGCGGAACCTCGTCGAGGGGAATGTCCTCGACCTCCGTGGCCATGAAGCCCGACATCACCGGCACGAGACTGTCGATGGCACGATCACTGAGGGCGAGAAACCCGGTACCCCACCCGGCCCGCGCCCACTTCCGGCCGCCGGAGACCACCACGTCGGCGACCGTGTACGGCGCATCCACGACCCCGAAGCCCTGCATCGCATCGACGATCAGCAAGCGGTCACCGATAACCTGCCTGATCCCCTCGAGGTCGACCAGGTGTCCGGTGCGGAAGTCGACCAGGCTTACGGCGACCGCAACGGTGGTCTTGGTCAGCTGGCCCTTCAGGTTGCCAGGAGTGACGCGGCCGTGGTCGGTCTCCAGCCACAACGGTGTCACGACGCCCAGGGCATCCGCGGCGCGCTTGAGCGCCACCGTGCTGCTCGGAAACTCTGCCGGGGAGAGCGCGACCTGCCCGGTGAGCCCGAACATCGTGTGCATGAGTCCCTGGCTCGTGCTCGGCTGGAACGAGACCTGGTCCGGCCGGAAGCCGGTCAGGGCGGCAACCGCGTCGCGCACCCGCCCGTCCTGCTCGTCGAGGGTCTCCCTCGTGCCGAAGCGCGCGCGCCCGATGAGGCTCGACAACGCGCTCTCCTCCTCGCGCACCGTTCGCCCGACGGGCGCGGCACGGGCGAAGTCGAAATACCCGGGCTCGTCGGTGAAACGCCCGGTGAAATCATCCATCTCGATCATTGTCCGAACCTCCTTTGTCGCCGGGAGTAGTCGCGGAGGGCGCGGAGGAAATCAACCTCGCGCAGGTCAGGGCCGAGTGCCTCGACAAAATAGAACTCGCTGTACGCGCTCTGCCAGAGCATGAAATCGCTGATGCGCTGCTCCCCCGAGGTGCGAATCACCAGGTCGGGGTCGGGCTGCCCGCCCGTGTAAAGATGCTTGCCGATGAGCTCGGGGGTGAGGATCTCGGCGAGCGCATCGAGGGTGCCGCCCTCGCTTTCGTGCGAGCGCACGATGCTGCGCATGGCGTCGGCAATCTCGCGCCGCCCGCCGTAGCCGATCGCGAGGTTCACGTGCAGGCCGTCGTTGTCGGCGGTGCGGGCCACAGCGCCCTCGAGTTGCTGGACCAGCTTCTCGGGGAGGCCCTGAGTCGACCCGACGTGCTGCACGCGCCAGTTGCGAAAATGCGACAGGTCTTCCGCCAGGTCGCCGATGATCTCGAACAGGCCGTCGAGCTCGTGGCTGGCCCTGCCGGTGAGGTTGTCCGTCGACAGCAGGTAAAGCGTCGCGACAGAGATGTCGAGGTCGTCACACCAGACCAGGAACTCGCGGTACTTCGCGGCACCCGCGCGGTAGCCGTGGGCCGTGGTTTCGAGCTCACGGAGCTTCGCCCATCGACGGTTGCCATCGATGATCATTGCGACATGGTGCGGCAATGGCTGGGCGGCGAGTTGGCGCCGGAGGCGATTCTGGTACAGGCCGTACAGGAATCCTCGACCGAGGGCGATCTGACGCTCATGCACAGGCCTACGCTAGTCCACCTGCGCATCCGCGCTCATCCCTGGGGCCGTCGGCGGGGCCACCCCTGGCGGGGGCTGGCGGCTCCGCTGGCGAGCGTAAACTGGCGCCATGACCGCGCGGGAGCCCAGCACCGACCACCCTGAGCTCACCGACGAGGGGGCCGAGCTTCCTAACATCCCGATCCTCGAGGAAGCGATCGACTACGGCACCGGCGAGACCAAACCGACGTGGCGGGGCTGGATCCACGCGGGCACGTTCCCGCTCGCGATCGTTCTCGGGATCATCCTGGTTATCGTCGCCGACGGGGCCGCCGCGAAGATCAGCACCTCGATCTTCTTCGCCTCGTCACTGCTGCTGTTTGGCACGAGTGCGCTCTACCACCGCATCAACTGGAGCCCCCGGGTTAAGGCGGTGTTCAAGCGCATCGACCACGCCAACATCTTCCTGCTGATCGCCGGCTCGTACACGCCCATCACGGTGTTGTGCCTCGCGCCAGAGAAGGCAACGCTGCTGCTCTGGATGATCTGGGGCGGTGCCGCGCTCGGGATCGGGTTCCGGATCTTCTGGATCGGGGCGCCCCGCTGGCTCTACGTGCCCCTCTACATCCTGCTCGGATGGGCCGCGATGCTCTTCATCGTCGATTTCTTCCAGGCGAACTGGGTGATGATGACGCTGATCCTGGTTGGCGGGCTCTGCTATACCGCGGGCGCCGTGTTCTACGGTCTCAAGCGGCCCAACCCCGTGCCGGGGGTCTTCGGCTTCCACGAGATTTTCCACACGCTCACGCTGCTGGCGTTCCTGTGCCACTGGACGGGCATCCTGCTGGTCGCCCTCGATCCCCCGGTGCTGGGCTAGCCGCTACTCGGAGTCCCCGGCGCGCTCGGCCGCGAGCTGCTCGCGGACCTCGGCGCGATAGCGAACCCGGCGCACCCGGCGGGTCATGTCAATGAGCAAGAACACGGTAGCGATCGCGACGAGGGCGATCGCGACGAAGCCCAGGACACCCGGCGTAACCAGGTTCGGGTCGCCCGTGTACTCGGGGTAGGGGGTGGGCGTGGGATCGGCCATCCACCCGACGATCCGGGATGCGAGAGTGTTCATGGTTCCTCATTCGGTACAGCCGCCAGGGGCCGTGTCACCGAACTCCTAGGGATTGGCTCTAGCCTTGAGTTCCACCCTAATGGAGTCACCGTGAGCACGCCTGAGCCCCCCGTCGACGCCGCCGTCGTTGATGCGGCGCCCGGCGCCGTGCCCGAAGCGGGGGCCACCGTGGATCTCAACGCGCGGTACGGGCGCAGCCCCTCGGCGCAGCGGCGCACCCGCATCGTGGCCATCTCGGCGGCCGCCGCATTCGTCGCCGTGTTCGCCGCCTGGCTGGTGTGGGGTGGCTTGCTCGAAGCGCCCGCGCAGTTCGAGACCCGCGACACCGGCCACCAGATCCACGGCGACGGCTCGGTCAGTGTCACCTGGCAATTCACGGTGACCGAGGGAACCCCCGCGCGCTGCGCGGTGCAGGCACTCAATTCAACCTTTGCCATCGTCGGTTGGAAAGTCGTGGATGTCCCGGCCTCCGACCAACGGACCAGGTCACTCACCGAGACGGTGCTGACTACCGAACCGGCCGTAACCGGGTTGATCTATCGCTGTTGGCTCACCTAGGCTGGGCAGTCAAACCGGCGGGGTACCGCCGGTTTCATTGCGTGTAAGGAGAGCCCGTGAGCAACGACAACTCTGTCACCTGGCTGACCCAGGAAGCCTTCGACCGCAGGAGTGCCGAACTCGAGCAGCTGACCGGTGAGGGTCGCCTGGAGATCGCGAAGAAGATTGAGGCCGCCCGCGAGGAGGGTGACCTGAAGGAGAACGGTGGGTACCACGCCGCCAAAGAGGAGCAGGGCAAGATCGAGGCGCGCATTCGCGTGCTGACGGAACTGCTGCGCAACGCCACCGTCGGCGAGGCGCCGGCCAGCACCGGCGTGGTCGAGCCGGGCACTGTCATCACCGCGACGATAC
>JBIITJ010000109.1:0-3420 GCA_044340535.1 Rhodoglobus sp.
TGCCGTTCTCCCTCGATCTCTCGGTTCCGCTCATCGAGATCGAGGCGGTCGCCCCCCAGCCAGGGCCAGGCCTGCCACCGGAGCCAGCACAGCAACCGGAGCCAGCTCCAGCAACCGGCGTCTCGCCCGCCTACGCTGCGGCACCCCCACCCCAGCTTCCCGGCATGACGGCGTCTCGAACGACACCGGCCCGCCCGACGGTGCTGCGGGTTGCAGCGTGCATCATCACCGATCCGGCCGGTCGAACCCTGTTGGTTCGCAAACACGGCACCTCGGCGTTCATGCAGGCGGGGGGCAAGATTGAGGAGGGTGAGAGTGCGCTGCAAGCTCTCTCGCGGGAGCTGCGCGAAGAACTGGACCTCGAACTCGACATCGACGTCACCGAGTACCTGGGCAGCTTCCGTGCGGTTGCCGCCAATGAGACCAACACGGTCATCCGGGCCGAAGTGTTCGCCCTGACCACGCAACGTGATCTCCTCCCGTCCGGTGAGATCGCGGAGCTTGCCTGGATCGATAGCGACGATCCGCAGGGCATCGACCTTGCGCCACTGACCCGCGACACGATCCTGCCGTTGTGGACGTCGCGACGATCGGCGCTGTTCTAGCCCTGTCCTGCTGGATGCAGAGCGCTTAACGCAGAAAAGGCGACCCGGCAGGGTCGCCTTTTCTGGTGAAGCGGATAGTCCTGGAGCAGTTAGTCCTTCTTGGTGCCGAAGCCCGCGTAACGCGAGTTGAACTTCTCGACGCGGCCTGCGGAGTCCATGATGCGCTGCTTACCGGTGTAGAACGGGTGCGACTCCGAGGAGATCTCCACGTCGATCACCGGGTAGGTCACGCCGTCGAGGTCGATCGTCTTGTCGCTGGAGACCGTCGAGCGCGTGAGGAACGTCGCACCGGATGCCAGGTCGCGGAAGACCACGGCGTTGTACGTGGGGTGAATGTCGGACTTCATGATGGTTCCTTGTGATTGGACGTGAATGAGATGAAGACTGTGGCGGCGCATGGCCGACGTGCAAGCTTACCAGAGAGCCGCAGCGGGCGGAACTTCGTCGCCGTGCTAAACGGCGCGTGCCGCGTAGCGGCCGTCCTGGCTGGTGACAGCCAGCGGCAGGCCGAACGCGTCGCTGAGAATCTCCGAGGTGATGACTTCCTCGATCCGGCCCGAGGCCTTCACTGCACCGTTCGCGAGGATGAGCGCGTGGCCGAATCCGAGCGGAATCTCCTCCACATGGTGGGTCACCATCACCATGGCAGGCGACGACGTGTTGCGGGCGAAACCGCCGAGCAGGCCGAGGAGCTCTTCGCGTGCACCGAGGTCGAGACTTGCGGCCGGTTCATCCAGCAGCAGCAATTCGGGGTCGGTCATGACGGCTCGAGCGATCTGCACGCGCTTTTGTTCACCGTCGCTGAGGTCGCCGAATCGGCGACCAGAGAGGTGACCGAGCTTCCACTCGTCGAGCACGCGCTGGGCACGCTTGGTGTCGATCTCGTCGTAAGACTCGTTCCACCGCCCTGTCACCGAGTACGCGGCGGTGAGCACCACGTCGATGACGCGCTCGTCACCGGGCACGCGGCGGGCAAGCGCGCTGGAGGCGAAGCCGATGCGGGGACGGAGCTCAAACACGTCGGCTTTGCCGAGGGTGTCATCGAGCACCTGGACGCGCCCGGAAGTGGGGTGCATCTGGGCTGCAGCCAACTGGAGCATCGTGGTCTTGCCTGCGCCGTTGGGCCCGAGCACGACCCAACGCTCGCTCGCATCCACCACCCAGTCCACGGAATTGACTATGGGGTTGCCGTCGCGAACGACGGACACATCGGAGAACTGGAGAACGCTTGGCATGGTTACTCCACCCTAAACGTTCGCGGGCACCCGCTAGGCGAGACTCGCGTAGATCTCCCCCGTGCGGGCGGCGATGGTCGTCCAGCTGAAGTCTGTTTCGGCTCGCAGGCGACCGGCCTGGCCCATGAGCTTCGCCTTCTCCGGGTCGCTAACCACCTCGGTGAGTGTTGCAGCCAGGTCCGCGACGAAGCGGTCGGGGTCCACCGGAGTTCCGGTGCCGTCCTGCAACTGTTCGATGGGCACGAGCCTGCCAGTGATGCCGTCGGCGACGACCTCCGGGATCCCGCCTGTCGCGGTCCCCACCACGGGTGCCGAGCACGCCATCGCCTCGAGATTGACGATACCGAGCGGTTCGTACACGGAAGGGCAGACGAAGGTCGTGGCCTGGGTCAGCACGGCCGAGAGCTCGTGCTGGCTGAGCAGGCGGTCGAGCCACACGACTCCCGAGCGCTCCTGCTGCAGGGCGGCGACCCCCGCCTCCACTTCGGCAAGAATCTCAGGGGTGTCGGGCGCTCCCGCGCAGAGCACGAGTTGCACCTCCGGTGGAAGAAGGGCCGCGGCGCGAAGCAGGTAAGGCAGTCCCTTCTGGCGAGTAATTCGACCGACAAAGACCACGGATGGGCGGTCGGGATCAATACCAAGGCCGCGTACCAGGTCGGGGTCGTCCACGGACTTCCAGCGGTCGAGATCAATGCCGTTGTGCACCGTGACGACCTTCTCGGGGTCGAGCCAGGGGTACGACCTCAGGATGTCGCGGCGCATGCCGTCACTGACGGCGATGATGGCGGATGCCCCGGTGAAGGCCGTGTTCTCGATCCAGCTCGACACCCGGTAGCCGCCACCGAGCTGCTCGGCTTTCCACGGTCGCAGCGGCTCGAGCGAGTGGGCGGTGACGACATGCGGAATGCCGTGCAGCAGTGACGCGAGGTGGCCCGCGGCATTCGCGTACCAGGTGTGGGAGTGCACGATGTCGGCACCGGCGACATCCTGCGCGATCTGCAGGTCGACGCCCAGAGTCGCGAGGGCCGGGTTGGCCGTGGTCAGTCCCGGCGGGACGAGGTACGCGTGGACATCCGGCTCCTCGCGGGTCAGACCGAAGCAGCGGACCACCACGTCGAGCTCTGCCCCGCGCATCGCACGGACCAGTTCGGCCACATGGACGCCGGCACCGCCGTAGACCTCGGGGGGATACTCGCGGCTGATCATATCTACTCGCATCCATCCGACGTTAGTACAGCAAGTCGGTGGTGCGGCTGTGCGCCGAGCGCTTACGCTTGCGAACATGGCGTCAAAGAAGATCTTCGGCATTGTCCTGGCGGGTGGCGAGGGCAAGCGGCTCATGCCGTTGACCGCCGACCGTGCCAAGCCCGCTGTCCCCTTCGGCGGGGGTTACCGGCTCATCGACTTCGCACTCAGCAACCTCATTAATTCGGGGCTGCGGCAGATCGTGGTGCTGACCCAGTACAAGTCGCACAGCCTCGACCGGCATGTCTCGCAGACCTGGCGACTGAGTGGACTCCTGAATGCCTATGTAGCGTCGGTCCCCGCCCAGCAGCGACTCGGTAAGCGCTGGTTCAGCG
>JBIITJ010000008.1:0-59513 GCA_044340535.1 Rhodoglobus sp.
GGTATCGGGCTAGGAATCGCCACCCGACTGGCAGTGGCCGGCGCGGAGGTCATTATGCCCGTACGCAACCAAGGAAAGGGTGAGGCCGCGATCGCCGCCATCCGCCACCAGCACCCCGCGGCGAACGTCTCGACCCGCGAACTCGACCTGTCGTCGCTCGCGTCGGTCGCTGCGCTCGGCGCCACCCTGCGAGCGGAGGGAGACCCGATCCACCTGCTCATCAACAACGCTGGAGTCATGACCCCGCCCGACCGGCAGGTAACCGCCGACGGGTTCGAGTTGCAGTTCGGCACCAACCACCTCGGGCACTTTGCCCTGGTCGCGCACTTGCTGCCCTTGCTTCGGGCGGGCCACGCTCGGGTGACCTCCCAGGTCAGCATCGCGGCCAACAGCGGTGCCATCAACTGGGGTGACCTGAACTGGGAACGGTCGTACGACGGGATGAAGGCGTACAGCCAGTCCAAGATCGCGTTCGGGCTCTTCGGCATCGAACTTGACCGGCGCAGCCGCGCGGCCGGCTGGGGCATCACGAGCAACCTGTCGCACCCCGGGGTTGCGCCCACCAGCCTGCTTGCCGCACGCCCCGAACTCGGCCGAACGGAGGAGACAGCAGCTCGCCGGATCATCCGTGCCCTGTCTGAACGGGGCATCCTGCTCGGCACCGCGGAGACCGCGGGTCTCCCCGCGCTGTACGCGGCCACCTCGCCTGGTGCACAGCCTGGTGGATTCTACGGGCCTCGCGGGTTCGCGCACCTGGGTGGCGGCCCGGCCGAGCAGCGACTGTACTCCAGGCTCCGCAGCGCAGAAGATGCCGCCCGGGTGTGGACGGTTTCTGAGGAACTCACCGGCGTTCTCGTGCCCGCGGAATAGGGCGCACCAGCACCCCCAGCAAACTCGCAGAAAAATAACGTTTCGATAACTAGACACCGTTACCGTTCCGTTATACATTCATTTCAGCAGAAGTTGTTTGCTGTGGCAGCTGATGCGGAATGTGATTGCAGGACACTCTTGGTGCAAGGGAGAGGGTCGGTTCCACGCCTCTGGAACCGACCCTCAATCCTGTTAACGGCTGTTCCCCTTCTCGCCCGTTCCCGCAGGTCGGTGCAACTGCATAGAGTTGTGCCGTGAGCGACAAGACTGCTGCGGTGAACGCCTGGGAGGCGTTGTTTCGCGCCCAGGTCTCCGTGTTCCGGCAACTCAACGCCGAGTTCCCGGGCGAAGAGCTCTCGTTCAACGAGTACGACGTGTTGTTCAACCTCACGCGCTGCCCGGGCCGCCAGACACGCATCCGGGATCTCAATAAGTACCTCCTGCTCACCCAGCCGAGCGTTAGCCGCCTCGTCGACCGTCTCGCCAGCCGCGGACTGGTGAGCAAGGAGCCCGACCCCGGCGATGGCCGCGGCACCCTGGTGCGTCTCACGGACGAGGGCTTCGACCTGTTCCGCCGCGTTGCCGTCATTCATGCCGACTCCATCCACCGCAGGGTCGGCGGCGCGCTGAGCGATGCAGAGCTCGCCACGCTCACCCGCCTCAGCGACAAGCTCCGCGGCGCGGAGTGACCTCACCCAGCATCGTCTGGCTGCGGGATGACCTGCGCCTCGCCGATAACCCCGCACTGGTGGCGGCGGCCGGACGCGGCGAGGCCGTGGTGCTCGTGTTCGTGCTGGATGACGTCAGCCCGGGCATCCGCCCCCTGGGTGCTGCGAGCCGGTGGTGGCTGCACCAGTCGCTCGCCGCCCTCGGCGCCGGAACCCGGCTCGTGCTTCGGCGGGGGGCGGCGGCGGAGGTCATCCCGCAGCTGGTGGCAGAAACCGGGGCGGGGGCTGTCTACTGGAACCGGCGGTACGGGGCATCCCGCGAGATCGACGCGCGACTCAAGCAGCGGCTGCACGCCGACGGCCACGAGGCGCACAGCTTCCACGCCAACCTGCTCGTGGAGCCCTGGACGGTTACCAGCGGCCAGGGCCAGCCCTACCAGGTGTTCACCCCTTTCTGGGCGGCCGCCCGCGAGCGCGAGTTTCGCGCGCCGCTGCCCGCGCCGGCGTTCACCCCGCTCGAGGTCGCCGGCGACACCCTCGAACAGTGGGACCTGCTGCCCAGGAACCCCGACTGGGCCACAGGGCTGCGGGAGAGCTGGACCCCGGGTGAGGCGGGGGCGACCGATCAACTCGAGTCGTTCGTCAGCGAGCGCCTCACCGACTACCACCGCCGCGACGAACCCGCGGTCGAGGCCACCAGCCACCTCAGCCCGCACCTGCGCTTCGGCGAGATCAGCCCCTTCCAGGTCTGGGAACGGATGCACGGGGCGATGCCCCCGGAGGCCCGCCGCAACGTGGCCAAGTTCCTCAGTGAAGTCGGATGGCGCGAGTTCAACCACAGCATCCTGTTCCACCACCCCGACTTGGCGCAGCGCAACTATCGGCCGACGTATGACGCGTTCCCCTGGTCGCAGCCGGACCCCGGGAGTCTCGCGGCGTGGCGGGGCGGGCGCACGGGCATCCCACTGGTGGATGCCGGGATGCGCGAACTCTGGCACACCGGCTACATGCACAACCGGGTGCGCATGGTGACCGCAAGCTTCCTCGTGAAGAACCTGCTCGTCGACTGGCGGGTCGGGGAGCAGTGGTTCTGGGACACCCTCGTTGATGCCGACGAGGCAAACAACCCGGGCAACTGGCAGTGGGTGGCGGGCTCCGGTGCCGACGCAGCCCCGTACTTCAGGGTCTTCAACCCCGAGCTGCAGCGGCAGAAGTTCGACCCTTCCGACCGCTACGTGCGACGCTGGGTGCCCGAGCTCGGCACCGCCGACTACCCGGCACCGATCGTCGACTTGGCGCAGAGTCGCAAGGACGCGCTCGAGGCCTACGCGAGCCTCAAACGCTCGGCCGACCCCCAATAAGGCCCACCGCGCGGGATGCCACGAGCGCACCCTCCCGTGCTGCGGCAACCGGGTCACCCGACGCGACCCAGTGTGCGAGGTAGCCCGCGCAGAACGCGTCGCCCGCGCCCGTCGGGTCGATGACCGCGTCAGCCACCACCGCGGGTACCGAGGTGACGCTCCCGCCGTGCGCGACGAGGGCACCCGCAGAACCCGCGGTGAGCACGACGGTGCCGAAGCTTTCGGCAAGACGCTCGGCGATCGCACCCGCCTCGTCGAGTCCGGTGAGCACCCGCCCCTCATCGAGGTTGGGGAACAGGATGTCGGCACCCGCGACCCCCGCCAGGAACGGCTCCACCCCGTAGTCCGCGATGAACCCGGCAGAGCCCGGTGCGACCGACACCGTTACGCCCGCCGCCCGGGCGCGCGCGATGAGCGCGGCGATGCCCTCGGCGCCCGCATGGTTGAGGAGCGTGTGGCCGGTGAGGTGCAGCACTGTTGCACCCGCGAGCAGCTCGTCGGTGACCGCCGCCGGGTCAAGCGCCGCATTGGCGCCGCGCTCAGTGAGCATGTGTCGCCGGTCGCCCTCGACAATCACCACGATCGTGCCGGTAGGCAAGGCTGTCGGGCTGAGGTGCGGCGTGACGCCCGCTGCGGCAAAGACGGCCTCGTGCCGGGCGAGGTCGGATGCCCCGCTCGCGCCCACGAAATCCACCGCCGCGCCGAGGCTCCCGAGCCAGGCCGCGGTGTTGGCCGCCGAGCCGCCGGGGCTGGACCGGATCGAGGACGGCGTGTCGGTGTCATCCCGGATCGCCCCGAGGGGAATCGCGACGACGTCGTCAATCAGGTCGCCGAAAGAAATGATGCGGTCGCGGTCACCCACGCTGCAGCGCCGACCATGCGGTCGCGATCTGCCCGGCCACCCGCACGTTGTTGCGGGCGAGGTCGAGGTTGACCTCGAGGCTGCGGCCGCCCGACAGTTCGACGATCTTCAGGAGCAGGAACGGGGTGACCGCCTTGCCCGTGACCCCTGCCTCGTCGGCGAGCGCGAGTGCCTCGGTGAGCACGCGGTCGTGCTCGGCGGGGTCCCACTGCTGGGCCAGCGGAATAGGGTTGGCCACGACGATGCCCTGGCCGTGGCCCAGTTCATCCTGCGAGCGCATGATCGCCGCCACCTGCGCGGCGGTGTCGACCGACCAGTCGAGGGTGAAGGATGACTCGCGCAGCCAGAAACTCGGGAAGACCGTGGTGCCGAACCCGACAACGGGCACGCTGAGGGTTTCGAGCCGCTCGAGGGTCGCAGCGATGTCGAGAACCGACTTCACGCCGGCGGAAACGACCGTGATCGGGGTGACGGCGAGGGTGGAGATGTCCGCCGACTCGTCGAAGCTCTCACTCGCGCCGCGGTGCACGCCGCCGAGGCCGCCCGTCGCGAATACCCGGATGCCCGCGAGCGAGGCGAGGTGGCTCGTGGCCGCCACCGTGGTCGCAGCGCTCGCGCCTGTCGCCGCGATGATGGGGAGGTCGCGGACGCTCGCCTTGGCGAGGTCTTCCTCGGCGATGCGCCTGACGCCCTCCGCATCCAGGCCGATCTGCGGCACCCCGTCAAGCACCGCGATCGTCGCGGGCGTGACACCCGCGTCGCGCAGGATCGTCTCGAACTCGATCGCAGCCTCATGGTTGCGCGGGCGGGGCAGGCCATGGGAGATGATCGTCGACTCGAGGGCGACAACGGGGCGGTGTGCGGCAAGGGCGTCGGAGACTTCGTCCGACAACTGGAATGAGGTGGTCACCACGCCAATTTTACGGTTACCGGGCCCTCCCCCAATCGCCACAACCCTGCCCTAGACTGGCGATCGCGAGCCCGCCCGCTCAACCCCGAACCGCATCGCCGCTGTCCGGCCGCGGGCGGCCGGGGGAAGAGGGACGGCAAATGCTGGGGTTAGCGGGGTACGTGCTCGGACTGCGAGTGCAGCAGCCCGGCGAGTACCGCCGCCTCATGCGGATCCGCCGCCGGATCTTCACCACCGTCGCCCCGCTGCACGCGGAGATCGTCCGCTCCCCCGAGCCCATCCCCTTCGCCGAGCTCGACCGCTCCGCGTTCACTCCCCTGCGGCCCGGCGCCAGCTGGGGTCGCACCTTCGATTGTGCGTGGCTGCGGATCACGGGTGACGTGCCGGCGCGCATCCCGAACCCGGTCGTGCTGCTCGGGATCCGCGGCGAGGGGCTCGTGCACTCCCCCGGCGGCGAGGCGCTCGACTCGGTGAGCACGGTGTTCCAGCAGGGCGACCTGCCGCACAGCGGGGGCAAGTTCCGACCGGTCGCGGTCGACACCAGCACGGGCGCGATCGAGTTCTACGCCGACGTGACCTACAACGGTTTCATCCTCTACGAGGTCGGGCGACCCGCATACCACGGCGCTCACCTGGCGACCCGGGATGACGCGGTGTACGCCCTCTACTACGACTACCTGACCCTGCTCGTGCTCGCCGGCGCGACTGACGACGCGGCGCTCGAGGCCGAGCTGCGGGCAGCACTGCAGCGCGCGTACTCGCTGTTCACCGCCGCCGACATCGCGGGCGCCCGGGCGGCGCTCGCAACGAAGCTCACCGCGAGCTCAGACAGCGAATTTGTCTACAGCGCGATCGGCCACGGTCACCTCGACATGGCCTGGTTGTGGCCGCTTCGGGAGACGCGGCGCAAGTCGGCCCGCACCTATGTGCGTGCCCTCAACGCGATGGACCGGCTCGACGATTACCGTTACGGCACCAGCCAGCCGCAGCAGATGGCGTGGATGCGCGATCGGCACCCCGCCCTGTTCGACCGCATGAAACGCGCCGTCGCCGAGGGCCGGATGGAGATCCAGGGCTCCTTCTGGGTGGAGCCGGACACCAACCTGCCTTCCGGGGAGTCGCTCGTGCGGCAGGCGCTCGTCGGACGGCGCTTCCTGAGGGAAGAGTTCGGGCTCAGCGACGAGCAGCTGCGGCTGTGCTGGTTGCCCGACACCTTCGGCTACAACGGCAACCTGCCGCAGATCCTGCGCGGTACCGGCATGGACTGGTTCCAGACCATCAAGCTCGCCTGGAACAAGGTCAACGACTTCCCCCACCGCACCTTCCATTGGGAGGGCATTGACGGCTCCTCCGTGCTCGTGCACATGCCGCCTGAGGGCGACTACAACAGCCGCGGCGCCGCCGACAACCTGCTCTCCGGGCTCGCCAAGTACCCCGAGCGGGCCCTGAACACGGCCTTGCTGGTCTACGGTTCCGGCGACGGGGGCGGCGGGCCCAACGAGATCCACCACGAGGTGACCGCGCGCGAGCAGGACCTCCGCGGCCTCCCGCGGGTGCAGTACTCGACGGCCGGCGACTTCTTCCGGGAGCTTGAACAGCGCGACATCCCGCACACCCACCGGGGCGAGCTCTACCTCGAAACCCACCAGGGCACGTACACGACGCAGGGGCAGATCAAACGCTCCAACCGGATGATCGAGCGCGCGCTGCACAACGTCGAAGCGCTCGCTGTCATCACCGGTGCTGACAGTCGCGCCGAGCTCGAGCAGCACTGGAAAGACGTGCTGCTCAACCAGTTCCACGACATCATCCCGGGCTCCTCGATCGCGCGCGTCAACCGTGAAGCGCTCGAGGACTACCGGCGCATCGAGGGTGCGCTCGAGGGATACGCAGGCGAGCTCGCGGCGCAGCTGCCGCAGGGCGAGGGGCTGACCGCGCTCAACCTCACGAGCTTCCCGCGGCGCGAGCACGTGAAGGTGGGGCAGCAGTGGTACGAGGCCGAGGTGGGGCCGTACTCCGCCGCCCCGCTGAAGCCCCCGGGCGGGCATCCCGAGCTGGCCTTCACCGCCGACACTCTCGGCAACGGAGTACTCACGTTGCGGTTCGGGACAACGGGGGAGATCGTTTCCTGCCTCGATGCGGCGGGGGCAGAGCACGCGGCCGACGGCCTCAACCGGCTCACCCTGCACAAAGACCCCTACGTCTGGCCGTTTAACGCCTGGGACATCGCGGTCGACTACATGAAGCGCCCGCCGCGCACACTGCGGGTCACCTCCTCCCGCAGTTACCTCGACGGCTCGAGCGTCGTGCGGGAACAGGTGTACCGCGCCGCGAAAGTGACGGTCGTGCAGCGGGTCATCCTCGAGGCGGGCAGCGACGTGGTGCGCTTCGACACCGAGGTGGACTGGCACGAGAAGCACCGGATGCTGCGCGCCGAGTTCCGCCCGGAGCACTACGGGCCCACCGTGCAGTGCGAGATCCAGTTCGGGCACATCTCCCGCGTCACCACGGAGAACGACTCGGTGGAGAAAGCGCAATTCGAGGTGTGCGCGCACAAGTGGATCGCCACCGAAGACGCGGGGGGCGGTTTCGCGCTGCTCAACGACAGCAAGTACGGGCATCGCGCCAAGAACGGGCTGCTGAGCATCAACCTGCTGCGCTCGCCCACCTACCCGGACAAGACCGCCGACCGCGGCCACCACCGCTTCAGCTACGCCTTCACCCCGTTCGCCACGGGCGACCTCGCGAAGGTGGTGCGCGAGGGGTACCGGTTCAACAACCCACTCCTGGTCGACACCGGCGCGACCTTCGACAGCGTGGCGAGGGTCACGGAGCCGGGTGTCGTCGTCGAGACGCTCAAGCCTGCGGAGAGTGGCGCGGGCACGGTGATCCGGATGTACGAGAGTTTGGGCATCCCGACCACCACGGCGCTGCGGGTGAGCCTCCCGTATGGCAGCGCCCGAGAGACCGACCTGCTCGAGCGGCCCACGGGGGCGGCCGATCTCGATCGGCTGGTGTTCCGACCGTTCGAGATCAAGACGATCCTGCTGGAGGGCTGATGACGACAACCGCCATCTCGCCGCGCACGCAGTCAGTGTCGATCGTGACGGCCGGGTTCGGGCAGAACTTCGTGCTCACCACCGTCTCCACGTTCATGTTGGTGTACCTGCTGCAGTACGCGGGAATCTCGACCGCGGGCATCGCCGTGGTTACCGTCATCATCACGGTCTCCAAGATCGCCGACGCGATCCTCGACCCGGTCATGGGCAGCATCATCGACATGACCCGCACGCGCTGGGGAAAGCTACGCCCGTACATCCTGTTCTCGGCGCTGCCGGTTGCGCTGCTGTCGGGCCTGCTGTTCGCGGTTCCTGACACCTCCGAGCCCCTGAAACTGCTCTACTTCGGTGTCGCTTACGTGCTGTGGGGGCTCGCCTACACGGTGTGCGACGTGCCGTTCTGGGGGCTCATCGGTTCGGCCTTCGTCGACCCGGCCACCCGCACCCGCGTCATCGGCAACGTGCGCGCGTTCGGGGCGATCGCCCTCGGGCTCTCGACGCTCGGCATGCCGTGGCTCGCCCGCCTGCTGAGCTTCGGGCCCGAAACGACCAGCCAGGGCTGGTCGATCGCGGTTTTCGTCACCTCGATCGCCGGCATGGCGCTGTTCCTGCTCGCGTTCGTCAACACGCGCGAGCGGCAGACCACCGCGAAAGCCACGGGCCTGTCGTTCCGCCAGCTGTTCTCCACCCTCGTCAAGAACACGCCGCTGCTCATGGTGCTGCTTGGCTCGGTGCTCGGCTTCGGTCGCTTCATCGTTCAGGCCGGCGGTGCCGTGTTCGTGGTGATCGCCTACGGCGACGAAGGCACCTTCACGCTCGTGGGCGCGGCCATCATCGTCGGCATGGTCATCTCCTCGTTCACCGCACCGCTGCTACTGCGGTTCGTGTCGGGGCGCTCCCTCGTGGTGGGGAGCTCCGTGGTGGCCGCCGGGTTGTACCTCGGGATGTATTTTGCGGGGTTCGAGAACCTCGTCGGCATCCTGGTTTTCATCTTCCTGACGGGCCTGACGCTCGGGATCTTCCTCGTGGTGCAGGCGACGATGATCGCCGACTCGGTCGACGACGTGGAGACGCGGCTCGGCGTGCGCAACGACGGCATCTCGTTTGCGACCCTGACGTTCGTCTCCAAGATCATGAACGCGGTCGCGGTGCTGGTGTTCGGCGTGTTCATCGTCATCGCCGGCTACGAGAGCGGCGTGACCATCACCC
Organism: Rhodoglobus sp.; assembly: GCA_044340535.1. Taxonomy (GTDB): domain Bacteria; phylum Actinomycetota; class Actinomycetes; order Actinomycetales; family Microbacteriaceae; genus Rhodoglobus. The sequence goes on from JBIITJ010000008.1 coordinate 8,940, forward strand.
CGGCCATGCAGGACACGGTGTTCCTGTCGATCACCATCGTGCCGGCGATCAGCTGCCTGCTGTCGGCAATCCCGTTCCTGTTCTATCGACTGGGTGGGAAGCCGGTCACACCGCCACGGTGAGACCGACCGTCTCACTCCACCCAGTCATAGGTGCGCGAGACCGCTTTCTTCCACCGCGCGAGCAAGAGATCGCGTTCGGTGTCGGTCGTCGTCGGCAACCACCGCTCCCCCTCCCGCCACAGCGTACGAAGCTCGTCGAGACCGCTCCAGAAGCCGACGGCGAGGCCCGCGGCAAACGCCGCCCCGAGGGCACTGGTTTCAGTATCCACCGGTCGGACCACGGGTACGCCGAGGATGTCTGCCTGGAATTGCATGAGCGCGGCGTTGGCAACCATCCCACCGTCGACACGCAGTTCGCGCAGCGGGACCGCCGAGTCGGCGTTGGCGGCATCGAGCACCTCCCTGGTCTGGAATGCGGTTGCCTCGAGCGCGGCACGAGCGATGTGCGCCTTGGTCGCGAACCGGGTCAGCCCGAGAATGGCACCGCGCGCTTCGGGGCGCCAGTGCGGCGCGAAGAGCCCTGAGAAGGCCGGGACGAAGTACACCCCGCCGTTGTCATCGACACTCGCTGCGAGTGCCTCAACCTCTGGGGCGGCCGAGATGATGCCGAGGTTGTCGCGCAGCCACTGCACGAGGGAGCCCGTCACCGCGATCGAGCCCTCCAGCGCATACCGGGGCGCCTCGCCCTCGAGTTGGTAGGCGACCGTTGTGATCAGCCCGTGGCTGGACTGCACGACATCTTCGCCGGTGTTCAGGAGCAGGAAGTTGCCCGTCCCGTAGGTGTTTTTCGACTCGCCAGTATCGAAGGCGACCTGGCCGAATGATGCCGCTTGCTGGTCGCCCAGGATGCCGCTGATCGGCACCTCCCGCAGCAGGCTGGATGACTCGATGGCGCCGTACACCTCGGAGGAACTCCGGATGTCCGGGAGCATCGACCGCGGGATCTCGAACAGCTCGAGCAGCTCCTCATCCCACTCAAGGGTGCGAATGTCCATCAGCATCGTTCGACTCGCGTTCGTGACATCCGTCGCGTGCACTCCCCCGTCGGGCCCGCCCGTCAGGTTCCAGAGAAGCCAGCAATCCGTCGTGCCAAACAGGAGGTCGCCCCGGTCGGCCCGCTCGCGCGCCCCATCGACGTTGTCGAGGATCCAGGCAATCTTGGTGGCGGAGAAGTAGGTGGCCAGCGGAAGGCCGGTCCTCTCCTGGAGGCGTGCCGTTCCCCCGTCGGCAGCGAGCCTGTCGACCATCGCCTGGGTGCGGGTGTCCTGCCAGACGATCGCGTTGTAGACCGGAACACCGGTGCGTCGATCCCATACGACCGCGGTCTCGCGCTGGTTTGTGATTCCCACCCCGACGATGTCGTGGCGCGTGATGTCGGCTTTGGACAGCGCTTGACCAATGACTTCACGCGTGTTGTTCCAGATCTCGACCGGGTCATGCTCAACCCAGCCGGCCTCCGGGAAGATCTGCTGGTGCTCAAGCTGCCCGATCGCCACGAGGTGCCCCTCATGGTCAACGACGATCGCGCGGGTACTGGTGGTCCCCTGGTCCAGGGCAACTACGTAGGGCATATGTCCGGAACTCCTTTGTCCCGAGAACGCTAAAGGTCAAGCACGTTCTGTGCCACCGGATGCACGAACGTGCAACTCAGCTCGCTGCCACGAGCTTGCGGGCGAGGCCCTCATCGAGCACGAGGTCGGTAATGAGCCCCGCGGCGAGCGCACCCCGCAGGCTGGCGAGCTTCTGGGTTCCCGACACGACGCACACCCGCCGGGCAACCTTCCGGAGGCGATCGAAGCCCATGCCGCTCCCACGCGCATTCAGTGCGACATCGGTCCACGACCCGTCCTCGCGGTAAAAGACCGTAGCCACATCGCCCACCACCCGGTCACCGCTCAGGCTGCGGTAGTCGGCGGCATCAAGGTATCCACCGATGTAGACGTGGCTCGGCACCTCCGCGAACGGGGAGCCCAGGCCGAACAGGGCAACGTCGAGGCGCGCCTGCATATCGAGTACGCGCTGCGTGCTGCGCTCTCGCCACAGGGCCTCTTTCGTGTTGGGATCGTCGAAGAATGCGGGAACGGGGAAGTGCTGCACCCGCGCCGCATATGCTCGCCCGAAGCGCTGCAGGATTTCACTCGCGTAGTCGATTCCGGTCGTCTCGGTGTTTCCCGCCCCGTTGATTTGCATCACCGTCACGTTGTGCACCTCCTTCTGCTGGAGGTGCCGACTGATAGCGCTGAGGGTGGAGCCCCAGGCCAAGCCGACCGTCATGTTCGAGTCGACGAATCTGCTGAACAATCGTGCGGCGGTCATCGCCACTCGCTCGAGCCTGTCCACATCGCTCAGGCTCGCGGCTGTCGGAACGATGTAGGCCGTCGTCTGGAAGCGATCGAGAATGTCGTGCTCCAGGCGCGAACCGCGCTCCTGCGGGGAGCGAATCTGGATCTCCACGAGGCCGGTGTTCCGCGCGTGACTCAGCAACCGCGACACCGAGGATCGGGACACGCGAAGCTCGTCAGCGATCGCTCCCATCGTGAGGTCCTGCATGTAGTACATCTGTGCAGCCTTCACCGCGACGGAGGTCTTCTCGTCAATCTGGATGCTCATGCCGGTCTCTCCGGTTGGTCGGGTCGCACATTCGTGCAACGGCCTTGCGACAATGTGCCGCGTCGTTCACCCTATACCGGGGTCAGCCCGCACAGCATCGTGCCGACCAATCGACCATGACAGGGATCAAGAGATGAGAAGCACCACGCCCAGCCCCGAACGCCTCGAAGTAGCCGCCGTGCGCGCGAACCCGCACGCGGACGTCGTTGTGATTGGCGGCGGGATTAACGGCTTAGCGACGTTCCGTGACCTCGCTCTCCAGGGGGTCAACGTCGTCCTTGTCGAGCGCAACGATTTCGGCTCTGGGGCGAGCGCCGCCTCCAGCCACATGATCCATGGCGGCATCCGCTACTTGGAGAATGGTGAGTTCCGCCTGGTCCGCGAGTCGGTGCGCGAGCGCAACGCCCTGCTAAAGAACGCCCCACACTTTGTCCGCCCGCTGGAGACGACGATCCCGATCTATTCGACCTTCTCGGGAATCCTGGCCGCCCCCCTGCGCTTCTTGCGGCACCGTGAAGGCAAGAGAACCGAGCGCGGAGCGCTGCTGATCAAAGTCGGCCTGATCATCTACGACACCTTCTCGCGTGATGGCGGCGCAGTGCCACGACACACCTTCCTGCGCCGTCGCCGCTCACTCGAGCGCTTCCCCGACCTCGACCCGGCGGTGGCCTACACGGCGACCTACTTCGACGCCTCCCTGACCAACCCCGAACGGCTGGCCCTGGACGTGATGCTTGACGGGACGGCGGCACACGAGGGTGCCCATGCGTTGAACTACGCCGAAGCGGTTGGATTCGACTCCGACGGAGTCCACGTCCTCGACCGCGAGACCGGCCTGGAGTTCACGATCGATGCTCCGGTGATCGTCAACGCGTCCGGACCGTGGGCCGACCTCACCAACTCGGCCCTGGGCACCCCCACCCAGTACATGGGTGGCACCAAAGGCTCACATATCGTGCTCGATCATCCCGAACTCCTGCGGGCGACACAGGGGCGCGAGATCTTCTTCGAGCACTCGGATGGGCGTATCGTGCTCATCTACCCCCTGCACGGCCGGGTCCTGGTGGGCACCACCGACATCGACGCGGACCCGAGCGAGCCTGCAATCTGCACCGAGGAAGAGGTCGACTACTTCTTCGAGCTGGTGCGCCACGTTTTTCCGGCGATCACGCTGTCTCGCGACCAGATCATCTACCGCTACTCCGGGATTCGCCCTCTCCCGCGCCATGAAGACACGCAGCCCGGCTTCGTCTCGCGCGACTACCGTCTCGAAGTGGCAGACATCGGCGACGGACGCACGCTCATAACGCTCGTCGGCGGCAAATGGACCACCTTCCGCGCCTTGGGCGAAAGCCTCGCCGATCGCGTCCTCCATCTTCTTGACCGCACCCGCAGGCTCTCCACCTTCGCACTCGCAATCGGCGGCGGGAGGTCATACCCCCAGGGAGAGGATGACGTCATCCGGTGGCGACGGCACCAGTTGGTGCGCCAGGACGATGCCCGTCAGCGGGTGCTTTTTGAGCGGTACGGAACCCGCGCCCCGCTCGTAGCGGCCTTCATCGAAGCTGGTGAGGACTCACAGCTCCTCGATGGTGTCCTGTCCAGCCGGGAGATTGGCTGGATGGCCGCGCACGAGCGAGTCTCCCATCTGGCCGATATCCTCTTCCGCCGAACCGACCTGGCCTTCACCGGGTCCGTCGACCGAACCGTGCTCGAAACGGTGGGAGCCGCACTGGCCTCCGCCCTCGGGTGGGATGACATCCGCCTTGACCAGGAAATCGAACACTGCGCCGCAGAGCTGCTCGCCCACGGCCTCAAGACCGACAGTTCCGCCCACTGAGCCCGTCGCTGCACATCCGTGCAAGTTGCTTGCATGCGCGTGCGAGAGGGGGCGGGTACGCAATACGCTCCCGCCGAGGCATTCATCCGTCCACTGCCCCACGCTTGTCACTAACAAAGGAGTTACACCAATGACGATCGCCAAGTCCGCCAACCGGCTATGGGCGCTGCTCGCCGCCGCCCTTGCGCTGGTGCTCATCGGCGGGAGCGCCGCAGCACTCACCCAGACATCGGCTGGCACCGTCCAGGTCCGTGAGACGAGTTTCGTTGGCTCAAACGGACAGGTGTTCGCGGGCAGGCTGTATGTCCCCGCCAACGCGACCAGCGAGACGCCAGCGCCCGGCATCCTCGCCGTGCACGGATACATCAACTCCAAGGAGATGCAGCTGGCGAACGGCATCGAGCTGTCACGGCGCGGCTACGTCGTGCTGGCGCTCGACCAGTCCGGCCACGGCAACTCCGACGGACCCGCCTTCTCAGGCGGCTTCGGTGGACCGGCAGGTCTCGCCTATCTCCGCTCGCTCGACATTGTGGACGTCGACAACATCGGCCTGGTCGGCCACTCCCTCGGCGGGTCGACCATCATGAACGCGGCGGCCGTGTTCCCTGAGGGGTACAAGTCCATGGTGCTGCTCGATTCCGCTACCGGATTCTTCGGCCCCGAAGGAACCGGCGACTTCCCACGGAACACGTTGGTCGTCTTCGCCGAGTGGGAGGAGTTCTCGGGCTCGATGTGGGCCTCCCCCAACACGGGCGACCTGGAGAAGAGCGAGAAGCTGAAGGCCTTCTTCGGCACCGAGGACGACGTCAAGGTCGGCGAAATCTATGGATCGATCGAGGATGGCACCGCTCGCGAACTCGTGAGGCCCGCCACGAACCACCCCGGCGCGACGCACAACGTGGAAGCCACACAGGACGTCATCGACTGGTTCAGCCAGACCCTTGACGGCGGCCGGGATGCTGCGGGCCAGGTCTGGTGGGTCAAGGAGATCGGAACGTTCCTTGCCTTCATCGGCGCGATCCTCGCGATCTTCGCGGTCGGTGGCCTGCTGCTGACCACCCGGTACTTTGCTGCATTCCAGCAGGCCGTGCCGGCCCCGAAGGGCGCCCGCTGGGGTGCCCCGTGGTTCATCGGGGCGGCGCTCGCGGCGGGCATCCCTGCCCTGACGTTCATCTGGTTCAACACCTGGGGACCGCAGTGGATCCCGGCGAACGGCGTCTTCTCGCAGACGTTCTCAACCGGCATTGCGGTCTGGGCGCTGCTGAACGGCATCATTGGCCTGGTCATCCTGGCCGTGAGTCGTGCGATCACCGCCAGGAAGTCTGAACCACTGGGCAAGGCCGAACTCGGCCTCTTCACTGATGGTCGACTGCGGTGGAGTGTCGTCGGCAAGTCGGCACTGCTCGCGGTACTCAGCGTCGGTGCCGCCTACCTGCTCCTGGTGATCTCCGACTGGCTGTTCAGCACCGACTTCCGCCTGTATGTGCTGCAGCTTCAGCTGCTCAGCGGTGAGAAGTTCGCCACGTTCCTGGTCTACCTGATCCCGTTCACCCTGTTCTTCCTGATGCTCGCCGTCGCGATGCACAGCGGACAGCGATGGACCGGTCGCGCGACCAGTCGCCGGGCCGAGATGATCGCCAACGCGATCGTCCTCCCCCTCGGGATCGTCGTGCTGATGGTGATCTGCTACATCCCGCTTCTCGCGGGTGGCACACTCGCCTTCCCCAACGAGTCGTTGCTGACCATCGTGGCGTACCCGTTTATCCCGATGCTCGCGATCGTCGGGTTGCTGTCGACGTACTTCTACCACAAGACCGGAACCATCTACGTGGGGGCGTTTGCCGCTGCGCTCCTGGTGACCTGGAACATTGTCGGCGGAACCGCCTTCCAGGGCGCCGTGCAGGAGTGGACGGGCCTCCCGTTCATCACCCGCATCGTCATCCCGCTCATCGTTGGACTCGTACTTGTTGTGGTGGCAGTACGGGCCCGACGCAGGAGCGGCGCGACCGATGATGCGCAGGCTGCATCGCCGACGGAAACGTCAGCGATCCGCTAGCGCAGAGCACAGTGGCCCAGGTCTTCGGACCTGGGCCACTGTTGTGCCTGCTTGTGCTTTCGTTACACAGCCACCGTGAGGCGCAAGGTCCCAGTGTCGTCGAGCGACACCGCCTCGGCGCGTCGCACCGCGTCCTTCAAGGGAACGATGTAGCCGCCGTTCTTCGGCCAGAGCGAGGTGGTCCAGGTTGTCGACCCGAGGTTGACCGTCACCGGGACCATACCCCAGCCGTAGGTGACAAGCTCCGAAGCGGCGGCGATGAGGGCGCATTCGGGTTCGGGGACGGTGACGAAGTGGAACGGGGCGGACCCCTTCCAGAACCACACGGGCGCCGTGAACGTCACCTCCATGAGTCGCACAGTCCGCATGAGTTCATGACGAACAGAGTAGTGAGCCGGTTCCCGGGATGGGCTTAACGATATATCGTTAAGTATCGCCGAGCCCGCAGTGGACCCGGCACTCAGGGAGGTCATCATGAGCGGTCCATTCATGGGCGACAGGTTCGGCGGACGCAAGAACGGGATGGGTGACGGCTGGGCTGGCGCCGCCGTCTGGGAGGCAATGGAGCAGCTGCGAGGCCAGTTCGAGCAGAAGACCAACACCCGCATGGGGCGCGGCGACGTGCGCGCAGCGGTGCTGGCGCTTCTCGCCGAGAAGCCGATGCACGGCTACCAGGTCATCCAGGAGATCGGAGAGCGCAGCGGTGGCGCCTGGAAGCCGAGCCCCGGCTCCGTCTACCCCACCCTCCAGTTGCTCGCCGACGAAGGCCTTATCCGCGCCGAAGAATCGGGCGGGCGCAAGACCTACTCCCTCACCGACGAAGGCCGCGAAGTGGCGGATGCCGCGGGCAGCACTTCAGCGCCGTGGGCGACGCAGGCCACTCACGAGCGCGGGCGAGCGGGCGCGCTGCCCAAGGCCGGAATCGACCTGGCGCAGGCTGCGGCCCAAGTTGGGCGGACGGGCAGTCCCGAGCAGGTTGCCGAAGCGGTCAGCGTGCTCGATGACGCTCGACGTAAGCTCTACTCGATCCTCGCCCAGGGCTGACCGAGTGCCTCCAGCACGTCGGCATCAAGGAGAACCCCGATGACCGACGTCGCGACCATGCGTGCCCGTTACCGCAGGATCCTGCGGTTCGCCGCCCGCTACATGGTGCAGACCTGGTGGTACGAGCTCGTGCTGCCGAGGTTGGGGCTCGCCCGTCTCGCCGCGCGCAGTCGGCCCGCTCGCCTGCAACGCATCGCGCGGCGCTTCCATGTGCTGGCCGTCGACCTCGGCGGGCTCATGATCAAGGTCGGCCAGTTCATGTCGTCGCGCCTTGATGTGCTGCCGCCAGAGATCACCAAGGAGCTCGAAGGGCTGCAGGACGAGGTGCCGCCCGTGCCGTTTGACGCGATCCGGGCACTGGCTGAGGCCGAGTTGGGGGTGCCGCTGGAGCGCGCGTTCTCCCTCGTTGACCCCAGCCCGCTTGCGGCGGCATCCCTCGGCCAGGCACACCGCGCCCGGCTCTCCGACGCGGATGCCGCGGAGACTGGCCTGCTCGACGTCGTGGTCAAGATCCAGCGACCCGGGATCGAACAGATCGTCGATGTCGACCTCAGCGCGCTGCGCCGGGTCGCCCGTTGGCTCAGTCGGGTGCGCCTCGTCTCCGACCGCGTCGACATGCCTGCCCTGGTCGAAGAGTTCGCCTTCACCAGCCTCGAAGAGATCGACTACCTGCACGAGGCCGCCAGCGCCGAACGGTTCGCCGACAGCTTCGCCGACGACGACCGGGTCGGCGTCCCCGAGCTGGTGTGGGAGCGAACGTCGCGCCGCGTGCTGACGCTGCAGGATGTCACGGCGATCAAGATCAACGATGTCGCGGGCCTCAGGGCCGCCGGCATCGACCCCTCGGAGGTCGCCACCGAGTTCGCCGCCGTCATGTTCGACCAGCTGTTCGTGCACGGCTTCTTCCACGCCGACCCGCACCCCGGCAACATCTTCGTCACCCTGTTGTCGGGCGGCGAAGGCCGGGCCTGGAAATTCACCTTCATCGACTTCGGGATGATGGGCGAAGTGCCCGACACCCTCCGCCGCGGCCTCCGCCAGCTGCTCATCGCCGCTGCCTCCCGCGACGGCAAAGGCATGGTCGCCGGAATCCGCGAGGTGGGCGTGCTGCTGCCCTCCGCCGACACCGCCGAACTTGAGCGGGCCATGACCACCCTGTTCGGCCGCTTCGGCGGCATGGGTTTCGCCGAACTGCAGGAGGTCGACCCGCGCGAGTTCCGCGCCTTCGCCACCGAGTTCGGCGACGTCGTGCGCACGCTCCCGTTCCAGCTGCCCGAGAACTTCCTGCTCATCATCCGGGCGATGTCCCTGACCTCCGGCATGTGCAGCTCGCTCGACCCCGCCTTCAACATCTGGGACGCGGTTGAGCCGTACTCCGCCCAGCTGATCCGCGCCGAAGGCGGCAACCTGGCGCAGGATGTCGCGAAGCGGGCCATGACGTTGGCGGCCACCGTCGCCCGGCTCCCCCAGCGACTCGACGAGCTCACCACCCGCATCGAGGACGGCCAGGTCGCAGTCCAGGTGCCGCGCGTTGAGCGGCGACTCGCCAGCATGGAGCGGACGGGGCGGCGACTCATCTCCGCCGTGCTCTTCGGGGTGCTGCTGGTCGGGGGCATCCTCTTGCGCCGCGACGACGCGGTGTTCGGCACCGTCCTGATGGTGCTGTCGGTGCTGCCGCTGCTGCACGCGTTGTTTGCCGGGGTGGTGGCGCGGCGCGGGCCGCTTCCCTGATATGCCGCGCTGCCCTCAGTCCTCGAGGGCGATGCCCCTCAGGTCGGGCAGCGTGAGGGCTGCCGCTGCGGCAATGGCAAACACTGCAGCGAAGACACCAAACGGCAGCGCCACCCCGCCCGCCGCCAACAACAGCGGCACGCACAGCGGTGCAATGATCGAGGCGAGCCGACCGAAGCCCGCAGCCCAACCGGCACCCGTGCCACGCACACGGGTCGGGTACAGTTCCGGAGTTACCGCGTACAGGGCGCCCCACGCGCCCAGGTTGAAGAACGACAACAGCGCGCCGAAGATGAGGATCGTCGACACGTCGGGCCCGGTCCCGAAGAACGCCGCAGACCCGGCAGATCCAGCAAGGAACACGGCGAGCGTGACGCGGCGCCCCCATTTCTCAACGAGCCAGGCGGATGCCGCGTAGCCGGGAAGCTGGGCGAGCGTGATGATGAGCGTGTACTCGAACGACCGCACGAGCGAGAACCCCTGCGCCACGAGCAGCGTCGGCAGCCAGATGAACGCACCGTAGTAGGCGAAGTTCACGCAGAACCAGACCAGCCAGAGCGAGATCGTGCGGCGGCGCAGGCTGGCGCCGAATAGCGTCGCGATCGGGCTCTTGGCGGTCGCGACCAGTGCCGGGGGCGCAGCCGTGGCCGCGGGGGTGACAACGCCCGCAGCATCCTCGAAATCGGCGACGACCTTCTCAGCCTCCGCGTGCCGCCCCTTCGCCTCGAGGAAGCGCACCGACTCGGGCAGCCCGAGACGCACGACAATCGCCCAGACGGCGGGTGCGGCACCGAGCGCGAGAGCCCAGCGCCACCCGTTCTCGCTTGCCGGGATGACGAAGTAACCGATGACCGCTGCGGCGGTCCAGCCGATCGCCCAGAACGATTCCAGGATGACGATGACCCGCCCCCGGATGCGCGCTGGAGCAAACTCGCTGACGAGCGTCGACGCAACGGGAAGCTCGCTCCCGAGGCCCAGCCCGACGAGGAACCGCAGCACGATGAGCATGCCGACCGACAGCGACAGTGCCGACAGCCCGGTGAAGACACCGTAGACAAGCAGCGTCAGTGCGAAGACTTGACGACGCCCGAGCCGGTCGGCGAGCAGCCCGCCGAGGCTCGCGCCGATTGCCATACCGAGGAAGCCAGCCGAGGCGACGAAACCGAGCTGACCGGCGTCCGCCTCCCAGACCACGGCCAGCTGGGCGATGACGAATGAGATGAGCCCAACATCCATGGCATCCAGCGCCCACCCAATGCCGCTGCCGCCGAGCAGCCGGGAGTGCCTGCGCGTCCAGGGCAGCCGATCGAGTCGTTGCGAGCGCGTGAGTGGTGTCGTTGCCATTCTCTGTTTCCGATGAGTCGAGGAGGGAACGACACCTGCACTGTCGTCCGGCGGAATGGTACTCCGCCCGAACCCCAGGGCCCCGGTCTCAGCTTTGGGGCTCGTCCGCGCTAGCCCCGGGGTCTGGCCTCCTGGCTGTCGACCACGGTGAACACCCACGTGACGCCGAACTTGTCGGTGAGCATCCCGAAGCCCGCCGACCACGCGGACGCTGCGAGCGGCTCGACGACGGTGGCGTCGTGGTTGAGCGCCTCCCAGTATCCCGTCGCCTCGTCGAGGGTTTCGGCGTTGAGGGCGAGGAAGAAGGGCTGGTCGGTAATGGTTGTGCCGTTCTCGCGGTGCGTTGAGCCCGCCGCCGGACCTGCCTCGCCGGGCACGTCGTACGCCATGACCGTGAAGCCGTTGGCGGCGACGACCTGGCCGAACACGACCTTGTCGGAGTCGGGGAGACCGGCAGGCATGCCGAAATCCCCGTAGGTGCGGGCGAAACTCTGGCCGCCGAATGCGGTCGCGTAGAACTCGAGGGCGGCGCGGGCATCGCCGCGGAAGTTGAGGTGGGTGACGGGCGTAGCAGACAAGATGTGCTCCTTCGTGGTTGATGAAGCCAGCCTTTCAAGGGTTTAGGTCAGGGAACGTCCGCTTTGCGCGAGAGAATGGGATCATGCCGACCGCGTCATCCCCATCGACCTCCAAGCGCCTTCTCGCGCTGTTGTCGTTGCTGCAGTCGCGCCGGGACTGGCCCGCCCCCGTGCTTGCCGAACGGCTTGAGGTAAGCGAGCGCACGGTGCGACGAGACATCGAACGACTGCGCGAACTCGACTACGTGATCGACGCCACCCGGGGCCCCGATGGCGGATACCGGCTGGGGGCGGGAAGCCAGTTGCCGCCACTGCTCTTCGACGACGAGCAGGTGATCGCCCTGGCGTTGGCCCTACGGACAGCGGGCGGCCTCGGCGCTGGAATCGAAGAAGCCGCCGACCGGGCCCTCCGCACAGTGAGTCGCCTCATGCCCGAGCGGCTGTCATATCGAGTTGCAAGTCTCATCGACACGGTCAGCCCGGCTGCCGAAAGCGCATCGGTGCACACCGACCCCGCAGTACTCCTGCACATCGGCGAAGCCATCCGCACCCAGCACGAGCTGCGCTTCGATTACGCGACGCCCTATCCCACGTCAGACGCCCCCGCACCCACAGTGCGCTCGGTAGAACCGCACCATCTTCTCCTGCACAATTCACGGTGGTACCTGATCGCGTACTCACCAGCCCTCGAAGACTGGCGAATCTATCGAGCGGACCGAATCAGCCCTCGCACCCACACGGGGCGCCAGTTCTCCCCCAGGTCGGTTCCCGGCGGCGACCCCGCACGGTACCTTTCGGCTCGATTCAAGGGATCAACCGAAGCAGACGGATGGCCGTGCACCGGCACGGCCATCGTTCATGCTCCACTGTCCACGATCGCGCCCTACGTCGCCGATGGCTCGGCCGAAGCCATCGGCCCGGACCGCTCAAGGGTGCACCTCGGCTCCTGGTCGTGGGAAGCCCTGGCGGCCGAGTTCTGTCAGTTTGGCTTCAACCTCAGTGCTGTCGAGCCAGCCGAACTCCGTGCTGCCTTCACCTCGATGGCTGATCGAGCCCGTCGCGCAGGGGCCGGGATCAGCTCCCGCTGAGGGCCGAGAACAACTTCTCGTATCGCTCGGACGACCCAAGTGCGAGCCCAGACTTCACGAATCTTGCCCAGTCGTCGGCCAGCACCTCGTCTAGGCCCGATTCGATGGCGTCCAACCCAGCGGCCGCCAAGGCAGTCGGAGAGATCTTGGGGGTCTGGACGCCCGCTGACATCGCGGTGTCGACAAGGCCCATGTACACACCGACCACGTGTGTGCCCTGTCCCGCGAGTTCGAGGCGCGCGTTGTCGGTCAGGCTCCATGCCGCAGCCTTGGACGCGCCATAGGCACCCACCCCGGGAAGGGTGAACCAGGAGAGTGCCGAGACGACGTTGAGGATGGCACCTCCCCCGTTGGCCCTCAGGATGGGAGCGAAGGCTTGCGTCATGAGCAACGGGCCGAAGAAGTTCGTATCCATCTCTCGCCTGATATCCGCCACGTCGCCGGTGATGAGCGACGTGCCGGTGGATATCCCTGCGTTGTTGATCACCACCTGGACGTCGCCTGCCGCCTCGGCAGCGGCCTGGATCTGCGACGGGTCGGTGACGTCGAGCTGGATCGGCTCAACGCCGTCCTGGTTCATGGCGCTCGCATCGCGCGATGCGGCGTAGATCTTCGCCACTCCGCGCTCCTTGAGTTGGGCAACGAACCCTGCGCCAATGCCTCGGTTGGCACCCGTGACCAGTGCTACGGCGTTCTTCAACTGCATTGGGTCATCTTTCTGTAGCGATCACTATAAATTGGATTTCGACCGTACCACATTCCATAGCGATCGCTACGATATAGTGGAGGGATGGCGGGCAGACCTCGAAGCTTCGATCGCGACGCCGCTCTGGCGGCAGCCATCGAGCTCTTCTGGCGCGCGGGCTACCAGGAGACCACCATCGCGATGCTGACGAGTGCCATGGGCGTGACGCCGCCGAGCTTGTACGCGGCATTCGGCGACAAGGACAGCCTGTTCGATGAAGCCTCGGCGCTATATTTCCACCGGACCTGCGAGGCCCTCGACGCGGCCGCCGCCCGCCCAACAGCTCGCGAGGCCATAGCCGTCATGCTCGATGACACCGCTCGCACCCACACCGACACGCGCACGCCACTGGGCTGCCTCATGCTGACCGAGCCACGCTTGGCCGCTCAACGAGAGGAAATGCACCGTCGGCTCAGGGACCGAATCGCGCGAGGCATCACCGAGGGCGACCTCCCGGAGACCGTTCAACCCGACCAACTTGCTTCGTTCTTGATGGCGGTCATGCGAGGCATGTCTGGGTGCGCCCGCGACGGAGGATCCACCGAGGAAGTGCTCGCCATCGCCAGCTTTGCCTTGGCCGCCATTCCAGAAGCGGCTCCCCGCGTTACCCCGCCCGGAGGGATTTGACGCCCAACCGGTGCCGCCGGCAGGTTGTGCGGTGATGCGTGAGTGCGGGCATCCCGTACGCGCACAACCCGCCGGACTGCGCCGGTCGGGGCCCCGGTCTCCAAAGTGCCACCCGGCCGCCAAATCAAGAAAGACCCCGCGGAAAAGCTGCGGGGTCTTTCTTGATTGGTGCGCCCGGAGGGATTTGAAACCTAGGCAGCGCCCCTCAAGCACAAGGAAGCGTGCCCCGGTCCCAGCAATTTCAACGCACATGGGACATAAGTGATCATGGGAACCTCCCTACAATCCGACGCAGTTGTAGGGTTTCTGTAGGGGCTCGGTGTCGAGCTTGGCGACCCAGTCGTGATGGTGCTCCACTATTCGCTCCCAGTTGGGCTGCGCAGGTGTCGCCTCGCCACACTTCGGAGCCTTCCTTGATGGACCACCTCGCGATGGCTAGGCCACCTACCATCGGCTCCCACGGCGCCCAGCATTGTTGACTGCCGACCAAAAGGGACGCGGGTAGTGACCTCCGCTCGACTTTCACAGTATGCTCAGGCAACCCAGCATGGAGGATCAGGACGCGTGCTACCCGACATGGACCCGGTCAATGGGTGGTTGTTGCCGCCCGCTCCGGACCCCTACCTCACGACGTTCGATGAGATCCACGAGCGGTTTGTAGCGGGTGCTCCGTTCATGGAGGAGCGACAGACAGTGTTCGATGCGCTCCTGATCTACGCGAGGCTAATTTGGCGCGTCGTCCCCAACGCGCGGTTGCGGATCAACGGCGGTTTTGTCACGCACAAGTCATGGGCGGCGCCTGAAGATGTCGACATAGCGGTGGTCTGTCCTACTATCAGCGAAGACCAGTTGGAGCGGGCCATCGTCGCGCCGCTCTTCACTCTCCTTGACGTGAAGGGTGTGGTCGTGGGGATCCCCGAGGCGATTCCCAAGTTGCATGTGATGGGAGGCCTGGTGGATGCGTTCCCGATTCTCCCCGGACTCCCCGCTCTGGACGCCACATTCCGCCGCATCTGGTCAACCGTGAAGGGTGACGACGGCGAACTCATCCCCGGCTTGACCAAGGGCTACGTCGAGGTGGTGAACCCCGATGCCTGAATATGACGACCTGTCTCTTGAGGAATTAATCCGACTCGCAGCCCGCGAAGCCCGCGACAGCGACTACCCGAACGTTGCGTTGGCCAGCTTGTCGGGAGCAGTGGCTGGAAATGCAGACTTGCAACTTGCAATAGCTGAAGAGCTAGCGCCAAGAGCAGCCAACCTCGAACTGCACCTCGACGGCGAGAGAGTCGAGGGCCATGCAACCAACGCGCTGTCCTTCGGGTCATTCGTTGCCCGGGTGTCTGACACTGTTCGCGAGTTCGTAAAGGGTCGTCTCAACCTTCCTGCATTCTCAAACGACCTCCAGGTCGCTGTGGCGGAAGGCTCCGTAAAAGCGACCTTCATTGCCCCGGACCCCGTGACGGACCCTTACAACACCTTCCCTGACGGCCAAGGAAGCGATGCTGTCTGGAACGACGGCAACCTGCAGTCGGAAGCCCTCCACCAGATTGCGATCGTGCTCCGCAATTCTGAGCCCGAAACTCCGAACGAGGATGCGCTGGACGAGGCGATTCAGCTTCTCCCGTTCGGCGCGCGGGTGAAGCTTCGAAGTGCAATACGCCAGACGGTTAAGCAAGACTGGTCGATCACCGGCGAGTTCCGGCAGCGTGGTATCGGCATTGAGCCAATTCACCTGTCGTCGGGTGGTGCGCGGTTCTTGTTAAATCGGCTGGAGGGCGAAGAGGTCGCTGACGAACCATTGACGACCACAGGAGTCCTCGACGGCCATCAGTGGTCGAGCGGCATCATGTACTTCATCCCCGTTGGCGGTCGGCGATTCCCCGCACTGTTCGAGACTCCCC
Source organism: Rhodoglobus sp. (assembly GCA_044340535.1). GTDB lineage: Bacteria > Actinomycetota > Actinomycetes > Actinomycetales > Microbacteriaceae > Rhodoglobus. The sequence continues at coordinate 24,569 of JBIITJ010000008.1, forward strand.
AGGTCCGCGAGCAGGTGGGAATCCTCGATGCAGTGGAGGGCCGCAAAGTGGAAGCGACCTTCCGCGTATTTACGCGCGTGGGGTCGGGGGACACCGACCGCAAGTCCACGACCTATGTTCTGCAGTCTGTGCGACCACTTGATGATGGCCCCGGCACGGAGTTCGACTTGCCGGAGTGATCAGCACAAGCGCGATGGTTGGGACGGTCGCTTCGCGACCGACTATGCCGCCGGCATCCAGGACAGCGAGCACGGCCTCGCCCGCACCCCGGACGACCTGCTGGCGATCCTCCAAGGCGTGTCGCGCTCAGATGAGGCGTATAACGCTGCCGTGCGCCTCATCGCGGACTGGATGAAGACCTCACCGTTGGCGAAGCCCATTCGCACCGAGGTTGGCGCGAGCTGATCGGCTGATTCACGGATCGCCTGACGCAAGGCTAGGTGCAGCTCCGCGGCGCATGAGAACGCCGCGGGGCTCGCGCCAAAGCTGTACCGTCCCCGCCGAACCCACTGCACTCCCACCGCTACCGAGGTGGTGGCCAATCTGTTGCCGGTCGAAGGTCGCCAGGCCCGCTGTACAGAGAGATTTCGAGTGAAGCACGTTCCGGTCGTCCGATCCGGTCGATCGAAACTGGGGGGGTGCGGCGCGATCCGGCGTTGCCTCTAGCGCCGACCAGAACCGGTCGTTTTCGGAGGATCGTTGATGTGGGCCTCCGAGTGATTCAGGCAGTCGGCCGGCGAGTCCGAAGAAAATCGAACGACACCGGCCCGTGGAATCCCTGCGGGGTGGATCGCCTGGGGCCGCAAAGCGCTCGTGACCTTGTGGCTTGAGCATCGGACGGCCGCATTGCCCTTCCCAATGAGTCTGCTCAGCGAGTGAGTGTCACTCAGCCCGGTAGTCTCGGCAGACGGCATAGCTTTCGTCTTGACCAAGAAGGAACCGAATGAGCATCTCGCTACTTGATCAGCTCCCGGGGATTGTCGCCGAAGGCAAGAAGCGTGCGATCCAAGTCCTGGAGGGGCTAGATGGCGCGCATCGGGTAACGCTTCAGACGCGCGAACTCGTTATCCCGAACAAGGACACCTCGGAGGCAGACCTCCTCCGACAGTTTCGCGGGAACGACGTTGACTCGGAGTTTCCGAACCGACTCATCTATGGCGACAATCTCTTAGCCATCGCAGCCCTGCTCTCTGGGGATGACCAGAACCCGTCTATGCGCGGGAAGGTTGATCTGATCTACATCGACCCGCCTTTTGACTCAAAGGCGAACTACCGGACGCGCATCGTGTTGCCCGGCAGCACGATAGATCAAAAGCCGACCGTCCTTGAACAATTCGCATACTCCGACACATGGTCGGAAGGCACGGCGTCGTATTTAGCAATGATCGCCCCCCGGCTGGTTCTCATGCGCGAGCTTCTGTCCGACACAGGCTCGATTTATGTCCACTTGGACGGTCACGTTGGGCACTACGTGAAGATTCTCATGGACGAGCTCTTTGGTGCCGACAACTTCGTAAATGAAGTCGTCTGGCGGTACGGCAAAATGAGCAACGCAACGCGTAGCTACCCAAAGAACCACGACACCCTCTTGTACTACTCGCGAACTCCTTCCTATTACTTCAAGCCAGTTCGCACCGCAGATAGCGAGTACAAGGCACGATTCATTCGGAATGTCGTCAACAACAAAGTGCACTACGGGGCAGTCAAGGGCAGCACCGACAAGTTGATCCTCGGGCGCATCAAGAAAGTGCTCAAAGAGCTAGACCGGCCGCTGGACGACGAGGACGTGCTCTTCGACTTCGACGTGGAGTTTAAGACTCAGGATGACGTCTTCTATGACATCTCCATCATCAAGGGCAACGCAGCCGAGAACCTCGCCTACGACACCCAAAAACCCGAGAAACTAATCGAGCGTCTTCTAGACGCTTCATGTCCTCCAGGCGGCACAGTTGTCGATCTCTTCTGCGGATCAGGGACGACGGCTGCAGTGGCAGAGCGCACAGGGAGAAAATGGATCACAAGCGATTTGGGGAAACCCTCCGTCATGATCGCTCGCAAGCGGCTCATCGATCAGAACTCGCACCCCTTTCTCTACCAATCGATCGGTGACTACCAGATCGAGCAAGCCCGCTCACTGCTCGGCCGCAGATTCAAGGTTGGCGAACTCGCACAGGTCGTGCTTCAGCTCTTCGGCGCCGTCCCACTGCCACCCGAGGTGAGTCAAGGCGGTGCGCTCGGCCGCATCGTTAAGGACAAAACCCTCGTGATCGCCACGAGCCCCAACTCGCTCGTTACCGCATCAACGCTGCGCCGCGCACAGGCCGCCCGCATCTCAACTATGGGTGGTTTCGATCGGGTGACAGTGCTCGGCTGGAATTTCGCAGATTCGATCGGACACGACATAGAGGCGTTGAATGACGACCGGCTCGAGGTTCTGGTGATTCCGCCCGACCTCTTGGATCGCCTCAAAAAGGCTGGCTCCGTCCAGAAGCTACTGGGCGAAGTCCGGTTTTCAAGCCTCCAGTACCTGCAGGCTTCAGTTCTTTCGCGAACGATTCATGGCGGCAGCGAGACAATCTCCGTCGAGCTTAGGAACTACATTCTTCTTTCGCCCGCCGCTCTCAACCTGGATGAGGCAGCCCGCGAGCAGCTCCTCACGTTGGCGGAAGCTGAACCTCTCGCGCTTCTCGAGTATTGGGCCGTAGATCCCGACTACGACGGCATCGTCTTCCGGTCGGTCTGGCAGGACTACCGCGGGAACGTCAACAACGACGGAGATTCACTTCGTGTAGTCACGAAGGCCGAGATCGAGGTCACAGCGCGCCCCGGCGCAAGGACAGTGTGCGTGAGAGCAGTAGACGTATTTGGTTACGAGTCTGAAGTGGTCATCGCGAATGTAGAGGCAGATAAGTGAGCGATCAATTCCCGCTAGCGACGGCAATCGCAAAGATTATCGATCCGCAGATTCCTGACATCCGACAAGGTCAGAGCACTGCTCTGCTGAGCGAAGTCACCGACGTAACCGCTGAGCTCATCAAGTTCTGGTTCGAGGACGATTTCTGCGCGCTGCGAGAACAAAACTTCCATCTGGGCCAGCGATCCGCGATCTTATCCATCATCTACGCCCACGAAGTTGTCAATGCTGACAATTTGGATTCGTTGTACCGATCGATCGCCGGCGAAGCCCTCTTGGAAGGCGAAACTCTCGGAGAGATCGGTCGACCCGAGAATCGGTATCCAAAGTATGCAGCGAAGATGGCGACGGGCACCGGCAAAACGTGGGTCCTCAACGCGTTGCTGATTTGGCAGTACCTAAACCACCGAGCAAATCCGGCCGACCCTCGGTTCACATCGAATTTCCTGCTCGTTGCCCCAGGCCTAATCGTCTACGACCGCCTTCTTGACTCCTTTCTCGGCAAACAACGACAGGGAGAACGGCAGTTCGACACGTCGGATTTATACGTGAACCGCGAACTATTTGTCCCCGATAACAGACGGGAAGCAGTCTTCGCGTTCGTACAAGGATCCGTCACAGTCAAAGAAGATATCGGTCGCAAAGTCACCGGGGGAGGGTTGATTGCCATTACAAACTGGCACCTCCTGGCGGGTCAGGAGGATCCCGACTTCACTCCATTCACCGATGCTCCTGGGGGAGACATCGACGCGAAGGCCGCCGCTGAGAGTTTCGTTGCCCTCAGCCCAGGCACAGGCGCCGGGAACGCTCTAAAGGCGCTCGATCGAAAGCACCTCAGAGGCGGACCTCTCGATTCACTGGTGCAGCTTCCGTCGCTTCTAGTGTTCAACGATGAGGCTCATCACATTCACACGGTCAAGAAAGGGGAACAACTAGATGCTGTGGAGTGGCAGAAGAGCCTGACTGCCATTTCGAAGGGCAAAGGCAGGGCGTTCGTCCAAGTCGACTTCTCCGCAACGCCCTTCAACGAAACGGGCTCCGGGCAGTCCGCCAAGCGCGCTTACTTCAAGCACATAGTCGTCGACTTCCCCCTTCCAATGGCAATGCGGGCCGGTTTGGTCAAGGGGTTGGTGCTCGACAAACGGAAAGACATCGCTGCTCTCCCGTTGGAGTTCAACGCCGAGCGCAGCGAATCTGGAAAAGTGGTCGGACTTTCCAACGGGCAGCGCACGATGATCCGCGCAGGCCTTGCAAAGCTCCAACAACTCGAATCACGATTCGCGCTCGTCGACCCTACAAATCGACCGAAGCTGATGATCATATGCGAGGAAACCGCGGTCACTGCTTTCGTAGAGGAGTTTCTGCACGCAGAAGGTCTGAGCGAAGACGAAGTGCTCGCTATGGACTCGAATCGAAAGGGCGAGATGTCTCCGTCCGAGTGGGCCATCGCCCGCGAAGAGTTGTTTGACATGGACCGTCGAACCAATCCACGGGTCGTCGTCAGCGTTTTGATGTTGCGCGAAGGCTTCGACGTGAACAACATCTGCGTAATCGTTCCACTTCGCGCCAGCTCGGCACAGATTCTTCTCGAGCAGACAATCGGCCGCGGTCTGCGGCTCATGTGGCGGAACGACGAGCAAATCAATGAGCTCAAGCGGGAAGCGCGAAAGCAAATCGCGCAAAAACAAGAGCCGACCAACTATTTCGACCTTCTGTTCATCGTGGAGCACCCAGCCTTCACGAAGTTCTACGACGAACTAATGGACGAAGGACTCGCTGGCACCGTGGGCGAACCCGACAGTGGGACGTCAGTCACCGGCGACCTAGAGATGGTGGAGCTAAAGCCAGGCTTCGAACAGTACGACTTTCATATCCCGATGATGATCCGAGACGCTGAAGAAGCCCTCAAGTCTCCTGTGCTGGATCCGTTCCAGCTTCCGATCTCAAAGGTCCCATTCGCAGATGCCAAGCGATTTGTCGGAGCCGGTGATCGGTTCGTTTCCGAAGACGCCGAGACGAAGACTCAGTTCGGGGACTACCGCGTCGATGGCGGCGTGATGACCGCGACTGGGTACAACGACTTCCTTGCGCGGCTTACGATTCGTGTCACCGAGGCGCTTGGAGGAAAGCGCGCTGAAATCACATCGAGCAAGCGCAAATACGACACCTTGGCACGATTCCCAATGCTCACTGCATTTCGACCCCAGCTGCTCGAGTGGATCGACACCTACATAAGACGCCGGTTCTTTGGCGAGACGATTGACCCGCTCGCCAACGAAAACTGGCGTGTGCTTCTCACCGACATGGTGACCAACGAACTCGCCGGCAATTTGGCATCCGCGTTGCTGCTCTCAATGACGGAGGAAACAGTTAGCGTCGCTGACGTTGTCTACCGAAGTATTTCGGAGGTTTCAACAATCAGCGTGAGAACGAGCCACGCGGTTGAGGTGGTGAAGTGCATCTACCCAAAACTTCCGATTCCTAGCCACGGGGGAGGGCTCGAACGCAAGTTCATCCAATGGGCGGATAACGACTCAAAGGTGGAGTCTCTCTGCAAGATCTCTGAATACAAACACACCTTCCTGCACCGTCAATATTTGAAAACAGACGGGATGCCTGCCCGATACTCACCAGATTTCTTGGTCCAGACGGCCGACGAAGTGTACGTCGTGGAGACTAAGGCCGACAGCGCACTCTCCGACGCCAATGTCCAGCGAAAGCAACTCTCAGCCATAGCGTGGTGCGAACAGATCAACCGACTCGAACCCGCCCAACGAAGCCATCGCCGCTGGGTCTACGTGCTCCTTGGCGAACAATCAGTGCAGACGGCTATCGCAGGCAACGAACGGGCCTCCGACCTTCTGTCGCGAACCCGTTTGCGCACGGTCGAAGAGCAAGCGTCCGATCAGCAGATCTGGTAGCGAATAGGGATACCGTTGGCGGCCTACTTATCTTGCCGTCGAACTGTTCCTGATCCCCGATGAGGTCAGCGCCGAGTTGCGCGTCAATCGCGGCGACCTGAAGCGGCTTCGGGATGCCGGCCTCGGGCCGGCGTACTTCACGATGGGCTCGACGGTCCGCTACCTTCAGGCCACGTCGACGAGTGGTGCGATGCCCACCCGAACGACATCGAGATCCCCCGGCGGCGCGGTCACCGCGCGGACCGCTAGCCGCACGAGCTACTCGTGATGCGGAGTGCTCGAATCGAGTGAGAGTTCGCCGGCGGCGGTGAGCGGGTGTGCCACGACACCCGCCTGCCGGTATCGGGCCCATCCATCGCCGTCGGGGGCATCCCACTGGGAGCTTGGGCCCGTGCGATTGAGTCGGTCGTGTTCGTCCGCGGTGACCCAGCACTTCACGAGCAGCTGGTCGAAGACCATGACCAGATGTTCGGGCGAGCTCGCTGGACCACCGGCAATCGGTTCGGCCATCGTGTTGGAGCGAGGGTCAGCCTGACGAGGGTCGACAATCTCGATCGCGATCCGCTTAATGGGGACCACGTGCTCCACTACTCGCTGTCTGCGTTCGAGACGCATTGCATCCTGTGTCGCGAACGTGACCGGGTGAGCGGCATCGAGTCCGTGGAGCTTCTGACGGAGTCGGCGCGGATACCCTCGAGAACCTTTGGACCATAGTCGGCCGCCGGTAGCGAGAAACGGACGAACCTCGCTTTCGATGAAGTCATAGGCGTCCCCAGCGATCCGAAGACGGCGCTCATCGCCACCTGGGATCTGCATGGCCCATTCTCGCATTGGCTCGGGCGGTACCGCACCTGGCCGCGCGACTACGTCCCTAGCGAACTTGGCCACGCATGTGCTTCATCGGCCATACTCTTTCGCGCAGCGGATAAGCGCGGATCCTTCTTCGGGCTGTCCTGGATGTTGATGGGTGGGGTCCAGAGCTGAATGAGCGCGACCTCAACCTCGCCGAGTTCAGTGAGCGTCATACCTGTCGGCATCGGCCATACGCTCAACATGAGATGCCAGTGCATCCACTGTGTCAGGCGCCCATCCCCCTCGATGTCGAGTTCGAAATTGGTGAAATCTGCGGGAGCGAACGCGGATTTCCTCGCATGGCCGCGCGGTCTTCCCTCGAGCCGAAGGGGCACACGCAACAGGGACGCGAACGATCGACGCACCGTCGAGTTTCCCGTGCGAGCGGGCTTTTGAGGATTGCCAGCGAAATGCCCCTCAAGTTCGCGGGTCACCAAGCTCCCGCTCCGACTTGCCGACGTACAGGGGCACTCCCGGAACTCTGTCGATCCCGATCTGCTCCCAAGCCTCCGCGCCCGCATGGATCGCGTACAGACCTGGAATAGGGCCAACGTGCTGCCGCGCCTCAAGAATGCTCCAACCCCGTTGAGCTAGCGCTAGCTCTCCGAGCGAAACATTCTCGGCCAAGCTGTTCAAACGCGGCTGCTTTCGGTACTCGCAGGCGGCCTGGGCAGTCCCCAGACCTGGGCGTACTCGGCGGCGACGAGTGGCCATACTTCGCGCACGCCGTCCTCCACTGATTCGATTCCAGCGGCCAAGGCTCCGAATACAACGAAATCATGGGAGATGAGTCTTCCGGCCGCATCTTCCCGCCCTAGAGGATCGCGGATCCGGAGCGCTACGACGCTCCCGTTGACTCGGCGCCATGTTGCTGGCCCGCTCTCGATGGCAGAGAAGGCCTTGTCGTACTCCGGAAGAGGATCCGCGAAGCCGCCGTCTAGCAGAAAGCGAAATCCCCAATCGCGGCCGCGAGTGGCCCAGATGAGATTCATTTGTCGCTTCTGAGGAGGACCTGTTGCTCTTCGCCTTGTCCTAGGTCATCTTCGAACCCGGCAAATGTGACTCTCAAGCTCTCCTGCTTAGCTGCGGCGACGATGTTCGCCTGCTTGACCTTGTCGCGACCCACGATGGCCAGACTGCTCAGGCTCGAACCGAAATGGGTCAGTAGGAGGCCGATCGATGTCAGCAGCTTGTTCTTGCGTCCGCCTAGCGCGTCCGCAAGCGCTCCGATTCCCCCAAGTGCAGTCGCGAGGGTTTCTACCCCACCGATCAGATGCTCGGCGACCTTTCCACGGTTGTTGCGCGCCTGAGCCCACTTCAAGTGCCGATTGAGTGGGAGCACGGCGGCGATGGGAAGGACAAGGTCCAGCCCAACCCTCTGAGTCACCTCGATCTTCTTAGCGTCGAACTTGGCGGACGAGAGCAGCAGGAAGTCCTCCCCCACCGACAGCGCCTCGCTGTCTTGGACAAGGCCAGCGATCACCGACCGCAGTTCGCCTATCTCGTCGGCGACCTTCTCCACGAGCAGATCCCTGAAGTCGAATACGTTCAACTCCGGAAGAAGATCGGACTTTGATAAAGCCAGCACCCAAATTCGCGGAAACTCCACGACTGGCGTTCCATCGCCGCCTACGTCGTCCCACAGTGACAGCAGACCGTTACGGAAATTTGTAAACAGGGATTTCAGGTAACGCTCCTCCTCCCCGCGATTATCGAGCACCCGCTGACCATCAACCAAGAAGATTGCGACATCTGAGTGCAGCAACGACCTAAAGGCGTCAACCCGACGCTCGGACTCCTCCGCGCTGCTCTGATCCTCCTCGAACCATTCGCCCGGATAGTCGTGCCAGACAAGACGCAACGCGTCGAAAGTGCCGCTCTTCATGGCCTTAGCTGCCGAGGCGTCTTTGAGCTTGATGGAGAAGGAGTACGACGTCGCAGCAAATCGGGTCGGCTCGGGTTTCTGCGCGGAGTTTTTCATCCCCAAGTAGTTTCTCTGAAGTCGGTTGCCCTGCCCCGTTTCGTCTGCGATGACATAGAAGGGGCTTTTGTTTCGATTCTCGGACTCCTGTGCGGCACCGTAGAAGGAGGAGACCATGACGGTCTTGCCGCTGCCGCTCTCGCCAAACACTGCGATGTGCTGCTCTAACGCTCTTCCCTGTTTCATGAGCGAAGTCTGACAGGTGGCCGGTGCAACCTAGAGGACCCATTCCACGTATCGCTCGGCATCACCGTTCCCCTTGAGCATTTGGCGCTGCCCATGAGGCCACCGCGGGGTCGTGTCGGTTAGCCCGTCCGAGGGATTCGGAGGTCCCAGATCGGGGCCAGCGACCCGCAGGGCTACAAAACGACTGCTCTTGCTCTCGTAGGTGCGCGCTCGATGAACGCAGGTCCCTCTTGCCAGTCGCCGTTTGAGTCCCGCCAGCGCACCGTGACCGTCGCCCCGGCGACTCGGCCGGCGCGGGTCAGTGCACCCTCGAATCGCACGGTCTCGCTGAACTCGCCCGGCCACTGGTTCTCGCTGTTGAACCTGAACAGCTCGGCGTCCACAGTGATGGACACGTCCGAGATGCTGACGCCCTTCTGAGTGTTGCGCAAGTCATAGGCCCAGCGGATTGGCAAATCATCGATCGTCCAAGTCGGTCTGAGGACGTACGCCGTCCTCTGGACCTCAAGCTCCGCGAGCGCCTCGGCGCGCCCACGCTGGTGAGCGAGCATCTCCGCGGTGATCGCCTTCCTGCTCCGTGCGTGGAGGGCATCGTTGAGTTCGGCTTGCAGCTTGTCGCTCGCTCGCTTCTGCTCGGCAAGGCGCTTCGTCGTGGTCAGCCTGACGGTGGTGATCAAGCGGAACCCTCGGCCGAGCGGCTTCCAGAACTTGTTCCGCACTGTTGAGCTGAAAATCGCGACAATGCCCGCGACGATGAGCCCTGCGGCGGCACCGCCGAAAATTGCAATCGCCCAGCCCTCAGCTCCCATGCCATGAGGGTAGCGCCGACAAACGACGAAGCACCCAAAGGACATCGTCCTCAGGGGCTGTCGTGTCGCGTCGTGTGAGAGAGCTACTTGCTGGCACCTTCCAGCGCCCCCAGACGAGCCTTCATCTCCTCCAGCTCGGCGGCTCCCTTCATGCGGCTGCGGTGGCGATCTGCTTGCTCATGCTCGTATTCTCCTGCGTCTCGGGGGTGACTCGATGTGTCGATCGTGTCGGCCGCATGGTGTCGCCGGAGCCGCGTTTAGCACCTAAGGGCAAGGATCGCGCCAACCAGTTCGTCTGCGGCGCTCAACGCGACCTCGACGGACGATGCCGGTCCAGATCCGATGTAGAGCCACGTCGTCTGCTGGCCGTCATCGCGGGCTATGCCGACCTCGAGGTCAACATTCTTATCGGTTGTGACGATCTTGTCTCCTACGACATGTCGGCGCCACCCGACCGTGGCGACGGTGATCCCGTCGCTGTGGTGCACCCTGTCGTCGGCATGATCGTTCTCGCGGTGCGTTGCGGTACACCAGGCGGGGCACGCGTCGCGTTGCCAGCTGGGGCGATCACCGAGGTTGAGGGCTACTAGTTTCATGAACCTAGAATCTGGGACTGCCCTTCGACCGGTTCCGGGAACGAAGTTTCCGGAACCGGTCCGCCAATTTGGCGGCTGGGGAGGAACAGCTACCAAGTCCCGCCGCGGGCTTCCAGTACTGCGATCGCTATCTCGAGCGCTCGCTCGGGCGTGAGCCCTGCTGGTCGCACTTGCCCAGGGACATAGTGCCAAGGCTCGAACGATCGTGGGGTCAGCGCCGGGCCCTCGTGTATTGGCCCGTACTGCGGGTTTTCGAGCAGCCAGTGCACGAACTGGTGGTTCTCGTCACGCAGCGCCTTCGCGAGTCGACGGTCACTGATTTTGGATAGTTCGTGGAACCACGCAGTGCTCTTACTGAGGCTCGCGACCCGCTCCGCCTTCGTCTTGTTACCAAGGCGCGGCGACGGCATCCTCAGTCGGAACGCGGGGTCTACGTAGCGGCGAAGGTTCTCGTCGCGCCGCTCGGAGAGAGGATCGGCGGCGCGGCGGGCAGCTCGTCGTGCACGGCGGTCAGAGGCGTTGTCATGCTGGCGTCCTGCCCACGCCCGTCCTTCGCGATCGGCAAGAAGGAGCTTGTGGTCGTAGGACTCGTGCTCGATGAGTCGGCGAAGGTATGGGTTGTGTGTGGGCAGTCGCTTCCAGAACTCGCCCGCCGCCTCTTCGTCGGCTCGGATGTCATCTTCGGTGCGTTCGGGTCGTGTGTGGACGATGGTCATGGTGTGTCTCCCGGTGATCGTTTCTTCGGCCTTTTCCGGCAGGAGTGATCAGGGGTGAGCGCAGGGTCGACGATCTGGGGTCCGTGGAATACCGGACGAGCGCAGCGACGGAGGATATGCCGCGAAAGCCCTAGGCGTCGGCGCGGAGCGAACTACGATCGCGGGACGGAAAAGCCGCAGTAGTTGCCGTCACAGACGGCTTCTATTCAGGCGCGCTCGTCGCGCTCCACAGCGTTGGCCCATACCCAGGCGCGGTCCTCGCGCCCGGCGGGCGTTGTCCATCGGACAGCGCACGCCCGCGGTGTCCAGGCGACGATCTCCACTCGCAGTCGTAGGGCAACGGTCTCGTAGTGGATCCACGCCCACGCGGGGATGGCGACGGGTGTGCGGGTCAAGGGGAGGCGATCAAGCTCGAGCTCTTCCTTCTTGAGCGAGGAGGGCTGGCGGTCGCGCATGATGATCTCGTCGGTGTGCGCAGCCATGCGTTTGTCGATCGCGTCGGCGTAGCGCTTGTTGGTGCCCACAAGTTCCTCTTGGCGTGTCGCGGGAGCCGGGTTTAGCCTCGTGACACTCGAACATACTTTCGAAGTTCAGGAGTAGTCAACATGAGCATGGCGCACGCGCACCATCCGGCTAACGGCGCCCACATCGCGGTCTGGATGGCCAACGATGCCCCCGCGCGCATCGTCCACCGCAGCATCCGCTACCGGGCGACGGACATGCCCACCCGGCTCGAGGATGAGATGTTCATGATGACCCACCCCCTGCCCGTCACGGGGTGGCGGTTTCAGGGCACCGACCCGCAGGGGCAGTCGCTGATGTTCGACATCCGCCGCGACGGTGACGGCTGGGCGTTGATCCGCGCGTACACCTAGCGGGAGGCGGGACGCCGAATGCCAGCGATGCTGGGTGCATGCTTCACGAGGGGCTCAGCCGACGAGCACCAGCCCCCTATCGCGGTAGAACGTCTCTGCGTCCACGGGTGTGCGGTCGATCTGAATCTCGAAGTGTAGATGGCAGCCGGTGGAGTTGCCGGTTGTTCCGACTTCGGCGATCGGGATGCCCGCCATCACTTGGTCGCCAACATCGACAGAGATGCTCCCAGTAAGCAGGTGACCGTAGTGGGAGTGGATGCCGCCGCCGTGGTCGATCCTGATCTGGTTGCCTGCTCCGCCGTTCCAGCCTTCGCCAGCGAAGATCACCACACCGGGGCTCGCCGCGGACACGCTGGTTCCGCAGGGTGCGGCCAGGTCAGTTCCGGTGTGCAAGTCCTGCGCACCGCGAAGCATCCGCCACCCGAACGGCGAAGTGCGGTGTCCGTCAACGGGCGTGATCCATCCGCCGGATGCGCAACCCTGGCGCGCGCTTTTGCGGGAGAGCGCTTCGACGATCTCGCTCGCTGGTTGTAGCGCCGAGGTGTGGTCGGCATCACCGTCACCCGTGACTTGAGTCGCTACAACCGCAGGGGTGCTGGTCTGCCAGTTTGGGACGCGCTCAAGCTGGGCGAAGAAGAGCAGTGCGGCCTTGGTCGGGTCAAGGCGCTCTTCGGCGCTTCCCCACTGCCCGCTCTGCGCGAAGAGGCCCAGTTCGGTTGATCCCTCGCTTGCCGTCATGTTGCGCAGTTCGGATTGCGCGATCGCTGTGCTGACGCCGATGATCTGTCCGGTGTTGCCGAGGCCGCGGGCGGTGGCGACGTTCATGATGATGGCGGCGTTGACGAGTTGGTCACCTTCATACCCGGCGACCTTCGCATCCATCGAGGCGACCTGGTCGACGTCGACGGGGGCGGCGGAGCATCCGGTGCCGGAGGACATGACCACGGCGCCGACGAGCGACAGCACGACCCCGGTCATGCCGATGGCGATCCTACGCAGCATCGGGTTATCGCTGCCCTGCGGCGGCGAGGGCCTCGTCGGTGTTGGTCACCTGCGCTTCCCAGCCGGAGAGGATGTGCTGCACATGCGTCTCCGGGTGGGAGCCGTACTTGAAGATGTAGTGCCCGTCGCGAAGCTTCTCGATCGTCTCCGCAGTTTCCGGAGCCAGGCCGAAGGTCTGCTGGCACCAGATCGCGTCCTCCGGGCGAGACTGCCGGTAGATGCACACAGTCTGGGCTTCTTGGATGATGGCCATGCCGGGCGAGTCCGGCGGGATGTCGGAGCCCTTGTGCATGACGAAGACGTTGCTGATGCCGAGGCCTCGGGAGAGCTTCTGGTTGGCCTTGATGAGGCCCGCGGCGGGCCCGCCGATCATGTGCCAACCCTCTTCATAGACGACGGTGGTAGCCCAGCCGCGTTCCCGGCGCAACCGTCCGAGCATCCACATGTTGCCGATCGCCATAACGACCGGCACTGCGGGGCCGTCGTCGGGCAGCTGGGAGATGTCGAACGAGGTGAGCTTGCCCGCAAGGTCGACGGCTTTCGAGGTCTCGCCGTCGAGAAGACCGGCGTACTCGTCGAGGAGTCCGTTGAGGGTCCAGCGGACGGAGAGGCCGGCCTTGTGGAGGTCATCGCGGGCGGAGACTGACAGAGTTCGGTAGTCCGGGTCATCGGCGAGGTCGCCGAGGTTGGGCAGGATGTCCGCCAGGACCGGGGCGCGGTGGTCGCCGACCTTGTCCACGGTCATCCGCAGCGCCGCTCGGAGTGCCTCCTCTTCCCACGAGTCGAGTTGCTGGTCGCCGCGCGCCAGGCGAGTGACGATGTTCAGCAGCCGCGCCTGCCCCTGCAGCCCGGTGCCCTCGAGGATCGTGGGGTCGAGGAGGTTCAGGGTGGTGCCGGTGCCGTCGGGGCTGAACTTAATCGGCTCGTACCCGTAGCGGCGCACAACACCCGAGTACTCGCCTTCGCCTGCCTGGTCCTTCTTGTCGAAGACGACGCAACGCCGGTTCTTCAGCAGCAACGGCCGAAGGACATGGTTGGCCTTGGTGTGAGTGGACTTGCCGGCACCGACGTCGCCCATGATGATCACGTTCGGCGACGACACCTCGCGCGGTGTCGAGTTATAGGCGGTGATCGGGTCGTGGGCGATCGAGGTCCGCGACAGAACGTCACGGCCCGTGACCACCCCGGTCGTGCCGGTGGGCGGGCCGATCAGGGCGGTGTTCAAGATCTCCGCTTGCCGCGTCGTCGACGGTGCGCCCTGAATGGCGGGCGCGTACTTGCCGCGGGCTGCAGCACCCGCCTTCACGCGCAGCCGCGTTCCGGGCTGCCCCCACGGTGTGATCTCTACCGGGGTATCCATTCCATCGACGGTCGGTTCGACGGGTGGGGCGAAGGAACGGAGGATGGGGGCATTCCAGAGCTTGGAGCGGGCGGGCTTGAGGTCGGTCATGAGATGGACTCCTTCTCGGTGCGGCCGGCGAGTTTGGCGTAAAGGCGGGACGACATGGAGCGGCCCCGCGTGGCAAGGCCTCGGCCGATGGGCCAGGTGGTGCCGGAGGCGGCGGACTGGAACGAGTCCTGCCAGTCGAGGTGGTCAATTCCGGCCGATCCCGCGCACGTCTCCTCGAGCTGGCGGGAGGAGCGGGCGAGCTCGTCCCGGTCCCGCGCGGAGATGGTGATGTAGCCAACCCACTCAGCACCGTGGTGGTGAGAGCCCGCGGTGAGGTCCGCGCGACGTCGCTGCGCGGCGGACATGGCCACGTCGGTGTCGTCAGTGTCGAACTTGCCCGCCTCGTGCCGCGACAAGGCCTCGGCTTGGTCGCGCACTAGGTCCTGCCGTGCGGCGGCCTTGGCATCGTTGGCGGGGATGAGGTGGATGTGGAACGACACCGATCGGATGAACTGCATGTCCCGGCCGATGAGCAGGTCGAGGAGCCACAGCTGGGTGCGCGGTGCGGTGGCCATCGCGTCCGCACGGATCGCCGCGGTGCGGTGCCACCACTCCACCGGGACCCCGGTGATTGGGTCGATGCCTTTGACTATGTGTGCGGAGAACTCGTCGTGGGAGGTAATGCCCGTGTGGGCGGGGTTGACGTCGGCGACGAAGTCGATCGGACGTGACGGGTTCTGCTGGTGCAGCATCACCGCGACGGTCTGCCGTGCGGTGAGCGCCTCGACGCTGCCCATACGTGCGTCATCGAGCCCGCGCAGGGTC
Source organism: Rhodoglobus sp. (assembly GCA_044340535.1). GTDB lineage: Bacteria > Actinomycetota > Actinomycetes > Actinomycetales > Microbacteriaceae > Rhodoglobus. The sequence continues at coordinate 39,636 of JBIITJ010000008.1, forward strand.
GAAGCGATCTCCTGCGCCATAAGTCCGCGCCACCCGTCGCGAGCGGGGCCGTACTTGGCCGCGGCATCGGCGAAGTTCTGGCTGATGGGCCAGCTGATGGTGATGAAATGCCTCTGCACCATCGCGTCCTCCCCCGTCAGCCGCAGCACCTCCTCATAGGAGGCCACCGCCTCGGCAGGCGCGTCCGGGTCAAGGGCCCCGGATACCCAGTACTCCTGCATCGCCGTGTCGGCAGGGAGGACTCGGGTCATGGTCTGCACGTTGCCGACAAGGTTCGACGCAGCCGCCCTGCTCGCCAGGAAGGAGCCCCACCCTTCTGCTGCGCGGGTCATGACGGAGGTGGACTCGATGCCGCGCAGCTGCCCGGTCACGACGAAAGTCACCGACAGGTACTGGGCTTCCCCGGTGGCGGCGTGCCAGCCGATGCCGGGTTCGCCACGGCCGTGCTGCAGCCACCCCATCCCGTCGGCACCGTCAGGGTTGGCGCGCATCGCGGTCAGCACCCGCTGGGCCTCCCACGTTGCATCGCGGCGGTCCCGTCCGCGCAGCTGCCGGGCGTCGCGAAGCGCTTGCTCGGCTTGGTCCCATGCTGCGATCTCGTAGGGGACGAATGCGTCGACCCCTGAGGACACCCGCTCCTTCCAACGGACGCGACGGGTGCGACGTTCCATGATCGTTCCACGATGCGTGCGGGTCGTGACCAGGAACGTGATCCCCGAGCCAACGACCCCGATGACGAGGCCTGGCCATCCGATCAGCGGGGTGAGGATCAGCCCGGAGACGATGAAGACCCCGAGAAGGACGATTCGGCTCCGGGAGTGAGTTCCGCCGAAGAACGAGCGGTGGCCGGTCTCGCCGCCCAGGTAGCGGACGGTCGCCCGCGTTTGCGTCTCGGTCATGGTCGCTCTGCTCCGATCGTCGAATCATCCAGCGCCGCGGTGGCCTGCCGGCCTGCAGCTTCCGTCAACTTCACGCCCTTCGAAGCTGCGGTCATACCCGCAGCGAGGACGAGAGTCGGAACACCGATCGCCGCCCCTGCTCCCGTGGCACTTTCGGCGGCACCAGCAGCTGCCAATCCACCGCTCGCGGCTGCGGCCCCTCCCGCCGCCCCGGTGGACGCGGCCGCTCCGCCAGCGCTTGCGGCGCCAGCGCGAGCCGCGGATGCACCGGCCAGACTCATCCCCTCGGCTTCCGGGGCAGTCGTCGTTGCGGTGCTCGGTGCGGCGCTCGTGGATGCGCCCCTCGCACCACGCCCTGAGGAAGCACCTGAGCGATCGAAGCGTGCGGTGGCCTCGCTCATGTTCTGCGGGCCGATGGATCCCGCAGCGACAGCTGGCCCGCGGGTTCCGCCGAAGCCGTTGGGAATGACCGGCGCAAGCTTCATCAAAAGCAGCGGTGAGCACGCGGCCAGGAATAGGGCGATCACCGCCACGCTGAGCTGAACAAGCGAGTGCAGGTTGAGGTTGTTGCCGAAGGTGGCCACCGAGTTGGCCATCATCACGAACGAGAACCCCAGCAGAAAGAACAGCAATGGGTGGGCTGCGAGGATCCCGATCCAGACCGATACGATCTTCGTCCCGAAACCGCGCTTGCCGGGATCGATGATCCACACCAGCCCGAGCGGCAGCAGCAACCCGGTGAAGTAGAGGGTGACGAGCTGCACGACGAGCATTGCGAAGACCAGCAGTAGTCCGATCACCATGCAGAACATCAGCAGTACTGCGATGGGCAGGCCGCCGGTGATGCCGACGGGGTCGGCTTCGGAGATCATCGTCTGGAAGTCGCCGATCACGCCGGTGACCGTGCCTCGCAGTCCCCATTCGACGACGTCATTGGAGAGGGCGTGGAAGAAGTTGACGAGCATCATGCCCAGCGCTGGTCCGAACATTGCGCCGACGAGGAAGAGGCCGAAGTAGAGGCCGACTGACTCGACCAGGTCGCGACCTGCCTGGGCGCCGCGAGCGGTCCGGAGTATCTGGGGGATCAGCAAGGCGACGGCGACGAAGATTGCCGCGGCGAACGAGATCGCGTACGCCCGAAGGAACCAGTCAGTCGACAGGTCCGGAAGGGTGGCGTCCGTGAGAGCCGGGAGCACGTCCTTGCTCAGCCCCTTCGCGGCATCCTGCAGCGCCTTGAAGGTATTGCCCCACGGGTCCGACCAGTAGGACACCGCGCCCGTGAATCCGTTGATTACGTCGCCAAGTCCGCCGATGATGGAGCCGATCCCTCCGGCATCGTCACCGTCTTCGAAGTGTGCCATTAGCAACCTCCTGAGAAAGGTCGTCCGATCGAGTAGAGCTCTTCGGTCGACCGAGTTCCTTCGGAACTCACGAACTTCCAGCTGTCTTCCCATTTCATGGTGACTGTGATGGACCCCTTGAGGGTCGAGCTCAGTTCGCCATCGATCACCAGCGCTGTGCCGATGGACGCAGTGACGTCATCGGAGGCAGTGGCCTCGAGGTAGTAGACGCCCGGAAGCGTTGATAGGTAGTAGTCGGTGCCGTCAGGCACGAGACCACCGGAGAGGTTCGGGTTGCCAGCGAAGAATCCCGCGATGTCTTTCGTCGGCGCATTCGAGGCAAGTCCGTTCTCCTCGATAGTCGCGATGTCCGATGTGGCGGGATAGGGGTACTGGTTGAGCCAGCGTACGAAGGCGGTCGCGACCTCGATCGCGCCGTTGGAGGTGTGCGGCGCTGCCGCTTGGGCTGCGAGCACCATGGCCGCGTCGCGCTCCGTCCCGCCGAGGCACCCGGTGGGCTCGGCGTCCGGCGTCGGCGTGCCCGAGGCCGTTGTCGTTGCCGTTGGGCTCGCGGTCGGCTGGGAGCTTCCCGGGTTCCAGACCAGCACCGTCAGGGCGGCGATGATCGCCGAGATGACGATGAGGGCGAGGAGGATCCAGGGCCAGATGCGCCGGGGGCGCGTTGCTTGTGCTCGCATCGTCTATCCCTACCCGAATACCGACAGGATCGCGCCTACGATGACGGCGAGAGCGGCGAGGACGCCGAGGGAGATGCCCGCCCACATGGCTTGGGTGCGTGCGTCTTTGTAGGCGGCGGGGTTGCTGCCGCTGGTGGCGACGGCCATGTTCCCGACGCCGATGATGACGAAGATGATCGCTGCGATGATCGCCAGTGCCCAGAGGCCGCCGAGGATCTTCTGCCATAGCTGGGTGAACTCGACGCCGAAGATGCTGAAGTCCGGGAGGATCCCATCGAGAGGGTTGTCGATCATGGGGAGGAGCGCGAGGGTGCCGATGATGCTCATGGTTGGTCCTTTCGTTTTGTTCAGCGTGCGGTGTTCTGGAGGGTGCGGACCACATCGGCGGCAGCTCCGGTGAGGGCGTGCCGGGTGGCGGGGGCGAGCTTTGCCAGGGTGAGCTGGCCGCGCTCGGCTATATGGGCGTCGAACGGGATCGAATGCTGGTGCGTGATCCCGTGTGAGCCGAGGATGCGGTCGACGCGAGCGACGACCTGCGGGTGCTCCGGTCGGCCGTCGTGCAGGCGCAGCACGATCGCGTTCGCGGCGAGCTCGGCGGCGCGACCTCCCGTCGCTTTCAGTCCCTCGAGCAGTTGTGCTGCTTCGAGCACCGCGTCGCCGGCGTCGAAGATCGGCACGACGAGCACATCGGCCGACATCACGGCAGCACCGAACGCGGGCGACGACGGCTGGTTGCCGGAGTCCATGACGCGGACGGCGTAGTAGTCGTCGACGACGTTGACGACGCTGTTGACAGCGGCGTCGTCGAGGCGCGGCCGCCATCCGACGGAGCCGATGACGGCCGCGAACGACGACTGGGGTGCGGTGTAGCCGGCGAGCTGTCCGGCGGAGCGGATCTCGCGGGCGTCAGCGACGAGCTCGCCGAGGCCACGGCTGGGTGAGCCTTCGCTGCGGAAGGTCAGCGCTCCTGGGTCGTCGGAGACTTCGATGATGCACACCGACCCGCCGCGGACGGCGGCGATGGTGCCGCCGAGCATCAGCGAGGTCGGGGTCTTGCCGACGCCGCCCTTCGGGTTGGCGACGAGCACGGATACGGCCCGCGTCCATGTCGCCTGCCGGATGGTCTCCTCGTAGTCGGCGAGCTGCTCGCCCGCTTCGATCGCGGCGGTCTCGGCAGCTCCCGGTGCGACCTTCACACCGAGCTTGGTCAATAGTCCGCGCAGTCCCTTCTGGGCGGTGCGGGGTGGCGCCGCGACGGAGAGAGCGCCGAGATCAACGTCGTCCTGCTCGAGCTCGCCCGATGCGCTGGCGTCGAGGATCGGTTCCGGTTCGCTTACTGGTGCGGCGGGCGGGACCGACGGAGCGGCCACCGCGACCGCCGGGGCGTCTTTGGCTTCGACGTAGGAGGCGGCGCGTGCGGCTCCAGCGAAGGCAGGGGTATCGGTGCGGGGTGGGGTGGTGGTGGTCATGGGCGCGATTCCTTTCCGTGTTGTGCGTCCTGGTCCGGGTGGAAGGTGCGGCTGTCGGGTGCGGGTCGCGGAAGTGAGGTGAGCGTCTGGCGCTGCGCGTGATGAGCGCCGACAGGTCGGCGCCGTAGGGGGAGCCGCTCCGCGGCGATGCCCTTGGTTGTTTGTTTGAACTTTCCGGCTGCCGATCGTAGCTCTGTCCTCTGCTGCGTTCGCAGATTTTCTGACGCGCCCTGCGGGCTTATCTCGCCCGAAATTCTGCGCACTACGCCTCGTCTCCTCGCACTCGATCTCTCTGCCGGAAGGCAAACAAAACGATCGATCTGAGAGGACTGCATGACCATGACCAGCCGTTGCTCAACCATTCCGTCCACCTCCCTGCGAGTTGACGACGACACCGCCGCGCGAGTGGCCCTGGCCTGCGCCGGGGTCAGCGGAGAACCCTCCGTGAACGTCGGCATCCAGACCTTCGGCAGTGCGGCCGATTTCGTTGCCGCGGTCCACGACGGGGAGGATGCGGTCGCCGCGCTGTCGAATCTGGTGCGGCAGCGCATCCGCGCGTTCGCGACCGCCCACCGGGTGGGCCGGGTGCTCGAGGAGACCGCCCGCCACGGGTTCGGGATACTCACCCCGCAGTGCGAACTGTGGCCGACGCAGCTCAACGCCCTGCGAGGGGTAGCTCCCCAACTGCTGTGGGTGCACGGCGACCCCGGCATCCTCTCTAGCCCTGCCGTCGCGATCACCGGCACCTCCAGCCCGACCGGGTACGGCATCCACATGGGCATCGAGCTGGCCACCGGCCTCGCCGATCGCGGGTGGGTTGTCGCCGCCGGCGCCGGATCGGGCATCGACCAGGTCGCCCTGCGCGCTGCGGACGCGATGAAGGGTCGCGGCATCACCGTCGCCGCAGCCTCCCTCGACCGGGCGCGCACCATCGTGACGAAAGGCGTCGCCATAAGTGAGCTCCCGCCGGGTGGGCAGCTGACCGTCCGCGCGCAGCGCCGGGCGAAGTACCTGCTCGCGGCCCTCGCTGTGAAGACGATTGTTGTCGAGGCTGGTCTTTCCTCCGGTGCACTCCGCACTGCGGAGGCTGCCCACGCCATGGACCGCCCGGTTGGTGTGGTGCCTGGTCCGATCACGTCGCCGTTCAGCGCCGGATGCCACTGGCTGGCCCAGCAGCACCACGTGTCCCTGGTGACGTCGATCAAGGACGCCGACCGCCTGCGCTGACGTCACGGGGTCACCTCCGCAACCTCGAGCTCCTCGAACGCATCCGATTCCGGCTCGGATGGGTGTGCGGGGGTGACCGTGGCGTGCGGGAGGGCGCGGAACGCAGCGATCGCACCGGCCTGCACCATCCAGAACGCACCGTCCGCGGCTTCGCGAACATCCTGCGGCGGGATCACGAACGCGTGCTGCGCCCGGGCGGTGCCCTGCGCATCCCCGCCCGACTGGGTGGAAGCCTCCATCCGAAGGACAGTGCCGGCGTACTTCACGACATCCTCGGGGTCCTTCGACCGACCAAAGATCAGCGCGGCACCGGAGGTCAGCGCCCGGCGCCTGCGGGTCTCGTCGTTCGACAGGCCGGCCGGGCTCTGGGTGGCGAGCACCAGGCCGACTCCGGCGGAGCGGGCGGTCTCGAACAGCGAGCCTGCCGTGTCGCCGGGGTCCTGGCCGGCGGTGACCAGCTGTGGGAACTCGTCGACGATGACGACGACCGGCGACTTGTCGCGGGCCGTCAGTCGTGCGGCGAGGAAGTTGCGCAGGTCGAGCATGAGCAGGTCGCCGAGCTTGGCCTGCGCGTCGTCGACCGGAGAGAGCGGCACCATCGTCACGTCGGCGGGGGCGTTGCCGTAGGACCAGCCGTGCTCGTCGATGTACCGCTCGATCGGGCGAAGTGCCACCAGCAGCGAGTGCAGCGCACGCATACCTGCGGTGGTGCCGTTGCGGTCGACAGCGGTGTTGACCATCGTCAGGTCGAACTGGTCGCGCACGTGCGGGCCGGGGGTGCTCAGCCGCTCGCGCAGGTCTGCGACGCTGCGGATCGGCTCGACGTCCTGGACGGCTTGCAGGCACCCGCGGATCTCGTCGAGGTAGTGCTGGTTGGCGCCGTCCGCCGGCGGCATGAGCCGCATGAGCTTCGCGGTGACCTGCTCTGCGGTTCCGTTGAACAGGTCCCACCCATCAGCGATCACCGCGGTGTGACCGTGGGTGCGGGCAAGGGCGGTGAGGTGCTCGGCGTCGGCGGGGTCGCCCTTGGCGTCGAGGACGAATACCGGCCACCCGGACTGCAGGGCGCACAGCACGAGTCCGTTGATGAGAACGGTCTTGCCGGAGCCGGACTCGGCGACGATCAGCGCGCGCACCGCCGATGAGGTCTCGGGCAGCACGAGGAACTGGCCGGTGGGGTCGACCCAGTCGCGCACCGAGCGGGTGTCGTGGAATCGGTCTGCGAGCAGCCGGACGGTGGCGAGGTTCATGAACCCGAACGACTGTCGGCCGTCGACCTCGTGAGGGACGGTGAGGACGCCCGCGGTGGTGCCGGCGATCCGACCGGTGGTGGTGTCGAGCTTGACGCCGATGCGTCGCGCTGCGGCCGCGTCGGCGGCTCGCTTGCGGGCGGACTCGATGCGCTCCTGCACGAGCACGTTGGTGATGCGGCGGGTGCGGACGCGCTCGGCGATCGTGCGACGGCGGTGCGACCACACCACCGGAAGCAGCAGCACGCCGGACAGCAGGTTCAGGATGAGCCACCCGCCGAAGGCGGAAACCAGATTCCCGGGCCACTCGACGCTCTCATAGAATCGCCGAGCATCGTCGGTCTGGACCCAGCCGGCGATTAGCACCACCTCCGCCGCGACGAGGCCGGCAACCAGGAGGATGCCGACGACATTGATGGCCCAGTGCCAGCGCAGGACCATCCAGAATCGCGTCTTCGTCGCGATCATGTCCGGGACTAGCCGGTTGGTCGCCAGCGGAATCAGAAGTGGCGCAGCGGACAGGGCGACCATCACGACAAGGACAGCACCAAGCAGACGAGACAGCGCATCGCCCATCGGGTCGGAGGACGGCATCGGGGTCGTGCGCTTGTCGGTCATGAGGACACCTCCTCCCGCTCCCACAGGTGGGGGGTCGGGATCTCGGCCGCGGTCGTGACAGGTTCGGGGGCACCGTCCCAGAGGTCGCTGTCGTTGCCGATCCACTTGCCCTTCGCGTCGAACATCGGAAGCGCGACAAGCTGGTGGCGCTGGTCGCGGAAGATAAACCGGTCGGCCTCCCGGGCGACCGTTTTGGCGGCATCCTTCGTGCACAGATACACGACTCGCGACACTCCCCCGGTCGCCAGCCTCTGGCCGTGGTGGGAGTGGATCTGCTTGTACCGACGGAGGGCCTTCGCGGTGAGCTCGACCTCGATGAGTTCGACCACGTTGCCCTTCACCGCGACACCATCGACCTGGTGGTCCTGCATCGACTGGGGGCGACGGTCGCGGAACCACTCGTAACCGCGGGCCAGGTAACGGGCAGATACCGCCGCGACCGCGAGCTCGTGCCGGGTGGTCTGCCGGTAGATGTTCGGGGCGACGCGGCCGATGGCCGCATGGGTTGCCCAGACGATCTGGCTGTCCTGGTACGAGAGCCTCTCCCGATCAACGAGACCCTTATCGATCATCCGGGCAACCCACTCCTGCGCGACCCTGCGCCCGACAGGCTCCCCCGCCCCGCTCAGTCCCCCGAGCGCCCACTGAATGGCCTGCATGTCGGCCATCCGTACGACACCCAGCCACTCCAACATCGCATCGTCTCGCCTCGTGATCTGCACCACCTGTACGACCTCGACTTCCTGCTTCCCCGGCGATCTGTCTGTCTTGCTTATTGCTTTTCTTGTTTCTTGTTTTTCCCTGTCCCACCGCCACTTCTTTACTTCCCAACCTCCCGTGGACAACTTGTTGGGTGCGGGAGGTTGGGAAGCTGGCCCTGCCAGGAATTGGCGGTGGGACAGGGAAAAACAGGCCTTAACCCCTCGTTTGGTCCCTCGCGACGGGTGAGGACCCAAACGAGGGCTTTCCAACACGCTAAGCAGACTCCCCCATACGGGGGTAGACACCTCGTGCGCGTGTCGCGGATAAACCACTGGACTCGTCTCAATCTCTACTTGAGGCTTCGAAGGATGCTCGCCTCGTCGTCACCAGAGGCTCGGGAAACCCGGTCGAGGAGCATGTCGATCGCTATGCGGATGAGGGTGTTGTCGGTAATGCGAGGGGTTCCGACCGTCTTCGCCCGATTGAGTCGACGGGCCTCCAGCGTGAGTTGGTTCTGTTGATCCTCACGCAGTCGCGTCTCCTTGCGGACGAGCCGCAGGTAGGTGGGGAGCTCGCTAGCCTTGCGGCTAGCGGGACTCGGGGTGGGTCGAGGGGGTTGTGCCGCTGCAGACTTCGGAGGGGCAGCGACCGGCTGCGCGGCCTGCACAAGTTCCGGCTCGCCAGCCTCCGCAGCAACGACTGCGGCAGCCGGCTTCTCGTCGAGGTTGCCCAGCAGGTCGCCGAGGCTCTGGCGTGCCATCAGGCCGCGCCTGCGCGTGCATGGGCCCAAATGGTCATGAGCTCGAGGGCGACCGCGCGGTAGTCGTCGATGGCCTTGCCGGTCTGCCGGGACTCGACGTACTGGGTAACGACCTTGCCCTCGATGGGGGCGTCGGAGTGGACCTTGTACTTGCGGATCGCACGGTTGAAGCGGGGCAGGTTGAGACCGTCGACGAGGGCCTCGGCGTCCTCGAGCTGGCCGGGCACACGCATATCGATCTTCGACAGCAACACCCGATACGGCGTCTCAGACGGCTCCACCAGAGTGCGGATCGTGCGCACCATCGGCGGGATGCACAGCGCCTCCGGCTCGGTCGGGATGATTGCGAAGTCCGCCACGGTCAGGACTGAGGCGAGGATCTTCGAGTCGGTCAGATTGCCGGGGGTGTCGACGAAGATCACGTCGAACGGTAGGGTTCGAAGGCGGCTGAGGTTCGTGGCGTCGGTGTCGGCTGCGAAGTCGAACGGGAGGTTCTCGTCGGCTGTGGACGCCCACCAGGTCATGGATTGCTGCGGGTCGACGTCGACGACGAGTACCCGTGAGTTTTCGGCGGCGATCGCGGCGAGGTTCATGGTGGTGGTTGTCTTTCCGGCGCCACCCTTCTGGTTGGTGACAGCTACGAGCTTCATGACTTCGGTCCTTCCGAGGTTCGGTACATCCACAGTCCGGTCGTTCCGGACTCTGTAAGTTCCGCACTCTGAGACTGCGGTTCTACGGGGGTTCCGAAGTTCGGGACTAAGGGAAGAGAGAAACCCTGCTCCCGAACTTCGGAAGTTCGTGACATCGGAAGAACCGCAGAAACGAACTCACAAACATCCGGCCATTCGCGCCTCGCGCGTACTGGTCCTGTTCTGTTCATTCCTGTTCTTCCTGTTAACGGGGCCGATGAGTGGTCCCCTAATCGACAACTTTTCGGTCCCCTAAGGGGGTTAGAAATTGGCCCTCTGTGGGGACCAATCAGGCGCCCCCTGGGAGGGAAACGGGATCGGCTCATCGGCACCCCTACGAGGCACTTGGGGGCGTGAGCTATCGAGCAGCAGCTCGTACTCCGACGTCTCACCGCGGCCACCCAGACGCACTCGCCGGATGGCACCTCGGTCGATGAGCTCCTTGATCGCTCGTTTCACGGCGCGGTGCGCGGCCTCACTTGCGTTCTCGGGTGCACCGAATCCGAGGGCAATGGCGGACGATTCGCGGCCGGCGAAGTATCGTCGAGCTGCCTGCTCGCCGCGGGGTTCGTCCCAGCACTCGAGGGCCATGTGGTTTAGCAGGCGCGCAGCGGTGTTGCCGAGTTGCAGCTTCATGGCCACCAGCACGGCGTTCTTCGCGGCGTACAGACCCATCACCGTCAGGCGAAACTTGGCGTGGCCCGCGACGTACTCTCGTGGGCGCTCGCCTCCACCCAGGCGATGACCTCCGAGCGCTTGTAGAGCACCGTCTTCGGCGTCGGCTTATAGACCCGCGGACCCGTGCCTGTGTAGCGCAATTGAGCAAGGGCGCCAGTGGACATCCCTGTCATTTCGCTCACCGCGGCAGGCTGAATGAAATCGTCTTCCATGATCACTCCCGTCTATTCACGAGATATAGGGTCTGTTTCTCGTTGTTTTGACAGTAATCGATTCTCGTTGTTTTCGCAAGAGATTTGCCGAGTATCCTGCCAAAATGGCGGATTACCGGACTGCGCCGTCACTCGGCGAAAGAATTCAGGCTGCGCGGAAGGCCCGAGGCCTGAGTGCCCGCGAACTGGCGGAGGCTATAGGTGGCGTGCCCACGCAGTCCACGATTGAAAACATCGAGCTCGGACGCAAGGCTGCTATTGATGTAGCCCAGTTGCTCAATATCGCCATGGCGTTGAAGATGCCGCTGAGCTACCTTCTTGCTCCCTTGGGATCGCCCGACAGTGCGCTCGATCTGTCTGGCCTGAGTGCAGCGTTCGACTCAATGACGGTCGCGGAATTCGATGCGTGGGTGTCGTGCGTTCCCGACGGAGCACATGTTCCATCGTCATTGGATGAGCGCAATTCGATCACAGAACTTCAAGCGCTCCGGGCGTGGAGGGCGCGAATGAGCGAGACCGCCCGCTTGCGTATTGCGCTTGATCTTGAACGGACGAGCATGGTCGACGAGGACTCGACGTACCTCCGGTCAACCGCGGATCGTCTTGAACAATCTGAACGCGAGGTCGAACGAATCGCTGCCTTCCTGCGTTCGGCTGGGTGGCCTCTCTAGGCCCGTCATTCGACCGGGGAGTGTCTTTCGGTGCGCGTTCATGGTTTCGGTCACCGCGCGCCAGTCGTTGCTCCGCGCCACGTCAGATGCAGAGTGGCCCACGTGACGATGCCAACGACCGCAAAGATGTCGGCGACGTTGAAGATCGCAAACCAGTCGACGGCGATCATGTCGATCACCGTGCCAGATAGTGGCACCCTGTCGGCTCGCGATATCCGATCGTACATGTTGCCCCAGCCTCCGGCTGCCGCGGCGGTCAGGAGCAGGAGTGACCAGCGAGGTGTTCCACGGGAGATGCCCCAGTAGATCCAGGAGCTCAGGGCGAGCAGGATCACCAGGATTCCGACTGCCATCACGGGCCCGAAGTCAACGCCCATCCCGAAGGCTGCTCCGGGGTTGAACGCCAGTTGAAGACGGACCCCAGGCAGCAGGGGCACCGTCTCGCCATCCGCCAGCGCGCTGAGCGCCCATGCCTTACTTAGCCGGTCAGCCGCCAGTGCTGCCGCGACCACCAGGATCGCCGCGCCGCTCAGCGCGAGTCGCGACTTCGCGCTGGGTTTGGGCGGAGATTGCAGATCGGAGGTCACTGCGCCGTCCGCGTGAGAGCGGCCTCCGTCCCGGCGGGGCTGACGATCGCGGTATCCAGCCGTGGTCGACGCGCCGCGCGGATGCCGTTCAAGATCACGACTACCTCTGCGATCTCGTGGACGAGCACGACACCTGCGAGGCCGAGGATGCCGAGGAGTGCGAGAGGGAGCAGCACGATGATGATGGCCAGCGATAGGACGATGTTTGAGGTCATGATCCTTCGCCCTCGACGAGCATGCAGGAAGGCAGCGGGCAACAGGCGCAGGTCTTTTCCGGTGAACGCGACTGGTGCCGACTCGATCGCGGCGTCGGATCCGGTGATCCCCATGGCGATTCCAACATCCGCAGCCGCGAGGGCAGGGGCGTCATTGATCCCATCGCCGATCATCGCGGTGGGCTGACCTGCGGAGAGGCTCTCGATTGCCGCAGCCTTGTCGGCAGGAAGGAGCTGTGCTCGCACATCGGTGATGCCCGCTTGGGCCGCTAGGGCGTCCGCTGTCCGATCGTTGTCGCCAGTGAGCATCACGCTCTTGATGCCTGCTGCAGCGAGCTGCTGCACGGTTTCCCGCGCCTCCGGCTTCAACTCGTCGCGTAAGCCGATGATTCCGATGACGCTACCGTCGACCTCGACGACGACTACTGTCATGCCTTCGTCCTCGAGCCAAGTCGCCTCTTCGGCAAGCTCGCCGGCGGTCACCCATCGCGGGCTGCCGACTCGGGCGCGCTTACCCTCGACATATCCTGTCAGTCCACGACCAGATTCCTCGGCGACGTCAGTTACGTCGGCGGTTGCGGTGGCTGCTGCGATGATCGCGGCGGCGAGCGGGTGTGTGCTGTGCGCCTCGAGTGCGGCCGCGATGCTGATGACGTGCGCGCTCTCGCAATCCCCGACGCTGCTCACGGTCACTACCTCGGGGCGCCCGCGGGTGAGGGTCCCCGTCTTGTCGAAGGCTACGGTCCTGATAGTGCCGAGCTGTTCGAAGGCCTGCCCGGATTTGATCACGACTCCGATTTTGCTGGCTGAACCGATGGCGGAGATCACCGTCACGGGGACCGCTATCGCCAAGGCGCATGGAGACGCGGCGACGAGCACGACCAGCGCTCGCTCCATCCAGGTCAGCGGGTCGCCGACGAGGAATCCGAAGACGATCACCAGGCCGGCGAGCACGAGAACGGCCGGCACGAGCGGCTTCGCGATCCGATCGGCGAGTCGCGCCCGCTCCCCCTTGCGGGAGTTCGCCTGCTCGACCAGCTCGACGATCTTCGTCAGTGAGTTGTCACGACCGTCGGCGGTTGCCTCGATCTGCAACGCACCACTCCCGTTGATCGAGCCAGCGGGAACCGCGTCGCCCGGGCCGACTTCGACGGGGATGGATTCTCCGGTCACGGCAGCCGTGTTGATGCTGCTTCGCCCAGTGACCACGACACCATCTGTGGCGACCCTGTCGCCGGGGCGGATCACGAGAATGTCCAGCACCCGAAGATCCCTCGCGGGGATAGTGACGTTCCCTGCGATCTTGGAGATCACCGCAGTGTCCGGTATGAGGGAGAGAAGTGCCCGCAGGCCGGTCTTGGCTTTGTCCATTGCGCGATCTTCTAGTGCTTCGGCGATGGAGAAGAGGAAGGCCAACGCGGCGGCCTCGCCTACGTGTCCGAGTAGCACGGCACCGATGGCGGCGATGGTCATGAGCAGGCCCACGCCGAGTCTGCGCCGGATCAGCCTCCGGATGGCGTTGGGGACGAAGGTCAGCGCACCGGCGATGAGGCTGAGGCCCAGGACGATGCTTGCGGCGATCCCCACGCCGGACCACTCGAGGCCGTATCCGATCGCGAGGAGAAGGCCGGAGCCCGCAGGAAGCAACAAATTCCGGTCTCGCCACCAGGGAACGAACTCCTCGCTGGCGCCGTGGTCGTGCTCGCCATCTTCGTGATGTTCGTGCGAGTCGTCGTGGTGTTCGCGCTGCTCGACGAGGGTGGAATCGGACCTACGAGGAGTGAGCTTGATTTTCCGGGGTTCAGAGCTGTCGTCCGGACCGCAGCATTCTCGGCTCATACGCCGACCCCGTAGCACAGGGGGACGTCGCAGTTTTCGTCTGTGCATTCGAACCCGTCGTCGACAGCAAGGATCGTCTCGAGAAGCGCAGCCAATGCCCGCGTCAGGTGAGCGTCGGCGATCTCGTAGCGGGTTTGGCGGCCTTCAGGGGTAGCAACCACGATGCCGCATCCGCGCAAGCAAGCGAGGTGGTTGGACACATTGGAACGGGTGAGGTTCAGCTCGCGGGACAGTTCCGCGGGGTGACCGGGGCCCTCCAGCAGGCTGATGAGGATACGTGAGCGGGTGGGGTCGGCCATCGCCCGACCTAGTCGATTCATGACGTCGAGACGCGTTGCACTAGTCAGCACTCGATGACTATACAGCGTTCACTGACTGAACAGGATGCCTTCTCCTCAGAACGGATGCCGCCGAAGGCGGCGAGCAGGATAGCTGTCCACAGTGGAATCACTTCGTCCGCCTGGTGAAGACGAGAACGCGACTTGTCCCTCGCGGGAGCACCATCTGGCTGAGCCTGTCGTCCTCGAGCAAGTCGAAGGACTGCTGGGTCAGATAGCTCTGCCAGTCGCTGGCGTCCCGAGAGCTGGCACTCGTGATGACGATGTACCGCTCCACGGAAGGCGTGAAGAACACCGCTCGCTCGAACGCGTTGCCCGGGGGCGGCCAGGAACAGATTACGACGGTGGGTCGAATACGTCGTAGCGCCGCTGGCGCGCCCATCCGTTCGACATCGGCAGGGTAGTCAATCGAGCTTTCCCAGCTGAAGTTGTCGGTCGCTCGTGTCTCCACTCCGGCATCGCGCAGGAACCGGGCGAGGGTTCCATCGCCGGCAGCGATCTCGAGGACGGCATGGCCTTGGGCGAGAGTGGCTATCTCACGGATGAGGCGCTGGGAGTAAAAGCAATAGATTCCCTGCGGCCTCACGAGCGGAAGGAGCCGCCGCCGTTGCCTGACCAGCGGCCACACCAGAGCGTAGAGCGTCATCGATGCGGGCCTGCGAGTAAGTCCGGCTGAGAAGAAGAGGCGCTGCAGGATGGTTCCATCGAGCCAGTTGAACTTCACCGTTCCGCTGTCTACGCCAGTCTCTGCTTGCAGTCCCGCGGCGCGTACGGCGCGCAGGATCATCTGGCCGTGCACGAGCTCGGCGAGTTGTTGGCGCTCTGGCTTGAGCCGATCGCGGGGCTGGCCCTGCGTAGTCGAGATGCTGGATATGAGGGACGACGTGGTGCCGGACTTGGTTGCGGCGATCATGTCGGCGCGCGCACGCGCCCACTCAGACGGGTAGCGGGCGATGAGTTCGTCCAGCTTGGGTGAGGTCCGCAACCATCTCCGGAGTTCGTCGAGGCTGCCGATGCGCGCCGATCTACTCATGTCGGCGCCCCGGGAGTTTGGCGCGGGCGACGATTGCCGCCGCTGCGCGGGCGGAGAGCATCCGGTTGTACTCTTCAAGTTCCGCGTCGCCGTCTCGATCCGCTTGACGGTCGTACCGTTTGCTTTCCCGCCCGTCGCTGCGAGACCACAGGAACACGACGATGATCGCCAGGGCTACGGTGGGAATCTCGCCGACGCTCCAGGCGATTCCGCCGGCCGCTTGCTGATCGGCCAAAGCGCCGATCGTCGGCCAGCCCATCGCTCCGTACCAATCGGGTAGCAGTAGTGCTGTTCCGCTCAGCAATGCGAGCCCGAAGAAGGCGTGGAATGCCATCGTCGCCAACAGCGTGAGTAGTCGGATCGGGTAGGGCGCTCGGTGAGGGGACGGGTCGACCCCGATGAGCGACTGAACGAACAGGTACCCCGTCAGCACGAAGTGCACGACCATCCATTGGTGGCCGATGTGGTTGGAGGTCGCCCAGTCGAAAAGTGGCGTGTAGTAGAACGCCCAGAGCGATCCGACGAACAGACCGGCCGCGACGAGAGGGTTGCCCAGGATCTCGAATGGCTTGGAGCGAACTGCGAGCATGATCCATTCCCGTGGACCTCTGCTGCCGTCGGTGCGCTTGGTGATCGTGCGCAGTGCGAGTGTGATCGGGGCCGCGGGCACGAGCAGTATCGGCACGACCATGCCCAACGCCATGTGCCCGAGCATGTGGGAGGAGAACAGGTAGTTCTGGTACAGGTTGACCCCGCCGTTGGTGATGTAGAACAGGAGCCCGATTCCCGCGATCCATAGAACCGTGCGGTACCAGTGCCAGCTGTCACCGCGTCGCTTGAGTCGGACGACGGCGGCAATGTAGAAGAAGATCGCGAAGGCGCAGAGCAGTATCCAGAGCAGATCGAAGTTCCACAGCGTGAAATAGGTAGTGAACGTTGGGGGTGGCGGAAGTGGGCTTCCGGTAAGGATCTCTGCGGACGTGGGAATGCTGGGCACGAATTCGGGTACGGGGGTCGGTGTTCTCGCGAGGGCGGCCGCCACACCGGAGGCGATGCCCATGAACGTGATCTCCACGCCGACGATGCCCCAGAACCATCGCGCCGATGACTGTGATCGGCTAATGGCCGCGCGTCGCCAGATGGCCCCGAGGACGCCAATCGCGATCAGCGCGATCGCTTTCACGATGACTAGAGCACCGTAGGGAGAGGCGAGAGTCTCCCATCCGTCGAGGCGCGTTTGGGCGCTCAAGAATCCGGAGGCTGCAACGGCGAGGAAGCAGATGAGGGCGATGGTGGAGTAGCGGCGGAGGAGCACCACAAGCGCCGACCGGTCGAGGGTTCGGTGGACGATCACTATAGTCAGCAGGCCCCCTAGCCAGACGCCGGCGAAGAGTACGTGGAGGAATACCGCCATCGTCGCCGAGTCGTGGTCGGCGGTTCCACCTTGATGGCCTTGAAGGGACATCGGGACGAGACCCGCCACCGCTGCAACCGCGAGAACGGCAATTGCCGTCAAGTTGCGGACCGCGAAGCAGGCGACGGTGAGGGTTGCGGCGATGAAAACAGTAGCCAGCCACGCCTGGCCCAGTTCAGTGGACGTCATGAACATGCCCAAGATGTTGCCGAAGGTAGCGTCGAAGGTGACGGGCTGGTTGTACGCGCCAATAAAACTGAAGAAGCCGGTAGCGCCCGCCGCCACCGTCCAGATGGCGGCGGCGGTGGATGCGACGTCGAGAGCCCTAGCGAATGCTGATGAACTCGGTGGAAGCGTGAGACAGGCGAGGAGTAGGGCTCCGATGGTCCCCGCGCTCGCGAGATTGACCACCATTTTCGCGACCGGTAACCCGTAACGCGTTGCGGCGCCGGGGTCCAGAAGGAGGGGCGCATCCGCCCCTCCGCCAAACGCGAGAGCGACTAGCAGCGCTGCGGTCGAGATCCATAGCAGTAGTACTGGCCCCGCGATAAGCTGCCTCAACATCCGACCTGGACTCCGCGGTCGGTGATGTAGCGGACGGGGCCGGTGGGGACGCCGCCCAGTCGCACCTCATAGCGGAGGTGCCCGCCCGTGGGCGCCGGATAGTCGTCGGCTCTGGCTGACGGGGCGCCGACGATGCCGGTCCTCACGACCAGAAGGGCAGCGGCCTCGACCACGAGTCCGCGCATCATTCCGTTCACTTATCGAACCGCTTGTCGTAGTTGCGGAACGTGATGTGCGCCCAGACGCCAATTCCAATCAGCACCGCGATCATCAGGGTGGGATAGAGCCACATCAGGGGTTCTCCTCTGTCGACGGTGCCGTGACGCCGTACCGCTCGTCTCGTTTCCGAAGCCGGGCAAGGTATTCGTTATAGGCGTCCAGTTCGGGGTCGCCGAACCGGTCTGCTTGGCGGTCGGCGGCCTTTGCCTTGCGGGTGTCGTCGCGGAACCAGCGCGGGAGCAGGAACAGCAAGATGATCACTGTGGGCAGTTCTCCGTATGACCACGACAGTGCGCCGGCGATCTGCTGGTCATAGACGAGATCCACCCCCCAGGAGGCTGGAGGAGAGGTGAACGTTCGCACCAGTGGCGCCGGTGCCATCATGATGATCACCCCAAAGAACGCGTGCAGCGCCATCTCGCCGAAGAGGTCCATGAGTCGGCCCGCGTACGTCTGCCGGCGGGGAAGAGGATCCGCGCTCAGGATCGGGATGGTGAACAGAACGCCCGATACGAGGAAGAACACTTCCAGTCCGAGGTGCCCCGCCCACGTTGCGAGGAAGAAATCGGCGAGTCCGCCAAGGTAGAGGCCGTAGAAGCTGATGAGAAAGACGGGGAGGGTGAACCCGGGGTGGATGAGGAATCGACTGACCCGCGATCGCAGGAGCCGGATCGACTGCCTGTGAATCAGTCCGCCGATTGTGTTGTGCGGGAGGGACCGGAGAAGCAGGGTGCCCGGCGATCCGAGCACGAGCAGCGGGGGCACGGCCATCATGAGGGTGAGCTGCTGGAACATAAACACGGAGAAGAGCTCGAACCCGTAACCCTCGACGCCCAGTCCGGTGGTCGCGAAGATCGCGAGGCAGCCCAGCAGGAACAGTGCGGTTCGCCAGGCCGGCCATGGCCGCCCGGCCGACCAGAGTCGGATGGCACCGGCGAGGTAGACGGCGGCCAGCGCAATGGCGATCGCCGGTAGGAGGGGGAACGGCTGCAGGTTGAAGGAGAAGATCTCTCCTAGGGACGGCGGAGCTGTGGGTGTCCACACAGGGCCGTCGGCGCGCATCATGCTGGACCGCATTCGTAGGTGAACCGGCCTTCGCCGTACGTTCCCGGCTCGAGCCCTTGGCAGGGGCCGACCTGCCCCTCGAGCAGCTGGACGACGTACCAGAGGGCGAGAAAGAACACTCCGATGCCGATGATTCCGACGACGATGCCGGCTATAGCGGCGGGCTCCCAGTGGCCGGCTCTGCGGGCCCGGATCAGGGCGACGAGCGATACGACTAGGCCCGCAACGGAGATTGTCAGTGAGAGCACGAGTCCGAGAATCGCTAGTTGGCGGGTGCTGCGCGGAACCGCGTTCGCCTCTTTCACGGTGGGATCTTCCTCGCTCATACGATCACCGCGAAGGAGCCGATGAGGCCTTGAAGTGCGCGGATCAAGCGTCCCCACAGTCCGCTGATCATGAGAGTCCCGAGTGTGATCAAGATGCCGCCTCCGATGATGTTGATGAGCCGAACGTGGCGTCGAAGAAGAGCGACCGCGGAGGTAGCAGATTGCAGGCCGAGGGCCAAGGCGAGGAACGGCAGGCCGAGTCCGATGCAGTAGGCGAGGCCGAGGATCGCGCCGCGCGGGCTAGAACCTCCTGCGAGGCTGAGGGCCACAACAGCGCTAAGGGTGGGGCCGATGCAGGGCGTCCAGCCCAGCCCGAAGACAACGCCCAGCAGCGGCGCTCCCGCCAACCCGAGGCGAGGTTTCCAACGCGGTTTGACGGTGCGCTGCAGGAAGGGGATCCCGCCCAGCATGCAGATGCCCATGATGATCACGACGGCGCCGAGCACCCTGATCAGGGTGTCCTGCCACTGCGTCAGCCAAGCGCCTATGGCGCCGAACGCTGCACCGTAGGCGATGAATACTGCCGAGAAGCCAAGGATGAAGAGCGCAGTGCCCAGCACGACCTTGCGTCGATCGGACGCTGTGGCACTGGTCATCCCTGAGACGTATCCCAG
Source organism: Rhodoglobus sp. (assembly GCA_044340535.1). Classification (GTDB taxonomy): domain Bacteria; phylum Actinomycetota; class Actinomycetes; order Actinomycetales; family Microbacteriaceae; genus Rhodoglobus. The sequence continues at coordinate 59,063 of JBIITJ010000008.1, forward strand.
GAACCCGGGTGCAAGCGGCAGCACGCAGGGCGACAGAAACGACACCAGCCCAGCGACAGCTGCCACGGGGATGGCGAGCAGCAGCGCGCCGGACATGGCCGTCTCTGCGAAGAGTTCCCCGATCGGATTCACTGTGCGCCTTCGGCAAGCGCGGTTTGGATTAGAGCACGCAAGGTGCTCTTGTCGAGCAGTCCTACGATGCGGGATGCTGGCCGGCCGCTGCGGTCTAGAACGACCGTGGTGGGGACCGCAGCCGGAGACGCGGTCCCTGTGAACGCGAGAGCGACCTGCCCGTCCGTGTCGACGATGGATGGGTAGGAGATCCCGAACTTCTTGGCGAAGGTCAGCGACGTGTCCGCGCCATCCCTGAGGTTGACGCCGAGGAACTGCACCTCGTCGTTGGCGAACTCCTCGTTGAGCGCTTGCAGGTCGGGAGCCTCCATCCGGCAAG
>JBIITJ010000068.1:0-13295 GCA_044340535.1 Rhodoglobus sp.
ATGGTCCGTTCAGTGCTTTAGCTTGTGTTGTGGAGGCGGTCGCAGGAACGGACCGACTCTGCCTTGCAATCACCAACTGGCGAGATCCGGTCCGGATGCCGCCAGACGCCCTCAAAGAGGAGGAAGTATGAGTTCCACAGTGCACCGCCGCTTCACCATGCCGATTGCCGCGCTTGCGGCGGCCGGCCTTGTTCTCGCAGGATGCTCGACGACCGAAGGCGGGACATCCGGTCCCGGCGACGCCGGCGAGGCCGACGGAGTCGTGACCATCTACGGCACGATCGCTGACACCGAGGCCGACCTTCTCAACGAGTCGTGGGCTGCCTGGGAGGAAGAGAGCGGCATCGACATCCAGTACGAATCCAGCAAGGAATTCGAGGCGCAGATCGGCGTGCGCGCGCAGGGTGGCGACGCTCCTGACCTCGCGATCTTCCCGCAGCCTGGCCTCCTCGGTGACCTCGCCGACCGCGGCTACATCCAGCCGGCACCCGAAGGTGTTGCCTCCAACGTCGACGAGTACTTCGGTGACGACTGGGCCAGCTACGGCACCGTCAACGATGTGCTCTACGGCGCCCCGCTCATGGCGAGCGTCAAGGGCTTCGTCTGGTACTCGCCGACCACCTTCGCCGCCAACGGCTGGGAAGTTCCGGAGACCTGGGACGAGATGATGACCCTCACCGAGACCATCGCCGCCACCGGTGTCAAGCCGTGGTGTGCAGGTTTCGCCTCTGACGCCGCGACCGGCTGGCCCGGCACGGACTGGATCGAAGACATCGTGCTTCGCCAGGCTGGCCCGGATGTCTACGACCAGTGGGTCACCAACGAGGTTCCGTTCACCGACCCGGCGATCGAGTCGGCGTTCGACACCCTCGGCGAGATCCTGCTGAACCCGGACTACGTCAACGCCGGCATCGGTAACGTCGAGTCGATCAACAGCACCCCGTTCGGCGCCGACATCGCGACCGCGGTCGTCGACGGCACCTGCCCGATGACGCACCAGGCGTCGTTCTTCGATGGCTTCCTGTCGGACGCCGGTGGCGTTGTCGCTGAAGACGGCGACGTGTGGGCCTTCCTCACCCCGGGTGAGGAAGCCGGAGCATCGGCTGTCACCGGTGGTGGCGAGATCGTCGCGGCGTTCTCCAACGACGAGGACACCATCGCGGTGCAGGAGTACCTCTCCAGCCCCGAGTGGGCCAACAGCCGCGTTTCCCTCGGCGGCGTGATCAGCGCCAACAAGGGCCTTGACCCGGAGAACGCCTCGAGCGGGATCCTGACCCAGGCGATTGAGATCCTGCAGGGCAGCGACACGACCTTCCGCTTCGACGCATCTGACCTGATGCCCGGAGCTGTCGGATCGGCCGCGTTCTTCACGGGAATCGTCGACTGGATCAACGGCGCACCGACGGCCGACGTCCTCGAGTCCATCGAGGCGGCCTGGCCGAGCGAGTAACGACAATGGCGGGCCGCGGGGGAGTGGTTTCTTCCCCGCGGCCCTGCCGTCGTGCTAGGTTCACCAGACCACTCGCCGTCGTGTCCAAAGTCGTACTCGAAAGGCAGCCCGTTGCTTAAAGACCTGCTCAACTGGATCGGCGACCTCCCGCCGCTGGCCCAGATCCCCGTCGTCATCGCGGCGTTCCTCGCGGTGATCGGCCTCCTGTTGTTCTTCATTGAGGTCGCACCCCGACAGGGTCGCTTCTACACCTGGCTGCGTGCGGCGGTTGCTGTGCTCGTGCCCCTCATCGCCTTCTTCGCCATCGGCTCCATTTACTGGGCTGCGATCATCGCTGCGGTCCTCGGTGGTGCGCTCTTCCTTCTCGACTACCGGTCGAAGGAGGGCAGTGGTTATGTGCTCCAACTGGTCGGCTTCCTTGCGCCAGCGTTCATCCTGCTCGTGGCCGGGCTGATCTACCCGACAATCCAGACGATCATCAACTCGTTCCTCAGCTCGAGGGGCAATTTCGTCGGCTTCGACAACTTCGTCTGGATCTTCAGCCAGCCGGGCAATCTCATCACCATCCGCAACACGATCATCTGGGTGCTCGTGGTCCCGATCGTCTCGACCGCCGCGGGCCTCGCTTACGCCGTGTTCATCGACAAGTCGCGGGGTGAGAAGTACTTCAAGATTCTCGTGTTCATGCCGATGGCGATCTCCTTCGTCGGCGCGAGCATCATCTGGCGATTCATCTACGGCTATCGCGGCGAAGGCAAGCAGTACGGCCTGCTCAACGGGATTGTCACCTTCTTCGGTGGCGACCCCGTCAACTGGCTGCAGCAGACCCCGCTCAACACCTTCCTGCTGATCGTTGTGCTCATCTGGGTGCAGACCGGGTTCGCCATGGTCGTGCTCTCCGCAGCGATCAAGGGCGTGCCCGCCGAGCAATTGGAGGCGGCCGCGATCGATGGCACCAACGCCTGGCAGCGGTTCATCAACATCATCGTGCCGGGCATCCGCAACTCGCTCGTCGTCGTGCTGACCACGATCTCGATAGCCTCGCTCAAGGTCTTCGACATCGTGAGAACCATGGGAACGGCGTATCCGGAAACGGGCGTCATCGCCAACGACATGATCACCCTCCTGCAGAAGTTCGAGACGGGCCGCTCCTCCGCCTTCGCCGTGCTGCTCTTCCTGCTGGTGTTGCCGATCGTCATCTACAACGCACGTCAGATCAAGAAGCAGAGGGAGATCCGATGAGCGTCGCACCCGTCGACCTGCCCGTCACCAAGGGTGGCAAGGGCGCCATCGAGACAGCTGAGCGGCCGGTGAAGCGCACGAAACGCCGCCTCACCAGCCGGGGCGCCACGATCGCCTCACTGGCTATCGCCGTGCTCTGGACCATCCCGACCTTCGGGCTTCTTGTCACGTCGTTCCGACCCCAGGGCGAGATCACCCGCTCCGGGTGGTGGGAGTTCTTCGGCAAGTGGGACTTCACGATCGAGAACTACCAGACAGTGCTCGCTAACCCCGACCTGTCGAGCTCATTCATCAACTCGATTGCGATAACCCTGCCGGCCACGGTCATCCCGTTGGTCATCGCGGCGCTCGCCGCTTACGCGTTCGCCTGGATCGACTTCAAGGGTAAGGACCTGCTGTTCGTGGGGGTCTTCGCCCTGCAGATCGTGCCGATCCAGATGACGCTCGTGCCGCTGCTGTCGCTGTTCTCGCGGGGGATCGTCATCAATGGCGTCACCTTCTTCGAGGGGTTCAGGGATGCCGGCCAGTACACGCAGGTGTGGATCGCTCACTCCATCTTCGCCCTGCCGCTGGCCATCTTCCTGCTGCACAACTTCATTACCGAGATTCCGCGAGAGGTGATCGAGGCCGCCCGCGTTGACGGGGCGGGCCACGGGCAGATCTTCTTCAGGATCGTGCTTCCGCTCACCGTGCCGGCGATCGCATCCTTCGCGATCTTCCAGTTCCTCTGGACCTGGAACGACCTGCTGGTTGCGCTCATCTTCGCCAGCGGACAGGCGTCGCCGATCACGAGAACCCTGGCCGAGCTCACGGGTGAGTTTGGCCAGAACGCCTACCTGCTGCCCGCGGGTGCGTTCATCGCCATGATCGTGCCGCTGATCGTGTTCTTCGCGCTCCAGAGGTTCTTCGTGCGGGGCCTCCTCGCCGGTTCCTCGAAGGGCTGATAGCCGCGAGGTGCGTCACCCGGGCTGCGCTCTGAGCGAAGTGCCCGGGTGACGCGCTCGCCAGCCCCGAGCGCGCGCATAGAGTCGTGATGTGAGTGGGATGCGCGGCGGCGGCCGGATGATGGGCGGCGGCGATGCTGAAGCGCAACGCGCCGCCAACGCGACGGCGCCGAAGATCCCCGACCTGCTTCCCCGCATCGGGGCGCTGTTCGCCCCGCATCGCGCCGCCCTCAGCCTGACCATTGCCCTTGTTCTCGTCAGCGCGGGGCTCGGCGTGCTGCCGCCCCTGCTGACCAAGCAGGCCTTCGACCTGGGCCTGTTCCCGCCCACCGGCACCCCGAATGTGCCCGTGCTCATCGAGCTGGTAACGGCGATGGTGTTGCTCTGGGTCGTCTCGGCCGCGCTCGGCGTGTGGCAGACCTACCTGACAGCGACGGTGGGCAACACCGTGATGGGTGCGTTGCGCATCCGCCTGTTCGGGCACCTGCAGGCGATGGAGCTCGCGTTCTTCACGAGAACCAAGACCGGGGTCATCCAATCCCGCCTGCAAAACGACGTCGGTGGTGTCGCGAGCGTGCTCAGCAACACCGTCTCGAGCGTCATCGGCAACACCGTCACGGTCATCGCGGCGGTCGTCTCCATGCTCGTGCTGAGTTGGCAACTGACCCTCGTCGCCATCGTGCTGCTGCCCGTGCTCGTGATCGCGCAGCGCCGGGTCGGCCAGGTGCGGGCGCGCATCGCCACGAAAACGCAGGAGTCGCTCAGCGACATGACCGCGATCACCCAGGAGGCGCTGAGCGTTTCAGGCATCCTGCTCGCCAAGAGCTTCAACCAGCAGCAGGCCGAGACCGCCCGCTACGAGGCCGAGAACCGCAACCAGGTGCGGCTGCAGGTGAGCCAGCAGATGAGTGGCCAGTGGTTCTTCGCCATGGTCAACATCTTCCTCTCCATCATCCCGGCCATCATTTATGTCGTCGCCGCCTACCTGATCACGGGCGGCGTGGATGTCACGGCCGGCACCATCGTCGCGTTCACCACGGTGCAGGCGAGGCTGATGTTCCCCCTGCTCGGGCTGCTGCGAGTGGCGCTCGACCTGCAGACCTCCTCGGCGCTGTTCGCCAGGATCTTCGAGTACCTCGACCTCACGCCCGCCATCACCGACCGGCCCGACGCCCACCCGGTGCGCCCCGAGCAGCTGGGTCGCATCGAGTTCGACGACGTCGTGTTCCGATACCCGGATGCGCCTGGCGATTCGCCCGCGACGCTCAAGGGCGTCTCGCTGCAGATCGAACCCGGCCAGTTCGCGGCCTTTGTCGGCCCATCGGGCGCGGGCAAGACCACGGTGAGCTACCTGATTCCGCGCCTGCACGACGTGTCGAGTGGCCGGGTGCTGTTCGCGGGAGACGATGTTCGGGAGCTCGAGTCCGACTCCCTCGTGCGCAACATCGGCATCGTCAGCCAGGAGACCTACCTGTTCCACGCCACCATCGCGGAGAACCTGCGCTACGCCAAACCCGAGGCAACCCTCGACGAGTTGGTCGCGGCCGCGACAGCGGCGAACATCCACGACACCATCGTCTCCTTCCCCGACGGCTACGACACCGTCGTGGGCGAGCGCGGGTACCGGTTTTCGGGCGGCGAGAAGCAGCGCATCGCGATCGCGCGGGTGCTGCTGAAAGACCCTGCCGTGCTCATCCTCGACGAGGCGACCAGCGCCCTCGACTCGATCTCGGAGCGTGTCGTGCAGGAGGCGCTTGACGCAGCTTCTCGAGGCCGCACCACGATCGCCGTCGCGCATCGGCTTTCCACGATCGCCGCCGCCGACGTCATCTTTGTTGTTGCCGCGGGCCGCGTGGTCGAGCGAGGCACCCACGCCGAGCTGCTCGCGGCAGGCGGCATGTACTCCGAGCTGTACGCGCAGCAGGCCCAGTAGCGCCGACACCCAACACGGTTCTCCGGAGTTTTCGCCCAGGATGCCCTGAAATCTGGCATCTCGGGCGGACGAGGTGTGGTTTCTCCGGAGAAGCGACACAGGGGCCTGGGGCTACTGCCGCGCCTCCAGCATGTCGGTCATGAGCCCGATCTCGCTGGTCTGTGCAGCGATGATGCTCGTGGCAAGGTCGAGCACGACCGTGGTGCGGGTGCGCTCGATGACGGCCTCGGCCATCTCGACTCCACCCTGGTGATGGGCGATCATGAGCTCGAGGAACAGCCGCTCGGCCTCCACCCCGGTCGCCTCCCCGAGCTCCACGATCTGCTCGCGGGTGGCCAGGCCCGGCATGGGTGCGCCCGGCTCGTGGGCACTCTCGTGCCCGTGGCCTCCCTCGAGCGTCGGTCGGGACATCCATGTCATCGAGGGTTGGGTGGAGGCTTGCGGGAGTCCCCACTCCGCGAGCCAGCCGAACATCTGGCCCGCTTGTTGTGATTGGGAGGTGGCGATGTCGTAGGCGAGCAGGCGCACGTCGGGGTCGTCGGTGGCGTCGCGAATCATCATCGCCATCTCGACCGCCTGCTGGTGGTGAACCTGCATGTCACGGGCGAAACCGGCCTCGACGCTCGTGTCGCCGGGGTCGGTGTCACCGGGAGCTGACAGGCGTCCGATGACGAGGGACGCCGTCACCAGGGCTACCGCGGTGAGGATCGCCGCGATCGCGAGGCGGGTGCGTCGGCCGCTGTCATCCTGGACGGGCGGTTCAGGACTGGCCGGCGCCTCAGGCGACGCGGCCCGGGCCATCGACCGCTCCGGTGCACGAGGCGCCGGGTTCGGGGGCGTCCGCCGACTTCCAGAACTTCTGGATGAACGGCTCAAGCCGCTCGTCGTCCGGCCCCTCGAGTTCGACCTGGGCGTTCCAGGCCGAAGCGACTACAGGCGCGGGCAGGTCCGGGTAGGGCGACAGGATGACGTAGGTGCTGGGTAGCGCCGCCCGCAGCGTTTCCACCCCGGCGGCGTCGACCTCGTCGGGGTCATAGGTCACCCAGACGGCGCCGTGCTCGAGGGAGTGCACGGCGTTCTCGTTGGTCTGTGGCTCGCTGTAGACGCCGCAGTTCAGCCACGCCGCGAAGTGGTTGCCTCCCGCGGGTGGGTTCATCCCGTAGTCGGCCTCGTAGTCGACCGGGTCGGGGCCGACGTGCACGGCGGTGAGGGAGGTGCCGAAGTCCTGGAGGCCCTCGATCTCGATGTCATCGGGGTTGGCTTTAGGGATCGAGCCGACCACGATAAAGCTGACCACGATGGCGACCACCGCGACGCCGCCCACGATGGCGGAGATGATGCCGATGCGCTGGTTGCGGCGTTGCCGGGCCATTTGCTTCTTCATGGCGGCGACCTTCTCGGCCCTCCGCGCGTCACGTTGCTGTTTGACCGTGAGGGAATTGTCTGCGGGCACGCTGGTCCGTTTCAGTTCGAGGCAGGGGATGTCTGTCCATCATCCCGTGTCGCGGCTCAGAAATCGATGTGAAGGTATCGATATGGTGCCAGCGCAACGTTCGGGACTGCCGGATGGTGCGCTGGTAGATTTGCCCGATCATGAAATATGCGAACACGGTCATCGACCTCGTCGGCAACACGCCCCTCGTCCGCCTGAACCAGGTCACTGAGGGCATTGCGGCGACGGTGCTCGCGAAGATCGAGTACCTGAACCCCGGTGGTTCGTCGAAAGATCGCATAGCGACGCGAATCATCGATGACGCCGAGGCGAAGGGCCTCCTGAAGCCCGGCGGAACGATCGTGGAGCCTACGAGTGGCAACACCGGCGTGGGTCTCGCCCTCGTCGCCCAGCAGCGGGGCTACCGCTGCGTGTTCGTGGTGCCCGACAAGGTGGGCGAAGACAAGCGCAACGTTCTCACCGCGTACGGCGCAGAGGTGGTCGTGACCCCGAGCGCCGTCGCCCCCGACAGCCCCGAGTCGTACTACAGCGTCTCTGATCGGCTGGCCCGCGAGATCCCGGGCGCATTCAAGCCCAACCAGTATTCCAACCCCAACGGGCCGCTGAGCCACTACGAAACGACCGGCCCTGAGATCTGGCGCGACACCGAGGGCAAGGTCACCCACTTCGTCGCCGGCGTCGGCACGGGCGGCACAATCAGCGGGGTCGGCAAGTACCTCAAGGAGGTCTCCGGCGGCGCGGTCCAGGTCATCGGTGCCGACCCAGAAGGCTCCGTCTATTCGGGCGGCACCGGCCGGCCCTACCTCGTGGAGGGCGTGGGCGAGGACTTCTGGCCGGAGGCTTACGACCCATCCGTCGTCGACAGCATCATCGCCTCGACCGACGCCGAGTCATTCGAGATGACCCTGCGACTCGCCCGCGAGGAGGGCCTGTTGGTCGGCGGCTCGAGCGGCATGGCCGTGGTGTCGGCCCTGAAGCTTGCCAAAGACCTGGGGCCAGACGACGTCATGGTCATCCTGCTGCCCGATGGCGGTCGCGGTTACCTCGGCAAGATCTTCAACGAGAAGTGGATGCGCTCGTACGGGTTCTCGTCCATTACCGACGAGCGCACGGTCGGCGACGTGTTGAGCGCCAAGACCGGGCAGATCCCCGACCTCGTGCACGTGCATCCCACTGACACGGTGCGCGACGCCATCGAGATCCTGACGAAGTACGAGGTCTCGCAGATGCCCGTGCTCACCGCCGAGCCCCCCGTTGTCATGGGTGAGGTCATGGGCGCCATTGATGAGCGCTCGCTGCTCGAGGCCGTGTTCTCCGGTGGAGCGCAGATGACCGACGCCGTTCGCGACTTCATCGGCACACCGCTGCGCCTCATCGGCATCCATGAACCGTTGAGTGCCGCGCGTGCGGCATTGGCGACGACGGATGCCCTGCTCGTGACCAACGACGGCAAGCCGGCGGCCGTGCTCACCCGGCATGACCTCCTGGCATTCCTCTCCGCCTGACCGCAACAAGCCTGACCGCACCTGCTCACCTGAGCCCGCTCCCAACAGAATCGACATCGTGACCGACGACCAGCACGCCTTCTCCACCCGCGCCATCCACGCCGGGCAGGACTTCGACCCGACGACGGGTTCGGTGGTCCCGCCGGTGTACATGACCTCGACATTCGTTCAGGACGGCATCGGCGGGTTCCGCGGCGGCTACGAGTACGCCCGCGCGGCCAACCCCACGCGGGATTCTCTGCAGGAGCTGCTCGCCTCACTCGAGGGCGGCCTGAAGGCCTTCAGCTTCGCGTCGGGCCTCGCCGCCGAAGACACCCTGCTGCGCGCCGTGCTCTCACCCGGCGACCACATCGTGATGGGCAACGACGTATACGGCGGCACGCATCGACTGGTCAACCGGGTCTTCGTGCCCTGGGGAGTCTCGCTGTCGACGGTCGACATGAGTGATCTCGACGCGGTCCGGGCTGCCATCCGGCCCGATGCCACGAAGGTGCTGTGGGTGGAGACCCCCAGCAACCCACTCATGAAGATCAGCGACATTGCGGCGCTCGCCGGCATCGCGAAGGAGTTCGGGGCGCTCGTCGTCGTCGACAACACCTTCGCCTCACCGTACCTGCAGCGGCCCCTCGCCTTGGGCGCCGACGTGATCGTGCATTCCACCACCAAGTACCTCGGCGGGCACTCGGATGTCGTCGGCGGCGCGCTCGTGGTCAACGATCCAGCCCTGGCCGAGAAGGTCGGCTTCCTGCAATTCGCGGTGGGGGCGGTGTCCGGGCCGATGGATGCCTGGCTCACGGTTCGCGGAATCAAAACCCTCGCCGTACGGCTGGAACGCCACTCCCTGAACGCGCAGGCGATCGCCGAGCGACTCGTCGGGCACCCGAAGCTCGAAGCCGTGTACTACCCGGGGCTGCCGGGGCACCCGGGCCATGACGTTGCCGCCAAGCAGATGCGCGCGTTCGGCGGCATGCTGTCGGTTGCCGTCGCGGGGGGTGCCGCCGCCGCGCGTAAGTTTGCCGAAACGACGACGCTGTTCCAGCTGGCCGAGTCTCTCGGTGGGGTCGAGTCGCTCATCGGCTACCCGTCGGAGATGACCCACGCCTCGGTCAGGGGCACCGAGCTCGAGGTCCCCGAGAACGTGGTTCGCCTGTCGGTCGGGATCGAGGATGTCGACGACCTCACGGCCGACCTGGTCGAGGCGCTCGACCGCCTCTAGCTATTGGCGCTCCCGCACCCAGCGCTGGCAGGATATCGACGGCAGCGCCAAAAGAGTCACGGCATGCTGGAGACATGACCGCTCTTGCTGATCCCGTCGCCGAGCCGACCACCGGCCGGCTCGGCCTCGGTTCCGCCTCCGCCCTGTACATCGCGGCGGTGCTGGGCACCGGGATCCTCGCGCTTCCAGGGCTCGCCGCGAACGCCGCGGGGCCCGCGTCGATCGTGGCCGTCGTAGCGGTGCTCATCGCATCCATCCCGCTCGCGGGCACCTTCGCCGCGCTCGCCGCACGGTATCCGGATGCCGGGGGAGTGGCGACCTTCGTGCGCCTCGCGCTCGGCCCGACGGCGGCCCGGATGAGCGGATACTGGTTCTTCTTCGGGGTCAGCTTCGGCGCCCCGGTCGTGGCTATCCTCGGCGGCGAGTACGTCGTGGCGGCCCTCGGTGCCGAGCGCTCCCTCGTTCCCGTCGTTGGCTTCGCCTTCCTTGCGATGCCGCTCGCAGTGAACGTCGTAGGTCTCCGGATGACCGGGCGCATCCAACTCGGACTGACCGCGCTGCTGTTGCTCGTCGTCATCGGCGTCGTGTGGGTTTCGGTCCCCGCGGTCGAACCGGGCAACTTCAGCCCGTTCCTCCCGAATGGATGGGCGGGGGTGGGCCTGGCGACCAGCCTGTTCGTCTGGGCGTTCGCAGGATGGGAAGCGGTCACCCATATCGCGGGCGAGTTCCGCTCGCCTCGCCGTACGATCCCCGTCGCGACTGCGGTTGCCGTCATCGTCGTAGGCGCCGCCTATCTCGCGCTGCAGGTCGTCACCGTGGGGGTGCTGGGTTCTGGCCGCAGCGACAGCCCGGTGCCGCTCATCGACCTGGTGTCCGCGACCGTGCCGGGGCTGGGACCCGCGGTCGTCGCCGTCATCGCGGGCGTCGTCGCGGTCGGGGTGCTGAACACCTACATCCCGGCGTTCGCGAACCTCGCGGCATCTCTCGGTCGCGACGGTCACTTGCCGCACTTCTTCGCCGCTGGTGCCGCCCCCGGATCGGTACCGCGCCGGGCGCTCGCGCTGTGGTCGGTGCTGGGCCTGGGCTACTTCGGTCTCATGGTTGTGACTGGCCTGCAGCTTGAGCCGTTCATCCTGATCCACACCAGCTCGATGGTCGCGGTGTACGCGCTCGGCATGATCGCGGCCGTGCGGCTGCTCGAGCGGGGGAGTGTCGGGTGGTGGATGGCCGTGGCATCCGTCGTCCTGGTCGCCGGCCTCCTCGTGCTCGCGGGCACCCACCTGCTCGTTCCCGCCGTGCTCGCGGTCGTCGCGGTGATCGTCACGCTGGCCAAACGGGCCACCCTCGCGCGGGAGCGCTCGACCGCCGCTCACTAGGATTCAGGTCATGGAGGTCACCGGGGCGGGCAAACCCAACATCCGCCAGGTGGCGACCCTGGCCAAGGTGTCACACATGACCGTGTCGCGGGTGCTCAACGATCACCCGAGCATCGCGCCGGCCACGCGCGAGCGGGTGCTCGCCGCCATGCGCGAACTGGACTACCGGCCCAACAGCGCCGCCAGGGCGCTCGCCTCCCGCAAGACCAACCGCATCGGCGTCGTCGTCGACAGCGTCAACGAGTTCGGCCCGAGCAGCACGCTGCGAGCCATCGAAGACGCCGCCCACGAGCGCGGGTACACCGTGTCGTCGATCTCGGTGTCGGCCGAGCGTTCGGTCACCGCGCACGACGCGCTCGTGAGCCTCATGGCGATCGGCATCGATGCGCTGTGTCTCATCACGCCGCGCAGCTCATCGATCGACCTGCTGCGCGAAGTCTCCAGCGGCATCCCGACACTCGTCGTGAAGGCGGAGCCCGAGCCCGACTTCCTGACCGTATCGGTCGACCAGAGGGTTGGAGCGGCGCTCGCGGCCCAGCACCTGATCGACCTGGGGCATCGACGCATCCTGCACTTCTCCGGCCCCACAGACTGGCTGGATGCCCGCGCTCGCGAACGTGAATGGCACGCGCACCTCGAGCTCGCGGGGCTGCCCGCCCGCGACTCGGTTGTCGGTGACTGGAGCTCAGACTCCGGGTATGCCTTCGGCCACCAGGTCGAACCCGACTTCACGGCGGTGTTCGCGGCGAACGACCAGATGGCGCTCGGCATGGTCCACGCCTTCCATGAGCGCGGCATCCGGGTGCCGGAGGATGTCAGTGTCGTGGGTTTCGACGACGTTCCTGACGCGCGCCATTTCCTGCCGCCGCTGACCACGGTGCGACAGGATTTCCACGCCTTGGGCACCCTCAGCGTGGCGACCCTGCTCGCCGAGCTCGAGGGTGATCGGGTACTGCCACGCACCGTTCTCGAGCCCGAGCTGATCGTCCGTGCCTCGACAGCGCCGCCCCGCCGATAATCTTGCGCGGGCATAATGTGACCGGTAACATCGCCCCGTGACCAGTTTCAGCCTCGACGTCGAGGCGTCCATCTCCGCAGTGCGCGAGAGCGTCGCCGAACTCCATAACGAACTCGTCCGCTACGGGCTCATCGTGTGGACGGGCGGCAATGTTTCCGGCCGAGTGCCCGGCGCCGATCTCTTCGTGATCAAACCCTCAGGCGTCTCCTACGACGACCTGGGCCCCGAGAACATGATCCTGTGTGATCTCGACGGCGCCGTCATCGCGGGCACGCCCGGCTCCGAGCGTTCGCCGTCGAGCGACACAGCGGCCCACGCGTACGTCTACCGGAACATGCCAGAGGTCGGTGGGGTTGTGCACACCCACTCGACCTATGCCACGGCCTGGGCCGCGCGCGGCGAAGAGATCCCGTGCGTTATCACGGCCATGGCCGACGAGTTCGGCGGGCCGATCCCGGTCGGACCGTTTGCCATCATCGGCGACGACTCGATCGGCCGCGGCATCGTCCAGACGCTCTCCGGCCACCGTTCGCGTGCCGTGCTCATGCAGAACCACGGCCCCTTCACCATCGGCTCGTCTGCCCGCGATGCCGTCAAGGCCGCGGTCATGGTTGAGGATGTCGCGCGCACCGTGCACATCGCCCGCCAGGCCGGCCCCCTCATCCCCATTCCGCAGGAATCGATCGACCGCCTGTTCGACCGTTACCAAAACGTCTACGGGCAAAGCGGAGACGAACAGGCATGACCCACACCGGCGCAATCGACTGGTCGAAGACCGCACTCGGCATCGAGTTCGGCTCAACACGAATCAAGGCATGCCTGATCGGGGAAGACCCCTCCGTCGTGCTCGCGACGGGCGACCACGAGTGGGAGAACCAGCTCATCGACGGGCGCTGGAGCTATTCCCTCGACGACGTGTGGGCGGGCGTGCAGGCGGCATACGCCGATCTCGCGGCTACCGTCGAGAGCACGTACGGCGAGCGCCCCGAGACGTTCGGCGCCATTGGTGTCTCGGCGATGATGCACGGCTATCTCGCGTTCGACGAGAACGACGAACTGCTTGTTCCGTTCCGCACCTGGCGCAACACCTCGACGGGTCCCGCCGCGGCAGCCCTGTCGAGCGCATTCGGCGTCAACATCCCCTTGCGCTGGTCGATC
>JBIITJ010000110.1:0-3351 GCA_044340535.1 Rhodoglobus sp.
ATACCGTGCTCACCGTCGAGGTCGGCATTCTGCAACGTGACATACGGCACGCTGATGGCAAGATCGCGGATTGCCTCGAGCACTCGCACCTGGGGAGCGATCACGACAATCGCCTCGACCGCCTGGGTTTGCAACTGGTCGAGCGCCGCCTTGATGGAGGGGTACGAGCTCGAGGCAATCGTGGTTACCGTAATGCGGTAGCCGGCATCCCTCGCCGCATGCTCGATCGCGGTGACGCTCGTCGTGGGGCCGTAGTGGGCATTCTGCGAAGTGAGCACGCCGATCGTGCGGGACCGGCTGGTGACCAGCGCTCGGGCGGCCTGGTTAGGCCGATACCCGATCTCTTCGATGACATCGAGAACCCGCTGCTTCGTGGATGCCCTGATGCTCGGATGCTCGTTGAGCACCCGGGAGACAGTTTGGTACGAGACCCCCGCCAACCGCGCCACATCACGGATGTTGGGCGCACGAACCCGCTCTGGTTCCATGAGGTTCGTCCGCGCTCCGTTGCTTGTGTACGTTCACAATCTTGCGTCAATTATGCACGTCGCAGGCACCGGCGGCGTCGGGAGGTCTCGCGTGACGCCTACATGCCCTGCGCGAGCCGGTAGTACGCCGCGTTCCAGCGCACCTCACGCTGGAACTCCCGGAGAGTGGTGTTCTCGTCGATCACCAGCAATTCTGTCCCCGCGATCTCCGCAAAATCACGGAACACATCGACCGTTACCGCCGTCGTCATGACGGTGTGGTGAGCGGCGCCCGCCGTGAGCCACGCGGCGGCAGAGGTCGCGAAATCGGGCTGCGGGATCCACACGGCACGACCGACCGGGAGGTTCGGCATGGGGGCATCCAGCGGCACGTTCTCGACGACGTTCGCCACCAGGCGGAAGCGGTCGCGCATGTCACTCATCGCGACGACCACAGCAGGGCCCGAGTCGGCGGTAAAGACCAGGCGCACCGGGTCCTCCTTACCCCCGATGCCGAGCGGGTGGATCTCGAGGCTGGGCTTCTCACTCGACAGCGAGGGGCTGACCTCGAGCATGTGGGCGCCGAGGATCTTCTCCTCACCGGGAGTGAGGTGGTAGGTGTAGTCCTCCATGAGGCTCGCCCCGCCCGGCAGGCCCGCGCCCATGACGTTGGCGACTCGCACGAGCACAGCCGTCTTCCAGTCACCCTCGGCGCCGAAGCCGTAGCCATCAGCCATGAGGCGCTGCACGGCGAGGCCGGGCAGCTGGCGCAGCTCCCCAAGATCTTCGAAGCTCGTGGTGAAGGCAGAGAATCCGCCAGCCTCGAGGAAGGAGCGCAAGCCCAGCTCGATGGCAGCTCCGTAGCGCAGCGACTCGTGGCGAGCGCCGTCTTTCAACAGTTCGGGGACGACTGTGTAGGTCTCGAGGTACTCGTCAACCAGTGCATCGATGTCGGCCTCGGGCACCGCGTGGACCGCGTCGGCGAGCTCGTTGACGCCCCAGGTGTTGACCTGCACACCGAACCGGATCTCGGCCTCGGTCTTGTCACCCTCGGTCACGGCGACGAAGCGCATGTTGTCGCCGAAGCGTGCGAGCTTCATGTTCTGCGCGGCATCCCAGCCGGCGGCGGCCCGGGTCCAGTCGGCGACCTGTCCGACGACGGCGGGGTTCGATACGTGGCCGACGACGGTCTTGCGGGCCACGCTCATGCGGCTGAGAATGTAGCCGTGCTCGCGGTCGCCGTGTGCGGCCTGGTTGAGGTTCATGAAGTCGAAGTCGATGTCGTCCCAGGGCAGGGCGACGTTCGCCTGGGTGTGCAGGTGCAGCAGCGGCTTGGTGAGCACGCCGAGACCGTGGATCCACATCTTCGACGGGCTGAACGTGTGCATCCAGGTGATCACACCGATGACAGAGTCATCACCGTTCGCGTCGAGCATGGCACGGCGGATCGCATCGCTCGACTTGAGCACGGGCATCCACTCGATGGTGACGGGGATTTCGGATGCCGCAGCAAGCGTTGCCACGACCTCCTTCGACTGTTCAGCAACCTGGCGAAGGGTCTCTTCGCCGTAGAGATCCTGGCTGCCGGTGAGGAACAGGACCTTCTTGGTCTTCAGGTCGGGGATGATGCTCGTGCTCATGTCGTGTCCTTCGATGGATGACGGTAGTGGTTCGAATGGCCTGGGCTGGTTCAGATGGCCTGGGCGGCGGCGCGCTCGATCGCAAGCCCCGCGCGATAGCTGTCGAGGTAGGCGGAGAAGCCCGCAACGTCGTCGGCATCCGGGCCGACGACGGTGAAGCTCGCACCGCGGAAGACGCGACTGTGGAGGTAGTCAGCAAGGGTCTGGTCAGCGCCCGACGCCGCGTACGAGGCCAGCACTGCGATGCCCCAGGGGCCACCCTCCGACGCGGTCTCGGCGACGGAGACCGGGGTCCGCAGCGCCGCGGCGAGGAATCGCTGGGCGACACCGGCGGTGCGGAATACGCCGCCGTGCGCGAACATCTGGTCGAGCTCGACACCCTCGTCGTCGAGCACTCCCATGCCGAGGCTCAGCGTCGCGAAGACACCGTAGAGCTGGGCGCGCATGAGGTTGGCGAGGGTGAAACGGCTGTCATTGGTGCGCACCACGAGCGGGCGCCCGTCGCTGAGCCCGGCGATCGGTTCCCCCGACAGCTGGTTGTAGGCAAGGATGCCACCCGCGTCGGCCTCACCGTGCAGCGCTTCGCCGAAGAGGGCCGCGTATGCCGCGTCCGCGCCAACGGGGGCGCCGGCGGCATCCGCAAACCGGCGGAAAATCGACACCCAGGCGGCCAGCTCGCTCGCCCCATTGTTGCAGTGCACCATCGCAACGGGGTCACCTGCCGGCGTCGTCACGACATCGAGCTCATCGTGCGCGTTCTGCAGCGGGCGCTCAAGCACTACCATCGCGAAGATGCTCGTGCCCGCGCTCACGTTGCCGGCGCGCGGCGCGACGGAGTTGGTGGCGACCATGCCCGTTCCCGCATCGCCTTCCGGCGGGCAGAGCAGGATGCCCGGGCGCAGCGCACCACTGGGGTCGAGGAGTGCGGCACCATCGGCACTGAGTTCACCGGCGGGGGCTCCCGCGGGCAGCACGTCCGGCAGCAGTTCAGCCAGGGGGCGGCCCAGGGGCGCCGAGCCCACCAGGCGCCCGAACGTCGCCAGCATGTCGGGGTCGTAACCACGCGTGGCATCACTGATCGGGAACATGCCGGAGGCGTCGCCGACGCCGAGCACCCGCCGCCCGGTGAGCATGAAGTGCACGTAGCCCGCGAGGGTCGTGATGAATCGAATCTCTGGCACGTGTGGCTCGTCGTCGAGCACCGCCTGATAAAGGTGGGCGATCGACCAGCGCAAGGGGATGTT
>JBIITJ010000009.1:0-58338 GCA_044340535.1 Rhodoglobus sp.
GAAGGCACTGAGCCGCCCACGTCCGCAGCCACGTCCAGCCCCGCCGCCTCGGGCCCATCAGATGATGGTTGGCTGGAGCACAACGGCCTGTGGGTGAACCTGGCGACGCGGGTGGTGCAGCAGGATGGGGTCGAGATCGACCTGACCCGGAGCGAATTCGAACTGCTGGCGGCCCTTATGCAGTCAACCCGGCGGGTGCGAACCAAAGCCGACCTGGTGCTGACTCTCCGTGGCGACAGCTATGTCACGTCGCACTTCGTCGACGACGCGGACAAGCGGGCCATCGAGGTACACATGGCGAACCTGCGCAAAAAGCTGTCCGAGAACCCGACCGCGCCGCGCTGGATTGAGACCGTGCGCGGCGTCGGTTACCGCCTGACCGCACCCGACCCCTCCTGAACCTAGCTCCGCCACCCCGACCCAGCCGAAGTTCCTGAGGCAACCCTGAGCAAAGCTTGTGCGAAGACCGCCCGGGAACTTGATGCGGGGATCCCACACTGGAATAGAACCTTTACTGATTGGACATCCCCATGGCACCGACACCCGAGGCGTACGTCACCGCGACGCCCGCAGACCCCGATGAGTTCCTGACCTCGGTGGACGATGTCGTCAGCTACCGCCCCACCATCGGATGCGTCATCCCCGCCTACAACGAGGCGGAGTCCATTGCCTCCGTGCTCGAGTCGTTGCTCGCCCAGACCCGGCTTCCCGATGTCATCCACGTGATCATCAACAACACGACCGACGACACCGCGGCGATCGCCGCCACTTTTGCAGGCCCGCATATCCGTGAGATCGACGGGCGTGACGAGTTCACCGAGATCTACGTCCACGATATCGGCCAGAACCCAGACAAGAAGGTCGGTGCCCTCAACTACGGCTACACCCTCGTCGAGGGCTGCGACTACCTGCTGGGTGTCGACGGTGACACGACCGCGCAACCCAACGCTGTCGCGGCGCTCGAAGCCGAGATCGCCTCCGATACCCGGATCGGGGGAATCTCGGCGATCTACAGCATCGACGACACCCCCTTCACCGGGGCCATTGCACCGTTCCTGATCGCCGGCCAGCGCGCGCAGTTCGCGGCATTCAACATGCAGAACATGCTCCGAGGCCGCAACATGGCGGTGCTCGGCGGCCAGTTCTCCATCTTTTCGACGAAGGCGCTTCGCCAGATCATGGTTGACAACCACCAGTCGACCCCGTGGGTCAAAGACAGCGAAGTGGAGGACTCGCTCTTGTCGCTGCAGATCAAGAGCGCCGGCTACCTCACTAAGATCAGCGCCCAGGCGCGTGCTGATGTAGGAGGGATGACCACACTGCGCGGGCTCGACGCCCAGCAGGTCAAATGGAACTTCGGCGCGATCGAACTCATGTGGCCCGGCCAACGCGGTGACACGAAAGGCCAGCCCTTCCACCCCAACCTGCGGTTGCGCTGGTTCGAGAATCTCTCGATGCTGGTCAACGGTGTTACGCGCATCCTGTTCATCCTGCTTCTCGTGGCCTCCCTGTCCATCGGCGCGTTCGTGTTCTCGCCGCTGTGGCTCATCCCGTCGGTCATGGCTGTGCTGCTGAACGTGCGAATCGCGATCTCGATGAAGAACCGAAACTGGCGCGACTTCCTGTTCGCGGCCACCCTGGTGCCCGCGGAACTCTACATGTGGGTGCGTCTTGGCCACTTCTTCCGGGCCTGGACGAAGTTCCTCAGTCGGAAGCAGACCGACAACTGGGCTGAGCAGGCGAAGGCGGAACGCGGGTCCGGCAATGCGTACCTGGTGCCCGTGATTCTCGCCGTTGCGGTCATGGTCGCCCTGGTTGCCGTCTGGTTACAGCTGCCCGTCATGGTGCAGTCCTCGATCCTGTGGGTTGGATGGCCGATCCTCGCGATCATTACGATCATCCAGACGCTCGTCATGTTCTCAAGCCTCGTTCGCCGTCACCGCGGCTACCGGGTGTGACCGGAGATGACCATGGGAAAGGGAACCACGATGCCGAGATGGATTGGTGCAGTCGCTGCGGGCGCGCTCGCCCTGGCCCTGGCAGGGTGCGGATCCGCGCCCTGGGATGCCACGACGCCTTCAAGCACGCCGACCAGCAGCGCTGGACCCGCTCAGATCACCACGGTCGTCAACGAACTTGCAAACGGATCGACCCAGCACCTTCTCGCCGCGGGCAACATTGGCCTCACGGTCGACTACTACTCGACCCTCTCCATGGATGCCTGGACGGCCGATGCCAACAAGCCCCTCAGCATCTCGATGGTTGCCGAACTGTCCAACGATGAGGGCCAGCGGGTCTACCTGTCGCAGATGACCGTGCTTGTTGCGGTGTACGGTCCGGAGGGTGCCCTCGACGGACCGGAGCAACTCAGCGACCGAGCCACGATCACGCCTGGATACCTGGTGAAGTCACCGTACAGCTACAGCCAGACGTTCACGCTGCCCAAACTTGATCCGGCCGCGACGTTCGTCACCGTCTCGCTGACGTATGAACTGCTTCTCCAGACCACGCCCACCTCGGTTGAGTATGCCAAGCAAACAGCCGCAGACACCCTGACTATCGCGATCGCACCGTCCTGAGCGATCGCACGTCCTGGCCGCTACGCTACGACAGCCTCAGATAGAGAAACCGAGGGCGCGCATCATGTCGCGCCCGTCATCGGTGATCTTCTCGGGGCCCCACGGCGGCATCCACACCCAGTTGATGCGGAAGGCCTCGACGATCCCGTCGAGTTCCTGGGCGACCTGCTCTTCTATGACGTCAGTCAACGGGCACCCCGCGCTGGTCAGCGTCATGCTGATGATGAGCGCGTTGTTGTCTGCATCCCAACTGAGGTCGTAGATCAGGCCGAGATCGACGACGTTTACCCCGAGCTCGGGGTCCATGACTTCCTTGAGTGCCTCCTCGACCTGGTCGAAGAGGGCCGGCGCGAGAGCTGTTGCCATGTCTCTACGCTACGCCTGCCGGAGCAGAAATGCTCGGCTCGGTGACTCCTGCGGGCAGGAAGCGGTCGTAGCCCTCCTCCTCGAGCCGGTCTGCCAGCTCGGGGCCACCCTCCTCGGCGACACGGCCATCCACGAAGACGTGCACGAAATCGGGACGGATGTAGCGCAGGATACGGGTGTAATGGGTGATCAGCAGCACACCCAGGTCGTTGGCGTCCTTCGCGCGGTTCACCCCTTCGGACACGATCTTCAGGGCGTCGACGTCGAGGCCCGAGTCGGTCTCATCGAGGATCGCGAACTTGGGCTTGAGGAGTTCGAGCTGCAGGATCTCGTGGCGCTTCTTCTCGCCTCCCGAGAAGCCCTCGTTGACGTTCCGCTCTCCGAAGGACTTGTCCATCCGCAGCGCGGTCATGGTCTCGCCCACCTCCTTGAGCCACGGGCGCAGCTTGGGCGCCTCGCCGTCAACTGCCGTCTTGGCGGTGCGCAGGAAGTCGGCCATCCGCACGCCGGGGATCTCCACCGGGTACTGCATGGCCAGGAAGAGACCTGCGCGGGCCCGTTCATCGACCGACATCGCAAGCACGTCGACACCGTCGAGCGTGATGGAACCGCCCTCCACGTGGTACTTGGGGTGGCCCGCGATCGTGTACGCGAGGGTGGACTTGCCGGAACCGTTCGGTCCCATGATCGCGTGGATCTCACCCTGCGGGAGAACCAGGTCGACTCCCTTGAGAATCTGCTTGGTGCCCTGCTCGGTCTCTACGCTGACCTGGAGGTCTTTGACTTCGAGTACTGACATTCTGTTTCTTCCGTTCTGCGCGCTGTCGAGCCGGGGCTCAGACCGCGACGGTTTCGTTCGGGTCGAGGTAGACGACGCCGTCGGCATCGATGGTGACGGCGAACACCGGGACGGGTTCGTACGCCGGGAGGGTCAGGGGTTTGCCGGTGGTGAGTGAGAAGGCGGAACCGTGGGCCCAGCACTCGATGGTCCCCTCTTCCACGAAACCTTCCGCAAGCGAGATGTCGCCGTGGGTGCAGGTGTCGCCGATGGCGTGGACAGTGCCGGAAGCATCCTTCACGATCACGATCGCGGTGCCGTCGAGAACCACGCGGAACGCCTTGTTAACGTCGAGCTCGGCAGTGGTGCAGACGCGGGATGCTGTCATTCCGACTCCCCCGGTTCGGCCTGCTCACCCAGTTCGATGAGGATCGCCTGGTGCAGGTACTGCTCGAGGGCCTCATCATCGAGTTTCTGCAGGATCTCGGCGAGGAAGCCGACAACCACGAGACGTCGGGCCTCGAGCTCGTCGATGCCTCGAGCCTGCAGGTAGAACAACTGCTCGTCGTCGAAGCGCCCCGTGGCACTCGCGTGGCCGGCCCCGAGGATGTCGCCCGTCTCGATCTCCAGGTTCGGGATCGAGTCGGCACGGGTTCCCTCGGTGAGCACGAGATTGCGATTCTGCTCGTAGCTGTCGGTGCCGGCGGCCTCACGACCGATCAGCACGTCACCGACCCACACCGTGCGGGCACCCTGGCCCTGCAAGGCGCCCTTGTAGTTGACGCGACCGCGGGTGTTGGCGGCCTGGTGGTGCAGGTAGACCCGCTGTTCCAGGTGCTGGCCCGCGTCAGCGAAGTAGAGGCCGTAAAGCTCGCCGTCGGCGCCCTCCCCGCTCAAGTGCACGGAAGGGTTGACGCGTACGACGCGGCCGCTGAGCGAGATCACAATGTGCGTGAGCTGGGCATCCCGCCCGACCTGGGCAAAGTGGCTCGCCATATGGATGGCGTCGTCATCCCACTGCTGCAAGTGGATGACGGTGAGCCGCGCGCCATCACCAACGACGATCTCAACATTCTCGACGAGGTTAGCGGGCCCGGTGCTGCGCAGGACGATGTGGCCCGTGCTGTTGGGGGCGGCCGTGATGACGGTGTGTGCCGCCCGGGCCCCGGCGCCGAGCGTCGAGCGGTCGAGCCCGAAGGCGGCGCGGTCCTCGCCCGCGATGTCGATCGCGAGAACCTTCTCGACGCTCGACCAGGCGTTGGCGGATGCCCGCTCCTCGGGAATCCCGGCGGAGCCGACCCGGGCATCCCCCGGCTCCACCCAGGCGACGGTGACACCATCGGCGGCCGGGGCCTCGATGTCGTACGCGGAGCCGTCGAGCTTGCCGTCAATCAGGTCACGCACGGCTTTCACCGGCGTGAGCTTCCACTCGGCTTCCAGGCCCGTGACGGGCGGGAAGTCGTCGTGGCGCACCGAAGTGAAACGCTCCGAGCGGGTCTGCACTGGCACATACCCTTCGGCGTCCCACCCTCCGTCGCTGTGGGCCGCGGGGGCGTCTACTGCTACCGACATCTAGCCGACACTGCCTTCCATGCTCATCTCGATGAGCTTGTTCAGTTCGAGGGCGTACTCCATGGGCAGCTCGCGGGCGATTGGCTCGATGAAGCCGCGCACGATCATGGCCATCGCCTCGTCTTCGGGCATCCCGCGCGACTGCAGGTAGAACAGCTGCTCGGCGCTGACCCTCGAGACGGTCGCTTCGTGGCCCAGCTGTACGTCGTCGACACGGATGTCGATGGCCGGGTACGTGTCAGACCGCGAAATCGTGTCGACCAGGAGCGCGTCACAGCGCACGGTGTTGGCGGAGTGGTGCGCCTTCTCGTCGACGCGGACCTCGCCGCGGTAACCGGCACGACCGCCGCCGCGCGCGATCGACTTGGAGACGATCGACGACGTCGTGTACGGCGCCATGTGGATCATCTTCGCGCCGGCGTCCTGGTGCTGGCCGGGGCCAGCGAAGGCAACCGAGAGCGTCTCACCCTTGGCGTGCTCGCCGACCAGGTAGATCGACGGGTACTTCATGGTGACCTTGGAGCCGATATTGCCGTCGATCCACTCCATGGTCGCGCCCTCGTGGGCGATGGCCCGCTTGGTGACGAGGTTGTAGACGTTGTTCGACCAGTTCTGGATGGTCGTGTAGCGCACGCGGGCGTTCTTCTTCACGATGATCTCGACGACCGCAGAGTGCAGCGAGTCGCTCTTGTAGATCGGCGCCGTGCAGCCTTCGATGTAGTGCACGTACGAACCCTCGTCGGCGATGATCAGGGTGCGCTCGAACTGGCCCATGTTCTCGGTGTTGATCCGGAAATAGGCCTGCAGCGGGATTTCCACGTGCACACCCTTCGGGACGTACACGAAGGAGCCACCCGACCACACGGCCGTGTTCAGGGCAGCGAACTTGTTGTCCCCGGGAGGGATGACCGTGCCGAAGTACTCGTCGAAGAACTCCGGGTGTTCCCGCAGCGCCGTGTCGGTGTCCATGAAGATGACGCCCTGGGCCTCGAGTTCGGCGTTGATTGAGTGGAAGACGACTTCAGACTCGTACTGGGCCGCGACACCGGAGACGAGACGCTTGCGCTCGGCTTCGGGGATGCCGAGTTTCTCGTAGGTGTTGCGAATGTCTTCTGGAAGGTCTTCCCAGGTCTGCGCTTGTTTCTCAGTGGAGCGCACGAAGTACTTGATGTTCTCAAAGTCGATACCCGAGAGGTCTGCGCCCCACGTGGGCATGGGCTTCTTGCGAAACAGGTCGAGCCCCTTGAGCCGCATTTTCAGCATCGAGGCGGGTTCGTTCTTCAGCGACGAGATGTCGGTGACGACTTCCTCGTTAATGCCGCGGCGCGCGGAAGCGCCTGCGGCATCGGAGTCGGACCAGCCGAACTCGTACTGTCCCAGACCGTTGAGCTCCGGGCGGTCGATCAACACGTCAGACATTGCTACCTCATTTCCTACCGTCGGCAACCGAGTTGGTAGCCGCGGCATTCCCTCATACAGCCGTCCGCGGTGCCGGGGTGCTTCGGTGCTGCCAGCCCGCCGCGACCACGAGTGAGTGATCAAAAACGCTGCTCGGGCGTGCCTAGACTGAAGCAGGACAAGGGAGCAATAACTCCGTTGTCTACGCTGACTCCCCGGCTTGGGCTGTATTCCTGAACCCCACAATCGTACAGGGCGCGGCGTGAAATAACAGGAGGATGGCTGTGAAGGCCGTGTTCGCGCTGCTGCCCACCAGCATTGACCGCCGCATCAAGGTGTTCGTGCTTCTCTCCCTCGTCGTGCAGGTGCTGATCGTGGCAACCGGTGGTGCGGTGAGACTGACCGGTTCGGGGCTCGGTTGCCCCACCTGGCCACTCTGTACCGACGAGTCCCTCGTCGCCACGGCGGAGATGGGTATCCACGGGGCCATCGAGTTCGGCAATCGCCTGCTTTCGATCATCGTTGGCCTGGTCGCCGTGGCGACTGCCGTTCTCCTGCTTCGCCTGCGCTCGCAGCGCCGTGATCTCTGGGTTCTCAGCCTGCTGGTCCTCGGTGGAACCGTGCTGCAGGGCCTGATCGGCGGCATTTCGGTGCGCGTGCAGCTCGACCCTACGGTCGTCGGCATCCACTTCGGCATCTCGGCCCTGCTCGTGGTCTTCGCCGCGACACTCGTCTACCGCACCTACCTGGGGCGGCGTGGCGGGCGGCTCTCGTTGCCACGCTGGTTCACCGCACTCGTGCACGTAACCAGCCTCGCCGTCGCGGTGACGATCGTCGTGGGCATCCTGACCACCGGCTCCGGACCACACGCGGGTGATGCGGCAAGCGACCGCAACGGCCTCGACCCCGAACTGCTGCAGCACATCCACAGCTGGCCCGCTTACATCGCCCTCGGCCTGACCGTCGTGGTCGTCGCGGCGGCATTCCGGTTCGGGATGCCCTGGCTCACCCGTTCCGCGGTGGCGCTGCTGGTGATCGAACTCAGCCAGGTCGTGGTGGGCGTCACACAGGCCCGGCTGGGCCTGCCGCCGCTCCTGGTGGGCATCCACATGGTGCTGGCGTGCGTGCTGGCCGCCGCGATGGCCTGGGTGGTGCTCTCACTGCGGGAAGCGGTCCCGGCGGAGGAGCCCGTGTCGCCGGTCGCGGCAGGTGCCTAGAACGGCAGCAGCGGGTCGATCCCAACCGCGATAAACACGAGGGTCAGGTAGCTGATCGAGCTGTGGAAGACCCGCATCGGGCGCACCTCACCGTGCCGGATTGCCGTGGAGTACAGCCGGTGCGACTCGATAATGAACCACGCGCCCGAAGCGAGTGCGACGGTCGAGTACAGCACGCCCATCCCGGCGACGGGGATCAGCAGCAGCGAGCAGGCCACGGTAGCCCACGCGTAGAGCACGACCTGCAGGCCCACAACGGTTCGGCCCCGCACGACCGCGAGCATGGGCACGCTGACGGACTGGTAGTCGGCGCGGTACTTCATCGAGAGCGGCCAGTAGTGGGGTGGGGTCCACAGGAAGACCACCCCGAAGAGGATGACGGGTGCCCAGTCCAGCGAGCCGGTGACCGCCGCCCAGCCGATCAGCACGGGCATGCACCCGGCGATTCCGCCCCAGACGATGTTCTGCGGGGTGCGGCGCTTGAGCCACAGCGTGTAGACGAAGACATAGAACAGGATTGCGCCGAGCGAGAGGGCCGCGGCAAACCAGTTGACCAGCAGTCCGAGCCACAGCACCGACACGACACCGGTCGCCCAGGCAAACACGAGGGCTTCGCGGTCCGTGAGCTCGCCGGTGACGAGCGGCCGCTTCTTGGTGCGGTTCATCACGCGGTCGATGTCGCGGTCGATGTAACAGTTGAACGCGTTGGCCGATGCCGCGCTGAGCGTGCCGCCGACGAGCGTGCCGAGAACCAGCCAGAGGTTCGGGATGCCCCCCGCCGCGAGCACCATAACGGGCACCGTCGTCACCAGCAGCAGCTCGATAACCCGGGGTTTGGTCAGGGCGACGTAGGCCTTTGCCTTGCGAACCAGCCCGACGCGGGCAGCACCGCCGCGCTCCGCCGCAATAGGGCTCTCGGTCGCGACATCCATGGCTTCGATACTAAGCCACGGCCTGGGGAGGCCACCTTACGGTCCGAGCGGTAACGGCGGCGGATGGCGGGGTTCTCTATACTTGAAACGCCTGCCCGCTGTGGCGCCCCAATCCAGATCGCACCGATGTGGTGTTTGGGCTGCCACGGTTAGCCAATGTCGCCACCCCGGCGGGTTCACCATCACTGCGCCCGGTCTCACCCAGAGCCGGCGCCGCTTGCAGAAGGGTCATCTATCTCGTGGCAGCTCTCCAGTGGGATCCCATCGACAACAGGGCCGTTGACACGGCGAGGATCCTGGCGGCCGATGCCGTCGAGAAGGTGGGTAACGGTCATCCCGGCACCGCGATGAGCCTCGCCCCCGTCGCCTACCTTCTGTTCCAGAAGGTAATGCGCCGCGACCCAGCCGACAACGAGTGGATCGGTCGCGACCGCTTCATCCTGTCCGTCGGGCACAGCTCGCTCACGCAGTACGTGCAGCTCTACTTCGGTGGCTACGGCCTCGAGCTCGACGACCTCAAGGCACTGCGCACCTGGGGTTCCAAAACCCCCGGCCACCCCGAGTACGGCCACACCGACGGGGTTGAGATAACCACGGGCCCGCTCGGCCAGGGCCTGGCCTCGGCCGTCGGCTTTGCCTATGCCGCCCGCTACGAGCGCGAGTTGTTCGATCCCACCGCCGCGCCGGGAACTAGCCCGTTCGACCACTTCATTTACACGATCGCTGGCGACGGCGACATGCAGGAAGGCGTGACGAGCGAAGCGTCGTCGCTCGCAGGCCACCAGGAACTCGGCAACCTCATTGCCATCTACGACTCCAACCAGATCTCGATTGAAGACGACACCAACATCGCGTTCACCGAAGACGTGCACGCGCGCTACGTCGCTTACGGCTGGCACGTCCAGGTGGTTGATTGGAAGAAGACGGGGCAGTACATCGAAGATGTCGTTGCCCTCAATGACGCCATCGACGCCGCGAAGGGTGTTACCGACAAGCCGTCACTCATCATCCTCAAGACGATCATCGGTTGGCCGAGCCCGAAGAAGCAGAACTCCGGCAAGATCCACGGTTCGGCTCTCGGTGCCGACGAGCTCGCCGCCGTCAAGGAGGTGCTCGGCTTCGACCCCGAGCAGACCTTCCAGGTCGACGCCGATGTCATTGAACACACCCGCAAGGCTGTCGAGCGCGGCCAGGCCGAGCACGCCGAGTGGAACACGCAGCTCGAGGCCTGGGCCACGGCAAACCCCGAGAAGAAGGCGCTTCTCGACCGCATCCTTACGGGCGAGCTCCCTGAAGGCGTCGAAGATGCACTCCCGGTCTTTGAGGCCGGCAAGGATGTCTCGACCCGCGCTGCGTCCGGCAAGGTCATCAACGCGCTCGCCGGCGTCATCCCCGAGCTCTGGGGCGGCTCTGCCGACCTCGCCGAGTCGAACCTCACGACCATCGAAGGTGGCGGCTCGTTCGTGCCGCAGAAGTGGTCGACCCACGAGTGGACCGCAAGCGAGTCGGGCCGTGTGCTGCATTTCGGCATCCGTGAGCACGCCATGGGCGCGATCCTCAACGGCATCGTGTTGCACGGCAACACTCGCCCGTTCGGCGGCACGTTCCTGATCTTCAGCGATTACATGCGGCCCGCCGTGCGACTTGCCGCACTGATGAAGGCCCCCGCAATTTACGTATGGACGCACGACTCGGTTGCGCTCGGCGAGGATGGCCCGACTCACCAGCCCATCGAGCAGCTTTCGACGCTCCGCGCCATCCCCGGACTCGACATTGTGCGCCCCGGCGACGCGAACGAGACGGCCTGGGCGTGGAAGACGGTCCTCGAGCGTCGCAACGGACCCGCAGGCATCGCCCTCACGCGCCAGAACATCCCGGTGTTCGAGCGCGGCGACGACGTCGCGTCTGGCGAGACTTTCGCCTCGGCGAAGTACGTCGCCAAGGGCGCATACGTCCTGGCCGAAACCCCCGACGGCGGCACGCCCGACGTGATCTTCATCGCGACCGGTTCTGAGCTTCAGATTGCCGTCGAGGCACGTGCCGTGCTGAAGTCCGAGGGCATCAACGCCCGGGTCGTTTCAGTGCCGAGCACCGAATGGTTCGCAGAGCAGGACGAGGCGTACCGCGAGTCGGTACTGCCCGCAGCCGTCAAGGCGCGCGTCTCGATCGAAGCGGGACTTGATCTCACCTGGAAGAGCTGGGTTGGCGACGCCGGCCGCAGCGTATCCATCGAGCACTTCGGTGCATCGGCGGACTACAAGACCCTGTTCCGTGAGTTCGGAATCACCACCGAGGCCGCCGTGGCCGCCGCCAAGGAATCGCTGGCCGCCCTCTAGGCGCCGGCAGAGAAAGAAGACACACATGAGCACCCCCACCGAAGACCTGTCCGCCGTTGGCGTCAGCATTTGGCTCGACGACCTCTCCCGTGAGCGCATCCGTTCCGCCGGGCTCGAGAAACTGATTGCCGAGCGCAACGTCGTCGGGGTCACCACCAACCCGACGATCTTCGCGACCGCCCTGGCCAAGGGCGAGGCGTACGACAGCCAGGTCGCCGAGCTCGCTGCCGCGGGCAAGACTGTCACCGAGGCGGTGTTCGAGATCACCACTGACGATGTGGCGGCCGCGAGCGACATCTTCCGTGCCATCTACGATTCCACGAGCGGGCAGGACGGTCGCGTTTCGATCGAGGTTGAACCGGGGCTCGCGCACGACGCTGCCGGTACGATCCAGCAGGCCAAGGAGCTGTGGGCCAAGGTCGATCGCCCCAACGCCATGATCAAGATCCCCGCGACCCTCGAGGGCCTCGAGGCCATCTCCGAGGTGATCGGCGCTGGCATCAGCGTCAACGTCACCCTGATCTTCAGCCTCGACCGCCACCGCGCCGTCATCGAGGCGTACCTCTCGGGGCTGGAGAAGGCGAAGGCCGCAGGCATCGACCTGTCGACCATCCACTCGGTCGCCTCGTTCTTTGTATCGCGAGTCGACACCGAGATCGACAAGCGCCTCGAGGCGATCGGCACCGACGAAGCCCTCGGCCTCAAGAGCAAGGCTGGCATCGCGAACGCGCGCCTGGCCTACCAGGTCTACGAGCAGGCCTTCGAGACCGAACGCGCCGCAGCCCTGCTCGCCGCCGGCGCCAACAAGCAGCGCCCGCTGTGGGCTTCGACCGGTGTCAAGGACCCGTCGCTTCCCGACACCCTCTATGTCACCGAGCTCGCCGTTGGCGAGACCGTCAACACCATGCCGGAGAAGACCCTCGAGGCGACCTTCGACCACGGGGTGGTCGAAGGAGACCAGGTCACGGGCAACTACGCGACCGCAACGGCAACCCTCGAGGCCCTCGCGGCCCTCGGAATCTCCTACGACGAGGTCACCGAGCTGCTCGAGAAGGAAGGAGTCGAGAAGTTCATCATCTCCTGGAACGAACTGCTCGACACCGTTTCGGCAGCACTCGAGGCCGCGCTGCGTGGGTCGCACGAATGAGCGTGAAGATCGCCGTCTCGGGCGCCGCTGCTGAGGCAGTTGACAGGATCGTTCCCCAGCTCGTTAGCGACCTGGTAGCGAGCCGGATCACTGGTGGCGACGCCACCCTGTGGGGGCCGGACGCGGAAGAAGAGTCGGCCAAGCGCCTGGGCTGGGTGGAGGCCGTCGCGGTCTCGCGCCCCATGATCGACGACATCTACGCGCTGCGCGACTCGCTCCGCGAGGCCGGCGTCGACCACATCGTGCTCGGCGGAATGGGTGGTTCTTCCCTTGCGCCCGAGGTCATCACGCGCACGTACGGTGTCGAGCTGACCGTTCTCGACTCGACCGACCCGGGGCAGGTGCTCTCCGCGCTGGGAGACCGGCTGTCGAGCACGGCGGTCGTCATCTCGTCCAAGTCGGGTTCCACCGTTGAGACCGACAGCCAGAAGCGCATTTACGAGCGTTACTTTGCTGAAGCGGGAATTGACCCGACAGAACGCATCGTCATCGTCACCGACCCCGGTTCGCCGCTGGATGTCTCGGCTCGCGCCGCCGGATACCGGGTGTTCAATGCCGACCCCACGGTGGGCGGCCGTTACTCGGCCCTCACCGCTTTTGGCCTGGTGCCGTCCGGTCTTGCGGGCGTCGACCTGAACGAGCTGCTCGATGAAGCAGAGGCGGTCATGGTTGAGCTGGCGGTCGACAACGTCGCCAACCCCGGCCTCGTGCTCGGTGCTGCCATGGCTGGCACCCGCCCGCTGAAGGACAAGCTCGGGATCGTTCCCGACGGCACCCACATCCTCGGGTTTGGTGACTGGGCAGAGCAGCTCATCGCCGAATCGACGGGCAAGATCGGCAAGGGCATCCTGCCTGTCGTTCTCGATGTTGACTCCCCCGAGCTCAGCCAGGACCTGACCGACCTCCAGGTCGTACGCCTGGTCGGCGATTGGGATGACACCCGCGAGGTGGCCGACGGTGAGATCGAGATCGCGGGCAGCCTTGGCGGCCAGATCCTCGTGTGGGAGTACGCGACTGCGATCGCCGGCCACATCCTGGGAATTAACCCCTTCGACCAGCCCGACGTCGAGTCGGCCAAGATCGCCACGCGCGCGCTCATCGACAACCCGTCGACCCCGGCTCCCCCCGCCTTCGTCGACGGCGACATCGAGGTTCGCGGCACCGCGAGCGTCGTGGAGTCCACGAGTGACCTGGCTGGCGCTATCGCCGCGCTGCTCGGCCAGCTTCCCGCCGATGGCTACGTCTCGATCCAGGCCTATGTTGACAGGGTCGCGCACCCCGAGTTGGTGTCACTTCGCGACGAGGTCGCCCGGCGCGCCGAGCGCCCCGTCACCTTCGGCTGGGGGCCCCGCTTCCTTCATTCCACGGGCCAGTTCCACAAGGGGGGACCCGCGGTTGGCGTGTTCCTGCAGATCCTCATGGCTGGGGAGCCAGACCTCCAGATCCCCGGGCGCCCCTTTACCTTCGGGCAGCTCATCCGGGCACAGGCCGACGGTGATGCCAGCGTGCTCGCCGACCATGGCATGCCGGTTCTCAGCCTCACCCTCCGCACGACTGCCGCGCTCCCCGCGGTGATCAGCGCCCTTAACTGACGCGCGTACAAGCACTAGGAGCACCATGTCGCCTGTGGAGATCACCGCCGACTTCAATCCGCTACGCCTGCCCTCAGACCGACGACTGAATCGCATCGCCGGGCCGAGCGCACTCATAATCTTCGGTGTGACGGGCGACCTGTCACGCAAGAAGTTAATGCCTGCGGTGTACGACCTGGCCAATCGCGGGCTGCTGCCCCCTGGCTTCGCGCTCGTGGGCTTTGCCCGCCGTGAGTGGGAGGACCAGGACTTCGCGCAGGTCGTGCACGACGCGGTCAAGCAGTACGCGCGGACACCCTTCGACGAGGATGTCTGGACGCAGCTTGCCCAGGGCATTCGCTTCGTCCAGGGCGAATTTGACGACCCCGAAGCCTTCGCGCGGCTCAAGGAAACCCTCGAGGCGCTCGACCGTGAGCGGGGCACGATGGGCAACCATGCCTTCTACCTCTCGATCCCGCCGAAGTCATTCCCCGAGGTCACGGAGCGACTGAGGGATTCGGGCCTCGCGGAGCAGAAGGACGGCCAGTGGCGTCGCGTGGTCATCGAAAAGCCATTCGGCAGCGACCTGACCACCGCTCGCGAGCTCAACGCCGTAGTCGAGTCGGTGTTCCCGCCCGACAGCGTGTTCCGCATCGACCACTACCTGGGCAAGGAGACCGTCCAGAACATCCTGGCGCTGCGATTCGCCAACCAGCTTTACGAACCCATCTGGAACGCCAACTACGTCGACCACGTCCAGATCACGATGGCCGAGGACGTCGGCGTCGGGGGCCGGGCGGGCTACTACGACGGTATCGGGGCGGCGCGCGACGTCATCCAGAATCACCTTTTGCAGCTTCTTGCGCTCACCGCCATGGAGGAGCCGGTGTCGTTCGACGCTGCCGACCTGCGCGCTGAGAAGGAGAAGGTGCTCTCCGCTGTCCGGATTCCGGAAGACCTCGCGGCCCACACCGCACGCGGCCAGTACTCGGGCGGATGGTCGGGTGGTGAGAAGGTCACCGGCTTCCTCGAAGAAGACGGTATGAACCCGCAGTCGACCACCGAAACATTTGCCGCGATCAGGCTCGACATTGGGACGCGCCGCTGGTCTGGCGTTCCCTTCTACCTGCGCACGGGCAAGCGCCTCGGTCGGCGCGTGACCGAGATCGCGGTGGTGTTCAAGCGGGCACCGCAGTACCTGTTTGCCGAGAGCCAGACTTCCGCCCTCGGACAGAATGCCCTCGTGATCCGGGTGCAGCCCGATGAGGGTGTCACGATCCGGTTCGGCTCCAAGGTGCCGGGAGCAGGGATGCAGGTGCGTGACGTCACGATGGACTTCGGCTACGGCCACGCGTTCACCGAGGCCAGCCCCGAGGCTTACGAGCGCCTGATCCTCGACGTGCTCCTCGGCGACCCTCCACTCTTCCCCCGCCACGAGGAGGTCGAGCTTAGCTGGAAGATCCTCGACCCGATCGAAGAGTTCTGGGCCACTCAGGGAACCCCGGAGCAGTACCGTCCCGGTACCTGGGGGCCGACATCCGCTGACGAACTGATGGCCCGCGACGGCCGCACCTGGAGGCGACCGTGATCGTCGATCTGCCCAACACCACGACGAGCGCCATCTCGAAAGCGCTCGTCAAGATCCGCGAAGAGGGCGGAGCCGTCGCGCTCGGCCGCGTGCTCACACTCATCATTGCTACCCGCCTCGGCGAAGAGGAAGAGGCGATCGAGGCCGCCAACGACGCATCCCGGGAGCACCCGATGCGGGTCATCGTGGTCTCGACGGGCGCCGATGAGCAGGTCTCCACTGATGAGGCGAGGATCGACGCGCAAATCCGGGTGGGCGGTGACGCTGGCGCGAGCGAGGTGGTGGTGGTTCGAGCCCACGGGGGTGCCGCGGCCGACCAGGAAAGCCTCGTGACGGGGCTCCTGTTACCGGATACCCCGGTCGTCGCCTGGTGGCCTGGGCAAGCCCCCGAGAACGTCTCACGGTCAGCGATCGGCCGGATCGCCCAGCGCCGCATCACCGACGCGGCCGCCAGCCCCGACCCCCTCCAGGCGCTGGGCATCAGCGCCAGCACCTACCAGCCCGGCGATACCGACTTTTCCTGGACCCGGCTGACACTGTGGCGGGCCCAGCTTGCTGCCGTTCTGGACCAGCCGCCGTACTTGCCCGTCACCGGTGTCGAGGTGCACGGCGCCGCAGACTCGCCCTCCACGGTGCTGCTGGCGGCCTGGCTGCAGCTTCAGCTGAAGGTGCCGGTGGGTCTGAGGGTTTCCGAGGAATCGCACGGCGCCAGCGGCATCCAGGGCGTCCTGCTCACCCGTGACGCGGGGCCCATCGAGCTTGAGCGCACCTCGGCGAACATCGCGACGCTCGTGCAGCCCGACCAGCCGACGCATGACATCTCGCTGCCGCGCCGCAGCCTCAGGGACTGCCTTGCCGAGGAGCTGCGCCGGCTTGATCCGGATGACCTGTTTGGTGATGTCATCCAGCACGGGGTCGGTGGGCTGGGAACCCCTCTTGCCGTGCCGACCACCACGAAGGGGCTCGCATGAGCAACGAACGCCGCGTCATCCTCCACCCCGACAAATCGTCACTCGCTGCGGCAGTGGCGGCCCGCTTCATCACGAAGGTCGTTGACCTCGTCGGCGAGTTCGACGAAGCGTCAGTGGTGCTGACCGGCGGGACGATGGGAAGCGCCGTGCTCGAGGCGATTAACGCCAATCCGGCACGCGACTCCATCGACTGGTCACGAGTGAACGTCTGGTGGGGTGACGAGCGCTGGTTGCCTGCGGGAGACCCTGAGCGCAACGAGACCCAGGCGCGAGAGGCCCTGCTCGACCATGTGCCGCTCGACCCGGCCCGCGTACACGCATTCGCGGCCTCGGACTCGGGCATGGACCTCGACGCCGCGGCGGAAGCGTACGCCCGTGAGATCGCGGAAAACACTCCGGCCAACTCGAGCATGCCGCACTTCGATATCACGTTCCTCGGTATGGGTCCGGACGGCCACATTGCGTCGCTGTTTCCCGAGCGTGGCGGCATCAGGGAGCGAGTGAAACCCGTGGTTGCCGTGCGCAACTCCCCCAAGCCGCCGCCAGAGCGACTGAGCCTGAC
Source organism: Rhodoglobus sp. (assembly GCA_044340535.1). GTDB lineage: Bacteria > Actinomycetota > Actinomycetes > Actinomycetales > Microbacteriaceae > Rhodoglobus. The sequence continues at coordinate 17,018 of JBIITJ010000009.1, forward strand.
CCTCCCGGTCATCAACTCCTCGGCACGCGTGTGGCTTGTGGTTGCGGGAACTGATAAGGCAGCAGCTCTCGGCCTCACTCTCGCGGGTGCCAGCCTCATTGAGGTGCCGGCAGCCGGGGTGGAGGGGCTGCGGAAGACCCTGTTCTTCGTGGACCGCGACGCGGCCCAGGAGGTTCCGGAGAACCTGATCGACCCCGGGCAGTTCTGGACCGGCGAGGACGCCCCCGCTAACGAGGTATAGCTCCCGCCGTCGCTGGCGAAGGCAGCGAGCCCGCTAGGAGCCCAGCGTGCCGCGGCGCGCCCGAAGCTGGTTGAGCGCCTCGTCGAGCAGTTCTGAAGCCTCCTGCTCGGTACGGCGTTCCTTCACGTATGCCAGGTGAGTCTTGTACGGCTCCAGCTTGGCCACCGACGGTGGGTTGGCCTTGTCGCGGCCAGCGGGCAGGCCCGTCGACGGCGAATCGATGATGTCGGGGATCTCCTCTTCGGGCAGGTTAGCCGCGAAGTTGCGGACCGTTTCATTGCCCATTTCGTCCCAGTACGAGACCTGGATCCGGTCGGCGTGGAAACCACGGTCCTGTTCGCCCATGGGGCCAGCCCCGACCCGTGAGCCGCGAATTGCACTTCCGCCTGATGCCACTGTGTGCCCCTGTGCTGTCTGAGGTGATGCGCTGTCTGGTGATGCCTGGTGAGGTGATTGTGCCCGTGAAGGCTACGCGCCGTCGAACTTGGTGATGAGCCCGAGGAAGACGATTGAGGTGATCCAGATCACTGCGAGAACCACAGTGATGCGGTTGAGGTTGCGCTCGGCAACTCCCGAAGCACCCAGGTTAGAGGTGACCCCGCCACCGAACATGTCGGACAGGCCCCCGCCGCGTCCACGGTGCAGGAGGATGAGCAGGGTCAGCAGGAGGCTCGTGATGCCGAGCACCACCTGCAGGATGACCTGGAGAATATCCACGGGAGAGAACCTTTCGAAAGCCTCAGTAAGTATAGAACGGACTCGGCTCCGCTCGATCACCGGCCACCGGTGATCGAGCGGAGTGTCGAATCAGGTTCCTACGTGCTTCTGGAAGCGCGCGATCGCGGCAAACTCGGCCACGTCGAGGCTGGCGCCACCGACGAGTGCGCCGTCGACATTGGCCTCGCGCATGAAGCCCGCGATATTGCCGGACTTCACCGAACCGCCGTACAGGATGCGCGTGGCATCGGCGACCTCGTCGCCGAGCAGCTCACGCAACACCTCGCGCAGCTTGCCCGCCACTTGCTCGGCCTGTTCGGGCGTTGCGGCCTGGCCGGAGCCGATCGCCCACACCGGCTCGTAAGCGATGACAAGCTCGGGTGAGCCCTTCCCGCCAACGAGGCCCGCACTCGCGAGGGCCTCACGCAACTGCGCAACAGGCACGGCGCTTGGGCCGTGCTGTTCGAGGTCTTCGGCGGTCTCCCCCACGCACAGCACGGGAACGAGCCCGTGCTTCAGCGCGGCGGCGACCTTGCGGCCGAGCAGTTCATCGGTCTCGCCGTGGTACTGGCGACGCTCCGAGTGCCCGATGATCACGTAACGGCAGTCCAGGGCGGCGAGAAACGCGCCCGAGATCTCACCCGTGTATGCGCCCGACTCGTGCTCAGACAGGTCCTGCCCGCCGAACACGACATCAAGCTTGTCGGCAGATACAAGGGTCTGCACCGAGCGGAGGTCGGTGAACGGCGGGAAGACCGCAACCTCGGCGCCATCGACGCCGAACTCGTGCCGGGCATCCTTCAGCGTCCACGCGAGCTTCTGCACGAAGGCGATCGACTGCAGGTGGTCGAGGTTCATCTTCCAGTTACCCGCAATCAGCGGGACGCGCTTGACTACTGCCATCCGAGCACCTCGAGTCCGGGGAGACGCTTGCCCTCGAGGAATTCGAGGCTCGCGCCGCCACCTGTAGAAATGTGGCCGAACTGCTCATCGTCGAAGCCAAGAGCTCGCACCGCGGCCGCCGAGTCGCCACCGCCGACGACACCGAAGCCGTCGAAGGAGCTGAGTGCGGATGCCACGGCCTTCGTACCCGCCGCGAACGGGGCCAACTCGAACACGCCCATGGGGCCGTTCCAGAAGACCGTCTTGGAGGCAGCGATGACCGCAGCGAACCGTGCGGACGTCTCCGGGCCGATGTCGAGTCCCAGACCGGATGAACCGAACGCGGTGCCCTCGATGGCATCAGCTGGCGCCACCTCGTATTCCGCGTCAGCACCGAACTTGGAGGCAACCACGATGTCGGTCGGCAGCACGATCTCGACGCCGAGCGCCTTCGCCCGCTCGAGGTAACCCTTGACCGCGTCGACCTGGTCTTCTTCGAGGAGGCTGCCGCCAACCTTGTGGCCGAGAGCCACGAGGAAGGTGAAGAGCATGCCGCCGCCGATTAGCAAGGAGTCGACCTTGGGCAGCAGCGCGCCGATCACGGCGAGCTTGTCGGAGACTTTCGACCCACCCAGCACGACCGTGTATGGCTTCTCGGGCGTCACCGTCAGCTTCTCGAGCACCTCGAGTTCCTGCTGGATGAGGAGACCAGCGGCGCTCGGCAGCAGTTCGGCGAGCTCGAAGACGCTCGCCTGCTTCCGGTGCACGACCCCGAAACCGTCGGACACGAATGCGTCACCGAAGGCGGCGAGGGCCGAAGCGAACTCGGTGCGCTCAGCGGCGTCCTTGGACGTCTCCTGCGCGTTGAACCGAAGGTTCTCGAGCAGCGCCACAGCGCCGTCCTCGAGGCCGTCAACGGCCTCCTGGGCACCGGTGCCCACGGTGTCCTTCGCGAACACCACGGGCTTGCCCAGCAACTCGCTCAGTCGCTGCGCGACCGGCTCGAGGCTGTACTTGGCATCTGGTTTACCGTCGGGCCTGCCGAGGTGTGACACGACGACCACGCGGGCACCCGCGTGGATCAGCGCGTTGAGCGTGGGAAGCGAAGCGCGAACGCGCCCGTCGTCCGTGATCCGGCCGTCCTTCAGGGGAACATTCAGGTCACAGCGGACGACGACGCGTTTGCCCCTGAGCGACCCCAGTGAATCGAGGGTGCGCAATGGCATCGGCGGGCCTACAGACGCTCGGCGACGTACTCGGTGAGGTCGACCAGACGGTTGGAGTAGCCCCACTCGTTGTCGTACCAGCTCGAGACCTTGACCAGGTTGCCACTGACGTTCGTGAGCTCCGAGTCGAAGATCGAGGAATGCGGGTTGAGCTGGATGTCGCTCGAGACGATCGGGTCCGCGGTGTACTGGAGGATCCCGTTGAGGCGGCCCTCCGTTGCGGCCGCCTTGTACGCGGCGTTGATCTGGTCGACCGTCAGTCCTTCGGTCGGCGTGATGACCGTCAGGTCGACGATCGAGCCGGTGGGAACCGGCACGCGGTACGACGAGCCGCTCAGCTTACCGTTGAGCTCGGGCAGCACAAGGCCGATGGCCTTCGCCGCACCGGTCGACGCGGGAACGATGTTGATGGCAGCTGCGCGCGCGCGACGCAGGTCGCTGTGCGGGCCGTCCTGGAGGTTCTGGTCGGCCGTGTACGCGTGCGCGGTCATCATGAATCCACGCTCGATGCCGAACGCGTCGTTGAACACCTTCGCCAGCGGCGCGAGGCAGTTGGTGGTGCACGAAGCGTTGGAGATGATGACATCCGTCGCCGGGTCGTAGGTCTCTTCGTTGACGCCCATCACGATGGTCGCGTCGTCACCGGTCGCGGGGGCCGAGATGAGGACCTTCTTGGCACCACCCTCGATGTGCTTTCGTGCGTCGTCGGCCTTCGTGAAGCGACCGGTGGACTCGATGACGATGTCGACGCCCAGTTCGCCCCAGGGCAGGTTCGCGGGGTCGCGCTCCTCGAACACGCGGATGCGGTGGCCGCCGACCGTGATGGAGTCACCGTCGTATGAGACGTCGTGGCTGAGGGGGCCGCCCACGGAGTCGTACTTCAGCAGGTGGGCGAGCGACTTGTTGTCGGTGAGGTCGTTGACCGCCACGATGTCCAAGTCCGCACCCTGCGCGAGTGCGGCGCGAAGGAAGTTGCGACCGATTCGGCCGAATCCATTGATACCGATCTTGACGCTCAACGTGTACTCCAGTTTTGCTCAGGCGTCGTTAGACGCTCATTTTTGTGGTGGGAAAGTGGCTGTGGCCGGGGCAACGCCCCGGCCACCACGCCGCTACGACAGTAGCACCAGCCCGGTTGTCTTATCGCGCGCCACCTCGAAACGCTGCTGGACATTGCCCCAGTTGGCGATGTTCCAGAATGCCTTGACGTAGTCGGCACGAACGTTCTTGTAGTCGAGGTAGTACGCATGCTCCCAGACGTCCAGCATCAAGAGGGGAACAATGCCCGCGGGGAGGTTGGCCTGCTGGTCGAAGAACTGCAGGATGAGCAGGTTCTCGCCTATCGAATCCCAGGCGAGCACCGCCCAGCCGGACCCCTGCACGCCCATCGCGACGGCGGTGAAGTGGGCCATGAACTTGTCGAACGAGCCAAACTGGTCGTCGATCGCGCTGGCGAGGCTGCCGGTCGGCTTGTCACCGCCATCCGGTGACAGGTTGGTCCAGAAGATCGAGTGGTTGATGTGGCCACCGAGGTTGAACGCGAGGTCCTTCTCGAGCTTGTTGACGGCGCCGAGGTCACCGGATTCGCGGGCCGCGGCGAGGCCGGCGAGGGCAGCATTCGCCCCGGTCACATAAGCCTGGTGATGTTTGCTGTGGTGCAACTCCATGATGGTCGCACTGATGCTCGGCGCGAGGGCCGAGTAATCGTATGCGAGTTCAGGAAGCGTGTATTCAGCCATCGAGTTCTCCTAGCATGTTGGCCCCGAGTGAGGGTTAAGACCTGGTCGGGGAGACCGGTTCCAGTCTATCCAGCACAACCCGGCACCGGGCCGGATGCTTCCCGCCGAAAGCGACGGCAGGCCTATTCGTCGAGGTCGGGCGGAAGGTTGGCGTCCGTCCCGGGGATCCCCAGGTCCGCTGCGCGCTTGTCCGCCATGGCGAGAAGACGACGGATGCGCCCGGCGACCGCGTCTTTCGTCATAGGCGGGTCTGCGTGGTGGCCGAGCTCGTCGAGGCTCGAGTCCCTGAAGTTCAACCGCAGCTCCCCCGCGTACTGCAGGTGACGAGGAACGTCGCCGTCAAGAATCTCCAGTGCACGCTCCACCCGGGCACAGGCGGCGACAGCAGCCTGTGCCGAACGCCGCAGGTTGGCGTCGTCGAAGTTAACCAGGCGGTTGGCGGTGGCACGGACCTCGCGGCGCTGCCGCATCTCGTTCCAGCTCTCCACGCTCTTCGCGGCGCCCATCAGCACGAGCATGGCGCTGATGGCCTCACCGTCGCGGATGACGACCCGGTGCACACCCCGCACTTCGCGCGCCTTTGCGGCGATGCGCAGGCGGCCCGCGGCACCAACGAGGGCCATGGCCGCTTCGTTGCCGGGGCAGGTGATCTCCAGGGCCGCAGAGCGGCCGGGGTCCGTGAGGCTGCCTGCGGCCAGGAATGCCCCGCGCCAGACCGCCGCGAGCTCCTCGCGACTGCCCGTGGTGAGTCGATTGGGTAGTCCGCGGATCGGGCGGCGACGGGCATCCAGCAGGCCGGTCTGGCGGGCGAGCGTTTCGCCGCCATCGAGGACCCGCACGAGGTAGTAGCTCGTGCGTCGGGCACCAGAGGCTGAGACGATCGAGACTTCGGCACGCACCCCGTAGAGCTCGGCGATGTCCTTTCGAACCCGGCGTGCGAGCTGCTCGCTCTCGAGTTCCGACTCCACCGCGATCCGTCCCGAGATGACGTGCAGCCCCCCGGAGAACCTCAGGACCGTGGCGAGCTCAGCGGCACGGAGGGTCGTCTTGCCTGACTCGATTGCGGCGAGTTCTTCCTTGACCTCGGCGGTGAGTGCCACGCGCGGTCCTCCTTCAACAGTTGTGGGTTCCCCGGGGGAACCTGGTCATTCGCGACCGACGTCGCGATGTTTGACGTTGATGACGACGCCGGGGAGCAGCCTTAACCGCGTCGCGAGCTCTTCCGCCATCGCGACCGAGCGGTGCTTTCCCCCCGTGCATCCAATGGCGATCGTAGCGTGTCGCTTGTTCTCGCGTTGGAAGCCAGCGAAGACGGGCTCCAGCGCCTTTGCGTAGTTCGTGACGAAGTCGACGGCCCCGGCTTGCGACAGGACGTACTCGGAGACCTCCGGGTCGAGCCCGTTGAGGTCTTTCAGCTCGGGTATCCAGAACGGGTTGGGCAGGAACCGGCAGTCGGCCACCATGTCGGCGTCCGCGGGCAACCCGTGTTTGTAGCCGAAACTCTCCACGGTCACCCTGAGGCCCGCGTTGTCGGCGGTGGCAAACCGCTCACTGATCGCGGTGGCCAGTTGGTGGATGTTCAAGTTCGACGTGTCGATCACGAGGTCGGAGGAGGCGCGGATTTCCGACATGAGGGCGCGCTCGGCGCCGATACCGTCGAGGGTCGTGCCGTCACCCTGGAGGGGGTGGGGACGGCGCACCTGCTCGAAGCGTTTGACGAGGGCCAGGTCGGTGGCGTCGAGGAACAACAGGCGCAGCCGGATCGAGTCACGCAACGCATCAATGCTGCTGCCGAGGTCGGAGAACATCGCACCGCCACGAACGTCAACGACCGCAGCAATGCGCGGCAGGGAGTCGCCGGCGTGCTGGGCCAGCTCCACGAGGGGGCGCAGCATGAGCGGGGGCAGGTTGTCGACGACGTACCAGCCCAGGTCTTCGAGCGCGTTGCCGACCGTCGACCGACCGGCGCCGGACATGCCGGTGACGATAAGCATCTCCTGGCTGTCGCTCACTGTCGGCATCGTTCCTCAAGACTACCGTCGTCGCCGGCCATGCCAGACCTCACGACCGCAGTCGATCGACGATCGACTGCGCGAGAGCAGGCCCGATCCCCCGCACTTCCGCGATCGCCTCGGCGTCCGCCGCACGCAGCCGGGTAACCGAGCCGAAGTGCTTGAGCAGTTCGCGAACACGCGAAGGCCCGAGGCCTGGGATCTCCCCCAGCACCGACTGGATGTCGTTGCGTCGCCTCTGGCGCTGGTAACTGATCGCAAACCGGTGGGCCTCGTCGCGGATTCGCTGGATCAGGAACAGCGCGTCGCTGTTGCGGGGCAGGATGACCGGGAAGTCGGAATCCGGCAACCAGATCTCCTCAAGGCGCTTGGCAATGCCCGCGAGTTGGATCCCCGTGACCCCGGCCTCGTCGAGCGCGCGCTTGGCGGCCGCTACCTGTGGCTGGCCACCGTCCACGATGAGCAGCTGGGGTGGGTAGGCGAATTTCTTCCGGCGCCCCTCAGCGTCCGCCAACTCGGCGCTCGGAGCATCTTTGAGGTAGGCGAGCCGACGCGTGAGCACCTGGTAGATCGACTCGGTGTCGTCGGTCGACTCGGGGATGCTGAAGCGCCGGTACTGGTCCTTCCGGGGCAGGCCGTCCTCGAACACGACCATCGAAGCGACGATGTTCGTGCCGCTGAGGTGGGAGACGTCGAAGCATTCCATGCGCAACGGGGCTTCGGGCATCCCCAGCGCCTCTTGGATATCGGCAAGCGCCTGCGACCTCGCCACGAAGTCGCCGCTGCGACGCGTCTTGTACAGGATGAGCGCGTTCTGTGCGTTCTGCGCAACCGTCTGTGCGAGGGCCGCCTTGTCGCCGCGACGGGCGACCCGCACCTCGACCCGGGAACCCGGGCCCCGCAACTCCCCCAGCCAACGCTCCAGGGCGGCGCCGTCCTCCGGGATGGCCGGCACGAAGACATCCCGCGGCGGGACGGCGTCGTCGTAGGCGTTTTGCAGCACCGACTCCACGAGCTCAGGCAGTTCGAGATCGAGCTCCTTATCGACAACCCAGCCGCGTACACCGCGGATGCGACCGCCCCGCACAATGAACTGCTGCACCGCCGCAGCGAGCTCGTCGTGGGCGATGCCGAACAGGTCGGCGTCTACCCCGTCGTCGAGCACAACCGCATTCTTCGCGAGGGCCGTCTCCATCGCCGCGATCTGGTCGCGGTAGCGGGCGGCCGCCTCGTAGTCCATCGCCTCGGACGCGTCCTTCATGCGGCGGGTGATCGTCGTCACATAACGCGAATCGTTGCCGCCCATGAAGCTGGCGAAGTCGAGGGCGATCGACTTGTGCTCCTCGAGGCTGACGCGCCCTACGCACGGCGCCGCGCACTTGCCGATGTCACCGAGCAGGCATGGCCGCCCGGTCTGCTGGGCTCGTTTGTACGTCGCGTCGGAGCAGCTGCGCATCGGGAAGGCCTTGAGCATGATGTCGACAGTTTCGCGGATCGCCCAGGCGCGGCTGTACGGCCCGAAGTAGCGTGCATTCGGGATGCCCTTGTTGCGGGTCACCATAACGCGCGGCACCGGGTCACCGAGGGTGATCGTGAGGTAGGGGTAGGACTTGTCGTCCTTGTACTGCACGTTGAACGGCGGGTCGAATTCCTTGATCCAGGTGTACTCGAGCTGCAGTGCCTCGAAGTCGTTGCCGACGACCGTCCATTCCACTGAGGCGGCGCTCAACACCATGCGGCGGGTGCGTTCGTGCAGGGTCGCAAGTGGCGCGAAGTAGTTACTCAGGCGCTGGCGCAGGTTCTTCGCCTTGCCGACGTAGAGCACGCGCGCCGATGCATCCCGAAACCGGTACACGCCGGGCTGCTGCGGAATCTCGCCCGCCTTCGGGCGCCAGGCGACGGTCGGCGTAACGCTGCGCGCGGCCATCAGACCCGGGTGCCCTCCAGCACCTCGTTGAGGAAGGTGCCGGTGTGGCTGCCCGCAACCTTCGCGAGCTGCTCCGGGGTGCCGATGGAGAGCACCTCGCCGCCGCCCGCACCGCCCTCGGGGCCGAGGTCGATGAGCCAGTCGGCGGACTTGATGACATCGAGGTTGTGCTCGATGACGATCACGGTATTGCCCTTGTCAACGAGGCCGTTAAGCACAAGCAGCAGCTTGCGAACGTCTTCGAAGTGGAGACCCGTGGTCGGCTCATCAAGGACGTAGATGCTGCGGCCCATCGAACGGCGCTGCAGTTCGGTCGCCAGCTTCACGCGCTGCGCTTCGCCACCGGAGAGGGTAGTCGCGCTCTGGCCGAGCCGCACGTAGCCGAGCCCGACCTCCTCGAGGGTCTTCAGGAAGCGGTGGATCGAGGAGATCGCCTCGAAGAACTCCGCGGCCTCGCTGATGGGCATGTCGAGCACCTCGGCGATGTTCTTGCCCTTGTACTTCACCGCGAGCGTGTCGCGGTTGTAGCGCGCGCCGTGGCAGACCTCGCAGGCGACGTACACATCGGGGAGGAAGTTCATCTCGATCTTGATCGTGCCGTCGCCCGAGCAGTTCTCGCAGCGGCCACCCTTGACGTTGAAGCTGAACCTCCCGGGCAGGTAACCGCGGGCCTTCGCATCAGCTGTCTCGGAGAACAGCGTGCGGATCTTGTCGAACACGCCCGTGTAGGTGGCCGGGTTCGAGCGCGGGGTGCGACCGATTGGCGCCTGGTCGACGTGCACCACCTTGTCGAGGTTGTCGAGGCCCGTGACGCGGGTGTGCTTCGCCGGGATCTGTCGTGCCCCGTTCAGCTCGTTGGCGAGCACCTTGTACAGGATGTCGTTGACGAGACTCGACTTGCCGGATCCGCTGACCCCGGTAACGGCGGTGAAGACGCCCAGGGGGAACGCGACGGTCACGTTCTTGAGGTTGTTGGCACGCGCCCCCTCGACAACGACCTGGCGCTTCTTGTCGATGGGCCTGCGCTTCTTCGGGGTCTCGATGGAACGGCGCCCCGCGAGGTAGTCCCCCGTGATCGAGTGCGGGTTGGCCAGCAGGCCCTCGTAGGAACCGGAATGCACGACCTCACCGCCGTGCTCCCCCGCGCCGGGGCCGATGTCCACGATCCAGTCGGCGGTGCGAATGGTGTCTTCGTCATGCTCAACCACGATGAGCGTGTTGCCGAGGTTCTTGAGCTTCACGAGCGTCTCGATGAGGCGCCGGTTGTCGCGTTGGTGCAGGCCGATGGACGGCTCGTCGAGCACGTAGAGCACGCCCGTGAGCCCTGAGCCGATCTGGGTGGCCAGGCGGATGCGCTGGGCCTCCCCACCACTGAGCGTGGCTGCCGCGCGCATGAGGTCGAGGTAGCTGAGCCCTACCTCGATCAGGAACTCCAGCCGCAGGCGGATCTCGCGCAGCACCTGGGCCGCGATTCGGGCATCCCGTTCGCTCAGTTCGAGTTGCTGCATGAACTCATGGGCCTTCACAAGGCTGAGTTCACAAACGTCGGAGATGCTGAAGCCGTTGACCGTGACGGCGAGCACCTCGGGCTTGAGCCTCTTGCCCTCGCAGACCGGGCACGGGATCTCGCGCAGGTAGGCGGCGAAGCGCTGGCGCTGCACGTCGGTCTCCGCCTCGAGGTACTTGCGCTCGATGTAGGGCATGACGCCCTCGAAGCCCGTCGAGTACTTCATCTCCCGGCCGTAACGGTTCTTCCACTTCACGGTCACCTGGAAGTTGTTGCCGCGGAGGATCGCCTCCTGCGTGTCGGGGTCGAGCTCGCCCCATGGGGTGTCGAGGGAGAAACCGAGATCGCGGGACAAGCCGTCGAGAAGTTTCTCGAAGTAGTTGAACAGTCCCTTGCCCGAGTTCGTCCAGGGCAGGATGGCGCCGTCGGCGAGACTGACCGAATCGTCGGCGATCAACAGGTCGGCGTCGACCGACATGCGAGTGCCGAGGCCCGAGCACTCGGGGCACGCTCCGAACGGGGCGTTGAACGAGAAAGTGCGCGGCTCGATCTCGGTGAGCTGCAGCGGGTGGTTGTTGGGGCACGAGAGCTTCTCGGAGAAGGTCCGCCACGCGGCATCCCCCCCCTCGTCGACAAAGTTGATCGAGACGACCCCGTCGGTAAGGCGCAGCGCCGTCTCCAGCGAGTCGGTGAGGCGGGTCAGGATGTCGTCGCCGGCGACCAACCGGTCGACGACCACCGAGATGTCGTGCTTGAACTGCTTCTTGAGTTTGGGCGGGTCACTGAGCTGGACCTGCTCGCCGTCCACGATGGCGCGGGAGTACCCGCTGCTCGCTAGCTCTTTGAAGAGGTCGACGAACTCCCCCTTCTTCTGCGAAACCACGGGGCTGACGACCTGGTAGCGCTTGCCCGGCTCAAGGGTCATGAGCTGGTCGGCGATCTGCTGCACGCTCTGCTTCTCGATGCGCTCACCGCAGACGGGGCAGTGCGGCACACCGATGCGCGCCCAGAGCAGTCGCATGTAGTCATAGATTTCAGTGATGGTGCCCACCGTGGACCGCGGGTTGCGGTTGGTGGACTTCTGGTCGATGGATACCGCGGGGCTCAGGCCCTCGATGAAGTCGACATCGGGCCGGTCAACCTGGCCGAGGAACTGGCGGGCATACGCGGAGAGCGACTCGACGTAGCGTCGCTGGCCCTCGGCAAAGATGGTGTCGAAGGCGAGGCTCGACTTGCCGGAGCCGGACAACCCAGTGAACACTACGAGCGAGTCGCGCGGAATCTCGAGGTCGACATTGCGCAGGTTATGCACCCGTGCGCCCCGCACGCTGAGCTTGCCGCTCGGCGCCGCCTTGCCCTGGATCACGGCAAGCATGCTCGACTCATCCAGGTCGTCAAGGGCGGGGCCTTCGGCAGGGTTCACGGCAGCAATCGACACTCTCACCATTCTACGGAGGCCACCGACATTGGCCCGGCGAGCGAACCTACGTTCGCTGCGGGAGTATCGGGAGCTACCGGAGGTGTCCTGCCTGCTCCATCTGGCGCAGCTCCTTCTTGAGATCCTGCACCTCGTCGCGCAGGCGACCCGCGAGCTCGAACTTCAACTCCCCCGCCGCCTGGAGCATCTGCTCCGTGAGGTCGGCGATGATCTTCTCCAGGTCGTTGCCGCCCTGCGCCGCCAAGCCCTCGCGCTTGAGGTTGGGCGTGGGGGCCCGCTTGCGGCTGGCATCCGACTTCCCGGCAAGCACCGCCGCCGTGTCGCTGGCCTCGCGCATGATCTGGTCCGTGATATCGGCGATCTTCTTGCGCAGCGGCTGCGGGTCGATGCCGCGCTCGAGGTTGTAGGCGATCTGCTTCTCGCGGCGCCGGTCGGTCTCTTCGATCGCCTTCGCCATCGAGTCGGTCATGACGTCGGCGTACATGTGCACCTCGCCCGACACGTTGCGTGCCGCGCGCCCAATGGTCTGGATGAGCGACGTTCCCGACCGCAGGAAGCCCTCCTTATCGGCGTCGAGGATGGCCACGAGCGACACCTCGGGCAGGTCGAGGCCCTCGCGCAGCAGGTTGATGCCCACGAGCACGTCGTACACGCCCTGGCGCAGTTCGGTGAGCAGCTCGACGCGACGCAGGGTGTCGACGTCGGAGTGCAGGTAGCGCACCCGCACGCCGTGCTCACCGAGGAACTCGGTGAGTTCCTCTGCCATCTTCTTGGTCAGCGTCGTGACCAGCACCCGCTCGTTCTTCTCGACGCGCAGCCTGATCTGCTCGAGCAGGTCGTCGATCTGGCCCTTGGAGGGCTTGACGATGATGGCCGGGTCGACGAGGCCGGTGGGCCGGATGACCTGCTCAACCACCGAGTCGGTGATGCCGAGCTCATACTTGCCGGGGGTTGCCGAGAGGTACACCTTCTGGCCCACGCGGTTCAGGAACTCCTCCCACTTGAGCGGGCGGTTGTCCATCGCGCTGGGGAGGCGGAAGCCGTGCTCGACGAGGGTGCGCTTGCGCGAGGCATCCCCCTCGTACATCGCCCCAATCTGCGGGACCGTGACGTGCGATTCATCAATGACGACGAGGAAATCTTCGGGGAAGTAGTCGAGCAGGCAGTGCGGGGCCTCGCCCGGCTGGCGACCGTCGAGGTGACGGGAATAGTTCTCGATACCGTTGCAGAAGCCGATCTGCTCCATCATTTCGATGTCGAAGGTGGTGCGCATGCGCAACCGCTGGGCCTCGAGCAACTTACCCTGGCGCTCAAGCTCCTGAAGGCGCTCCGCCAGTTCTTCCTGGATCGTCACGATCGCGCGCTGGATGGTCTGCGGGCTCGCGGCGTAGTGGGTGCCGGGGAAGACCGAGACCGCATCCATCGTCTTCACCACGTCGCCCGTGAGCGGGTGCAGGGCGTAGATCGCCTCGATCTCGTCGCCGAACATCTCGATGCGGATGGCGAGCTCCTCGTAGACCGGGATGATCTCGATCGTGTCGCCGCGCACCCGGAACGTGCCGCGGGAGAAGTCGTAGTCGTTGCGCTGGTACTGCATGGACACGAAACGGCGGATGAGCGTCTCCCGGTCGATCCGCTGCCCCACCTGCAGGGCAATCATGGCCTCGAGGTATGACTCGGCGGCACCGAGGCCGTAGATGCACGACACGGTCGACACCACGACGGTGTCACGTCGACTCAGCAGGGCGTTGGTGGTCGAGTGACGCAGCCGCTCCACCTCGGCGTTGATCGAGGAGTCCTTCTCGATGAAAGTATCGGTCTGCGGGATGTACGCCTCGGGCTGGTAGTAGTCGTAGTACGAGACGAAGTACTCCACCGCATTGTTGGGCATCAGGTCGCGGAACTCGTTGGCGAGCTGCGCCGCAAGGGTTTTGTTGTGCGACAGCACGAGCGTCGGCCGCTGCACCTGCTCGATGAGCCAGGCGGTCGTCGCCGACTTGCCGGTACCGGTGGCACCGAGCAACACCACGTCTGTCTCCCCCGCGTTGATCCGCTGGGCGAGTTCGGCGATCGCCGCGGGCTGGTCGCCGCTCGGCAGGTACTCGCTGACCACCTCGAACGGGCGCACGGAACGGGTCGGCTGCATGTTTCAAGCTTAGGCACCACCACTGACGCTGCGCCGGTGCTAGCCGCGCTGTTCGCTCTCAGCGGCGGCCCTGGCACGAGCCCACACCCCGTCGGCCTGCCGCAGCGTGTCGTCGAGCTCGCCGTCGCTGTCGATCACGACGTCGGCGATCGCGAGACGCTCGGCATCGGTGGCTTGCGCGGCGATGCGACGGGATGCCTCGGCGGCGGTCATCCCGCGCAGCTCCACCATTCGCTCCACGCGCGTGGCCGCGCTGGCCTGCACGACCACCACGAGGTCGAACTCGTCGGTGCGGGTGCCTTCGGCAAGCAGCGGGACGTCGTAGACCACGACCGCCGCCGGGTCCGCCTGCGCGGCAGCCTCGAAGAGCTCACGGGAGCGCCGCCATACCGCGGGGTGGGTGATCGCATTGAGCGCTTCACGCTTGTCGGGGTCAGCGAAGATGATCGCCCCGAGCGCTGCCCGGTCCAGTGCGCCGTCTGCGGTGATGACGGATGGCCCGAACTCGCGCTCAATTGCGGCGAGCCCGGGTGTCCCCGGCTCGACCACTTCACGAGCGATGATGTCGGCATCGACGACCACCGCCCCGTGCTCGGCGAGCCGCTTCGCGACCACGGATTTGCCCGAGGCGATGCCTCCGGTCAGCCCGATCAGGTACATCCCGCAATGCTAGCTTTGCTGGGAGCCTGCCTTTGCAACAAGAGGAGACCTCCCATGTTCGAACTCCTGACTGGCACGGGCCTGGCCGTTGCGGCCGGGCTGAACGCCTACATTCCCCTCATCGTGCTCGGTCTCGCCGGGCGCTTCCTTGAGTTCGTGGAGCTGCCCGCGGGCTGGGCGTGGCTCGAGAACGAATGGGTGCTGGGCATTCTCGGCGTGCTGTTGGTAATCGAAGTGGTCGCGGACAAGATTCCCGTCGTCGACTCGATCAACGACTGGATCCAGACCATCGTGCGGCCCGCCGCGGGTGGCATCGCGTTCGGAACGGGTTCCGCCGCCGATACGGCCGTCGTCAGCGACCCGGCTGCCTTCTTCTCCTCCAACGCGTGGGTGCCAATCGCCATCGGAATCCTGCTCGCGCTCGGAACGCACCTCGCCAAAATGCTCGCCCGCCCTGCGCTCAACGCCGTCACCGCCGGGGTCGCAGCACCCGTCGTCAGCACGGCGGAAGACCTCAGCAGCGTCATCCTGAGCCTCTTCGCGCTCCTGGTGCCCCTGCTGGTGATCGTCGCGCTGGTGGGTGTCGTCACGGGGTTCGTGGTGCTGCTGCGCCGGGCATCCCGTCGCCGTCGTGAGCGGCTCGCAACACCCTGAACTCGAACCGCGCCACATTCACGTTACTGACGCGTTCGAGGCGACATGTGGCGAGGTTCGCGTTGCATGCGCCATGTGAACGACAGCGAAACGGCCGGCCCTCCGAAGAGGACCGGCCGTTTCGCTGTGGTGCTTGCGGAACTAGGAGTTGCTGGACAGCTTCTCACGCAGTGCTGCGAGTGACTCGTCGTCGGCAAGGGTGCCGGCGCTCGAAGTCGACTCGTCGCCACCGAAGGACGAAGCCCCGGCCGGAACTGCGCTGGCAGGCATGTCCTCCTGGAGGGCGGCGGCAGCAACCTGCTTCTTGTGCTGCTCCCAGCGGGCCTGGGCGGCAGCGTAGTCCTGCTCCCACTTCTCGCGCTGGGTCTCGAAGCCCTCTTTCCACTCGTTGGTCTCCGGGTCGAAGCCGTCAGGGTACTTGTAGTTGCCCTGCTCGTCGTACTCGGTGAGCATTCCGTAGAGTGCCGGGTCGAACTCGGTGCCTTCGGGGTCGACGCCTTCGTTGGCCTGCTTCAGCGAAAGGCTGATGCGGCGACGCTCGAGGTCGATGTCGATGACCTTGACGAACACCTCGTCGCCGACCGAGACAACCTGCTCGGCGAGTTCCACGTGCTTGCCCGAGAGTTCGGAGATGTGCACGAGGCCCTCGATGCCTTCGGCAACGCGAACGAACGCGCCGAACGGGACGAGCTTGGTGACCTTACCGGGAGCAACCTGGCCGATTGCGTGCGTGCGCGCGAACACTTGCCACGGGTCTTCCTGGGTTGCCTTGAGCGACAGCGACACGCGCTCGCGCTCGAGGTCGACCTCGAGGATCTCGACGGTGACCTCCTGGCCCACCTCGACAACCTCTGAGGCGTGCTCGATGTGCTTCCATGACAGCTCGGAGACGTGCACGAGGCCGTCAACGCCGCCGAGGTCGACGAACGCACCGAAGTTGACGATCGAGGAGACAACACCCTTGCGAACCTGGCCCTTGGCGAGGTTGTTGAGGAAGGTGGTGCGAGACTCGCTCTGCGTCTGCTCGAGCAGGGCACGGCGCGAGAGCACGACGTTGTTGCGGTTCTTGTCGAGCTCGAGGATCTTGGCCTCGATCTCCTGGCCGAGGTACGGCGTGAGGTCGCGGACGCGGCGCAGCTCGATGAGCGAAGCCGGCAGGAAGCCACGGAGACCGATGTCGACGATGAGGCCACCCTTGACAACCTCGATCACCGAACCGGTCACGACGCCATCGGCATCCTTGATCTTCTCGACATCGCCCCACGCACGCTCGTATTGTGCGCGCTTCTTGGACAGGATGAGGCGACCCTCTTTGTCCTCCTTCTGGAGAACGAGAGCCTCAACGGTGTCGCCGACCTGGACGACCTCGGTGGGGTCCACATCGTGCTTGATGGAGAGTTCGCGGGAGGGGATAACACCCTCGGTCTTGTAGCCAACGTCGAGGAGAACCTCGTCGCGGTCGATCTTGACGACGACACCTTCGATGAGGTCACCATCGTTGAAGAACTTCAGAGTCTTTTCGACCGCGGCAAGAAAGTCTTCAGCAGATCCGATGTCGTTGACGGCGACCTGCTTGGGTGCCTTTTCGGTCGTTACGATTGTCATGTAGTAGTTGCTCCGGTATGGACATAGGTAGGCCAGCGACGAGATAAAACGTGTGGTTCGCCGATGGCAGGCGGATAGGAAGTCACAGTTGCGACATTCCAGCCTAGCGCTTTACCGGGCGCGCTCCAACTGCCTCTGCTGCACAATCTCGCGCAGTGCCGGCTCCAACTCCGGAAACCGGAACGTATAGCTGGCCGCGAGCAGGCGCTCCGGCGCCACCCACCGACTCTTCAGCACGAGTTCGGTTTCGGTCCTGATCATCGCGGAGCCGATCTCCAGCACGAACCGCGGCGCGGGAAGGCCGAGAGGCACGCCCAGTACCTTCCTCAGGGTGCGCATCATCGAGACGTTGTCGACGGGATGCGGCGCACTCGCATTAATCGCCCCCTCAAGTTCCTCGTGCTCACGGAGGAAGCGCACAATCCCCAGCACGTCCGCGATGTGGATCCAACTGAACTTCTGTCTGCCCCAGCGCGCCCTGAACTCGTGGAACGTGCCGGCCGCCACCCGCCTCGCGGTGCGGAACCACCGCCCATCCAGTTGCGGTCCACCCAGCCCGAACCGGGCCAGCCGGATGAGCGGCAGCAGGGCGCTGCCGTCGCCGAGCACGATCGCCATCCGCAGGGCGACGCGGCGCGTGCCCGGCAACTCCGCGGCGAATAACTCGCGCTCCCAGGCTGTCGCGATCCCGACGGAAAACCCCGTGCCGATCTCCCCCGTCGACTCGGTCATCGGGCGGTCCTCGGCGTGCCGGTAGATGGTCGCCGTAGAAGAGTTGATCCACAGGGGCGGCGGCGTCGCGCACGCCGCGATCGCGGTCGATAGTTCGCGGGTGGTCTCCACCCGCGACCGCAGGATCTCGGCACGGTTGGCGGCGCCGTAACGACAGTTGACGCTCTTGCCCGCCATGTTGATGAGCAGGTCCGCCCCGTCAAGCAAGGCGGTGATTTCCGCCGTGTTGCCCCAGGTGGCGTCCCCCGTGCGACCGACGAGGCTCACTTCTGCTCCCTCATCGCGGAAGGCGCGTGCCAGGTACTTCCCGATGAAACCGGAGGCCCCCGCGATGACGATGCGCTCGGGCGTGTTGTGCTCAGTCACGGGCATCCCTCTCGACCTGGTAACGGAACGACCCTGCGTACTCGTACAGTCTCCCGACGAGTGGCGCATCGAGCCGCAACGACACATGCTGATGGTCGCCCTCAGTGCGTTCGATGAGCGTCACGCGAGGCGACAGCACCCCGAGCGGCACACGCACCAAGCCCAGCCGCAGTGTCACGCCCGTCGAGCGCAACTCAAGGTGGCCGTCGACCACCCCGGCGCTGAGGGCCGCCGATACGATTCCGCGCCGGCCCAGTCGATCGACGAGACCGGATGCCGTCACCCCGACCTCATCGACCATGACCCGATCCCCGTGCGCGAAGTGGAAGGTGCGGGTTGCCCGCACGGTGCCCGTCGCGGTCGGCCTGTTCTCGACGGAGAAGGGCACATCGCGCGCCCACGCGGGGAACACGATGCCGTCGAGGGCGAGCACACCGAGCAGCGGCCACAGCCAGCGCCGCGGGGTGCCGACGGCAGTGAACATCCCGCTGCCACGGCCGACGTGCCCATCGGGAATCGTGCCGAAGTATGTGCGGAGCGCGGGGGCAAGCTCGCCGGCGGAACCGCCGAGCGCACGGTCCCAGGGTGACCTCACCGCAGCAGCGCAGCCTTGAGGGTGTCGAGCCCGACACCGCCGATGTCGAGGGCCTTCTTGTGGAAGGCCTTGATGTCGAACGCCGAACCTTCGGCGGCCCGGTAGGAGTCGCGCAACTGCTCCCAGATGCGCTGGCCGACCTTGTATGAGGGGGCCTGGCCCGGCCAGCCGAGGTAGCGGTTCACCTCGAAGCGCACGAACTGCTCGTTCATGTTGACGTTCTCGGCGAGGAAGCCGAAGGCATAATCGCCCGTCCAGGGTCCGCTGCCGTCCGGCAGCATCTTCTCGAGGTGCACGCCGATGTCGAGAACGACGCGGGCCGCGCGCATGCGTTGGCCGTCGAGCATCCCGAGCCGGTCGGCGGGGTCATCGAGATATCCGAGCTGCTCCATGAGGCGCTCGGCGTAGAGTGCCCAGCCCTCGGCGTGGCCGGAGGTACCGGCGTTGCGGCGCCAGGTGTTGAGCATCGCCTTGTTGTACGTCGCCTGGCCGATCTGCAGGTGATGGCCGGGGACGCCCTCGTGGTAGACGGTGGTGAGCTCCCGCCAGGTGTCGAACTCCGTGACACCTTCAGGAACGCTCCACCACATCCGGCCGGCGCGCGAGAAGTCGTCCGTCGGCCCGGTGTAGTAGATCCCGCCTTCCTGGGTTGGCGCGATCATGCACTCGAGGCGCTTGACCTCCTCGGGGATGTCAAAGTGGCTGCGGGAGAGCTCTTCGACCGCACGGTCGCTGGTCTCCTGCATCCATCGCTGAAGCGCATCAGTGCCGTGCAATTTACGGCTGCCGTCGCCATCCAGGAAAGCGATTGCCTCAAGCACCGTCGCACCGGGAACGATCTCGCGGGCGATCGACTCCTGCTCCGCGACCATGCGCGCGAGTTCCTCGATTCCCCACTCGTAGGTCTCATCGAGGTTGACGACCGCGCCGAGGAAGCCGCGGGACGCCAGCTCGTAAATCTCCCGGCCCACGGCGTCCTTCTCCGGGGCGTGCGGGGCGAGCTCGTTCTCCAGGAACTCGGCGAGCGTGCCGTACGCGGCGGCGGCCTGCGCCGCGCCTTCAGCCAGGTCGGCCCGCAGTGACTCGGGCAGCTCCCGCTCCCCCGCCTTCGCCGCGCCTGCCAGCTCAAAGAAGAAGCCCGGGCTGGCCACCTGCTTGCGGGCCTGGGTGAGAACTTCGCGCACCTGCCTGATCGCGGGCACCGTGCCGCTACCAATCCCCTGCCGCAGGGTGGCTATGTACCCGTCCATCGCGGCCGGGAGATTGTGCATCCGCTTCGAAACGTTCGCCCAGTCGCCCTCGGTCTCGGTGGGCATGAGGTCGAAGATGTCACGCAGGTCCTGCGGCGGGGAGGCAATGACGTTGAGGTCGCGCTCGGCGAAACGTGCCTCATGCTTGTCGATGCTCAGTTGGAGCTCGCGGGCCAGGTCGAGCTGGGTGATCGTGTCGACGTCATCCCGCGGTGTCGCCGCGGTCACCTTGGCGAGTGTTGCGCGGGTCGCCTCGATCGCCCGCTCAGCGCCTTCCGGGGAGTAGTCCGCGTACTCGCCCTCACGCCCCGGTCGCCCGAGGTACACGCGATACTCCGGGAACAGGTCGAGCTCGGTGTCGACCCAGTCTTCCGCGATGCGGTCGAGCTCGGTCGGGGTACGGGAGGCGGCGGGGCCCGATGCGTCACTCATGCATCGAGCCTACCGAGGCCTACTCCTTGTCGAGGTCGGTGCCGAGCAGCTCGGCGAGCTGGTCCAGGGCCGCCTCCGCGCCATCGCCCTCGGCGCTCAGGGTGACCTCTTCGCCGTGGCCGATACCGAGCGACAGGACGCCGAGGATGCTGGCGGCGTTGACACTCTTGCCTGCAGCGGAGGTCAGTTGCACGGGCACGCCGGCCTTCGCGGCTGCCTGGGCAAAAAGGGATGCGGGGCGGGCGTGCAGCCCGACGCTCGACGCTACGGTGACTGTCTTCTCGGCCATGAGGTACTCCTACGGTTCGATTGTTACTTTGATGGCTTCGCCCTTCGCCACGATATCGATCGCGTCGAGGATCCGGTCGAGCGGAAGCCGGTGGGTAATGAGGTCTGTGACGGGCACGGCGCCGCTCGCGATGAGTTCGAGCGCCTGCTTGTTGTGGGCGGGGCTTGAGCCGTTAACGCCAACGATGGTGAGTTCGCGGTAGTGCACGAGGTTGGCGTCGACAGTGATGAGCGGCGCGTCTTTCGCGAGACCGCCAAAGAGGCTGAGCCGGCCGCGCCGGGCGAGCATCCGAAGGCCCTCCTCCTGGGCCCTCCCCGAGGCAGCGGCGGTGATGACGACGTCCACGCCCCTCCCGCCGGTCGCAGCAAGAACGGCCTCGACCGGGTCGGTTTCGCTCGAATCGATAGCCAGGTCGGGCTGTACGAGAGCGGCAGCCTCGGCGAGCCGGTCGCCGTTGATGTCGATGAGGATGACCCGGGCTGCGCCACGCGAGCGAGCGAGCCGCACGTGCAGGCAGCCGATCGGGCCGGAACCAACGATCACGACGGTATCCCCCGTGCCGACCCGGGCGAGCTCCTGCCCGTTGAGCACGCACGCGAGGGGCTCTGCGAGTGAAGCCTCGGCAAAGCCGAGCCCATCTGGGATCCGGTTGAGCCCGTCTACCCGGAGCACCTCGCGGGGCACGATCATGTACTCCGCGAAGCCGCCCGGAAACTGGTACCCCATCGACAACTGGTTCGCGCAAATAGTGGGGTGGCCCGCGAGGCAGTCAGGGCAGGTGCCGTCGGGGATCGCGGCGATGACCTGCACGCGGTCCCCCACGACCCAACCTTCGACGCCGCCACCGATCTCGGTAATCTCCCCGGCGATCTCGTGCCCCATGACCTGCGGCGGGGTCATGTTGGGGTGCCCGGAGCGCGAGATCTTGACATCCGTCCCACACGTCGAACAGTTGCGAACTCGAATCTTGACCTCACCGGCCGAGACGCGCGGCTCATCGACGTCCTCGAGACGAATGTCGCCGGGGGCGTAAAACTTTGCTGCCTTCAAGAAGTCCTACGCGTCCTCATCCTCGGACTCGAGCAGGGCATAGACCTGTTCGACCGTGGTGGCGTTGCGGAGGGCTTCCGCCTTCTCCGGGTCCATGAGCACGGTCGCGAGCTGGGACAGAAGGGCGATGTGCCCGTTGCCTTTCGCGGCGATACCGAACGCGATGCGCACGTCGTTGCCATCCCAGTCGACCCCCGCAGGGAACTTCACCATGGACAGAGCGTCCGACTTAACGGAGTCCTTCGCGGCGAGCGTGCCGTGCGGGATCGCGACGCCCTCGCCCATGAACGTTGAGACGGTGTTCTCGCGGTCGATCATCGCGTCGACGTATGCGTCGTCGATCGCGCCGACCGCCAGGAGGCCTGCGCCGGCCTGGCGGATCGCGTCATCGCGGGAGCTGGCGGAGGCGTCGAGCGTGATCGACGCCTCCGCGAGGAGCTCAGTAAGCGGCTTCTGCTCGTCAGTCACGATCAGAGCTCGATCGATTCGCCAGTTTGAATGGCCTTGACGAGCGCGGCAACTTTGGGGTCACCCAGGAACAGCTGGAAGGGGATAACAGGGATGTCAGGGACGACTCCCTGCGCCCGGCTCTGCAGCCCAGCCTGGGTGACCACCACATCGGCGTCGCTGGGAATCTCGGCGACGGGCGAGTGTTCGACTGTCACCCCGTTCTTCGCGAGTTGCTTCTTCAGCGTGCTGGCGAGCATCACACTCGAGCCCATGCCAGCGTCGC
Source organism: Rhodoglobus sp. (assembly GCA_044340535.1). Lineage (GTDB taxonomy): Bacteria > Actinomycetota > Actinomycetes > Actinomycetales > Microbacteriaceae > Rhodoglobus. The sequence continues at coordinate 39,219 of JBIITJ010000009.1, forward strand.
ACGCAACGATCAGCTTCTTGATGCTGGATCCGTCGATGGTTGCCATTGCTTCTTCTCCTTAGGTTTGACCTGTATACGAGGCTACGCCGTAGCGGGCTTCGAGGCCTTCTTGTTTGCTGCACTCTGCTCTTGGGCAGCCTCAAGGTCGATCGCGGCGTCCACGGCGCTCTCCTTACGACCGAAGCCGAGGAGCACAGCACCGAGAGCGAACGCCACGGCGGCCGCGAGGAAGATGCCGATCATGTTGAGCAGGATGTTGTCGGGCGGCGACACCAGTGCCCAGGCAATGATGCTGCCCGGCGACGCAGGACCGACCAGGCCCAGGTTGAAGATCGACTCCCACAGCACGCCCGCGGCACCGCCAACAATGGCTGCGATGACGAGGATCGGCTTCATGAGCACGTAGGGGAAGTAGATCTCGTGGATACCACCGAGGAAGTGGACAACCATGGCTGCGGGAACCGTCGGACGAATTGCACGCGGTCCGAACAGCAGCATCGCGGCCAGGATGCCGAGCCCGGGGCCGGGGTTCGATTCGATCATGAAGAAGATCGACTTGCCTGCCTCAGAGGCCTGCTCGATACCCAGCGGGGTGAACACACCGTGGTTGATTGCGTTGTTGAGGAAGAGCACCTTCGCAGGCTCCACAACGATCGACACGAGAGGCAGCAGGCCCGTGTTGACGAGCGTGTTCGCCAGAGCACCCAGGCCCTGCGAGATCCAGAAGGTGATCGGACCAATGATGTACAGGCCGACAACCGCCATGAGACCGCCGATAATGCCCGCCGCGAAGTTGTCGACGAGCATCTCGAACCCGCCCTTGACCTTGCCTGCGATGGCGTTGTCCCACAGCTTGAGCAGCCACGCAGTCAGCGGACCAAGGATGAAGGCAGCAATGATCGTCGGACCGATGTCTGCGATCGACGCCGGCGGCGCAGTTTCTTCACCGTTGAGCGAGATCGGGGTCAGCTGGAGCGCAACCGGCGCCAGCATCGCACCGATGAGCGCTACAGCGCCGACCGCGCCACCGCGGTGGCCGTAAACGCGGGAGCCGCCGGTGAATGCGATCAGGATGGGAATCAGGATCACGATCAACGGGCCGACGATCGAGCTGATCTGGGTGCTGACGTCGGTCTGGGTCCCGGCGATCTTGTTGACCCAGCCGTCGGGGATGAAGAGCGTCGTGACGAGGCCGAACGCGATGAATGCACCGAGGTTGGGCATCACCATGCCGGCGAGGAACGCCCCGAACCGCTGCACGGTGGCGCGAACGCCCGTGCCGGTGGGTGTTGGTGTGTAGTCAGACATTTCTGTTGGTACTCCTTCGTACGGAGATTCGTGGGTGGATGGGTTAGCTGGCCAGGAGTGGCCGATCCAGGTCTGGCTGCCACACCAGCTGGACGTGTGAGCGGTGGATGTCGCCGGGCCCGGGCACCGAGGTGCCCGGCAGCGATGCTGCGGCGGCTCCCCAGGCCAGGGCTTCGAGGAGCGCGCCATCCACGTCCGTCTCGTCGACGGAGAACTTTGAGAGGAAGCCGGCGAGGAAGCAGTCGCCAGCGCCCACTGAACTGCGGGGCCTGTCAACGCGTGACTCGCCGACGACGATGCCGTTGGGCCCCACCAGCACTGCCCCATCCGCGCCGAGACTCACCACGACGATCTCAACCCCGAGGCCGCGGATGCCCTTCGCTGCGTCCACGACCTCGGCGAGTGACTCGAGTGAACGACCGGCGAGCTCGGCAAGCTCGGCGCGGTTGGGCTTGATGAGGCGAGGGCGCGCCGCGAACGAAGCCAGCAGCGCTTCGCCGCTCGTGTCGACCGCGAGATTCACCCCCGAGAGGCCGGCGGCAAGCGAGGTGAGCTGCTCGACGCTGAACTCAGGAGGCATGCTGCCACTGATCAGCACCCAGTCACCGGGCGACACGACCGAAGCGACGACGTCAGTCAGCGACGCCATCTCCGAGACGGTGATGCCGTGTCCCGGCTCATTGAGCTTGGTGAGCGTGCCATCAGCCTCGACAACCGTGATGTTCGAGCGGGTGCGCCCCGCGACGGGAACGAAGCGGGATGAGACATCCGCTGAGTCCAGCAGGGCGCGCAGCTCTGCACCCTCCCCGCCGCCAACCGGCAGCACCGCAACACTGGGGATGCCGTTGGCCGAGAGCGCCCGGGTCACGTTGACGCCTTTACCGCCGGCCTCAAGCGTGGGGGTTGAGGTGCGCAACACGGCGCCGCGTTCGAGCCGGTCCACCTCCAGGGTTCGGTCGAGGCTCGGGTTGAGGGTCACGGTGACGATCACACGACCACCACCCTGGGGCCCGCGTTCTCGATGTCTTCCGCGAGTTCGATATCGAGCCCGACATCGGTGATCACGGTGTCGATCTTGCTGAGCGGGGCCACTCGCGCGAGGCTCTCGTGCCCGAACTTGCTGTGGTCGGCCAGAACCACGGTTCGGCGTGCGGAGTCGATAAGCGCGCGCTTGACGGCCGCCTCAGCGATGTCTGGCGTGGTGAGCCCGTGCTCGACGCTGATGCTGTTGGTGCCCATGAACGCCACGTCCGCGAAGACCTCGGCGATCTGCGCCCTCGTCCACTCACCGACAGCTGCGAGCGTGCGGCCGCGTACGGTTCCGCCGAGCAACTGCAGGGTGATGTTCGGGCGGGTCACCAGCACGCTGGCGACGGGGATCGAGTGGGTGACAACGGTCAGTTCGCGATCGGTAGGCAGCAGTTCGGCCATCCGCACGGTCGTGGTGCCGGCGTCAAGAATGACCGATCCGCCGTCAGGAAGCTCGTCGAGGGCTGCACGCGCAATTCGATCCTTCTGGCCCGAGGCGTGGCCCTGCCGGTCGGCAACCCCGGGCTCGATACCCAGGCGTTCGACAGGAATCGCGCCCCCGTGCACGCGGCGAAGTACCCCGCGGCGCTCAAGCGCGGTCAGGTCGCGACGCACCGTTTCCGGGGTCACAGACAGATCACGAGCAAGACCGGTCACGTCCACGCGTCCATGGGTGCGTGCCGTCTCCAGGATCTGCTGGTGGCGCTCTGGTGCGTACAATCCGACCTCGTTGTCACAAAAACGGGCGTAACCAAATGTGGTTATGCGCTTATGTAAGCCCGTTTGTGTCCGATTGTCAACTCACACCCCATTTTCAGGTTCGGGCGTGTCCCTCCCGCCGATACGTCCGATTTCAAGGAGATGTGAGTACTCTCGTCCCTCATCACCGCTCGGTGATGCTCGCCCACGCCGAAACTCCTTGAGATCGGTTAAGTACCGCGCGGGGGCGGCGGTGATGAGGCGCGGCGGTCAGGGTGCCCCGGGTGCGGCGGTCAGTGTGCCGCGGCGTCCCAGTTCGGGCCTGTGCCGACCTGGACGTCGAGCGGCACCCGCAGTTCTGCTGCACCCGCCATCCGTGAGCGCACGATTGAGGTGAGCTCCTCCAGCTCCCCCGCGGAGACCTCGAACACGAGTTCGTCGTGCACCTGCAGCAACATGCGCGACGTCATCCCGCGCTCGGTGAGGTCGGCATCGATCAGGATCATGGCGCGCTTCAGGATGTCTGCTGCCGAGCCCTGGATGGGCGAGTTGAGCGCCTGCCGTGCCGCGTTCTCGCGCAACACCCGGTTGCTGGAGCTCAGGTCACCAAAGGGTCGGCGTCGACCGAAGATCGTCGTGGTGTAGCCATCGACCCGCGCCTGCTCGACAACGTTCTGCAGGTACTCCCGCACGGCGCCGAAACGCGCGAAGTAGTCGGTCATGAGGGTCTTGGCTTCGGCGGTCTCGATGCGCAGCTGTTTGCTGAGCCCGAACGCGCTGAGCCCGTAAGCGAGACCGTACGACATCGCCTTGACCTTGGTGCGCATCGTCGGGGTGACGTCGGCCGGATCGACGCCGAAGATGCGGGAACCCACGAAGCGGTGCAGGTCCTCCCCCTCGTTGAACGCGAGGATGAGCCCCTCGTCGCCCGAGAGGTGTGCCATGATGCGCATCTCGATCTGTGAATAGTCGGCGGTCAAGAGCGTTTCGAACCCCGGCCCCGCCTCGAACGCGGAACGGATCTCGCGGCCGACCTCCGTCTTCACCGGCACGTTCTGCAGGTTGGGGTCGTTGGAGGCGATCCGCCCGGTGCTCGACCCCGCCTGCTCGTAGGTGGTGTGCACGCGCGAGTCCGCGTCAGCCGTCTTATCGATGCTGGCGATGATCTGCATGAGCTTCGTCGCATCGCGGTGCTGCAGCAGCAGGTCGAGGAACGGGTGCGGTGCCTGCTCCTGCAGGTCGGCAAGGCTTGCCGCATCAGTCGAGAACCCGGTCTTGTTCGAGCGCGTCTTCGGCATTCCGAGCTGGTCGAACAGCACCTCCTGCAGCTGCTTCGGGCTGCCGAGGTTGATCTCGCGGCCGATCTCCGCGAAGGCGCGCGCCGCGACATCCGTCGCCTTCGCGCCCAGGTCGGCGGTGAGCCTGCCCAGGATGTCACGGTTGACGGTGATGCCGGTGCGTTCCATCGTGGCGAGCACCGGGACGAGCGGCATCTCGATCTGCTCGAGCACGTCCAACGAGCCGGCATCGAGTTTCTCCGACAGGTACGCCGAGAGCCGCAGCGAGTACCAGGCCTCGGTCGCGGGGCTCGCTGCCTCGGTCTCGGGCACCAGCTGGTTGGGGTCTGACTGCTGGAGGGTCTCGCCGAGGTGGTCATACACCTGGGACTCGAGGGTTTCGGGCTTCGAACCGGGCTTCAGCAACCAGCCGGCGAGCATCGTGTCGTAGGCGATCCCCCGCAGTTCGAGACCCGCACCCCGCACTAGCTTCAGCTGCGCTTTGGCACCCGTCATGACCTTGGGGGCGTCACTGGCAAGCCACTGTTCGAGGGCGACGTAGTCGGGTCGACCCGGGGCCCAGGGCACGAAGACTGTCTCCTCGGCGGCCGCGAGGCCGAAGCCGCTGACCACGCCGCCCTCGCTTGCCACCCGAAGCCCCAGTGCGTTCGCACCTTGCGCGGTACTGGTCGCAATCCACTTGCCGAGTTCTTCATCCACCATGGTGTGGATGACCGGAATCGAGCTCCCCGTCGATGCCTCGGCAGCCACCTCGGCGCCCCCCTCGGCCGCCGCGATCTTGAGCACGCGCTCGAGCAATGTCTTGAACTGGAGTTTGTCGAAGACCTCACGCACAGCCGCGACGTCGATCGGGCGGCGCAGCAGGTCGGCCGGACCCACGGGCAGGTCTACGTCGGTGAGCAGGTGGTTGAGCTTGCGGTTGCGCACAGCGCGGTCGCGCTGCTCGCGCAGCTTCTCCCCGACAACGCCCTTGATCTCATCGGCGTGCTCGAGCACCCCGTCGAGGCTGCCGTACTGCAGGATCCACTTCACCGCCGTCTTCTCGCCGACCTTATCGATGCCGATGAGGTTGTCTGAGGTCTCCCCGACGAGCGCCGCGACATCCGGGTACTGCTCGGGCTCGATGCCGTAGCGCTCGAGCACCGCTTCCCGGTCGTACCGCTTGAGTTCAGAAACGCCCCGCGCGTTGGGGTACAGCAGCGTGACATCCGGCTTGACCATCTGGATCGCGTCCCGGTCGCCCGACACGACGAGCACCCGGTAGCCGTCCGCCGCGCCGCGGGTCGCGAGGGTGGCAAGGATATCGTCGGCCTCGTAATCCTCTTTGCTGATCGTGGTGACGCCCATCGCCTTAAGCGCTTCCTCCAGCAACGGGATCTGCCCCACGAACTCGGGCGGCGTTTCGCCGCGGGTGCCCTTGTATTCGGGGTACTCCCGCGTGCGGAACGAGTACCGGGAGATGTCGAACGCGACCGCCAGGTGCGTGGGCTTCTCGTTCTGCAACAGAAGGATGAGCATCGATAGGAAGCCGTGGATGGCGTTGGTGTGCTGCCCGTCCCTGTTCTGGAAGCTGTCCACAGGCAGCGCATAAAACGCGCGAAAGGCCAGCGAATGGCCGTCGATGACGAGAAGGGTAGGCTTTTGCGAGTCCGGCACCCGCCCAGCCTAGCTGCGGCCGCCGACAGCCTTCAGGCCCCGATGTGAGGATGCACCGCCGTGAAGTTCCCTGAAAATCTTGACCCGGAGCTGGTTGCCCGGCTGGTTGATTCCCACGGCGGCGCACTCACCACGAAGATGGGCATTGAGTTCGTCGAGCTTTCGGCCGAACTGTCGATTGCCCGGATGCCGGTCGAAGGCAATACGCAGGTGATCGGACTCCTGCACGGTGGCGCACACGTTGTGCTGGGTGAGTCGCTCGGCTCGATCTCCTCGGCCATCCACGCCGGGCCCGGACGCATCGCCATGGGCATCGAGATCAACGCGACCCACAGCCGCTCCATCACGAGCGGCTGGGTCACGGGCACGTGCACGGCGCTGTCCCTCGGCCGCACACTCGCCACGCACGAGATCGTGATGCGCGACGAGGAGGGGCGGCGGCTGTCGACCGTCCGGATGACGAACTTCCTCCGGGACGCGTGAGCCGTACCGTCAGGTACGCGACTTCCGCTACTTCTTGGCGCTGAGCTGCTCGATGATCGCCTGCGCGACATCGTGCATCGTGAGCCGGCGATCCATGGACGCCTTTTGGATCCAGCGGAAGGCCTCGGGCTCGGTGAGGCCCATCTTCTCGTTGAGCAGGCCTTTCGCCCGGTCGACGAGCTTGCGGGTCTCGAATCGCTCGACCAGGTCGGCGACCTCGGCCTCGAGCGTGATGATCTGGGCGTAACGGCTCAGCGCGATCTCAATGGCCGGCAGCAGGTCGCTCGGGGTGAAGGGCTTGACGACGTAGGCGAGCGCGCCAGCTTCGGATGCCCGCTCCACGAGTTCCTTCTGGCTGAACGCGGTCAGCAGCACGACCGGTGCGATGTGGTTCTTGCTGAGGCGTTCGGCGGCGGAGATTCCGTCGAGCTGCGGCATCTTGACATCCATGATGACAAGGTCTGGGCGCAACTCGGTCGCGAGCGCAACCGCCGTCTCACCGTCGGCGGCCTCGCCGACGACCTCGAAGCCGTTGTCGCGGAGAATCTCGACGATATCCATGCGAATCAGGGACTCGTCTTCTGCTACGACAACCCGTCGAGGGGCTGAAGTGGGGGCATCCTGCTCTGTCACGTCCTAGAGCCTACGGTATGCGGCGTGGGAGACGCGCTCCCACGCGCTGGGAGTGCTGTGTGCCCGCTCCGGGACTTGAACCCGGACGCCGTGAAGCACCGCATTTTGAGTGCGGCGTGTCTGCCAATTCCACCAAGCGGGCGTGCTGCCTATTCTACGGGCTGGCAGGCCCCGATTCGCTCAGGGTCGCCCCGGCGCGCGAAAGTGCGCCAACCCCGCGGAGGGATTGGCGCACTTTCGAGTTGTCCGCGGACTAGTCCTGCCAGGCGGGTGCCACGCCGTTGATGGCGCTTCCCACCACGTGCACCCGGAGGTCGTTCGTGGATCCGGAGATTCCGGGAGGGGAACCGGAGATGACGACGACCTTATCGCCGGCCTCCGCGAGGCCCTGGGCAAGCAGCACCTCATCGACCTGGTGATACATCTCGTCGGTGTGCTTGACCCTGTCGACAACGAACGACTCGATGCCCCAGATCAGCGCCATGCGGCGGCGAATCGCAGGATCGGGCGTGAATGCCTTCATCGGGATGCGAAACCGCAGCCGCGACATCCGGCGTGCGGCGTCGCCCGACTCGGTGAACACGCACACGTACTTCGCATCGACGAAGTCGGCAACCTCGGCGGCCGCCAGGGTGAGCGCGCCGCCCTGGGTGCGCGGCTTCGTGCCGAGCGGCGGGATGCGCTCGAGACCGTGGTCCTCGGTGGAGGAAACGATCCGCGCCATGGTCTGCACCGTGATGACCGGGTAGGCGCCCACGCTGGTCTCACCGGAGAGCATGACCGCGTCAGCACCGTCGAGGATGGCGTTGGCGACGTCGGATGTCTCGGCGCGCGTCGGAACGGGCGAGGAGATCATCGACTCGAGCATCTGCGTGGCGACGATGACCGGCTTGGCCATACGGCGCGCAAGCTCGACCGTGCGCTTCTGCACGATCGGCACGGCCTCAAGCGGCAGCTCGACACCGAGGTCGCCGCGTGCGACCATGATGGCGTCGAACGCGTCGATGATGGCCTCGAGGTGGTCAACGGCCTGCGGTTTCTCGATCTTGGCGATCACCGGGACCTTGCGGCCTTCCTCGGCCATGATCTCATGCACGCGCACAATGTCGTCGGCGTTGCGAACGAAGGAGAGGGCGATGAGGTCGCAGCCGAGCTTGAGGCCCCAGCGGAGGTCATCCTCGTCCTTCTCGGACAGCGCGGGCACGTTGACGGCGACGCCGGGCAGGTTGATGCCCTTGTTGTTGGAGACGGGGCCAGCAACGATGACCTCAGTCGTGACGACAGGGCCGTCAACCGAGGTGACCTTGACCTTGACTTTGCCGTCGTCAATGAGAAGGAAATCGCCGGGGGTGACGTCGTCGGGCAGGCCCTTGAACGTGGTGCCCGAAAGCTCCTTCGTGCCCACAACGTCTTCCGTCGTGATCTTGAAGACGTCACCAACGGCCAGGTCGTACGGCCCGCCCTCGAACTTGCCGAGGCGAATCTTGGGGCCCTGCAGGTCGACCATGATCGCGACGGCCTTGCCCGCGTCCTCTGCGGCCTTGCGCACGTTCGCGTAGACCTCCTCGTGCACGGCGTATGAGCCGTGGCTGAGGTTCATGCGGGCGACGTCGACACCTGCCTCGATGATCGCCCTGATGTTCTCGTAGCTGGAGGTTGCCGGCCCGAGTGTGGCGACGATTTTTGCTCGTCTCATGGTGTCCTTCTGTGGTGTTTGTTGTGGTGGTGGATTGGAATCAGATCGAAATGGCGTGGTCGGTGGGGCGCACCGGGAATGGTAGCTGGGTTTCTCCCTCGAGGAACGCATCGACCGCGGATGCCGCGGCGCGGCCCTCAGCGATGGCCCAGACGATGAGGGACTGACCCCGGCCAGCGTCACCAGCGACGAATACGCCCGACTCACTAGTCTGGTAGTCCCCGTCGCGTTCGATAGTGCCCTTAGGCCCAAACGGCACCGGCATCTGCTCTGAGATGGTGTTCGACTCGGTGCCGGTGTAGCCGAGGGCCAGCAGCACCAGGTCGGCCGGGATCTCCCGCTCGGTTCCGGATTTCGGGACGCGACGACCATCGACATACTCGGTCTCCGCGACGCGGATCGCCCGCACTTCCCCGGCCTCGTTTGACAGGAACTCGACAGTCGAGGCAAGGAACACGCGCTCCCCACCCTCTTCGTGCGCGCTCGATACCTCGAACAGCGTCGGCGTCATGGGCCAGGGCTGGTGCTCGGGGCGCTCGGTGGGGGGCTGCATGCCGATGGCGAGGTTAGTAACCGACAGCGCCTGCTGGCGGTGCGCGGTGCCAATGCAGTCGGCACCGGTGTCACCGCCGCCGAGAACGACGACGTGCTTGCCCTCCGCGGTGATCTGCTCGGCGACGTGGTCGCCAGCGCCCACCCGGTTCTGCTGCACGAGGTACTCCATCGCGAAGTGCACTCCCAGCAGGTCGCGCCCGGGCACCGGAAGGTCGCGCGGCACCATCGAACCCGTGGCGATCACCACGGCGTCGTAGCGGGCCTTGAGGTCATCCCAGGTGATGTCGACACCGATCTCGACTCCCGCACGGAAGCGGGTTCCCTCTGCCTGCATCTGCGCGATGCGGGACTCGAGGTGCTTCTTTTCCATCTTGAAGTCCGGGATGCCGTACCGCAGCAGCCCGCCGATGCGGTCATCCCGCTCGAAGACGGCGACGGTGTGGCCCGCCCTCGTGAGCTGTTGTGCGGCCGCAAGCCCCGCGGGGCCGGAGCCGACCACCGCGACGGTCTTGCCGGTGAGCCGCTCGGGCGGGTGGGGCACCACGAGGCCGTCAGCGAAGGCCTTGTCGATGATCGAGACCTCGACCTGCTTGATGGTCACGGGCGGCTGGTTGATGCCGAGCACGCACGAACTCTCGCAGGGAGCTGGGCAGAGGCGCCCCGTGAACTCGGGGAAGTTGTTGGTCGCGTGCAGCCGCTCGATGGCCTGGGCGGTCTCGCCGCGCCATGTCAGGTCGTTCCACTCGGGAATGAGGTTGCCGAGCGGGCAGCCCTGGTGACAGAACGGGATGCCGCAGTCCATGCAGCGGCCGGCCTGGCGCTTCAGCTCCCCCGAGTCCTGCTGCTCGTAGACCTCTTTCCAGTCCATGAGGCGCAGGGCGACGGGGCGGCGTTTGGGGGTTTCACGCTCCGTGACTTTGAGGAATCCCTTCGGGTCAGCCACCAGTCACCTCCATAATGCGCGCCCACGTGACGTCGCCGTCGGGGTCGAGTCCTTCGTCGATCGCGGCCTGGCGTGTCTGCAGTACCGCGGCGTAATCGCGCGGGAGCACCTTCGTGAAACTCGCGACCGTGGCATCCATATCGGCAAGCATTCGCGCAGCGACAGCGGAGTCAGTCTCGTCGAGATGCCGCTGGAGCAGGTCGCGAAGGATCTCGACGTCGGCGCTACCTAGTGGGAGCAGCGTGAGCTCACCCGACGACAGCGACTGCGCGTTGACGCGCTCCGGGCGCAGCTTGTGGATGTAGGCGGTGCCGCCGGACATGCCAGCGCCGAGGTTACGCCCGGTGCCGCCCAGGATGACGGCGAGGCCACCCGTCATGTACTCGAGGGCGTGGTCGCCGACGCCCTCGACGACGGCTGTCGCACCCGAGTTGCGGACGAGGAACCGCTCGCCGACGATGCCGCGCAGGAACATGCTGCCCTGGGTGGCACCGTAGCCGATGACGTTGCCGGCGATGACATTCTTTTCCGCAGCGAAGACGCTGTTGCGATCGGGTCGCACCACAATCACGCCGCCGCACAGCCCCTTGCCGACGTAGTCATTGCTGTCGCCTTCGAGGCGCAGGGTGATGCCGGCGGGCATGAACGCGCCGAACGACTGCCCGGCGGTGCCGGTAAGGCGCACCTCGATGCTGCCGTCGGGCAGGCCGTGCTCGCCGTGGCGGCGAGTGACCTCGTGGCCGAGCATGGTGCCAACGGCCCGTTCCGTGTTGCGGATCGGCAGCTCGATGGTCACGGGCTCACCGCCCGCAAGTGCCCGGGCGCTCAGGCCGATCAGTTGCTGGTCGAAGTGCTTCTCGAGTTCGTGGTCCTGGTGCGTGTGGTTGGTGCGCGGCTCGTCCTTGTCGAACGTCGGCCCTTCGAAAATCGGGGTCAGGTCGAGCCCGTCGGCCTTCCAGTGTTCGATGGCGCGGTCGGTGTCGAGAAGCTCGCTGTGGCCGATGGCCTCCTCGAGGCTGCGGAAGCCGAGCTCGGAGAGGTACTCGCGCACCTCCTGGGCGATGAATTCGAAGAAGTTGACGACGAACTCGGGCTTGCCCGTGAACCGTGCGCGCAGCTCGGGGTTCTGGGTCGCGACACCCACCGGGCAGGTGTCGAGGTGGCAGACGCGCATCATGACGCAGCCAGAGACGACGAGCGGCGCAGTCGCGAACCCGTACTCCTCTGCGCCGAGCAGGGCACCGATGACGACATCGCGCCCGGTCTTCATCTGCCCGTCAACCTGCACGACCACCCGGTCGCGCATGCCGTTGAGCATGAGCGTCTGCTGGGTCTCGGCCAGCCCAATCTCCCACGGGGTCCCCGCGTGCTTGAGCGAGTTGAGCGGGCTCGCGCCGGTGCCGCCGTCATGGCCAGAGACCAGCACGACGTCGGCCTTCGCCTTCGTGACGCCGGCCGCGACCGCGCCAATGCCGGACTGGCTCACGAGCTTGACGTGCACGCGCGCCTCGGGGTTGGCGCGCTTGAGGTCGAAGATGAGCTGCTTGAGGTCTTCGATCGAGTAGATGTCGTGGTGCGGGGGCGGCGAGATCAACCCGACGCCGGCGGTGCCGTGGCGCGTCCGGGCGATCCACGGGTAGACCTTGCCCGCGGGCAGCTGGCCACCTTCGCCGGGCTTGGCACCCTGCGCCATCTTGATCTGGATGTCCGTGGCGTGGGTGAGGTACATGCTCGTCACCCCGAACCGGCCGGAGGCGACCTGCTTGATCGCGCTGCGACGTTCGGGGTCGAGCAGGCGCTCGACATCCTCGCCGCCCTCCCCCGTGTTGGAACGCGCGCCGAGGCGGTTCATCGCGATCGCGAGGGTCTCGTGCGCTTCCTGGCTGATCGAGCCATAACTCATCGCGCCCGTGTTGAAACGCTTGACGATCGACTCAACCGACTCCACCTCGTCGATGGGGACGACGGGGCGCAGGCCCTCCTTGATCCGGAAGAGGCCGCGGAGGGTCATCAGGTTCTCGGCCTGCTCGTCAACCAGCCGCGAGTAGTCACGGAAGATGTCGTAGCGCCGCGACCGGGTCGCGTGCTGCAGCCGGAACACGGTGTCGGGGTTGAAGAGGTGGGCTGGCCCGTCGCGGCGCCACTGGTACTCGCCGCCCGTCGCCAGCCGTTCGTGCGCGACGACAGAGCCGTCTTCGGGGTATGCGGCGGCGTGGCGGGCGGCACTCTCGGCCGCGATCACATCGATCCCGACGCCACCGAGCAGGCTGGATGTCCCGGTGAAGTACTGGTCGACGAACTCCTGGTTCAGGCCCACCGCCTCGAACGCCTGGGCGCCCGCGTATGAACCGACGACGGAGATGCCCATCTTCGACATGATCTTGAGCACACCCTTACCGAGTGCCTTGATCAGGTTGTGCACGGCCGTGTCGGGCGTGAGTCCCTGGATCATCCCGCTGCGGACCAGCTCCTCGGCCGTCTCCATCGCCAGGTAAGGGTTGATCGCCGAGGCGCCGTAGCCGACCAAGAGCGCGACGTGGTGCACCTCGCGCACATCGCCGGCCTCGACGATCAGGCCGACCTTCATGCGGTTTTCCCGACGAATCAGGTGGTGGTGCACCGCCGCGAGCATCAGTAGCGACGGGATGGGAGCCAGGTCCTTGTTGGAGTCGCGGTCGGAGAGCACGATGAACTGCGCGCCGCCATCGATGGCCTCGTCGGCCTCGATGCACATCTTCGCGATGCGCTTCTCCATGGCCTTCGGGCCCTTGTCGACGCGGTAGAGGCCGCGCAGGGTCACGGTCGGGCGCCGGCCGCTCGCGGTTTCGAAGTGCTGGATCTTGGCGAGCTCGTCGTTGTCGATCACCGGGAAGTCGAGCGAGATCTGCTTCGCGTGCTCCGGGGTCGCCGATAACAGGTTGCGCTCGGGGCCGAGGCCCGACTTCATGGAGGTGACGACCTCCTCGCGGATCGAGTCCAACGGCGGGTTGGTCACCTGGGCGAACTGCTGGGTGAAGTAGTCGAACAGCAACCGCGGGCGGTCGGAGAGCACGGCGATCGGGGTATCTGAGCCCATCGCCCCGAGCGGCTCGGCGGCGTTGAGCGCCATCGGGCCGATGAGGATGCGTACTTCCTCCTCCGTGTACCCGAAGGTGCGCTGGCGACGCGTGACGGAGGCCGGGGTGTGGACGATGTGCTCGCGGTCTGGCAGGTCCTTCAGGGCGATGCGGCCCTCGTCGAGCCACTGGCCCCAGGGTTCTGCCGCCGCGAGTTCTGCTTTGACCTCGTCGTCTTCGATGATGCGGCCCTGCGCGGTGTCAACCAGGAACATCTTGCCTGGGCGCAGTCGGCCCTTGCGGACCACGCGGCTCGGCTCGATGTCGAGGACGCCGATCTCGCTCGCCAGCACCACGAGACCCTCGTCGGTGACGAGGTACCGGCCGGGGCGCAGCCCGTTGCGGTCGAGAGTCGCGCCCACGAGTGATCCGTCGGTGAAGACGAGAGCTGCGGGGCCGTCCCAGGGCTCCATGATCATCGAGTGGTACTCGTAGAACGCCCGGCGAGCGGGGTCAACATCGGTCTGGTTCTCGAAGGCCTCGGGAACCATCATCATCATCGCGTGCGGCAGGCTGCGCCCCGCGAGGTTCAGGAGCTCGACCACCTCATCGAACGACGCCGAGTCGCTCGCGCCCGGGGTGTTGATCGGCAGGATTGACCGGATGTCGCCCAGCACGTCGCTCTCGAGCTGCGACTGGCGCGCCCGCATCCAGTTGCGGTTGCCCTGCACGGTGTTGATTTCACCGTTGTGCGCGATCATCCGGAACGGCTGCGCGAGCGGCCAGGAGGGGAAGGTGTTGGTGGAGTAGCGGGAGTGCACGAGCGCAAGCTTCGAGGCGAAACGCTCGTCACTGAGGTCGGGATAGAACGGCTCAAGCTGCAGCGTCGTGACCATGCCCTTGTAGACCAGGGTGCGCGACGACAGCGATGGGAAGTAGGCGTGCAGTTCGTGCTCAGCGCGCTTGCGCAGCCGGAACACCTGCCTCTCCAGGTCGATGCCGCTCGCCCCACTGGCCGACTGCAGGAACAGTTGCTCGAACGTGGGCATGGCGCCGCGCGCCAGGTTGCCCAGGTTGCTCGGCTCGACAGGAACGTCGCGCCAGCCGAGCACTGTCAACTGCTCTTCGCCAGCGAGCCGGTCGATACCGGCCTTGACCGCGTCCCGCTCGGTCTCATCGGTGGGCAGGAACGACATCCCGACCGCGTACTTGCCCACAGCGGGCAACTTAAAGTCGACGACCGCGCGAAGGAACGCGTCGGGGATCTGCGTGATGATGCCAGCACCGTCGCCGGTTCCGGCATCCGAGCCCACGGCGCCGCGGTGCTCGAGGTTGCGCAACGCAGTCAGGGCGGTCTGGATGATGTCGTGCCCGGCGGTGCCACGGAGGGTGGCTACCATAGCCAGCCCGCAGGCATCCTTCTCGCGGCGGGGGTCATAAAGACCCGACGCCTGCGGGACTGAGCTGAAACGCTCGAAAGGTGGCGTGAGAGCCATGGGAACCGTCCTCACGATGGTGCTGTGCGATGGGGGACGTCGATGGCCCTAGGGAATTCTCGGCCCCGGATGTATTACGAGGGCGTGTTGCCTGAGCCGCTTGTGGCGAGCTTTTCGGAAGCGTTCGCGACGTCGTCGTCGGGTTCGTCGGCTTCCGAATAGGTCTCCCCGGAGTCTACAGCACCCTCCGGGACCCACTCACGACCGGGCAGGTAGAAGCCGGGCTCGCGCCCGGGGTGCCGGCGCGACTGCACAACGAAGAGAATGACGCCAAGCGCAATCGCGGCGATCGCTCCCCACACGTTGGTGCGGATACCGAAGAACACCTCGCTTGGGTCGACGCGGATCGACTCGAACCACACCCGGCCGACGCCATACCAAATGAGGTAGAGCGCCCACACTTTGCCCCATTGCAGTCGGGGCTCTGCGTCGCCCACGGGCACCGGCAGGCTGAGCCCGAGCACGGTGCGCTTGACGAAGCGGTACTGGCGCTCCATCGTCAGCAGGAACACGATCCCGACGACATTCCAGATCATCTCGTACAGGAATGTCGGGTGGAACAGGGTGCCCTCCGGAAGGCCGATGGGGAAGGCAGGATTGTCGAACGGGATCTCCAGGCCCCACGGCAGGTCGGTGGGCTGGCCGTAGAGCTCGTGGTTGAAGTAGTTGCCGAAACGGCCGAGGGCCTGTGCAAGAAGCATCCCCGGGGCCAGCGCGTCCGCGAACGCCCAGAATCGAACGCCGTGGATCTTGCAGCCAATCCAGGCTCCCAGCGCACCACCGATGAGCGCGCCGAAGATCGCGTTGCCGCCCTCCCAGATGTAGAGGACCTTGATGAGTTCCATGCCGGGGGCGAAGTAGTCATCGGGGTGGGTGAAGACGTGGTAAAAACGAGCGCCCACGAGGCCGAGGGGCACGGCCCAGATGATGACGTCGATCACGACGCCCGGGTCGGCACCGCGGCGCGCGACCCGACGCATGGTGAGGGCTGTGGCCGCCACGATGCCGATGAGGATGCAAATCGCATAAGCGTGGATGCGGAAGGAGAAGGGCAGGTCCCAACCCAGTGTTGCTTCGAGCCAGGCCGACAGGTCAAAGAACTGCCACTCGGTGGGAGGGCTGGGGATGCTGAGCGGCAGGAATGACAAGCCGGTCACCTTTCTGGGCGGGGACTCTCGCGCGAGACCTAGGTAAGCGTACCCGCTGCCAGTGCAGCGGCAGTTCGAGCAACGGCGGGCACTCCGCCGTCCGCCAGCGCAGTCACGAGGGCGGAGCCGACAATGGCCCCGTCGGCGTACTGAAGCACCTCACGAACCTGCTCCCCCGTGGAGATTCCGACACCGACGCACGTGCTCGTCGCCCCCGCGTCGCGAAGTCGGGCGACCAGTGCCCGGGCCGCCGTGTCGACGTCGGCCCGGGCGCCCGTGATGCCCATGGTGGATACGGCGTAGACGAACCCGCGGCTGTTCTCGACGGTTAGCCTGAGCCGGGCATCCGTCGAGGATGGCGCGGCGAGGAACACTCGGTCGAGCCCGGTCCGCTCGGAGGTGGCGAGCCAGGAGTCGGCCTGGTCGGGCACCAGGTCTGGCGTGATGAGGCCAGCCCCACCCGCGGCGAGCAGGTCGTCGGCGAAGCGGTCAACGCCGTACTGCAATACCGGGTTGAAGTAGGTCATCACGAGGACGGGGGCGCTGACGCGCGCCGTAATGGCGGCAACCGCCTCGAAGGTCTGGCCGAGCTTGAAGCCGTTCTCGAGTGACGCCTGAGTGGCCTTCTGGATGACCAGGCCATCCATTACCGGATCGGAATACGGCACCCCGAGCTCGAGGACGTCGACACCGTTCTCCACGAGTGCGACGGCAGCCTCGATACTCGTCGCGAGGTCGGGGAAACCGACGGGGAGGTACCCCACGAGGGCACCAGAGCCGGCGGCCTTGCGCGCGGCGATAACAGGCGCGACCGAGCTCATCGCTCGACCTCCGGGGTGGCGGGCTCAAGCGGCGACGCGTCTTCGGCGACGAGGGCGGCCGTGTCGAGGATGTCGAAGTACTTGCCCGCCGTCTCCATGTCCTTGTCGCCGCGGCCGCTCAGGTTGACGAGGATTACCGACTCGGGGCCGAGCTCCTTGCCAAGCGTGAGCACACCCGCCAGGGCGTGTGCTGACTCGATGGCGGGGATGATGCCCTCCGTGCGGCTCAGCAGGCGCAACGCCTGCATCGCCTCGTCGTCGGTCACCGGCAGGTAGGTGGCCCGGCCAATGTCGTGGAGCCAGGAATGCTCGGGGCCGATGCCCGGGTAGTCGAGGCCTGCCGAGATCGAATGCGACTCGATGGTCTGGCCGTCCTCGTCCTGCAGCAGGTAGCTGCGGGCACCGTGCAACACCCCGGGCCGGCCGCGCGTGATCGTTGCCGCGTGCTTCTCGGTGAGGTGGCCCTCGCCCGCAGCCTCGAAACCGTAGAGCGCGACATCCGGATCGTCCAGAAAAGCGTGGAAGATGCCCATCGCGTTGCTCCCGCCACCGACGCACGCGGCGACCGCGTCGGGCAGCCGACCCGTCAGTTCGAAAACCTGCTCCCGCGCCTCTTCGCCGATTATCTTCTGGAAGTCGCGCACCATGGTCGGGAACGGGTGCGGTCCGGCAACCGTGCCGAAGATGTAGTTGGTGGTCTCGACGCTGGTTACCCACTCACGGTAGGCCTCGTTGATGGCGTCCTTCAGGGTGCGTGAGCCGGTCGTCACGGGCACGACCTCAGCGCCAAGCAGCCGCATGCGGGCGACGTTGAGCGCCTGGCGCTCCGTGTCGACCTCGCCCATGTAGATGACGCACTCCAGGCCGAACAGCGCAGCCGCGGTCGCCGTGGCCACGCCGTGCTGGCCAGCCCCAGTCTCTGCGATCACGCGCGTCTTGCCGATGCGCTTGGTCAGCAGGGCCTGGCCGAGCACGTTATTGATCTTGTGCGAGCCGGTGTGGTTGAGATCCTCGCGCTTCAGGATGACTCGCGCGCCGCCCGCGTGCTCCGCGAACCGGGGCACCTCGGTGATGATCGAGGGGCGGCCCGTGTAGCTGCTATGGAGCTCACGGAGCTCCGCCGCAAAGCTCGGGTCGGACTTCGCCGCGGTGTAGGCGGCATCGAGGTCGTCGAGGGCGGCAACCAGCGATTCGGGGACGAAACGCCCGCCGAACTCGCCGAAGTATGGCCCAGCTTCGTCGCGCAAATGGCCGGTTGTCATCGTGCCTCCAGGAATGAGCGCAGGGTGGCGGCGGGGTCGTCACCGGTGACGAGCGCTTCGCCGACCAGCACGACGTCGGCGCCGGCGCGGCGATAGTGGGCGACGTCGGCGGGAGTCTTCACGGCCGACTCGGCGATGCGGATGACCCCGCTCGGGATCCGGTCGGCGAGGGAGCCGAAGAGCTCCTGGTCGAGCTCGAACGTGCTGAGGTCGCGGGCGTTGACACCGATGACGTCGGCCCCGAGGTCGAGGGCGCGATCGACCTCGTCCGCACTGTGGGTTTCCACGAGCGGGGTCATCCCAAGGCCGTTGATGAGAGTGAACAGCTCCACGAGTTTGGGCTGTTCGAGCGCCGCAACGATCAACAACACCAAGTCGGCACCGGCGGCTCGCGCCTCGAAGACCTGGTACGGCTCGGCGATGAAGTCCTTGCGGAGCACGGGGATCGAGGCCACGTCCCGCACCGCTTCCAGGTCCTCGAGGGAGCCACCGAAACGACGACCCTCGGTCAGCACGCTGATCGCGCTCGCCCCGCCGGTCTCGTAAGCCATGGCCAAGGCGGTTGGATCAGGGATGTCGGCAAGTGCGCCGCGCGACGGGCTCGCGCGCTTGATCTCGGCGATGATGTGCACGGTGCTTCGCGGCGCGAGCGCGGCGAGGACGTCAAGCGCGGGATCGCGGTTAAGCGCTTCAGCTTCAACCTCGGCGAGGCTGCGCAGTGCGCGCCGGTCGGCCGCGTCGGCGAGGGCTCCGGCTACGAGTTCGGAGAGCACCTAGCCGTGTGCTTTCGTCTGCAGCTTGTCGCCGCCGACGCCGTACCCGAGCTTGGCCATGACCTGGCCGACAACGAGCCCGAGAACGAGAAGCACAGCCGAAGCGACAACGAGCCACGGCATGTTGAACCAGAAGGCGAAAGTGCCGATCGTGAAGGCGACCAGCATGATGATGACAGCGGTCCAGGCGGCCGGCGAGCTTCCGTGGCCGGGTTCTGACTCAGTGCTCATCGATCGTGCTCCATTTCCGTAAGGCTTGGTGGA
>JBIITJ010000069.1:0-12980 GCA_044340535.1 Rhodoglobus sp.
GAACGAGCGGACGGCAGGAGATTCAAGATGGTGGATGCAGCTCGGGCCGCGAAGATGGCGGACCGCATCAAAGTCATTGTGGCGAAGACGCTTGAGCGCGGGGTCAAAGACCCGCGCATGGGCTTTGTGACCATCACCGACGTTAGGGTCACGGGTGACCTGCAGCACGCCTCGGTGTTCTACACCGTTTACGGCACCGACGAGGAGCGCGCCGACACGGCAGCGGCCCTCAAGTCGGCGACCGGGATGCTGCGCAGCGAAGTGGGCAAGAACATCACCGCGCGACTCACCCCCTCGCTCGAGTTCATTGCCGACGGCATCCCCGAGAACGCGGCCCTCATCGACTCGCTGCTCTCCCAGGCGGCCGCCCGCGATGCCGAAGTCGAGTCGCTCAAGAAAACCGCGCAGTACGCCGGCGACGAGGACCCATACGTCAAGCCACGGCTGATCGCTGAAGACGACGACACTGACGACGATGACACTGACGACGACGAGGATGACCGGGCCTAGCCATGAGCGATCGCGTCGCGGTGCGCCCGGCGGTGGCCGGGGACGCGGAGGCTATCGCCGCGATCCATGTCCGCGCCTGGCAGCAGACGTATCGCCACCTGGTCGACACCGAGCGGCTCGATGCCCTCGATCCCGCCGACCGCGTGGAGCGTTGGCGTGACAACATCCTCACCGACGGCCAGGCGGTGTTTGTCGGCGAGCTGGACGGCGTCGTCGTGGCCTGGGCGACGGCAGCGGTCCGTGACGCCGCCGAACACCCGCGGGCCCTCGAGGTCAACGGCATCTACGCCCTGGCATCCGCCCACGGGTCGGGGGTAGGGCAAGCCCTGCTCGACGCCGCCATCGGCACTGCTGGAGCGTTCCTGTGGGTGGCCGCCGACAACCCCCGGGCCCAGGCGTTCTATCGTCGCAACGGCTTCCGGCCCGACGGGCAGACGGAGCACTACGAACTGCTCGGGTCTCCCGTGCTCATCGCCCGCTGGGTGCGCTGAGCTACTTCAGCAGCCTCGACAGCACCCGGTCGGCGAGCGGCTTGCCGCCCGTCTGGCAGGTGGGGCAGTACTCGAGGCTCGAGTCCGCAAAGCGCACCTGGCGCACCGTGTCGCCGCAGACCGGGCACGCCTGACCGGTGCGACCATGCACCTGCAGGTTGGTCTTCTTCTCGCGCTTAAGCTCTGAGGCGGCGAGGCCCTCCTCGCGGGCGATCGCGGCACGCAGCGTCTCCTGTATGGCGAAGTGCAGTCGAACCACCTCCTCGTCGGTCATGGCGGCAGGCTTGAACGGCGACATCTTCGCGGCGTGCAGGATCTCGTCCGAGTACGCGTTGCCGATACCCGCGATCACCGACTGGCTCCTTAGGACGCCCTTGATCTGGGAGCGGCCCTTCGACGCCAGGATGCCCGCGAGCACGTCAACCGTGAAAGCCGTATCGAGAGGATCCGGCCCGAGGGTCGCGACCCGCTCGATCTCCAGCGGATCGCGGACCAGGTGGATCGCGAGCGACTTCTTCGTGCCCGCCTCGGTGAGGTCGAAACCGCTGCCGTCGTCGAGGACGAGCCGCGCCGCCAGTGGCCCGCGTCCGGGCCGCGCCGTGGCGGCGGGTGCGGCATCCCTCCACCGGATCCAGCCCGCCCGGGCGAGGTGGATGACGAGGTGCAGCTTGCCCACGCAGAGGTCGAGGTACTTGCCGCGCCGGGTGACGCCCGTCACGGGCATCCCGTGCAGTGCCGACACTGGCGGGTCGAAGGTTTTCAGCGCGGCGAACGAGATCAGGTCGAGCCGGTCGACGGTGCGCCCGGCGAGGCGCGCGCCGAGGTCGACCGCGAGGGCGTGGACTTCGGGGAGTTCCGGCACCCCTCCAGTCTGGCTCCCGCGGATGCCTAGCCGCCAGCACCATTGCTCAGTACACTCGGCGCATGATTCTCGCTGAGCTCAACTGGCTTGCAGTCCTCCTCGCGTTCGTCGCGTTCTTTGCCATCGGGGCCATCTGGTTCGGTCCGAAGACCTTCTACCCGCTCTGGGTGAAGGCGCTGGGCTCTGACCCGCAGGACGCCCCCAACGGGCACGGCCCGGCGCTCGTGTTCGGGCTCACCGCGGTGGGGGCGCTCGTGCAGGTCATCGCCACGGCGATTGTGATCGAACTGGCCTCCGCGACAGGCCCGCTCGGCGGGGCGCTCATCGGGTTGCTGCTGGGCGTCGGAATCGCGGCGGCCAGCTCGCTCTCACACCGCTTGTTCTCCGGCCAGGGCCTGCGAGTGTGGCTCATCGAGGTCGGCGGCGACATCGTGAGCCTCACGGTCGCGGGCCTCATCATCGGCAGCTTCGGCTAACCAGGCAGTTCGTAACCACCGTCGACAGCCACCACCAGCCCGTCGCTGAGCAGGCCCGCCAGCGCGCGAGCTCGTTGTTGGTCGTCGGGCCAGACGACGGAGATCTCCGCCGCGGTGACCGGGATGTCGCTGCCGCGCAGCTCCGCCATGATCAGCCCCCGGACCTGCCGGTCGGAGCCCTCGAACTTCTTCTGCACGGCCGCCCGTGGGCCCTCGTACTCCGGGTAGCCGGCGGCTCGCCACCGGCAGGCGTCCGCGATCGGGCAGGCCTCGCACCGCGGGGCGCGCGCGGTGCACACGATTGCGCCGAGCTCCATCATGGCGGCATTGAAGAGCCGGGCATCCGTCTCGTCGGCCGGCAGCAGGGCCTCCATCGCCGCCAGGTCCCGCTTCGTTGAGGGCGGGCCCGCCAGCCCCTGGCCGAGCTGGGCACGCGCGATGACCCGGCGCACATTGGTGTCGACCACGGGATGCCGCCTGCCGTAGGCAAACGCGGCGACGGCGCGAGCGGTGTAGTCACCGATGCCGGGCAGCGCGAGCAACTCGGGCACCGCAGAGGGCACCACCCCGCCGTGGCGTTCGGTGATGGCGACGGCCGCCGCATGCAGGGCGAGGGCACGCCGCGGGTAACCGAGACGCTCCCACGCCCGCACCGCGTCACCGGGCGGCGATGCGGCCAGGTCGGCGGGCGTCGGCCAACGCTGAAGCCACTGCTCCAACCGGGGGATGACCCGAGCGACGGGCGTTTGCTGCAGCATGATCTCGCTCACCAGGATGCCCCAGGCCCCGAATTCCGGATGCCGCCACGGCAGGTCACGCCGGTTCTCGAGGAACCACTCGTTCACGGCCCCGGCAATGGTCACCCATCAAACCTAGACTGGCAGCATGCCTCGTTGGACACCGCTGAAAGCCGATGTGCTCGACTCCCTCGCCGAGGAGTTCCTGCACAATTACGCCACCGGCCGCACGCTCTTGGCCGTCGACGGCATCGACGGGGCGGGCAAAACGCAGTTTGCGGATGCCCTCGCCGACGCCCTCCGAGGTAAGGGCCACGCGGTCATCCGTGCCTCCATCGACGGTGTTGCCACCGACCGGATTCGTGAGGCCCTTGTCGGCCCGTTCCGCCGCGGCGAGGTCCTCTCGCCCGACCTCGGGGACGCGGCGGGCGTTCCTGCCGGATCGGATGCCACCCTTATCGTGGTCGGTGGCGCCTTGGACGACCCGGAGACGAGGGGGCTGTGGAACTGGTCTGTCTGGTTGGACGATACCCAGGGCGGTCGTGCCGCAGAGTCATCGCGCCGCGCAAGCGCGAGTGCAATCGTCGACAACAGCGACTGGGATCACCCGCGCCGCGTTTTTGCTGACAGCTGCTGAGCCACCTCGGCCGGGGTGACGAACTCGCCGAACTCTTCGACCCGGTGCACAAGCGAGACGAGCGTCGCGTTGACGGGCGCCCCCTGCCCGATCGCCTCGGCAGCGCGCACGACCGCGCCGTTCAGGTAGTCGATTTCGGTCGCTTGGCCGCGCCGGATGCTCTGAAGGGTCGACCCCGGGTTGGGCACCCGTCCGATCCGCGCACTCATGAGGGCAGGCAGCGCCTGCCCCAGCCACAGCGGTAGCGCCGAGAACAGGCGAAGGCCGTCGGGGCCGAGTCCCTGCAGCTTCTCGAACCGCACGCCGCTCGCGAGGCCCACCCGCACGCACTCGCGCATGCTCGCGGTCATGACGAGACGTAACTGGCGATGGGCGACGACCTCCTGCACGCTGAACCCCGTTATCGCGGGCAGCGCGTTGACCTGGTTGATCACGAGCTTCGTCCACTGGGCTCCCTCGAAGTTGGGCACCACGCTCGTGGGCAGTGCTTCGTTGAGGATCCGGGCGGCGTAGCGCGCCGGAACATCCGACTCACCGCGGGCGACTCCCACGTAGGTCGGCCCTGCCGTCGTGATGGTGACGGTGCCGGGGGAGAGGTAGGAGGCGGCGAAGGTCGCGAGGCCGCCGACCACGTCGGAGCGGGGTGAGGCGGCTTTGGCCGTGTTGATGGAGTCGAGTCCGTTCTGCACGACCACGACGGGCCCGCCGCGCAGGATCGCGAGGTTCTCGAGGATTGCCTGCTCGGCGTCCTGGGCTTTCGTCGCGACGACCACGAGCTCGGCGGCCAGCCCCAGGGTTTCGCCCGCCCGCACGTGCGCCGTGTAGTCGCCCCAGCCGCCCGCCAGCCTGATGCCGTGCTCGCGGATCGTCTCGAGGTGCTCACCGCGGGCCGTGACTTCGACCTCGTGGCCCGCCCTCGCCAGCAGGGCTGCGATTGCGCCGCCAACCGCACCCGCACCGACGACACCGATCTGCATGCTCGAATCCTAGGCTGATATTCTGGCCCGAATGAGCAAGCCCCCGCGTAACCCCGCCAGTGGCATCCTGCTCGTCGACAAGCCGCAGGCCATCACGAGCCACGACGTCGTTTCGCGCACCCGCAAGATCATCGGCACCCGCAAGGTCGGGCACGCCGGGACTCTCGACCCGATGGCGACCGGCCTGCTGGTGCTCGGCGTTAACAACTCGACGCGACTGCTGACCTGGGTCGTGGGCCTCGAGAAGGAATACACGGCGACCATCCGCCTGGGCGCCGGGACGAATACCGACGACGCCGAAGGCGAGCTGGGGGAGCGGGCGGATGCCCCCGCCCTCGCCACCGCGACCGACGCCGCCATCGCGGCCGGAGTGGCGGGGCTGACCGGCCACATCGCCCAGCGGCCCAGTTCCGTGAGCGCCATCAAGGTTGACGGTCGCCGGGCATACACGCTCGCCCGGGAGGGCGAGGAGGTCGTGCTGGCCGAGCGCGCGGTGACGGTCTCGGAGTTCGACGTTCTCGAGACCCGTCGTGGCGAGTGGATTGATCTCGACGTGCGTGTGCAGTGCTCGTCCGGCACGTACATCAGGGCGCTCGCACGTGACCTCGGCGCCACCCTCGGGGTTGGGGGGCACCTCACGGCGCTGCGGAGGACCCGCATCGGTCCGTTTACGGTGGCGGGGGCATCCGGTCTCGACGACGACCTCGCCGATCACCTGATTGCCCCGACGGACGTGGCGACCGCCCTGTTCCCTCGCGTGGATCTCGACGAGGGGGAGGCCGCTGACCTGGGGCACGGCAAGCAGATCCGCCTCGGTGAGACGCCTGCAGGCACCCTCGCGGCCATCGCACCCGACGGCCGACTGGTCGGGCTGGTGGAGAACGACGGCGGGCGGGCGCGGGTTCTCGTGAACTTCCCCCCCGATACGGTGGTGCCATGATCGCCTGGTTCGAGTACCTGCAGGTCGCCGTAGCGGTAGCTGCCGGGCTGTTCGCCCTCATCCTGGGGCTCGCCGGTCGCAAGCCGAGCGACTACACGATCGGGGCCGCCGCGATCGTGGAGCTGCTGCTGTTGGCACAGGTGGTGGTTGCCCTCATCGCCCCGGCCGTTGGCAACTCGCCGACCGGCAGCCTGCTGGAGTTCTGGGTCTACCTGGTCTCGGCTGTGCTGATCCCACCGGCGGCCGTGCTGTGGGCCCTCATCGACCGTGACCGGTGGAGCACCGCCGTCATCGGTGTCGCTTGCCTCGCCATCGCGGTGATGATCTACCGCATGGGTCAAATCTGGTTCGTCCAGAGCGCCTAAAGTTATCTCCGATGTCCACTACGAGTTCCAGCAGGGCGGTCGGCGTCGGCCGCGTGCTCATCGCCGTTTACGCCATTCTCGCGCTCGCCGCGACGGCGCGCTCGGCCGTGCAGATCATCACCCGCTTCGACGAGGCGCCCGTCGCCTACCTGCTGTCCGGCCTCGCCGGGCTGGTCTACATCCTCGCTACCGTTGCCCTTCTGCGCCGAGGGGATGCCTGGTACCGGGTGGCGTGGGCGACGATCGTGTTTGAGCTTCTCGGCGTGCTCGTCGTGGGCACCCTCAGCGTGTTCGACGCGTCGCTGTTCCCCGCCGACACCGTGTGGTCGTACTTCGGTCGCGGGTACGTTTTCATCCCACTTATCCTGCCGAGCCTCGGGATCCTCTGGCTGATCCGCCAGCGTCCCAGGCCCGCGGTCGCCTGACATGCAGACCTTCCTGGCGCCTGCGGAGGTTCCTGCCGACTTCGGCCCGAGCGCGGTCACGATCGGCAAGTTCGACGGGGTGCACGGCGGTCACCGGGCCGTGATCGCGAGCCTGAAGGTGATCGCGGCAGACCGCGGCCTGCGCTCTGCGGTCGTCACGTTCGACCGCAATCCCCTCAGCCTGCTGCGCCCCGAGGCCTGCCCGCTGTCGCTCACCAGCACAGCCCAGAAGCTCGAGTTGCTCGCGGGCACCGGAATCGATGCCGCACTCATGGTCACCTTTGATCGGGAGTTTGCGGCACTTCCGCCGGAAGAGTTCGTGCGGAGCATCCTTATCGACGCCCTCAAAGCGCAGGTGGTTTTCGTCGGCTCCGACTTCCGCTTCGGTGCCCGCGGCGCGGGGACCGTTGAGATGCTGCGCGACTTGGGCGCGTCGGCCGGTTTTGAGGTGATCGTTGTCGACGACGTTGCTCCCACTGGTGAACGCCGCGTGTCGTCAACCTGGGTGCGCGAGCTACTGGAGGCCGGCCGGGTGCGCGAGGCCGCCAACCTGCTCGGGGCGCTTCCGACGATCCGCGCCGAGGTGGTGCACGGGGCCGAACGCGGGCGCACCCTCGGGTACCCGACCGCTAACCTCTCGCAGGATGTCGAGGGCTTCGTGCCCGCAGACGGCGTCTACGCCGCCTGGCTCACCGTCGGCGGGGTGCGGTATCCGGCAGCGGTGTCGGTGGGCAACAACCCCACCTTTGGCGGGGTGCCGGAGAAACAGGTGGAGGCGCACGCACTGGACCAGCGGTTCGACCTGTATGGGCAGGTCGTCGAGGTCTCCTTCGTCGACTATGTGCGCGGCATGCGCAAGTTCTCGGGCGCGGAGGCGCTCGCCGAGCAGATGCGGGCAGACGAACAGCGCGTACGCGAGATACTCGCGGTCGCACAGGGCGCCTAAAGCAGCGCCGCCCTGTGCACGAGGGCGGCCGCGCCAATGAGCGGCCCCTCGCCGGAGAGTCCAGACGGGATGACCCGCACCTTCGCCACGAAGGGGAACGGCGAACGCCGCGCGACGGCCTTGCGCACGATGTCGAACAGGTCGGGGGTGACGTGCGAGAAGCCGCCGCCGATCGCGACTACGTCGAGATCGACGAGGGCGGTCGCCGAAGCGATGGCCTGGCCCACCGCGGTGCCGCACCGGGTCACGGCGGCGATCGCGATCGGGTTGCCCGCCGCGTAGTCCACCGCGAGGTCCTCGCCGCTAGCGCCCGTCCAGCCCTGGCTCTGCGCCCAGGCAACGGTGCGTGGTCCGGATGCCACGGCCTCGACGCATCCCGTGCCACCGCACAGGCAGGGCTCGTCGAAGCCACCCACCTCAACGTGCCCGATGTGGCCTGCGTTGCCGGTGGGGCCTGCGACCACCCGGCCGTCGAGGATGAGCCCGCCACCGATTCCCGTCGACACGACCATGCCCATGAGGTTCGTCTCGCCCTGCGCTGCACCCACCCATTGTTCGGCCAGCGCGATGCACTCGCCGTCCATCCGCAGGGTCACAGCGACACCGGGGACGAGGGCCGCAACCTGGTCTCGCAGGGGGTAGTCGCGCCACGCTGGAAGGTTCAGCGGTGACACGAGGCCTTCCGCTACGGTGATCGGTCCGGCTGAACCGATTCCGACCCCGGTGAGGGTTGCGCCGACGGGCAGGGTGGCGAGGGCCTGCAGAACGACGGATTCTGCGCTCGCGGCCAGCTGGTCGCTCGACGAGGCCCCACCCGTCGGCTGCCGGAAGCGACTGCCCGCAAGCACCACTCCCTGCTCGTCGACCAGGGCCGCCTCGATCTTGGTACCGCCGAGGTCGACTCCGAGGGCATAACGGGCGCTCACGCTGGCACCGTCATTCCCACGACCCAGGTGGAGACGTAGAACGCCGCGGTGACGATGACCACTGCGCCCAGTGGCCACCAGAAGGTATAGCGCTTACGGATCAGTGACACGATGACCATTCCGACCGCCAGGAAGTAGGCCAGCACAGTGACGGTGATGAGCCCGATGACAGCGGCAGACAGCGCGGCCCCGTTGCACTGCAGGCCTTCGTAGCTGCCCGGGCCGCACTCGGAGATGAGTTCGTTGTAGAGCGTCGCGTAGCTGATGGCGATCAGGGAGAGCACCGCACCGAAAGCGAGCAGGGCAATGCTCGCAATGATGTCGACGGTGACGAGCGCAGCATTGCGCCGGGCAGGGGGCTGGAGACTCACTCGCACAGCATATTCGCTCGGCGCGGGGCCAATGGCCTGTCGGGGACTGGACGTACCATGACGCCATGGAACATGTGGTCATGCGGTTCGAGAGCGACTACGAGTTTCCGCCTGTCATCGTGTGGGACGCGCTGGTCGATGCCGAGCTCGTCTCGGGATGGCTCGCCGAGGCGACCGTCGCCCCGGAGGTGGGGGGCGAGTACAGCCTGGGCATCAGTCGCCCCGGCCAGCCGTTATTCGCCGGCCGGGTGACCGCGATGCATCCGCTGGAGTTGCTGCGCATCCAGGACGAGGGCGGCGGGATCGAGTTTTCCCTGGAGGAGGTCGAGGGCGGAAGTCGCGGGACGAGCACACACCTGACCGTTGTCGTGGAGGCGAGCATTAACCGCCAGTTCTCCGCGAGCCTCCAGGCCGACTGGCTCGTGAACCTCGAGCAGCTCGAAGACCTGCTGCGGGGGCATCCTGTCGACTGGGCGCACTGGCGGCGCGACCGCGAAGCGGGCTGGGCCCGCCACCTCGACGACGTCCAGGGCAGGCACAGCGGATCCCTCTCCTAACCGGCCACTGTCAAGGCGCTGCCGCGATCGGCGGCGCAGCTTAGGCTCGGGCCATGCGCATACTCGTCACCGGTGCCACCGGCTACATCGGCGGCAGGCTCGCCCCACGACTCGCCGAGGCCGGGCACGAGGTGCGGGTGCTGGTGCGCGACCCGCTCAAATTGCGGGATGCCCCGTGGGCCTCGGGGGTCGACGTGGTCACGGGTGATCTCACTGACGCCCATGCGGTGGCGCGGGCGGTGGAGGGCATGGAGGTCGTCTACTACCTCGTGCACGCCATGGGCAGCAAGGGAGATTTCGAGGCGACCGAGGGCGCGGTGGCGCGCACCGTGGCCGGGGCGGCGAAGTCGGCGGGAGTCCGCCGCATCGTGTACCTCGGCGGGCTGCATCCCGACGTCCCGGTCGAGTCGCTCAGTCGCCACCTGCGCAGCCGCGAAGCGGTGGGGCGCATCCTGCTCGATTCGGGAGTGCCCACCGTGGCATTCCAGGCGGGGGTCGTGATCGGTTCAGGCTCTGCGTCGTTCGAGATGATTCGGCACCTCACCGAGGTGCTGCCGTACATGCCGGCGCCCCGGTGGGTGCGCAACCACATCCAACCCATCGCGGTGCGCGACGTGCTGTATTACCTCGCCGCCGCTGCGCGACTGCCCGAGGACGTGAATCGGACGTTCGACATCGGTGGCCCCGACGTGCTGCGGTACGGGCAGATGATGAACGGTTACGCCCTCGAGGCGGGCCTGCGGCAGCGCCCCATCGCGAGCCTGCCCGTGCTCACGCCATGGCTCGCATCACAGTGGGTCAACCTCGTCACGCCGATCCCGCGGGCCCTGGCGGTGCCGATCATCGAGTCGCTGCAGTTCGACTGTGTCACGTCCGAGCACGATATTGCCCGCTACATCCCCGACCCGGAGGGTGGCCTGACGGGGTACCGCCGAGCCGTGCGGCTGGCGCTTGCGAAGGTGCGCGACGGGGAGGTGGAGACGAGCTGGCAGAACTCCACTGTCGCCGGCGCGCCGAGCAACCTGATCCCCAGCGACCCGGACTGGACGGGCCACACGGTCTACACCGATCTCCGTGAGCGGCACAGCGACGCGCCCGTCGAGCGGTTGTGGGCCGTGATCGAGGGCATCGGCGGTGAAAACGGCTGGTATTCCTTCCCGCTGGCCTGGGCCCTGCGCGGCTGGGCCGACAAGCTTGTCGGCGGTGTCGGCCTGCGCCGGGGCCGCAGGCACGCTTCCCGCCTGGCGGTCGGAGAGGCACTCGATTTCTGGCGTGTGGAGACTCTCGAGCGTGGACGCCTGCTGCGGTTGCGCGCCGAGATGAAGGTTCCGGGCCAGGCCTGGCTGGAGATGAGCGCCGAGGCGGATGCCCGGGGCGGGTCGGTCTACCGCCAGCGCGCGGTCTTCTTCCCGAGCGGGCTGGGAGGCAGGCTGTACTGGTTTGCGATCCTGCCTTTCCACGGCATCATCTTCAGCGGAATGGCCAACCGGATCACCGAGGCCGCGGTTGCCCGGCCTGCGGCGCGCACGCCGTAACCTAAGGGCTGTGCCAGCAGCAAGCGTCGTCATCGTCGGTAGCGCCAACCTCGACCAGGTGTTCCGGGTGCGGGCGATTCCGGCTCCGGGGGAGACGGTGCTGTCCTCGGGCTTCTCGACGGCGCCCGGCGGTAAGGGCCAGAACCAGGCGGTAGCGGCGGCGCGGGCCGGTGCCTCAACCGCATTCATCGGTGCCGTCGGTGCGGACGCGTCCGGCGGTGTCATCCGCGCGAGCCTGGTCGAGGCCGGGGTCGACGTGGCGCTCCTGCGCACCGCCGACGCCCCTACCGGGACGGCGCTCATCGCGGTCGACGATTCGGGGGAGAACAGCATCATCGTCGAGGCGGGCGCCAACGCCTTGCTGGGTCGCCTGACGGATCAGGATGCCTCGGCGCTGCGCGCCGCCGAGTACCTGGTCATGCAACTCGAGATCCCGCTCGACACCGTCGCGGAGGCGGCGAGGATCGCCCGCGCTGCCGCCACGACGGTCGTGCTGAACGCGGCGCCGGTCACCACGTTGCCCGAGATGCTTCTCGGGGACGTGGATATCCTCGTCGTCAACGAACACGAGGCGGCGTTCCTCGCCCAGGGTCGCGACCTTATCGGCCTGGTCCCCGTGGTGATCGTCACTCACGGTGAGTTGGGGGCGGTGCTGCACCGCGCAGGCGTGGCAGATGCCGTGGTACCCGCCCCGAACATCGAGGCCGTCGACACGACAGGGGCCGGTGACACCTTCTGCGGGGCGCTGGTCGCTGCGCTGTCCCGGGGCGAGGTGCTGGAGGAGGCGGTGGGCTTCGCGGTGACGGCTGCGTCGCTCTCCGTGCAACGCGCGGGTGCGGTGCCCTCCATCCCGTTCCGTCACGAGATTGACGCCGCGCGGTAAGGTAACGAAATGGTAACGCTGCCGATATAGTGCTCCTGAAGCCCTGTGGCAGCACCCGCACCGCAGCGGACCGTTCGATCAGATCGGCGAGTCAATGATGACGACGCACGGGAACTACCCGACCCCTCGGCGAGCCGCCGCGCTCGTGGCGATCTCGGTTGGCCTCGCACTCGTGCTCGTCATGGTCACGAGCACCGTCCCCACCCGGGTCGAAGCCACCGGCTTCGTGGCCATGCGCTCACCCGGCGGGCTTGCGTTCGTGGCCGGGCATCGGGGCGACAGCGTGGGTGCGCCCGAGAACACGATTCCCGCGTTCCAGCGCGCGCTCGAGAGTGACATCGCCTATCTTGAGGCAGACCTCCAGCTGACCTCGGACGGCGTGCCGGTCCTCATGCACGACTGGACGCTGGATCGCACCACCGACGGCACCGGGCCGGTCTGGGACATCACCTGGGCCGAACTACGCACCCTGGATGCCGGCAGTTGGCACTCGCCGGAGTTCGCCGGTGTTCAGGTGCCGTCACTGGCCGAGTTGCTCGACCTGCTCGAGGGCTCGGAGAAGGGCCTGCTGCTCGAGCTGAAGGGCTCGTGGACCGCGGAGCAACTCGTCCCCGTTGCCCGTGACCTCGAGCTGAGGGGCCTCGGTGCCCGCGTCGTGGTCGCGAGCTTCGACATCCGGAGCCTTTCCGCCATGCGCGAGGTGGCGCCAGGGGTGCAGCGGGTGATCGTGTCCCGCGAGGTGGTGGGCAATCCCGCGACGCTCGCGGCGACGTGTGGTGCCGTTGCCATCGTCACGAGCGGCAGGTTCGCCGACGAGAACCCCGAGACGGTCTCGCGCATCCGCGAAGCGGGCCTCGGGGTTCTCGTATACACCCTCAACAGCGAGCAGTCCTGGGCGAGCGCCGTCGCTCTCGGGGTCGACGGGATCATCACCGATAAGCCCTCCCAACTCGATACCTGGCTGGCTGCTGCGGTCGCGAATGAGGCCGACGTCGGCTAGCTCTGGAGTCCTCGGGCAGAAGGGCGCATGATAGATGGGGGCCCGATATCCCGCCCCGGACGGATGCACACATGACTGAGAACGACACCGCGGATGCGCGGCCGCTGACGGTTTTCCTCGGCGATAGCCTCACCAACCACGGCAGTTGGGCCGACTGGTTCCCCGACCGCCAGGCGGTCAACCTGGGGGTCAGTGGCGACACCACCGACGACGTGGTGGCCCGGCTGGACGACGTGATCGAGTTGCGACCCGAAGCCATAGCGCTGATGGTG
The DNA here is from genome assembly GCA_044340535.1 of Rhodoglobus sp. Lineage (GTDB taxonomy): Bacteria > Actinomycetota > Actinomycetes > Actinomycetales > Microbacteriaceae > Rhodoglobus. The sequence continues at coordinate 12,911 of JBIITJ010000069.1, forward strand.
GGAACCAACGACCTCGGTACCCGCAAGTCGGTTGAGCATCTCGTGCGCAACATCGAGTACCTGCTGGTGA
>JBIITJ010000070.1:0-12916 GCA_044340535.1 Rhodoglobus sp.
TAGTGCGACTTCGACTTGACATAAGGTACATTATCGGCGAATGAAAAGTGCTGGTCAGAAGCACTTTAGAGCACCTATGAGGATCCGACATCGAGGTGTTCGGATGCGGCGTTTTGACCGTTCCGATCCGCATCAGGGTAAACCGTTACGTGCGTTCTCAACCATAGCGGCGGTTGTTGGAGGACCGCGACACGCCCGGGCAGCGCCTGTTGGGCCGCCAGAAACGCCGCCAAGTGGCCTAAGTCGTGCCCTGCCGATAATCTCGTACGGACCCGGGAGATTATTCGTGACAGAGCTTGATGACGCGCTCGCGCGAGTTGCCGACGAAGGCCTCCGCGCCCAGCTTCAGGCAGGCATCGACGCGCTGACTCGGCAGATGCGGTTCGGCCTGGTATTCGAGCGTCACCTTCCCGAATCAGTGCGCGCGTACGGCGCGCCGATCCGGAAGGGTGACGCGGTCCAACTTCGAGCCGAGGTCAGCGGCTCAGAGTATGTGGTCGAGAAGAGCACATCGAAAGTCGTGGTGGCTCGGAACGCAGACGGCGACCTGGTTGAATACCCGCCGCGTGAGCTCGTCGTGGTGAAGAGGTTCGGCGAGCCTGCCTACCCGGCGTTGAGCTCCGTGGACACAGTCGTCCGCAGCGAGGAACGGCCGTTCCACTCCGTGATTAACGGTGAGAACTATCACGCTCTGCAGCTCCTTCGATACCTGTACCGAGGCAAGGTCGACCTGATCTACATCGACCCGCCTTACAACACCGGCGCTAGCGACTGGAAGTACAACAACCGCTACGTTGACGGCCAGGACCGCTGGCGGCACAGCAAGTGGCTGTCGTTCATGGAGAAGCGGCTCAAGGTGGCCAAGGACCTTCTCAAGCCCGACGGCGTACTCGTCGTCACTATCGACGAGCATGAAGTACATCATCTCGGTGTTTTGCTGGAGCAGACCTTCCCCGGCTACCTCCACCAAACTGTGAGCATCGTCATCAACCCCAAGGGAACAGGCAAGCTCAACTTCTCGAGAATCGCTGAGTACGCGATCTTCTGCATTCCCGACAACGGCGAGAACGTCATTCGGGGCCTGCCTGCCGACGAAGCCGAACTGCTTGTTGGCAAGCGGACCAAGGAGTCGCAGGAGTGGGACGACGCCAACGAGGCCGAGGACAGTGACGAGTGGGACGACGGGGATGAATTGGCTGATCACGCCGCGGCCGATCCGGACGACGATGGTGCGGTCGACGATGAGGTGGACGAGGAAGACGAGGTCGAGATCCTCGCACGCACCGACTTGCCTTTCCCGGTAGAGGATCTTCCGCTGTGGGAGCTTCGGCACGCTCGCCGCCGCGGCGGCGAGTCGAGCTATCGCCCGCAACGCTGGCGCCAGTTCTATCCCTTGTACGTCGACGCTGAGGGTGGGCTTGTCGTACGCGCAGGTGAGGCACCCCCTCTGACGGAAGAGCCGAACTTCGACCTCGTCGACGGGCTTACCCCTGTCTGGCCGATTGACGCCGAAGGCAACCAGCGCTGCTGGCGTTACATCCCGTCGACCATGTCCGCCCTAATCGCTGAGGGTCGCGTCGTACTCGGTCGCCCATCCCCCGACGGTCGTGGCTGGACCATCAACTACTGGACACCTCGAGTAGATCGGAAAAAGTACAAGAACCTCTGGTGGAGCACCTTGCATGACGCCGGAAGCCACGGCACTACGTTGCTGCACAAGTTCCTCGAGCGGCGCGACGCCTTCCCCTTCCCGAAATCGCTCTATGCCGTTCGGGACACCCTGCTAACGGTGGTCCGTGACCGTCCGAACGCGCTGATCCTGGACTTCTTTGCCGGCTCCGGCACCACACTCCATGCAACGGCGCTGATCAACGCCATGGACGGCGGAAGCCGGCAAGCGATATTGGTGACCAACAACGAAGTCGCAGCAAAAACGGCGACCGTCCTTCAGAAGAAGGGGCTCCTGCCTGGCGACGACAAATACGAAGAGCAAGGCATCTTCCGGCAAGCGACCAAGCCGCGAATCGAGGCCGCTCTGACCGGAAAGACCCCGAGCGGGAAGCCCGTCGCGGGAACCTACTTCGGCGGAAGACCCCACGCTGACGGATTCGAGGAGAATGTGGAGTTCTTTGATCTCATCTACCTCGATCGAGATGCTGTACGCCGAGGGTCCGAGTTCGCGGCCATCGAACCGCTGCTATGGCTCGCAGCAGGTGGAGTAGGCGAGCGAGCCCACTCCGACGCGTCGGCACAGTATTCGATCTCGGATAGCAGCAACTACGCAATCCTCTTCCAACGATCCGCCTACTCTGCTTTTGTGAAGGAGCTGCAAGACCTCCCCCGCATCACACGTGTCTTCCTCGTCACAGACTCTGAAGACGCATATCGCCAGATGGTGTCGCGCCTACCGCCACACCTCACCTCGTCGATGCTCTACCGTGACTATCTATCGAATTTCCGGATCAACACAGTGGAGGCGTATCGATGAAGTTCGCACTCCTTGGCTTCCAAGAAACGACAGCGGCAAAAGTGCTGCAGAACGTCCGACTCAGTCTCGACGAGGTTTCCCGGGTCGGTATCGACGGCGACGGTCAAGCTGTGACTCTGGTCGCCCCGACGGGCGCCGGCAAGACGGTTATGGCGGCGGCCGTCCTCGAGTCCCTACTGGACGGAGATGCTGTCCACGCGAGCGACGACACACTCACTGTTGTCTGGCTGAGCGATCTGCCGAGCGTGAACGAACAGACTCGCCGCCGGATCGCATCCGCTTCAGACTCGCTCGAACCTCGACTGGTGCAGATCGATAACTCCTTTCGAGGATCTGAACTGCCACCCGGCCGCATCTACTTTCTCAACACTCAGAAGTTGCGCGAGACCAGCCACCTGGTCGCACCCTCAGAAAGCCCCGGTTACACGATCTGGGAGATCCTGAATCGGACCATCGAGCGCGACCCCTCGCGGTTCCTGCTGATAATCGACGAAGCTCATCGAGGAATGGAACAGGGCGCTGACAATGGCCCCAACTCGATCATTCAGCGCTTCATTTTGGGCTCCCCTGAGATGATCAAGAGCCCAACGATCCTCGGCATCTCTGCGACCCCCAAGCGGTTCGATGACCTGATTGCTGGCACTTCCCGGACCGTCCGTAAGGCGACCGCCGAGATCTCCGAAGTTCGCGAGTCGGGGCTCATCAAGCAGCGGGCGATCGTCTGGCGGCCACAAGTCGGCCTCGAGGACACCGAGTGGGCCCTCCTCCAGCGCGCAGCCCAAGACCTACAGAACTACGTTCTCCGCTGGCGTCGCTACTGCGAGAAACAAGGCGAGCCGATCGTCGCACCCGTGTTGGTGGTGCAGGTCCAGGACAAATCCGGGGATTCGATCTCGGCGACTGACCTAAACCAAGCCATCGAGCTCATCGAGGAAGTTCTAGGTCCGCAGCATCCCGATGCATTCGCGCACAGTTTCGGTGATGCACCAGCTCCGCTCAGCGTGGATGGCTCGAGACGGCTGCGCTACCTCAAGCCGGCCGACATCGATGCTGATCCCGAGGTTCGGGTCGTGTTTTTCAAGACGTCGCTCTCCACCGGTTGGGATTGTCCCCGTGCGGAAGTCATGATGTCGTTTCGTACGGCACGCCAGTCGGACGCGATCGCGCAGCTGGTCGGTCGAATGGTCCGCACCCCTCTCGCCCGGACGATCAGTGACGACGAGGTTCTCAACTCCGTCGCGCTCTATCTCCCGCACTACGACCGGGGCGCGGTGCAAGACATCATCAAGCAGCTCAAGGCCGGAGATCCAGACGTCTTCCCGGCGATTGACGCCGAGGATGGCTCGGAGTCCGTGGTCTGCGACCGAGACGACGATCTGTTCTCACGGATCCAGGCATCAATCGGCAATCTGAGAACTTACGTTGTGCCACGGCTCGAGCGACTTCCTCCGGTCCGCACGCTCGAGCTGCTCGCGGGATGCCTATCGGATTTCGGGTTGCGCCCCGCAGCACCCTCCGAGGTGGCCGACGGGCTCTCGCAGCTCCTTTGGGATCAGTTGCAAACCAAGCGTGGTGAGGCAGCCTTCGAGAAGGCGATTCAGGACAGCAAGAAGATCGGGCTGACCGCGACCACTCTCGAGTATGTAACTGGCGCGGTCAAAGACCGCACCATCCAGATCGAGTCCACCGCCCGCACCGTCGAGCGGCTTTACGATCAGGCCGGCAATCGTGCCGGGGCCGGGCTCCACGAGAGGCTCTGGCGGCGCATTCTCGACTCTGATTCCGATATCACCCCCGACCAGGCATACCTACTAGTAATCGCGGTCATCCGTCAGGATTCGGCTCTCAGCGCACTGGAGGCCAAAGCACGAGAGATGTTCGAGCAGTGGCTTGGGGAATACCAGGAGCAGATTGATGGCCTCCCCGAGCACGAGCGCACCGAAGTTGAGCGTCTCCGCGAGCGGATCCAATTACCCACTGCCGGCGGGATGCACTTACCCGTCTCTATTGCCTCCAAGCGCACCGATCGCACGACCGATTGGCCGCGACACCTCTACAAGGATGCGGACGGTCACTTCCCGGATCGACTGACAGTCCCCGAAGAGGCGCTGGTCGAGACAGAACTCCATACGCCGGACTTTCTTTGCTGGCTCAGGAACAAGCCGCGGCAACGGTGGGCTCTCGCGTTCCCGTACTCCAAATCCCCGACTGAACTCGCGCCCGCGTACCCAGACTTCCTGTTCTTCTACGACGTGGCCGGAACCGTCGCCGTCGATCTGATCGACACGCACGGCATTCACCTCGATGACGCCCCAGCCAAGGCCCGTGGGCTCGCAACGTACGCGAAAGATCACGGGCACCGTTTCCGTCGCCTCGAGATGGTCATCTATGACGAGAACGACAAGCGAAAGTCGCTCAACCTCAAGTCGATTGCTGTGCGCGACCAGGTGTTGAAGGTCACCACTCGCGAACACCTGCAAGCTTTGTATGACATTGCAGGCTAGAGATCAAAGGGAAGTAGCGCTTCCTGAATGCGTTGCGAGTGGGGCCCCGCGGCCGTTCGCGCATGTACGTCGCTAACGTACTGATGCCAGCGGGACGGATGCCTTGGCTGCCCACCTAGCCCCCACACATTTGAACCGCGGACCTTGGCCTGCTCAGTCACCCACGTCGCTTGCTCGACGAAATGCCTTCCTGCGACGCCGCCGGGGCGGCTGACTCCCCACGCAAAGAGAACTTTCTCGGAGTGATCCAAGAGTTCGAGGATGGCGTCGCGCGCAGGGAGCCACGCTTCGAAGACAGTTCCCAGCTCCGAGATAGAGGCCATGTTGGCGCTCGGAACCGGGAAGAGGTTCGCTACCGTGACGCTGCTGCAGCCGAGGAGCTCCTTGGCTATCTGCAGCTGGCGCATGGTCTGTGCGCCGGAGCCGGTGGGGGGATTTAGGAGAAGTGCTCCCAATACACCCGATGTCATCCCCCGAGCTACCTGAACTGCGCACGCTGCGCCTCGACGACGCGGGCTCGCGCTGCGTCCTCGATCGACACGCGCAGAACCTCGACCGCGGAATCCCGAAGAGCGGCGGTTAGCCAGGCGCGCGGTCGCTGAAGGTAGGTCTCCGCATCCGTGTCCGCCACCGCGATGATCAAACGACTTGCGCCAAGCCGTGCGCCTGCCCAAACCAGCTTGAACGCGTCAGTTGTCAGCTTCCTGCTCTGGCCGCTGAGCAAGGGACCGACGTGCGCATATGCCTCAACCAGAACCGACCGATCAACGGTCGCCCCGTCAATCTGGACGCGCACTCCATCACCCAAGTCGATGGAAGCGGGCGCGAGCTCTTCGCTGATGTAAGCGGCAACAGCGCCGATAATCAGCGGCTCAGCGTCACGTTGCGCCGTCGAGTCCGAAGGATGCGGCACCGTCATCCCACGAGCCTATGGCGGTGCCGCAACCTGGGGCTACGCCAGATCGATCACGCGCGGATTCCAGAACACGATCGGTACCGTGCCCGCACCATAGGTCACATCGCGGGTGAGTCCGATGCGGTAGCGCACGTCGAACTCGCTGACGATTTCCTCGAGCTCGTCGTGCAGGGCCTCGCTGTTCCAGTGCTGGTACGGCGAGAAGGACAGCACCGCGGTGCGGCGGCGCGAGTCGTTCGGGCCGCGGAACAGGTATGCGCGGGGGTGATCCTTGAAGCGGGAGTCGCCATCCATGGCGCATAGCTGACGGCGATGCGTGTAACTGTGATCGGGACCTACGCGCCCGCTGGCGTTCGCCAGCTGGTGGAAGCAGGCGTAGCGCGAATACTGGACGAGCCCGCGGGCTTGCGCCCAGGCCAGCTCGGCCGCCTCGTTGGGCCCGACTGCGTTGCGATCGCGCGCGGCGAAGGCTGGCTTGCCAGCGTCCGCGTCGAACTCGCGGAGTGCAGCTGTGTAGCTGAGCCCGTTGAGATCCGCGAACAGGCGAACGTCGTTCTTGAACAGGGAATTGGTGGTCACTTTATGCTTCTTCCTCGACGTGCTCCGCGCAGCTCGTCGGGTCATCAGAAAGTGATCGAACGAGTGGTGTTACAGGGTGCGATCCACAGGACCTTGTCTTCGTCTGCCTCGGCGCGCGGGCCGGTGGCATCAGAGAGTGGCGAGCACTGCCGCCACTACTAATTCTACCGCATCCGCTGACTAAGGGTCAGGGGTACCCGCCCCCGATAGATGAGGGTTTCGCTGCGCATCGCCCTGTTTTCAAGGGCATGTCGCGGCCTGCGGTGCCTATCGGGCACCCTTGAAAACTGCTCGAGCGCTGGCAGGTTCCAGCTACGGGGCCGGAAGGGTGAGGATCTCCACGTCGTAGTAGTACTCGCGGAACGTGGACCCCGCCTCGTCAACGAAGCCGCGGCCGTCAGCTAGATCCCGCGCAACAAGGCCAGCCACCGTGACTTCCAGGCGAGGACTGGGAGAGCGCTTTTGGGCGAAGTCGAACCTGATCGCCGGGCGCCAGGAGCGCCCACCTTGTGGATCGGTAGTTCACGGGCTCAGCTTGCCAGCAGACGCACGTCGACGAACATCCCCACCGGGGGTGCCGCGTAGGGCAGCGGCTCGCCCTGGGCACTGGTATCGCGGGAATCCGCGAACGGCCCGTCGGGCGACATCAACATCCTCATGTGGTGGTCGGCGTGGTCACGCCACCAGATGCTCATTCCGAAGGTCGGCTCCAGGCGCAGCGCCTCCCAGGAACGCCAGAGCGCGTCGAGACGACTGATCGCCTCTGGGTACCTCCACCACTCGGCAGACCACCGGTTCGGTCCCTGCGGGCCCACCCGGCGTGTGTAGGTGTACCGCAACCGCTCGCGCACGAACTCGTCGACCGAGCCGAAGAACAGGGTCGGCTCGGCCGCGGTGCCCGGTGCCGGCGGAGAAGCATCCGGTGTGGCCTCGTCATCCCATTCTTTGACGTCGCCGGTCACTTTTCGCTGTCCTGATCGCTCTCAGGGGGAATCGCCGCCACCGGAACGGCGATTGGCAGCGCGGTGGCGGCCACAGCCGCCCCAGACGGATCGTGAGCAGCGATCGACGCACGCACCGCCGCGGCGTGCTTGCCCTTCATCCAGGGCACCGTCTCGATGAGGGCGGCCGGCGTTCCTGAAGACAACATCACTGCGCGGCCGCGGGGCAGCGCCGACAGCTCGGCTGCGTCCAGGATGCGCTCACGGCGCAGCTGATGGTTCGTTGACCTGATGCCGCGGTTGTAGCTCACGGAAGCCGTGGACTTGTCGTAGTCCCCGACGAGCTCGGAGAGCTCGCGCAGAAACTCAGCCTCCGCCACTCCCCCGAGGTACAGCTTCACGTTCGACGCCGACCAGAGCTTTCGCATGCCTTCTCGACCGAAGACAACCTGCCCTTGCGCCCAGGACTGGAACAGCGACATGATCGGGATCCCACGCGAACCGTAGTGCGAGTAGAGGTCGGGCAGATTCTTCCACCGGCACACGTTCGCGGCCTCGTCCAAGACGACGAGCATGGGTACCGCGAGGCGCCCGCCGGCCTGACCGGTGGCGTACTCCTCCGCAGCCTCGACGACTGCCGCGGTGAGTGCGGTGACCAGAGCGCCAGCGCTGCCTTGGCCTTCCTTTGAGAGCGAGTAGAGGGTGCCGGTACCGCGCACGAAGGCATCCGGGTCAAACTGCGGCCGGCGATCGCCGGAGAAGTTGCTTCCAAGCGGTGCGACCCAGCGCTCGATCGCCCGAATCTTCAAACATGACGCCATCTGCCGTGCAGTGCCGTACACACCGCCACGTTGCTTCTCCGGCGACATGATGACGCCCTGCACGTCGGCGGCGATCAGGTCGTAGTCGTGGGCGCGCAGCACATCGACGGGTTCCTGATTGGTCGGCTCGGAGAGCCAGGTGAACACTTGAGTGATCGGTCGGTTCTGCAGCGCGGCCGCGAGCAGCATGCCTGCGAGCAAGTCCTGGCCCGCGGGCTCGAAGAACGCATCCTGCACCGCACCGTCCGCCCTGGCGGAGGAGGCGAAGTGCTCGGCAAGTTTGAACGCCTTCACGTCATCCTTGACATAGGACAGCGGGTTCCACCACCATGTGGGCTGTTCGAGCGCGATCGACTGCGGGTCGAAGATCCACACTTGGCCAAGCTGCGCACGTGGGTCGCGCGTCGCGTCGACCGTGTCGCGCTTGTTCGAGGTCGTCACGACGGCGCCGGGGGCTTCGAGAATGGCTGGGATCACCAGTGTCGTTGTCTTGCCGACGCGAGGGCCGGCCAGCGCGATCATGACGTACTCCCAGAGCGCGAAAAGCTGCTGGCCGCCGGGAATCGAGCGCCCAAGCGGGATCCCCGGCGTACCCTGCACGCCCAGCCGCTGTGCCGTACGACTCGCGCCCTTGCGGCCCAGCTCGGAAAGGTCGCGACCTCGAGCCAGATAAGCAGCCGACCGGTCGACCCGGGTGCGCTTGCTCCGGACCCGACCGATCAGGATGCCAAGACCGGTGGCGATCGCCAGAAGGATGACCGCGAAGACGACGGTCAGCCAGGTCGCGGAAGCGGGCCAGACAACTCGGCCCCGGATGAGGCCGAAGACGACCTCGAGCGGGTTGCGGGTCAGAGTCGGGTTCACACCGTCAAGCCGTGAGCCGATCGTCACTGATCCCCACAGCACGCCGACAACGCCGAGAACGAGCACGACGACGATGCCGACCAGGATCGTCGTCGAGTCCACGCGTCCCGGCTCGGGTCGACGATTCGTCTGGCTCACGCAGCACCCTCCGCGCGGTGTGGATCCAGCACCGCGATCAGCTCCGGGTCTTCGGTAAGAACGACTGGTCGCCGGTCCCCGGCGTGCCACATGCGGTTGGTGTCGTTGACCGCCAGCTCCATGGCCATCAGCTGCACCTTCAAGGGTGTGCCGGGATGCCCGCCCACCTTGACCAAGAACTTGCCGCGGCCGGGAGGTTCCGCCTCCCTCCCGGTCGACGAGTCCCAAGCTGGTGGGTCCTGCCAGGAGATTAGGAGATCCTGTTCCGCTTTCGACAGCGGAATGGCTGAGGTGAGCATGGACATTTCGGCACTCGGAAGCCCGCCGGCGACGACCATGCCAGCGCGTTCCACGAAGCCGCGAGCCTTCATCCGCTCCTCCTCCGTGGGGAGGGCGAGAAGGTCGCTCATCGTGTGGGAAATCATCGCCAAACCGACGCCGCGTTGGCGGTTTAGGCGAGTCAGCGCGTCGACTCGGTCGACCATGCCGCGTCCCGCGCGCAGGGCACGCCACAACTCGTCGAGGATGACGAAGTAGTGGCGCCGCGGCTCAAGCCCGGCATCCGCCAAGGCGTTCGCGACCGTTACGGTGCCGAAGCCAGCCGACCAGCACGCCAAGAGCATGGCCGCCTGCAGGTCGGTGTCCGAGTCGTCGATGGAGGAGACGTCGTAGACCACGGGCCGGTCACGGAGCATCGGTACGTCAGTCTTGCCCGCGAACGTCTCGCCCAGCCGCCCACCGGAGGTGAGGCTTATGAGGGACGCTTCGAGGTTCTCGGTGATCTTCTTGTAGCGGGCGTCGTCACCGCGGTCGAGAGCGACGTCGCGCACCTCCTGCGGTGCCTCTTGGATCACCTTCAACAGGTCGCCCAGCACGGGCACGCCCTCGTTGCGCTCGTCGAGGACTTTCAGCGCCCGGTCGATGATCGACTCTTCACGGTCGGTGGGAGGCTCCTTGCGCAGGATCGTCAACAACGCCGACACCATCGTGTGGCGACGGCCGTGAGCGTCAGCCAAAACCTGTTGGCGCTCCTTCTCTTTGCCTGCCGCCCGCAACCGTTCGGCCGCCTCGATCGCCTCGCCGGGATCCAACACGTTCAGGTGCCCGCGGCCGCGGCCGAGCGTGATGACCTGCCCACCGAGCGCCTTGATCAGGTCGACGTAGTCCGGCTTCAGGTCGCCCAGCACCAGCGGCAACGCACCGAACCCTGCACCGCCGGCAGCCATGCGGCGGATGATCGTGGACTTGCCAAGTCCCGGCAGGCCCAGCACGAACACGGAAGGGTTGCCGATGAGGTTTTGCTGGAACCAGGAGATCGGGTCGCCGCAGACCGTTGACCCGTTGATGAGGTTCAAGCCCAGTGGCACGCCCACCATCGGCGTGCCTGCCCCCACAACGTATGGCCACAGCCCGCAGACCTGAACTGTCGTGCCGCGGTACTCGTCAACGGGCTGGATGATGTTGGCCCCGCCGGCTGCGGCGTGCCACCACCCTCTCGAGGAGGGACGGCGTCGTTGCTGCAGCCGCTTCGCTGTCGCCTCCTCGCGCTGAAGCCGCGCAAGCGCCTGACGTTCCTTGCGACCCTTGGTGCGGTTGCGGTCGACACTCACAGCTGCCCCCTAACTTCGGCGGGCACCTGCAGATGCTTGGGCAACACCAAGCCGAGAGGCAGCGCGGCCGCGAAGGCGGAATCCTGCGAACCGTGCACGAGGCGTACCCGCAGGCGCGCCGTGGCGGAGAGATTGTCGATCGCAGCTCTAGCGTCCTGCTCACGCTCGCGATCGGTGACAGTCGCGGTGATCAGCATCCCGAAGTTCACCAAACCAGCACCGCCCGCTTCTTCGGCCGCCGTGGCAAACGCCGCCCGAGTGCTGGCCACATTCCGGGCCGACGGCCGGTCGGATGCGGACAGATTGAAGCTGGCCGCTCTCACGTCTGCCTCCACGATCGCCGCCGCTCGTGCCGCGTCGATCGGCCGGTACAGCAGCGTGACGCGCTTGCGCGCGATATCACGGTGGGGCGCGAGAAGCCTCGCCAAGATTGTCGACGGGACGTTGCCTCGAGGGGCTGTGCTCATCATCCACGTCACCGACGTCGCCGAATCGTGTCGGTAGGAATCCCACCCCGCCTGATGGGCGGTCGGGCCGACCTCTGGCCACGAGAGTTCCGGCGGTTCGCCCGCAGCATTCGCCTCATCAATCAGGACCGCTGCGGCGGGGTCGTAGGCAACCCGGATAACCTCACACAGCTCCTGAGCGCTCAAAGGGTGCACGGCGCCCGCGCCGGTCGAGGACAGGCCCAGGGTCAGGCCGGGTATGCGGGACGCAAGCTCACGTCCCATCTCGTCCGCGGTGCGCTTGCGGCCGCCAGCTCGGGCTGCAGCGTTGAAGGTGAGCGCGATGTACGCACGCACCACCGCCGCCCCCGACGGGTAGGCACCAACAATGTCGTGAAGGAGTTGCTTGGAGAACTCCGGAGCGTCGTCAGCGATGCTGTTGTTCACCATGCGCTGCAGTCGCAGCCCCGTGTCGGGTGCAGTCTCGATCGTCACCGATACGGCCTCGAGCCCCGGCTCGTCGGCCACGTTCGCGAGCCACATGCCCCACTCGGCAACCCAGATGTCCACCTGCTCGCGGTCGACCAGCGAGGAGCCGTCCGGTTCGGACCCGATCACTATCGTGAAGTCCCCGGTCGACGGGACCTGGATCATCGCGAACGGTCTGTTATAGGAATCCTTGTACTCGACGAGACGAGAGCCGGCGGCAAGACCGGGAAGCTGTGTGGTGCCCCAGTCGGCGCGACCCAGCGGCCCCGACCGGTAGATGTTCTTGCGGCGAGCTCGAGTGTTCACCCATCCGAATCGGGTGGCCGTCCGCGCGAGCGTGCTCTGCCCGTGCTTGTCGCGCACTGCGATCAGCAGCAGGAACCCCAACGTGAGGACGGCGACCACAAAGCCCGCCAGAAGCCCGCCGATGATGGACACCACAATCGTGATGCCGGCCCCGACAAACAGGACACCGGTGCCGATCGCCCCTAGTCCGAGCAGGCCCGGCGACTTCGGCCGCGTCCAGTTGCCGTAGGTCCGCGGGCCGTTGTGAGCTGGCTGACTCGTCGTGGTTGTGGCGCTCATGATTCCCCTTACGCTCCGCTTGGTTCGCCGACAGAATCCGCAGCTGCGGATTGGATGCCCGTTTTCATCTGTCCGCCGACTTTCGCCGCCCCTTGGGCGACCGCGATCCCCGCGGCAACCGGGATCCCGACCCCAGTTGCTGCGGATGCCGCAGCGGCTCCCCCTGCCGCTGCCCCACCACCGGCGGCCGCTCCCCCACCGGCGGCCGCAGCGCCGCCTCCGGCACCCGCCGCCGAGCCCCCAGCAGCCGACGCGCCCGAGGGAGCCAACGAGCTGGCAGGAGCACCAACCGAGGAGGAACTCGTGCGGCTGATCGCGCCGGTTGCTGCTTCAACTCCTATCGCTGCGCCCATGGCGCCCATCGCGAGGCCGCCGCTACCGCCGCCGATCGCCGCGCTCGTCATCGGAGCGACGAAGCGCAGCAGGGCAGGCAGGGCGAACAGGGCGAGGATCATCAGGCCGATGCCGGTAAGGATCGACACGATCCCCACACCGTTCGCACCGAACGCGTCGGAGCCAGTGAGCCGGAATGCGG
>JBIITJ010000112.1:0-3243 GCA_044340535.1 Rhodoglobus sp.
TTTCCAGCCCGGTCTCAGCAGTGGCGAGGCGGTCGGTGATCGCGGCGGGTTCGTTGGTCATTCTCTTTTCCTTTCAGATGGATCTGGTGATGCGCTCAGAAGGCGCAGCAGGAGAGTTTGGAGACGTCGGCGGTGAAGGCTTGGCAGGCGATTTTGATGCCCTCGGCCATCGTCAGGTAAGGGCTCCACAGGTGGGCGACTTGGTCGGTGGTCATGGCCGCTTCGAGGATGTACACACCGGCTGCGGCGAGGTCGCCGGCGTCGGCGGCGACGGCTGTGATTCCGAGGATCTGGCCGGTGTCGGCGTTCTGCACGACCTTGATCACACCGCGCAGGTCGCGGTTGACGATGGCCCGGGAAACGTAGTCCAGGGGCAGTACCCGGCACTGGCAGCGGATACCGGCAGCGACCACTTGCTGCTCGGTCATCCCGACGGCGGCGAGAGCGGGACTGGTGAAGGTGACCCGCGGCAGGTGCCGGTAGTCGACCTCCCGGTTGGTGCCGGTGAAGGCGTTCTCCGCGACCAGGGACCCGTTAGAGGCGGCGACGTAGACGAACTGCGGATGCCCGGTGACATCGCCGGCCGCCCAGATCCGCGGGTTGGATGTCGCGAGCCGACCGTCGACCATGACCTCGCCCGAAGGGCCGGTCTGGATCCCGAGCGCTGCGAGGTTCAGTCCTTCGGTCACCGCCTGCCGACCCGTGGCGATCAGGATCCGGCTGGCACGGAACTCTTCTGCTCCACCGGATACGGTGGCCGTCGCGATGATGTCGCCGGTGTTCTTGTCGGTGCGGACCGTGTCGAGGTTCGCGCGGCGGACCACCCGGATGCCCTCGTCGGCGAAGATCCCCATCATGGCCTTGGACGCCTCGGGTTCCTCGCGGGACGCCAGCCGGGATCGGACCAGCATGGTGACCCGGGAACCCAGCCGGGCGAACAACTGCGCTTGCTCCATCGCCACGTAGCCGCCGCCGAGCACCAGCAACGACTCGGGAACCGCCTCCAACTCCATCGCTGAAGTTGAGGTCAGGTAGTCGACACCGGCCAACCCGTCGACCGCCGGGATGGTTGGGGTGGAGCCGGTGGCGATCAAGTAGTGCGCTGCACCGACCGTGCTCCGCGTCCCGTCCGCTGCGGTGATCTCCAACCTCGGGTCCGCCGTGGTACCGGCGAATGCGGCCGTTCCGGCTCGCAGGTCCCAACCGTAGGAGGCGATCAGATCCTCGTACTTCTCCGCACGCATGCCCTCGACCAGGGCGCGTTTGCCCTCGATCAGCGCGGGCATGTCCACCCGCCCGGTCGATGCGGAGATGCCCGGGAACCGTCCAGAATTTAGGGCAACGTGCCGGGCGTCGGCCGCCGCCAGCAGCGCTTTGGACGGCACACAGCCGGTGTTCACGCAGGTGCCGCCGATGACGCCTCGCTCGACCATCACCACCCGCTTGCCCAATTGGCTGGCCCGGATCGCCGCAGCGAACGCGCCGGCACCGGAACCGATGACGGCCAGGTCGAAGGAGGTCGGATCTTCCATGGCCTCAGCCTGCACCTTCCACTACGCTGGAAGGTCAAGGGATGCCGGAGGCTACTCCGGCGACGGAGGTGTACCGTGCTGATCGGTGAGGCGGCCACAGCGGCCGGGATGACGAGCAAGACCCTGCGGTTCTACGAAGACCGTGGGCTGCTCCCAGTCCCCAGCCGTGCGGGGAATGGGTACCGCGACTACAGCGCTGACATCGTGCCGCGGCTCGATTTCATCCGGCGCGGTCGGGCCACGGGCCTGACGCTGTCCCAGATTGGCGACATCCTGAAGGTGCGCGACGCCGGCGCCGCACCGTGCACCCACGTCCGCGACATCCTGAACAAGCAGTTGACCGACATCGACCAGAAGATCGCCGAACTCACGGCCCTCCGTGCCACGGTCGCCGAAGTCCGCGATACCACCGAAACCGGCGACCCGGCCAGGTGCACCGCACAGGACATCTGCAGCTACATCTGAGGCATCCGAGGGCAACCAGGCTAAGTATGACGACACCGACCATGCAGCACAGTTGCTCATGCTGCGGGCGAGAACTCCCGCGACGCAAGCTCCACGCCCTGGCGCACGACAACGCCTTCATCTGCCGCCGATGCGGCCTCTGGGTGGCATTGCGGCTCTCAGGCGACCGATCGGAGACCTCCGGGCTGAGTCCATGACGCACTGACGCGCCTGCTTGCTCGCATGTTCACCGAATGCCATCCATCATGCGATGCTGTCCAAGCTATTTCGGACACTGCCTGCAACCTCACCAGCGAGAACGTGCAGGTTCCGCGAACTTCGACCCCCGCATGGGCGCTTGAGGTCGGGGACCTTCATTGTTCCCGCCAAGCCGTCAAATCGCGGGAACATCTAGGTCTTTCCTCTTGCCTTCTGCCCTGTCTCGTACATCGCAAGTTCGGCAGGGTGGAGCTGATGCTGGACGACGAACGAGCGGTTCTTGATCCTCCAGAGCCCCTGTCCGGTGCCGAGACCGGGTAGCAATCCCTGCTCCGTTCCGGTGAGTCCGAGGGCCTGCGCAGTAGCTCCGAGCTGATCGCTCTCCTGCCGGTAGATCACCCGTGTCTCGGCGTTGGCGAGCAGGGACGAGGCGAGCGCGCGCATCGCCGAGCCCTGGTCGCCTACGTTGTCGAGGTCGCTGAGCTTGTGGAAGATGAGCAGGTTGGCGATGCCATAGTGCCGCGCGAGCCGCCACTGTGCGTCCATCCGGCGCAGCAGCGCCGGATGTGACATGAGCCGCCACGCCTCGTCATACACGACCCACCTCGGGCCGCCTGCCGGGTCGAGAAGCGCCGACTCCATCCACGCCGAGGAACACGTCATGAGCACGGAGATGAGCGTCGAGTTCTCTGCCACCCGCGACAGGTCGAGCGACACCATCGGCAGTGACGGGTCGAAGCGCACGGTGCTCGGGCCGTCGAACAGCCCCGCCAGGTCCCCGGCCACGAGCCTCCGCAGCGCGTGTCCGACGAGTCGGCCGTCCTCGGCGAGCCTGCCGTCGTCGTCCTTGGGCTGCGGGGCGAGGATGCGGTCGACCACCATCGGAAGGATCGGCACCTCGGCCGAGCGCACCGCATCGGTGAGCGCGAAGTCGACGGCGGTGTGCTCCAGCGGGGTGAGGCCGCGGTCGAGGACGGTCTCGGCGAGTGCGCCGATGAGGTCGCGTCGCCGGGAGGTGACCTGGCTTTGCCACTCGGCATCGCTGAGG
>JBIITJ010000113.1:0-3232 GCA_044340535.1 Rhodoglobus sp.
CGCTCGTGACGGTCTCCCCCAGGTCGGTGATGCCGGAGAAGTCGATGGGCTCGCCGCGGTCGAGGACATCGAACTCCGTGACGGTGCCATCGCCGGATACATAGTTCTGGCCGACAGGGTCGTCCACACTGGCAACGCACGCACTCAGGCTGAGCAACATCGTCATGCTCACTCCGACGGCCAGGAGCCGGTGCGGAGTGAGACCTAGTAGTGACCTCACGTTCCTAATGCGTCCGCGATAGCCCTGTCGAGGTCATCGAAAGATGACAGTTCGAGCTTCTCGTCGTTGATGAAGAACGTGGGTGTGCCGGTGACGCCTAACGCGCGACCGGCTTCGAAGTCGAAGTTGATCCGTTCCAGGGACTTCGGATCGACAATAGAGGCATCGTACTGAGCCATGTCCAGCCCGATCTCCTGTGCGTAGGTGCGGAAGAGGTCGGCCTTTGACTCGCTGCTCTCACCCCAACTCGTCTGGGTTTCGAACATGCGGTTGTACATGGCCTCGAGTTCACCCTGCTGCGCCGCCGCCTCGACAGCGAGGGCTGCATTCTCGGCGTTGAAATGAGAAGGGATGGGGAAGTACCGAAGGATGTAGGTGATCTGCCCGTCGTACTTGTCGCGAAGGTCCTCCACCACAGGGTAGAAGGCGCCGCACGCCTCACATTCGAAGTCGAGGAACTCGACGACGGTTACCGGGGATGCGGGCACGTCGTCGAGGCGATAGCTGTTCGCTTCCACGGTGGACGCGAGACCGGTGGCCTCGTTCAGTTCAGGTGCCGCCTTGGGACCAGAGTTCTGCACCAGGGCTATCGCGCCGAAAGCGATCACCCCAGCCACCAGCACGCCAGCGAAGGACAGGGCTACTTTCGTGTTCGTTTTCATGACGTCTCTCCAAATCGGGGATAGGGCGCAGAGGCGCGACCTATCCCGTTCCGTTCAGGGGAAGTGGGCGAGCTAAAGCTCGCGGGCTTCGCCTAGGTACGGCTGATGGAGAGAACGGTGAGGCTGGGTGTCTGAGGTAGCGAGCTCGCCAAGAAAGCACGTAGGGATGGCCGTATGTGGCGGAAGACGCCGGGAAGGGTGCGCGCGGAGGCGCGCATGGCGAGGAGGACGGTCAGGGCAACGACGCAGCAGAGGACGAAGATCGCGCATCCGGTGAGAAGAACCGATCCCGGCGACGAGGTGATCGCCTGTGGCCCGTCCGCATTCTCACTGATGTGAACGATCTCCGTCAGACCGGCGGAGTCGTTGGCTGCGCCGGTGTCGGAGTGGTGCACCGCCATGAAGGCTAGGAGGGCGGTGATGACGACGATCATGCCCACCAGGATCTGGCGGGCGCCGTCGAGCCCACGCGCACGTGACGTGCGCGAGGACTCAACGGACTTCTGCATACCTATATCTTCCGCGTGGCTAGCTTGTGGCGCGCTTGCCGCGCCGAACCAGCACTACCGCGAGAACTGCGATTGCAATGAGCGCCACGATCACAATGACAACGATCCAGATCCAGCCGGGCCCTGCGTTGGAGTTTTGCTGGTCGTCAGCCACGACCGCGTCGGCGCAGGTGACGCCGCTGTCGGCACCCTCCGCGACGGCCACGCCGTCGGGCTGTTCATAGCTGAAGGCGAAGGAGTCGGAAGTGGGGTGACCGTCGGAGGACACGACTTGCCAGACGACCTCGTAGTCGCCGGATTCCCCCAGGGCGGCGCCTGTGGAAATTGTCGCTCCGTCAAGGGCGACGCATCCGGTGTTGTAGAACTTGCCGTCGGGACCGGAAACCTGGATCGCGAACGCGGACGTGGCGGTGCCGAGGTCGAGGAAGTCCTCGCTGAACCCGAGGTCGATGCTGGTCACCTCCGTCGTGACTGTGGAGTCGGCTGCTGGCGAGCTGTCGACGAGTCCGTCGTGTGCGTTTGCGGCCGTTGCGGTGGCGAAGGTGAGGATGCCGGCGAGTGTGACGGCGAGGATGGTGCTGCGGAGCACTGTTTTTGAACGTACTGAGGTCAAGGGTGTTCCTTCCAGGGTGCGGGGTCGTGCGGTCGATCGCATTCTTCGGATGCTTCGGCGGAGGCTGTTGTGAGTTGTTCGGCCGGGTGGAGCAGGATGCTGTGGCCGATGTGTTCGAGGGCGAGCCGGAGCAGCTCCCGAACGTGGAGGTCGGCAAGGGCGTAGTACGCCATGCGCCCTTCGCGTTCCACCCCGACTACCCGGTGGGCCCTGAGCAGGCGCAGGGCGTGGGACACGGCTGATTCGCTGAGTTCGACGACGGCGGCGAGGTCTCGCACTGCCATGCGTCCGCCCGAGAGGGCGATGAGTATCTTGACGCGGTTCGGATCGCCGAGCAGGTGGAAGACGTCGGCCAGGTCGTCGATGTCACTGTTGGCGGGCATCGATGCCTTCGCTTCCCACACTTGCCCGGCGTTCACCGTACGGGGGTTCGAGTGGTCGTCGGATGCCTTGCGTTCGCTCATCGTCATACGTTATCCACCTAGATTGCGTTCTTGGTTTCGTCGAATTCACGGGGCTCGCATTGGATTGTGGCGTGATCGATATGGTGCTTCTCGCGAAGCACTGCGAGCACGCCATCGAGGACGGGGCCGTACTCTGCACCTTCTTTGAGAACGATGTGCCCGCTGGCACTTTCCATGCCGGAGGTGATGGTCCAGACGTGGAGGTCGTGGATCTCCTCAACGCCTGGCACAGCGAGCACGTCGGCTCGAACCGCTTCCATGTCGATCTCTGGCGGCGCGACCTCAAGGAGGATGCGCAGCGCCTGACGGGTGAGCTTGAACGTTCTAGGCAGGATGAATAGTCCGATCCCTACTCCGATGATCGGGTCTGCATATGCCCAGCCCGTGGTGAAGAGGATGATCGCCGCTACGATCACCCCGATCGAACCGAGAAGGTCGCCCATCACCTCGAGATAGGCACCCTTCACGTTGAGGCTCTCCTTCGACCCCGCGGTGAGAAGGCGGAAGCTGATGAGATTGATGATGAGCCCGACAACTGCCGTGATCAGCAGCGGGAGCCCGGGAACGTCTGGGGGTTCGCTGAACCGTCGGATTGCTTCGTAGAGGACATATCCGGCGACCGCGAAGAGCAGAATGCCGTTGGCAAGAGCCGCCAGAACCTCAAGGCGATAGAGCCCGTAGGTTCGCTGTTGGGTCGCCGGCCGACTGGCGAGCGTGATCGCAGCCAAGGCCATCCCGAGGCCGAGGACATCAGTGCCCATATG
>JBIITJ010000072.1:0-12504 GCA_044340535.1 Rhodoglobus sp.
TACGACTCGACGTACTGGCGACGCTCGTCTGACCCTCAGGAAAACCAGAGGGCGAGCTCGCGGGCGGCCGACTCGGGCGAGTCGCTGCCGTGCACGAGGTTTTGCTGCACCTTCAGGCCCCAGTCGCGACCGAGGTCGCCGCGGATGGTGCCGGGGGCGGCGGTGGTCGGGTCGGTGGTGCCGGCGAGCGATCGGAAACCCTCGATCACGCGGTTACCTGCGAGACGGATCGCGACGACGGGTCCGCTCATCATGAACTCGACGAGCGGCTCGTAGAAGGGCTTGCCCTGATGCTCCTCGTAGTGCGCGGCGAGCAGGTCGAGGTCGGCCTCCACGAGCTTGATGTCGACAAGCTGGTAGCCCTTCGCCTCGATGCGGGCGAGGATCTCGCCGGTGAGGTTGCGGGCAACGCCGTCAGGCTTGACGAGGACGAGGGTTTCTTCGACGGTCATGAGTTCTCCTGTTGCAGTTGTGATCGGTGGCGGTCGATCTGCCGCCCTTTGACGAAGCAATACACCCAGATCGCCACGAAGCCCGCGGCGATGAAAAACATGACGGGAAGCAGGATGCCCGTTGCCACGAGCACCCCCTGCAGCACCCAGCCAAGCCACACGCCCCAGCTGTACCGCAGCAGCCCGGCCGCGAGAACGAGCACGACGATCAGGATGCCGCCGCCGACGAACGCCGTCACGGCAGGCACCGCATTCAGCCCGTACGCGGTGAGGGTCACGAAGAACATCAGCATCGCCTCGAGCCCGAGCACGATGCTCAGCAGCGTCTCGGTTGTGCTGCGGACCCGGCGGGCCCGGGGCGCGCGCGACTCGGTCATCGCTTCCATTTCCCGGCGGCGGCGAGGGCGATCGCCTCGCCGACCAGCGTGATGGAGCCGGTCACCAGCACGGCGCGCTTCTCGCTCTCGGCGGCCCAGTTGCGGGCGAGCTCGAGGGCTTCCGCGAGGCTGTCGAACTCCTCGGCCTCCTCGGTGACCTCGCGGACGGTCTCCAGGAGATCAGCGGCGGGCACTGCCCGCTCCGACTGGGACTGCGTCACGTAGAACGCCGTCGCCACCGGGGCGAGCGCCTCGACGATGCCGAGCGCATCTTTGTCTTCGAGCACCCCGATAACGACTGCGACCTCATCGAAGGTGAAGTAGCTGCCGAGCGCCGCGGTGAGCGCGGTTGCGCCGTGCGGGTTGTGCGCCGCATCGACGAGCACCGTCGGCTCGATGCCGACCACCTGCAGCCGACCGGGCGAGGTGGCGGTGGCGAGGCCCTCGGCGAGCACGTCCCCGACGAGCGGTTGGGTGCCCGAACCGAGGAACGACTCGACGGCGGCAATCGCGAGCGCGGCGTTGTGGCCCTGGTGGTCGCCGAACAGCGGCAGGAACAGGTCGGCGTAGGTGCCGGCGAGACCGCGCACCGTGATGACCTGCCCACCGACGGCCACGCTGGAGCCCTCCAGGGCGAAAGCAGCACCCTCAACGGAGAGGGTGGATTCGGTGAGTTCGACCGCACGCTCAAGTTCGGCGAGGGCATCCGGCGACTGCTGGGCGGAGACGACGTTCGCGAGCGGCTTGATGATGCCCGACTTGGTGCGGGCGATTTCGGCGATCGTTGAGCCGAGGCGCTGGGTGTGGTCGAGGGCGATCGGCCCGAACACGGCGACCTGGCCGTCGGCGACGTTGGTGGAATCCCACTCCCCGCCCATGCCGACCTCGATGACCGCGACGTCGACGGGGGCGTCGGCGAAACTCGCGTAGGCGAGCACCGTGAGCGCCTCGAAGTAGGTGAGCGCTTCCTCCCCCGCGGCCACCAGTTCGCCGTCGACCAGTTCGATGAACGGGCGGATGTCGGCCCAGTTCGCGGCGAGGGCCCGGTTCGAGATGGGCTGCCCGTCGATGACGATGCGCTCGTTGACGCGCAGCAGGTGGGGGCTGGTCATGAGCCCGGTGCGCAGGCCGTACGCCCGCAGGATGCTCTCGGTGATGCGACTCGTGGAAGTCTTGCCGTTGGTTCCGGCGACGTGGATGATCGCGTATGAGGCCTGCGGGTCGCCGAGCAGTTCGACCGCGCGCCGGGTGGCCGTGAGCCTCGGCTGCGGCGCGGACTCGCCGATGCGGGCGAGCAGCTCCTCGTAGACGCGGTCGGCGTCATCCTGGTACTCGGCGTCTTCGAGCTCCCAGTCGGAGTCCTCGTCGAGGTTGGTGCCCTCATCGCCCGAGGCGAAGGGGCTCAGGTCGGCGAGCGGGTTCTCCGAGGGGTCGCCCTCATCGAGTTCGTCGAAATTGTCAGGCTCGTCGTAGCCCTCTGACTCGCGATCAGACATTCACAGCACCCGACTTCCAGACATCGATGACGAGCACGCCGGCGTTCGCGTACTTCCCGGCGTTAAGCGTCGCACGCTGCGAGCCGGCCGAGGCGTCAAGAGCGGCACGTTCGGGCTCAGCGAACACCGTGAACCGTGAATCGATGCTGAGGGTCTCCCCCGCAATGGTCTCGGCGAAGGCCTCGAGGGCGGCGATGTCGTCGGCCGAGGAGCCGCGGATCTCGAGGGTGATGCGGTCGCTGACCTCCAGGCCCGCGGCCTTGCGCGTGTCCTGGATCGCCCGGATGATGTCGCGCGCCAGCCCCTCGGATTCCAGCTCCGGGGTGGTCTCGGTGTCGAGGATCACGAAACCGCCGTCGCCCAGGAATGCGATCGCACTCGCGGGGTCCGCGGCCTCGAGCACGAGTTCGTACTCGCCTTCCAGCAACTCGAAACCACCGACGGTGACAGTGTCACCGGCAACCGTCCAGTCCCCGCTCTTGGCCGCGCCGATCACCTGCTGCACCTGCTTGCCCAGGCGCGGGCCGAGGGCGCGCGCGTTGACGGTCAGGCGCTGCGTGATTCCAAAAGCGGCAAGCTCGCCGATCGGCTCGAATGCCACGCTCTTGACATTGAGTTCGTCGCGGAGGATCCCCTCCACTCCCTCAAACCACTCGGTGCGCGAGCTCACGACGGTCAGGCGCGACAGCGGCAGGCGAACGCGCAGGCCGCGCGCCTTGCGCAGGGCGAGGCCTGAGGATGCCACCTCCCGCACGTAGTCCATCTCGGCAACCAGTGCACCCTCATCGGGGAACGCGGAGGCCTCGGGCCAGTCTTCGAGGTGCACGCTGCGGCCGCCCGTGAGGCCCCGCCAGATCTCCTCGGCGACGAGGGGCGCGAGCGGCGCCGCGAGCCGGGTGAGGGTTTCGAGCACGGCGTACAGGGTGTCGAAGGCATTCTTGTCGCCCTGCCAGAAGCGGTCACGACTGCGCCGCACGTACCAGTTGGTGAGCACGTCGGCGAAGTCGCGGAGCTTGGCCGCCGCCAACGGGCTGTCGAGCGCTTCGAGGTCGCTCGTGACCGCGGTGACCAGTTCGCCGGTCTTGGCGAGGATGTAGCGGTCGAGCAGGTTCTCCGAGGCGGTCGACCAGCGCGCTTCGTAGCTGTCGGCGTTGGCGTAGAGGCTGAAGAAGTAATACGTGCTCCACAGCGGCAGCAGGAACTCGCGCACCCCGCCGCGGATACCCTCCTCCGTGACGATGAGGTTGCCGCCCCGGATGACCGAGCTCGACATCAGGAACCAGCGCATCGCATCGGCGCCGTCGCGATCGAAGACCTCCGAGACATCCGGGTAATTGCGCAGCGACTTCGACATCTTCTGGCCGTCGCTGCCGAGCACGATGCCGTGGCTGATGACGTTGCGGAACGCCGGCCGGTCAAACAGGGCCGTGGACAGCACGTGCATGACGTAGAACCAGCCGCGGGTTTGCCCGATGTACTCGACGATGAAGTCGGCGGGGTTGTGGCTGTCGAACCAGTCCTGGTTCTCGAACGGGTAGTGCACCTGGGCGAACGGCATCGAGCCCGAGTCGAACCAGACGTCGAGCACATCCTCGATGCGGCGCATGGTCGACTGCCCGGTCGGGTCATCCGGGTTCGGGCGGGTCAGCTCATCGATGTATGGACGGTGCAGGTCGGTCGGCCGCACGCCGAAGTCGGCCTCCAACTCGTCGAGCGAGCCGTACACGTCGATGCGCGGGTAGGCGGGGTTATCGCTCTTCCACACCGGGATGGGGCTGCCCCAGAAGCGGTTGCGGCTGATCGACCAGTCGCGGGCGTTGCCCACCCACTTGCCGAACTGGCCGTCTTTGACGTTCTCGGGAACCCAGTTGATCTCCTGGTTGAGCTCACCCATGCGGTCGCGGATCTCGGGCACGCGAACGAACCAGCTCGAAACGGCCTTGTAGATGAGCGGGTTGCGGCAACGCCAGCAGTGCGGGTAGCTGTGCTCGTAGCTGGCAACCCGCAGCAGGCGACCGTCGGCCCGCAGCTTCTGGATGAGGGGCTTATTCGCGTCGAAGACCTGCAGGCCCGCGACATCCTCGATCAGGGGCAGGAACTTGCCGCCGTCGTCAACAGACAGGATGACCGGGATGCCCGCCGCCGCGCATACCGCCTGGTCGTCCTCACCGTATGCCGGTGCCTGGTGCACCACGCCGGTGCCTTCGCCGGTCGCCACGTAGTCAGCAACGAGGATCTGCCAGGCGTTGCCGGTGCCCCACTCTTCTGTGTCGGCGTAGTAGTCCCAGAGCCGGGCGTAGCGCACGCCCTCAAGCTCGCGGCCCATGATCGTGCGGGAGACGGCCCCTTTCGCAGCATCCGCCGACTCGTAGCCGAGGTCTTTCGCGTAGGCGCCGACGGTGTCGAGGGCGAGCAGGAACTCCGCGACCCCCTCCGCATCGGTGGTCGAGCCTGTCGAGACCCCGGCGCCGAGCGGGCCACTCGGCACCACCGCGTAGGCGATGTCGGGGCCGACGGCGAGCGCAAGGTTTGTCGGCAGGGTCCAGGGGGTGGTCGTCCAGGCGAGTGCCTTGACCCCGGTCAGGCCGAGGCTCTCCGCCTTCGCGCCGTCGAGCGGGAAGGTGACGGTGACGGACTGGTCCTGGCGCTGCTTGTAGACGTCGTCGTCCATGCGCAGTTCGTGGTTGGAGAGCGGGGTCTCGTCGTGCCAGCAGTACGGCAGCACGCGGAAACCCTCGTAAGCGAGACCCTTGTTGTGCAATTGCTTGAACGCCCAGATGACGCTCTCCATGAAGGTGATGTCGAGGGTCTTGTAGTCGTTCTCGAAGTCGACCCAGCGCGCCTGGCGGGTGACGTAGTCCTGCCACTGGCCCGTGTAGCGCAGCACGCTAGCCCGCGCCGCCTCGTTGAAGGCGGCGATGCCCATCTCTTCGATCTGGCTCTTCTCGTTGATGCCGAGCTGCTTCATGGCCTCAAGCTCGGCGGGCAGACCGTGGGTGTCCCAGCCGAAACGGCGGTGCACCTGCTTGCCGCGCATGGTCTGGAACCGAGGGAACAGGTCCTTCGCGTACCCCGTGAGCAGGTGACCGTAGTGCGGCAGGCCGTTGGCGAAGGGCGGGCCGTCGTAGAACACCCACTCCGGGCATCCCTCGCGCTGCTCGATGGAGGCCTGGAAGGTGCCGTCGTTCTTCCAGTAGGCGAGCACCTGCTCTTCGATCGCGGGGAACCGCGGCGAAGGCTGGACCGGCTCACCGGGCGTGTGGCGGGGGTACGACATGGGCGGCTCCTGTGTTGTCTCACCACGAGGACGACCTGTGCCTGTTTAGGACACGAGCCGCGGTACCACCCCGCTTGCCGGGTCTCGACTGTGCTCGACCTCCGACCACTCAAACTGCTGTGACGGGCTTACCCGGCCGGTTCTACCCCGCTCTCGCGGCTCTTCCGGCGACTCCCCGGTGATAGCCGGATCGGTGTCGTTAGGAGACCAGTCTACGCAGTGAGCGGGCTACTGTGCATCGCGGCTAGAGCCGACCAGCGCATTCAGCAAGCCTGCACCGCTCGCCGCCGAAGGAACCGTGACGATGAGCGACCTGCCCGTCACAAGAGTCACGACGAGAGCCTCGCCCGACCGCAGGACGATCCCCCACCGCCGACTGCCGCCCCATCGCAGCCGCCGAAATCGCCGATGGGGTTGACCTGCACCACGGCTGCCGAGCGGATCTCTGACAGGGAGTAGGTGAACCGCGGCCAGCCGAACAAAGACCGGGCACGGAAGCCGCGGCGGTCGATCCTGACCTGCCATGACAGGCTGCCAACCCCGAACAGCACGATCACGAGTACGAGCGCCAGGTAAAGCAGAAGTGCCGGAAGGGGTGCGGCAGCCCAGAGCGCCACCGTGCCCAGTGCGGAGGCGAGCACCAGTACCCCGCTGACGGCTGCGGCGACAAAGCGGCCCGGTTCGGCATGCTGGATCCAGCTCGCACGCTCCGTCGCAGTGAGGCTGACTGTGGGGACGTCGACGGTTGGCTCCTCCTGCGGCGCCGATACTCGGGGAAGGGCAAACCAACTCAACACCGCGAGAGCGAGCCCCGCCCCGCAGGCCAGCAGCACCACCGGAACCACCGACGGGGCGTTCGACGCGTCGGCGAGCCCACGCTGGATGAGCACCGAGCCGACGACCACGACCGACACCATGACCGCCACAAACGGCCCCGTGACGAGAAGGAGCTTGTGGATGACAGTGGTGCGGTCGTGAACCGACCGCAGCAGGGCGAGCACGAGCACCGAGTAGCCGAGAGTGACGATGAGCGGCAGTGCCGCGGGAACCCACAGCGGACCATAGCCGTCGGGCGCCCCCGTCGGCCCCCAGTGGGTCGCGACGGGGTTGGGCAGCGTCGACGCGGACACCGCGACGACGAGCAGCGCCGCCACGGCGAGCGCGAGGGGCAGCGCGATTCCTACAAGAATCATGCGTACACGGGTTGTCATAGCCAGGCCTCCCTGATGAGGGCGGCGAGTGCGCCCGGGGTGAGATCGAGTTTCTTTGCTTCGGCGACAAGCGCCGCGATGTGCGAGGCGAGCTCGTCGTAGTCGCGACGGCGCTCGGTGACCACGGCTCCGCGCCCGCGACGAAGCTCGATGAACCCCTCGTCGCGAAGCACCTGGTATGCCTTCAACACCGTGTGCACGTTGACATCGAGGGAGTCGGCGAGGTCGCGAGCGGCGGGCAGGCGTTCGCCGGCCTGGATGCTGCCACCGATGACCTGCCCGCGGATCGCAGTGATGAGCTGCTCGAAGAGCGGCAGCGCAGAGGCGGGATCGATAGAGATGAGCACGAGAACATCCTATTGTTCTATTTGTTATAGATCAACGTGGGCGGGGAATTCTTACAGCTTTCCGTAAGCTTCATTACTTGTGACTACAACCAGTGGCAAAGCGCCAACCACTACAGAAGCAACACCCGCCCCGACCTACGACCGCACCGCGGCTCGCAAGGCAGTCTGGGCCGCACTTGTCGGCTCATCCCTCGAATCTTTTGACTTCTACGTTTTCGCCTACTTCAGTGCGATCTTCGCGCCGGCCCTGTTCTTCCCTGAGGCCGACACCGCGGCGGGGCTGCTCGGATCGTTCGCCTTCATCGCGGTCGCCTTCATCGTGCGGCCGATCGGTGCCGTGATCTTCGGCAACCTCGGCGATCGCATCGGGCGTAAGCGCACCCTGCTCGTGACGATCACGATCATGGGTGTGGCGACGGGGGCGATCGGTCTCCTCCCCGACTTCGCGACGATCGGCATCGCGGCCCCGCTGCTGCTGCTGTTGCTGCGCATCGCGCAGGGGCTCTCCCTCGGTGGTGAGTGGGGCGGGGGCATCCTGGTCGCGGTCGAGCATGCCGAACCGAAACGCCGCGGGCTGTACGCGGCACTGCCGCAGCTCGGCTCCCCCATCGGTACATCGCTGACCGCCGCCCTGTTGATCGTGCTGCCGCTGTTCATCGGTAGCGAAGACATGCTCGCCTGGGGCTGGCGCCTGCCGTTCCTACTCGCCTTCCCGCTGCTGCTCGTCTCGCTGTACCTGCGGCTCGCGATCGACGAGACGCCCGTGTTCAAGGGCATCCTCGCGGGTGACAAGCGGGAGCGCATCCCGGTGCTGTCGGCATTCCGCAAGCATCCGTATGCCATCGTCGTCGCCATCGGGGCGGCCCTGCTCGGCATCGGTTCGTACTCGCTGATGAACACCTACACGATCGGCTACGGCGTGAGCGTGCTCGGTTTCAGCTACCCCGACCTGGCACTGGCGACCCTCATCGGCAGCATGCTGCAACTGGTGACCATCCCGCTGTTCGGGGTGCTCGCCAACCGCATCGGCCCCGCCCGGGTCGTGCTCATCGGGGCGATCGGCACGCTCGTGATCGCGTTCCCGATGTACTACCTGCTGCAGTTCGCGACCTTCCAGATCCTCGTCGGAACGATGATCATCGGCGGCATCCTCCCCACCCTCGCGTGGGCGGGCCTCGGCGGGCTGATGGCGAACATCTTCGGCGGACCCATCCGGTACAGCGCCATGTCGATCGCTTATGCGGTCGCCGCGGCGCTCTCGGGCGCGATCCCGTTCCTCACCCAAAGCCTGTCGATCGCGACGGATGGCGCGTGGTGGCACCCCGGCATCGTGCTCGCGTTCATCTCGGCCGTCACCCTCGTGTCCGCGCTCATCGCGGCCCGGTGGAAGCGGCCCGTCGACGAGCTGAGCGCGTAGCACTCCCACGGCGCCGCCGCCCGTCGTTCATGCCAAATGAAGGACGCGGCGGAGGCGTTGGAGCCGGGATCGGCCTGCCGGTGTGACCTGACACCGGTATCTCCTTCATTTGGCATCGCCGCAGGAGGGCGGCTGAACCCGCGCCGCGTCAGGACCGGTCGATGCGCGCCGGGAGGAACGGCAGCCGCGGCGCCCGGTAGACGAGGGCGGGGGCATCCGTCGGGGAGAGCGTGATCGACGCCCGCGCCCAACTGAGACCGTGCCAGTGCAGGAACACCGTCACCTCGGTCGGGCGATCCGCAGGGACTTGCCACGTGCCGGTGCCCCACTGGGTCGGCTGGCCGCGCCCCTCGACGACGATCGTGGGCCGGATGCCCAGCCACGGGCCACGACGGAGCGTGATCGCCAGGCGGCGAGTTGCTGCGGGCGGCTGGGTCACGCTGACACGGTAGATGCACGGGATAGAATCGCCACACAACCCCACACTCAGGCACCCCCCTTTCTCGAAAGAACGGACCGACTCGGTGCCGCACATATCGAACCGGAGCACGACCATGTCGACAATTCCCACTGCGCCCATTCCCGAGAAGCCCGCCCTCGAAGGCCTCGAAGACAAGTGGTCGCCGACCTGGGAAACCCAGGGCACCTACCGGTTCGATCGGGATGCCGCGCTCGCCGCGGTCTCGACAGGCTCGACCACCGTCTTCTCGGTGGACACTCCCCCGCCAACCGCCTCCGGCAGCCTGCACATCGGGCACGTGTTCAGCTACACGCACATGGACCTCGTAACGCGCTACCAGCGCATGCGCGGCAAGCACATCTTCTACCCGATGGGCTGGGACGATAACGGCCTGCCCACCGAGCGCCGGGTGCAGAACTACTACGGCGTGCGCTGTGACCCGACGCTGCCCTACGACCCCGCATTCGTGCCGCCGCTGCAGGGCGGCGAAGGCTCGAGCGGCAAGGCTGCCGACCAGGTGCCGATCTCACGCCGCAACTTCATCGAGCTGTGCGAGACGCTCACCGCCGAGGACGAGAAGCAGTTCGAGGAGCTCTGGCGCCAGCTCGGGCTGAGCGTCGACTGGAACCTCACCTACCGCACGATCGGTCGCGAAGCACAGCTCGCCGCCCAGCGCGCGTTCCTGCGCAACCTCGCCCGCGGCGAGGCGTACCAGGCCGAAGCGCCCACCCTGTGGGACATCACCTTCCGCACCGCGGTCGCGCAGGCCGAGCTCGAAGACAAGGAGCAGCCCGCCGCCTACCACCGGGTTTCGTTCCACAAGCCGGACGGCGGCACGGTCGAGATCGAAACCACCCGCCCCGAACTTCTGCCCGCCTGCGTGGCCCTCGTGGCGCATCCCGATGACGAGCGCTACCAGCACCTGTTCGGCAGCACCGTTACCACGCCCCTCTTCGGCGTGGAGGTGCCCGTGGTCGCCCACCACCTGGCCCAGAAAGACAAGGGCTCGGGCATCGCCATGATCTGCACCTTCGGTGACGTCACCGACGTGGTGTGGTGGCGCGAACTCGACCTGCCCAACCGCACCATCATCGGCGCCGACGGCCGCATCATCGCCGAGGCACCCGACGTGATTGCCACGGATGCCGCGAAGGCCGCATACGCGGAGCTTGCCGGCAAGACCGTGTTCAGCGCCAAGGCGAAGATCGTCGAGCTGCTGCGCGAGAGCGGCGAAATGATCGGCGACCCCAAGCCCATCACGCACGCCGTGAAGTTCTTCGAGAAGGGTGACAAGCCGCTCGAGATCATCTCCACCCGGCAGTGGTACATCAAGAACGGCGCACGGGATGCCGCGCTTCGCGACCGGCTCATCACGGCGGGCAAGCAGATCGGTTTCACCCCCGAGCACATGCGCGTGCGCTACGAGAACTGGGTGGGCGGGCTCACCGGCGACTGGCTGATTTCCCGCCAGCGGTTCTTCGGCATCCCGATCCCGGTGTGGTACCAGCTCACGGACGGCGACAAGGGTGAGCCGATCATCCCGAGCGAAGACAGCTTGCCGATCGACCCCTCCTCCGATGTGCCTCCGGGCTACACCGAGGCCGACCGCGGCGTGACCTTCGTGGGCGAGCTCGACATCATGGACACCTGGGCGACCTCATCCCTGACCCCGCAGATCGCCGGCGGCTGGGTGACCGACCCCGAGCTGTTCTCGCTCGTGTTCCCCTACTCGCTGCGCAGCCAGGGTCAGGACATCATCCGCACCTGGCTGTTCTCGACCGTGCTGCGCGCAGAGCTCGAGGAGGGCACGATCCCGTGGAAGAACGCCGGGATCTCGGGCTTCATCGTCGACCCCGACCGCAAGAAGATGTCGAAGTCCAAGGGCAACGTCGTGACCCCCAAGGGGATGCTCGACGACCACGGTTCCGACGCGGTGCGCTACTGGGCGGCCTCCAGCCGGCTGGGGACGGATGCCGCGTTCGACCCGCAGAACCCGAAGCAGATCAAGATCGGGCGCAGGCTCGCGATCAAGGTGCTGAACGCGGCCAAGTTCGTGTACTCGTTCCCGGTCTCGACAGGCTCGACCACCGAAGTCAGCGAGCCACTCGACGTCGATATGCTCGCGGAACTGAACTCCGTGGTGGCGACGGCGACGGCATCCCTCGACGAGTTCGACCACGCGCGGGCCCTCGAGACCGCAGAACAGTTCTTCTGGACCTTCTGCGACGACTACCTCGAGCTCGTCAAAGAGCGCGCGTACGGCGCCGGGACCCCCGAAGGCCAGGCGAGCGCGGCGACCGCGCTGCGCACCGCGATCGACGTGCTGCTGCGCCTGTTCGCGCCGTACCTGCCGTTCGCGACCGAAGAGGTGTGGAGCTGGACCCACGAGGGCTCAGTGCACACCACCGCGTGGCCGAGCGCCGCGGACACCGGTGTGAGCGCGGAACCGAGCGGCCTGCTCGGCGCCGTCAGTGAAGCGCTCATCGGCATCCGTCGCGCGAAGACCGACGCGAAAGCCTCCCAGAAGACCGAGGTGCTGTCGGCGACCATCGCCGGCCCCGCGATCCTCGAGAAGGGGCTCGGCGACCTCGCTGCGGTGGGACGGATCGCGAGCGTAGAGTTCGTGGAATCGGACTCGATCGAGGTCCGGGACATCGTGCTCGCGGAGGCGCCCAATGACTGAGGTCCGAGACATCCATGAGGGCGACCGCGAAGCCTGGCGCCGGCTGTTCACCGACTACGGCGTGTTCTACGAGACCGAGTTCAGCGACACCGTGCTCGACGGGGTGTGGGCCTGGCTGATGGATGCCGAAGCCGACGTGTGCGCGGTCGTCGCGGTTTCGGATGACGAGGTCGTAGGTTTCGCCCATTACCGCTCGCTGCCAGACACCTTCACGGCCGCCAACGAGTGGTACCTCGACGACCTGTACGTGCAGCCCGAGTCACGTGGCGCCGGTGCTGCGACGGCCCTCATCGACGCGGTGGCCGAGCGTGCGGCATCCGACGGCGGCGGCAAGCTGCGCTGGATCACCGCGGCCGACAACACCACCGCGCAGCGCGTCTACGACAAGGTTGCGACCCGCACCAGCTGGGTCACCTACGAGAAGCAGACCTGATGCAGCTCGGAACCCGCTGGAACGTCGGCGACGAGCCACCCGCGCGCCTCGATGCCGCCGTGGTCGAGGCGATCCGCTCGGTCGAGGCGGAGGTCGGCGAACGCCCCGGCTGGCGCTGGACTTTGACCTGGCTGGAGAACCGCGCGGTAGTGCAGCTCGACGACGGCACGATCATCCGCACCGGGCACGACGGTTCGGTGACGGTTTCGGAGCCCGAGGAGAGCTAGGCCCGCGCGAGTATCTCCCCGTGCGGCATCGCCAACCAGCCGACCTCTGAGTCCGCCCACTCCCGCCAGGCACGGCTGATCAGCTCGAGGTCGTCCTGGGTCGCGAGGCCCTTGCCCAGGGCGT
>JBIITJ010000114.1:0-3178 GCA_044340535.1 Rhodoglobus sp.
CTGTTCGGGTGGGCGTGGGCGGACTCCGTCGCCGCGCTCGTCGTCGCGGTCCTCGCGATCCGGGAAGGCATCGAAGCATGGCGTGGCGACATCGAATCCCCCTTCGAGGTCCTCGAAGACCTCGACCATGAGGAGGCCACCCCTTGACGCACGTCGGCCCGCTGAACGGCCTGCCGATCGCCTGCACCCTCCCCCGGCTGCCGGCAAGGCGCAGGTGGAGAAGTCGCGAGCGTTCGACGAGGACTACGCACTCGAGACCGAGCGCACCGATACTCGCCTGACCATCCACTACGCCAAGGTCGATAACTCCATCCGACGCCTCCGAGAGCTCGTCGCGGCTGAGAGCACCTGCTGCGACTCATCGTCACTGGCACGCCGGAACAGATCGCCGCGCTAAACGTCGGGTAGCCGGGGTGCGGGCGCGCCTGAGTGGTGCGAGTTCAGGAGCGGCGAATGAACGCCGATATTCCTGAACCAACTGGCACGATTCCGAGGATTCGCTGAGCTTCGTCAACGCGCCAGCACACCGGGCGCACCTAGTGTGCATGAGCCATCCCCGACGAGACCACTCGCGCGAACTCACGGCAGTTGGGACAGCGTGAGATGGCCATCACACTTGCCCGGCGACGCCTCGCACGCCCCGAGAGCGCAGAACGGGAGGTCTCTGCGAACGTGCCGCCCGTGCTGCCGGTCGTGACGATGACGGTGCAGCCGGACGCGACGCTCCGCGTCGCCGTCGACGGGGAGCCGTTCGGCGCGCCGACGTTCGCCCCGCCGTGGCACCGGCACTCATTCGCGCAGATCATCAGCGAGGTCGTCGAGCAGCGCCACTCACCCGTGCGCATCGTGGTGCACGAACTCGACGGGAGGGTCTACACGGACATCGTGACGGCTCCGCTTCATCCCACATTCCTCGGCTCATCCCTTCCCGAGCCGCCGGCTACGGTCGACCAGACCAGCCCTGCGCAAGATGCAACCGAACCAGCGCACCCGCTCCCATGCCAGAACGGCGAGGGCTTCGTGCCTGGTGAGGAGGTCGCAGTCGCCGTCATCGTCCGGCACACCGGGGCTGACAGCGGGGGCACAGCACGGGCGCTCGTCGAGCCGAGTCTGCTCGATCTGAGTCCCACGCACGAGGTCATCCTGCTCGGCCGCGTCTCGGGCACCTGCATCGTCGGACACCCGACATGACCAGCTCGTCACCTCGAGCCGGGGCGTTCGGCGACGAACTGACGAACCTCGCCATCGGCGCGCTCATCGGTGCGATGCTGCTGGCCGGTGCGCTGCGCTTGGCCGGGAGCATCGCTGCGTTCGTCACGGGCGCGCCCCAGCCCGCGGCGGGTCTCGAAGCGGGAGTCGGAGTGGTCTTCCGCGCCGACGACCCCGGCTCGGCACTCGGCTCCGCGTCGCTCAGCCCCGTCGCCTACTGGATCACCGTCGCACTCCTGCTCACCGCCATCGGCACCGCGGCGTGGTTCATCTGGCGATGGGTGCGCGAGCTGGGCAAGCGGACCAAGGCCGACCCGAACCGGATCGAGGGAATCGCCGATGCGCGCGACGTGCAGCGCGCCGCATCCGAACGCGACCTTCTGCGTCGCGCGAAGACGCTGCGCCCCTCGCTCACGGACCCGAAGCCCGAGCAGGTCGGCTACCTCCTTGGCACTTCGCGCGGCAAGGGCGTTTGGACATCCGTGGAGGACTCGATCCTGCTCATCGGCCCGCCGAGATCCGGGAAGGGCGCGAACATCGTCATCAACTCCATCCTCGACGCGCCCGGTGCGGTCATCACGACCTCGACCCGGCCGGACAACCTCACGGCGACGCTCCGCGCTCGCCAGGCGCGCCGCGGCCCGGTCTCCGTGTTCGATCCCCAGCATCTCGCCGAGGGCGTGCCTGCGGGTCTGCGATGGTCGCCAATTCGCGGGTGCGAGGTGCCCCTGACTGCGATGATCCGCGGCACAGGTCTCGCCGCGGGAACCGGCCTCTCCGGCCCCTCCGTCGAGAACGGCGGATTCTGGGAAGGCAAGACGCGCACGGCGCTTCAGGCGCTTCTGCACGCCGCAGCCCTCGACCATCGGCAGCCCGCCGAGCTGTTCCGCTGGACGCTCGACCCCGCGGCTGCGGCGGATGCCGTCTCCATTCTCGCCTCGCACCCCCAGGCTGCGACCGGATGGGCCGAGTCACTCGACGGGATGCTGCAATCCGACCCGCGCACGCGAGACTCCATCTGGCAGGGCGTCTCGCTCTCCCTCGCCTCCCTCGCCGACCCGCGGGTGCTGGAAGCGGTCAGTCCCAGCGAGGACGAGCAATTCGACCCCGAGGCGTTCCTGCGCGACTCCGGCACGCTTTACCTGCTTGCGACAGGAGCCGGAGCCGGAGCGTCCTCGTCGCTCGTCGCGGCGTTCATCGAAGACCTCGTAGAGACGGCCCGGCGCATCGCCGCGCGCTCGCCGGGCGCGCGGCTCGACCCGCCCGTGCTGCTCGCACTCGACGAGATCGGGAACCTCGCGCCTCTGCCTTCGCTCCCGGTCCTCATGGCAGAGGGCGGCGGCACCGGGCTCACGGTGATGCCCGTGTTCCAGTCGCTCGCCCAGGCGCGAGGTCGTTGGGGCGACGACGCCGCGACCGCGATGTGGGATGCGAGCATCACCAAGATCGTGCTCGGCGGCGGGACGGACACACGGCACCTCCAGGACATCTCCACACTGATCGGCGAACGCGACGAGACGACTGACTCCGTGACCATCGGCGAGCGCGGCTTGCGCTCGAATCAACGCTCGATCCGCCGCGTCCCGATCATGAAGGTCGAAGACATCCGCACCCTGTCCCAGGGCACTTCACTCGTGCTGCTGCGCTCCGCGCCGCCGATCATCACGACCATGCGCTACTGGCTCCATCGGCCGGATGCCGAGACGCTGCTCGCCCAGCGCGCCGAGGTCGAGGCGGTCATGCAGCCGGGGACCGCAGGGATAGGTGAGGCAACAGTCATCGGCGACTGACCCAACTTCGCGTGACCGCCAGATCGGCGCCTACCGCGGACGCTAGATCGGCCAGTCTTTGTGCAGCTCCGAGCCGATACCAAGGGAACTTAGGTCCGCGGTAACGGCAAGCCACAAGTCATTGAAGATCTGGTCGGCGTCGCCCGTCCAGTCGTTTGGAATCGGGGTCGGCGAATCGA
>JBIITJ010000073.1:0-12253 GCA_044340535.1 Rhodoglobus sp.
ATGCACGAGCGACACGGTGCTACCCTGAAACCGTGTTGTTCGGTCTGCTTCTTCTTAGCTGCCGCGACGAGTCCTAACTTCAGGCCTCACTCGTCGCGGAGTTTCTGCTGGGCTGACCACCTCTACGACGAAAGATAAGAGACCATGAAGAACACGCAGTCGGCTTCTGCAATGCCGATCCACAAGTACCGCCCGTACCACGAGATCATCTCCGTTGACCTGCCCGACCGCACCTGGCCGGGCAAGCGCATAACCGAGGCACCACGCTGGTGTGCGGTCGACCTCCGCGACGGCAACCAGGCCCTCATCGATCCGATGAGCCCCGAGCGCAAGCGCATCATGTTCGACCTGCTCGTGAAGATGGGCTACAAAGACATCGAGGTCGGCTTCCCGTCGGCAAGCCAGACGGATTTCGATTTCGTCAGGTCGCTCATCGAAGAGGACCTGATTCCGGATGACGTGCGCATCCAGGTGTTGACGCAGGCGCGCGAGGAGCTGATCAACCGCACCTACGAGTCGCTCAAGGGTGCCAAGCAGGCGATCGTGCACCTGTACAACTCGACGAGCATCCTGCAGCGCGACGTGGTGTTCCGCACGGACAAGCAGGGCATCATCGACATCGCCCTGAACGGCGCGCGGCTGTGCCGGGCGGCGGAGGCGATCATCCCCGAGACGCAGGTCTTCTACGAGTACTCGCCCGAAAGCTATACCGGCACCGAGCTGGAGTTCGCGCTCGAGGTCTGCAACCGGGTGATCGAGGTTTTCGAGCCGACCCCCGAGCGCAAGGTCATCATCAACCTCCCCGCGACGGTCGAGATGGCGACCCCCAACGTCTACGCGGATTCGATCGAGTGGATGTCTCGCCGCCTGGTTCCTCGCGAGAACGTGATCCTGTCACTGCACCCGCACAACGACCGAGGCACCGCTGTCGCCGCTGCTGAACTCGGCTACCTGGCGGGTGCCGACCGCATCGAGGGTTGCCTGTTCGGCAACGGCGAGCGCACCGGCAACGTCGACCTGGTGGCGCTCGGGATCAACCTGTTCACACAGGGTATCGACCCGCAGATCGACTTCAGCGACCTCGACGAGGTCAAGCGCACCGCCGAGTACTGCAACCAACTGCCCGTGCCGGAGCGCAGCCCGTGGGCCGGCGACCTCGTGTACACCGCGTTCAGCGGTTCGCACCAGGACGCCATCAAGAAGGGTTTCGAGGCCATGGAGGCCGAGGCCAAGGCCAAGGGCGTCTCCGTCGACGAACTGCTGTGGGCGGTGCCCTACCTGCCCGTCGACCCGAAGGACCTGGGTCGCGGCTACGAGGCCGTGGTGCGCGTGAACTCGCAGTCGGGCAAGGGCGGCGTCGCCTACCTGCTCAAGGCCGACCACGCCCTCGACCTGCCGCGGAAGCTGCAGATCGAGTTCAGCGCCGTGGTGCAGGCGAAGACCGATGCGGAGGGCGGCGAGGTCACGAGCGACCAGATCTGGTCGATCTTCCACGACGAGTACCTGCCCGCGCACACCGCGGAAGACAAGTGGGGTCGCTTCGAGTTGACCTCGACCGCGACATCCAGCGATCTCGCCGGTTCGACGAGCCTCGAGGTGCGTTTGCGTGTCGGCGAGGAGGTGCAGGCGGCGACCGGAACCGGCAACGGGCCCATCGCCGCGTTCCTCGGCATCATGCAGGAGCAGGGCATCGACGTGAAACTGTACGACTACGTCGAGCATGCGCTCAGTGCCGGCGGGGATGCTCTCGCCGCCGCCTACGTCGAACTCAACGTCAACGGCAAGCGGCTGTGGGGTGTGGGTATCGACGCCGACATCTCGACCGCCTCGCTCAAGGCTGTCGTCTCGGCCGTCAACCGTGCCGTGCGCGCCGAGGCGGGGGAGCGCGAGCTCGAGCTCGTCTAGGTTGGGTGTCATGCCGAGCCGCCGCGTCACGGTGATCGGTGCCGGGGTGATCGGCCTGAGCATCGCCCACGAGTTCGCTGTTGCCGGCAGCACGGTGACGGTTGTGGCGGAGCATGATGCTGCGGCGAGTGTTTCCACGGTTGCCGCGGCCGTCTGGTTCCCGTACCTCAGCGAGGGCTCCCCTGCCGCGACCCGGTGGCTGGCCCGGTCCCTCGACCGGTTCGAGAAGCTGGCCGGCGATCCGTCCTCCGGCGTCGACCTGCGCGCCGGTACCGTGATCGAGCGCAGGTCGGGAGTCGACCGCTCGTGGGCTGGGCTCGTGGCTGGCTCCCGGGAGGCGCAGCCCCACGAGTTGCCCGCGGGTGCTCTCGCCGGCGTGCGCGCGACGGTTCCCGTGGTCACCACGG
Organism: Rhodoglobus sp.; assembly: GCA_044340535.1. GTDB lineage: Bacteria > Actinomycetota > Actinomycetes > Actinomycetales > Microbacteriaceae > Rhodoglobus. The sequence continues at coordinate 2,313 of JBIITJ010000073.1, forward strand.
GCCTGTACGCGGCCTGGCTGCGCGCGCGCGTCGAGGTGCTCGGCGTGCGGTTCGAACAGCGCAGGGTCGACGCCGTGGACCAGTTCGCGGCGTCCGCAGACCTGGTGGTGGTGGCTGCGGGGCTACAGTCCGCCGCCCTGCTCGGTGACGATAACAACGTCGTGCCCGTGCGGGGGCAGGTCGTGCGGCTCGCGAACCCCGGGTTGACGGAGTGGTTCATCGACGACGACAACCCGGCCGGGCTGACCTACGTCGTTCCCCGGCGCGATGACGTGGTCTGCGGCGGGGTTGCCGAGGTCGGTGCCACGAGCCTTGAGGTCGACGCGGAGACCGAGCGGCTCATCCTCGACCGCGCGACCGCCCTGGTGCCCGAGTTGCGGGGTTTACCGGTGCTCTCCCGGGGCGTCGGACTTCGGCCGACCAGGCCCACCGTGCGACTCGAGCCCGTGCCGGGCCACGGTCTGCCCGTCATCGCCTGCTACGGCCACGGGGGGTCCGGCGTGACCCTGTCGTGGGGCTGCGCCGAAGCGGTCGTGGAGCTGGCTAACGCCTCCTGATCCGCGGCAGCTTCTCGATGGCGCGCTGCTCGGGCAGGGTCCAGTTGAACGCGACGGCGAGCACCCGCACGCCGAAGGTGAGCGCAACGCAAATGCTCGCCGCAATGAACACCGGCACGCCGACCCCGAGCATGACGGTGAGAGTGATCGTGCCGACGACGGCGGCGACCGCGTAGAGCGATCCGACGTGCATGAGCGCGATCGGGCGGTTCAGCAGCAGGTCGCGCAGGATGGATCCGCCGACGGCGCTGAGCACCCCGACGAAGACTGCCGGAACATCGGGCAGGCCGGCAGAGAGTGCCTTCGTGGTCCCGATCGCGCCGAACAGGCCGATGGTGAGCGCGTCGAGCACGGTGACGAGCGGACCCAACCGCGAGATGAGTCGCTCCAGGAGCATCCCGAGCAGGGCGGCCGCGACTGCGGTGACGAGGTACCAGTTGCTCGTGAGGGCTGCTGGTACCTCGGAGAGCAGGACGTCGCGCAGGATACCGCCGCCGAAACCGGTCGCGATGCCGATGATCGCCACGCCGAGAAGGTCGAGCCGACGGTCCCGAAACTGGGCGGCGAACAGCGCACCCTGCACGGAACCGATGCCCACCGCCAACAAATCAGCCCACAGCGGGATCACGAAGGCGGCGTTCACGATACCTATTCTGTCGGTTCGTCGTCAGGGTTCCGACGGTGGAGGAGAGGATACTTGTGGGGTGCCGACCTACCGTGACGAAGCCGTTGTGCTTCGGACCCACAAGCTGGGCGAAGCCGACCGCATCGTGACGATGCTCTCGCGGCAGCACGGCAAGATCAGGGCGGTCGCCAAGGGCGTGCGCCGTACGGCATCCCGCTTCGGAGCGCGGCTCGAACCCATGATGGTCGCCGACATCCAGTGCTACGTGGGGCGCAGCCTGGACATCATCCAGCAGGCGGAATCGCTGGGGTCGTACGGTGCTGACATCGCCGACGACTACGCGAGCTACACGGCGGGCAGCGTCATGATCGAGACCGCCGATAAAGTCACCGACGACGACGGCAGCCTGCAGCAATACCTCCTGCTGGTCGGGGCATTGCGCTCGCTGTCGCGTCGCGAACACCACCCGAGCCTCACCCTCGACTCCTACCTGCTGCGATCCCTGTCGATCGCGGGCTGGGCCCCGAGCTTCGTGGACTGCGCGGTCACCGGCGCGCCCGGCCCGCACACCGTGTTCGTGCCGCAGCTGGGCGGCGTGGTCGCCGATGAGGTCGCCCCGCCCGGCGCCCCGCGGCTCGACCTCGACACCCTGTCGCTCCTGGGCGCGCTGCTCGAGGGTCGCTGGGAGGTCGCGGAGGCCGCCGAGGAGCGCGCCCGCAACCAGGCCAGCGGCGTGGTCGCCGCGTACACCCAGTTCCATCTCGAGCGCACCCTGCGCTCCCTCCAGCACGTGGACCGCACCGCATGAGCCCCGCACCCAAGACCCACAAGGACGCCGTCGACTTCAAACCGGTCGACTGGACCGGGATCTACCCGCCGGAGCTACCCCGCAAGTCCGTGCCCGAGCACATCGCTCTCGTGATGGACGGCAACGGCCGCTGGGCGAACGCCCGCGGGCTGACCCGGGTGGAGGGCCACAAGGCGGGGGAGGCCTCGCTGCTCGATGTCGTCGCGGGCGCGATCCAGGTCGGCGTCAAGCACCTGAGCGTGTACGCGTTCTCGACCGAGAACTGGAGCCGCTCGCCCGACGAGGTGCGATTCCTGATGGGATTCAATCGGGACGTGCTGCACCGGCGTCGTGACCAGCTCAACGATTGGGGAGTGCGGGTGCGCTGGGCTGGGCGGAAACCCCGGCTCTGGGCATCCGTCATCAAAGAGCTGCAGTTCGCGGAAGAGCTGACGAAGAACAACTCGGTGCTCACCCTGACGATGTGCGTGAACTACGGCGGTCGCAACGAACTGACGGATGCCGTGCGCCGGATCGCTGAGGATGTCGCGGCGGGCCGGATGTCACCCTCGGGCATCAGCGAGCGCACGATCCAGCGGAACCTGTACATCCCCGACCTGCCCGACGTTGACCTGTTCGTGCGAAGTTCGGGCGAGCAGCGGATCAGCAACTTCATGCCATGGCAGAGCGCGTACGCCGAGATGGTCTTCCTCGACACCCTGTGGCCCGATTTCACCCGCGAGCAACTGTGGGAGGCGATCGCGATTTACGCGAGCCGCAACCGACGCTTTGGTGGCGCCGTTGACGTCCCGGGAGCCTAGCTAACTAGGGTGGGACAGGTGACAGCCGACTTCAGCGCACTGGATTCTCCCGCACTGCCCGCCGACCGCCTCCGTGCCTTCGCAGAGGCAAACGGTCTCGCCTACTCGGCCAGTGACTCGCAGCCCAGCTATCCGGGCGCGATCTTCCGCGAAGGCACCCAGCGAGTCGCGGTTGACCACCTGATGACCACCTCGGGGCGCTTCATCGACGTGGGGGAGTTCAACTACACGATCCCATCGGGCCGCGGCATGTCGGCGGTCATGCGGTGGGGTTTCATCGCAATCCAACTTGACCGTCGACTGCCGCACATCGTGCTCGAGGCGCGCGCGCATTCCGGCTGGCTCTCAGGCGAGCTTCCGAGCGGCATCATGGCCGACCAGAAGCTCGGGCTTGAGGGTGATTTCGACCGGCACTTCACGCTGTACTGCCCGCGCGGCTACGAGCCCGACGCCCTCTACCTGTTCACCCCCGACCTGATGGCGCTGCTCATCGATGAGGCCGGCGGCATGCACGTCGAGATCATGGATGACTGGATGTTCGTGTGCTGGCAGCTCGGATTCGGCGACACCTGGTGGAGCGACGTGCCGAGGCTGTTCCGGATCATCGATGTGGTCGGTGCCAAGCTTCTGGACCAGTCGCACCGCTACGTCGACCCCGAGGGGGTCGCGGGCACCGTGGCCGCACCGGGGCAGCGGCTGAGGTCGGGCTTCTCGTCATATTCGAAGGTGTTCTGGGTGACGGGCGCCATCGTGGGCGGTGTCATCGCGGTCGCAATTGCCGCGACGGTGATCAGTTACGTTCTCGGGATCTCGCAGAACTTCGGCGGCTACTGAGCGGCCGTTCGCCGCGTCGCTAGGCTGGTCGGATGTCCACCACACAGCCCAACACAGCCCCGATTCGCACGGGCATCATCGGCTTCGGCCTGTCCGGTCGCGTGTTCCACGCCCCCTTTGTGGCGACCAACCCGACCTTCCGGCTCGACGTCATTGCCACCTCGGACGGCGAGCGGGCCGCGGAGGCCTCGCGGCAGCATCCGGGGGCCCGGATCGTGGGCACTCCCGCAGAGTTGCTCGAGGGGGCGGGTGACCTCGACCTGGTCATCCTCGCCTCTCCCGCGCACGTGCACCTGGAGCAGGGTCTCGCGGCGCTGGAGGCGGGTGCGGCGGTGGTCATCGACAAGCCGTTCGTGCCGACCGTGGTCGAGGCCAAGAAGCTCATTGCCAAGTCAGAGGAGACGGGCAAGCTGCTCGCGGTGTTCCAGAACCGGCGCTGGGATGGTGACTTCCTGACCGTGAAGCGGTTGCTCGCCGAGGGGCGCCTGGGTGACGTTCACCGCTTCGAGTCGACGTTCGAGCGTTGGGGTGGGCCCACCCGCGACCGCTGGCAAGACACCACTCTCATCGCCGAAGGCGGAGGCATCACCTACGACCTCGGGAGCCACCTCATCGACCAGGCGCTCCAGCTGTTCGGGCCCGCGACGGTCGAGCAGGCCGAGTTGCAAGTCGTGCGCACCGGGGGTGTGAGCGACGATGATGCGTTCATCTCGCTGCTGCACAGCAGCGGGGTTCGTTCGCACCTGACCATGAGTCGGGTGGCGGGCCAGAGCGGGCCGCGCTTCCGCGTGCTCGGCTCAGAGTCGGCCTACGCGGTCGACGGACTCGACAACCAGGAGCCCTTCCTCAAGGAGCAGCGCTGGCCCGGCTCCGAGGGCTACGGGGTCACCCCCGAGGCCGAGTGGGGCCGCATCGGCACGGGGGACGACCTGCAGCCCGTGCCGACCGAGCCGGGGGACTACCCCTCCTTCTACGCGGGCGTTGCCGCGAGCATCCTGGACGGCACCCCCGCCCCCGTCGACTCCCGTGACGCTCTCGAGGTGGTCCGCATCATCGAACGCGCGCACGCGCTCTCGGCCGCCCTGTCATGACCTCCGCCGCCCTGCAGCACGCGATCGACAGCTTCGGTGAGCCGCGGGGTTATCTCGCCGCCGCGTCCATCGGGTTGCCGCCGCGCCAGGCCGTCGAGGCGCTGACCGCCGATCTCGCGGCCTGGGCGCGCGCCGACCGCGACCCGCAGGGCTACGACCCCGTCATCGAGCGCACCCGGGCCTCCTACGCCTCGCTGGTCGGGATGCCCGTGGCCCGGGTCGCCCAGGGTTCGCAGACCTCCGTGATGGCCGCGCTCGTGGCATCCGCCGTTCCTGCCGGAGCCGAGGTGCTGTGCGTGGAGGGCGACTTCTCGTCGATCATCTTCCCGTTCCTGCAGCGGCCGGATGTCTCGGTGCGCACGGTCCCGCTGGAGGCGCTGGCCGATCCGTCACCGACGCCACCTGGCTCGTGGTGTTCTCGCTCGTGCAGTCGGCCACCGGTACCATCGCCGACACCGGTGCGATCATCGAGGCCGCGGCGCGGCACGACGCCTTCACCCTGTGCGACGCGACGCAGGCCGCGGGCGTTCTGCCGGTCGACGCGAGGCTGTTCGACGCGACAGTGTGTCACACCTACAAGTGGCTGTGCGCGCCGCGCGGGGCCGCGTTCCTGACCCTCTCCGAGCGCTTGGACGCGCAGCTCACCCCGCTGCAGGCGGGCTGGTACGCCGGGGATGACGTGTGGCAGAGCTGCTACGGCCCGGCCATGCAGCTGGCCCCAAGCGCGCGACGCTTCGACGTCTCGCCCGCCTGGCAGGCCTGGATCGGCGCCGAGCAGTCCATCGGCCTGTTCGCGGGCCTCGACATCGCCGAAGTGTGGGAGCGGGCCAGCGGCCTGGGTGATGCGCTGTGCGATGCCCTGGGCATCCCGCAGCAGCACCAGGCGATCGTCAGCTGGCCGGATGCCTCCGGCCAGGATCTCGGCAAGCTCATTGCCGCGGGTATCCGTGCATCCGGTCGTGCGGGGCGGCTGCGCGCCTCGTTCCACCTCTGGAACGACGAGTCAGACGTGCAGTCCGTGGTCACCGCGCTGCGCGGGTAGGCTTGATCGACCGCCGACCGGGCACCCAGCTCGGCTGACAATGGGCGCGCAGCAGCAGCGCGCAGAGGAGAACACACGTGGCAACCCCCAGCAATCTCGACGCCGTCATCAACCTCGCCAAGCGCCGGGGTTTCGTCTTCCAGTCGGGGGAAATCTACGGTGGTTCACGCTCCGCCTGGGACTACGGCCCCCTCGGGATGGCGCTCAAGGAGAACATCAAGAAGCAGTGGTGGCAGACCATCGTGCAGGGTCGTGACGACATCGTCGGGATCGACTCGGCGGTAATCCTGCCCCGCCGCGTATGGGAGGCATCGGGACACGTCGAGGTGTTCTCCGATCCGCTCGTCGAGTCGCTGCACACCCATAAGCGGTACCGCGCCGACCACCTCCTCGAGGCCTACGAGGAGAAGCACGGGCACCCGCCCGTCAACGGCCTCGCCGACATCAAAGACCCCGACACCGGCCAGCCGGGTGCCTGGACCGAGCCGCAGAACTTCTCGGGCCTGCTGAAGACGTTCCTCGGCCCGGTCGACAACGAGGAGGGGCTGCACTACCTGCGCCCCGAAACCGCGCAGGGCATCTTCGTGAACTTCGCCAACGTCATGGGTGCTGCCCGCATGAAGCCGCCGTTCGGCATCGGGCAGGTCGGCAAGAGCTTCCGCAACGAGATCACCCCCGGCAATTTCATCTTCCGCACCCGCGAGTTCGAGCAGATGGAGATGGAGTTCTTCGTCGAGCCCGGCACCGACGAGCAGTGGCACCAGTACTGGATCGACGAGTCGATGCGCTGGTACACCGACCTCGGCATCAACCCCGAGAACCTGCGCTTCTACGAGCACCCGAAAGAGAAGCTCTCGCACTACTCGAAGCGCACCGTCGACATCGAGTACCGCTTCCGGTTTGCCGGCAGCGAGTGGGGCGAGCTCATGGGGGTGGCCAACCGCACCGACTTCGACCTGAAAACCCACTCCGAGGCATCCGGCACCGACCTGTCGTATTTCGACCAGGCGAAAGAAGAGCGCTGGATCCCGTACGTGATCGAGCCCGCGTTCGGCCTCACCCGTGCGCTGATGGCGTTCCTGATCGACGCATACGCCGAGGATGAAGCACCCAACGCGAAGGGTGGCGTCGACAAGCGCACCGTGCTGCGGCTTGACCGCCGACTCTCGCCGGTCAAGGTCGCCGTGCTTCCCCTCTCGCGCAACGAGCAGCTCTCCCCGCTCGCGAAGGAGCTCGCCGCCGACCTGCGCAAGTTCTGGAACGTCGACTTCGATGACGCCGGTGCCATCGGCCGCCGCTACCGCCGCCAGGACGAGATCGGCACCCCCTTCTGCGTGACCATCGACTTCGACTCGCTTGAAGACAACGCCGTGACGGTGCGCGAACGCGACACCATGCAGCAGGAGCGCATCCCGCTCGAGGGCATGCGCGCCTACCTCGCGGAGCGCCTGCTCGGCGCGTAGCCGCTCGCTCTTAACGACGAAGTGCCCGGCCAGAGGAGATCTGGCCGGGCACTTCTCGTTGTAGCTACTGCTTGCGACGCGCTCCCACGGGTTCGCCCGCCTTGGCCTTGGCGGCCTTGGGGGCGGCAGGGGCCTCGGCGGCGGGTGCATCGGCTGCCGCGGCTGCCTCCGCACGAACCTGCTCGAACGAGGTGCCGTAGTACGCCGCCGTCATGATCGTCTTCATGTCGTCGAGCATCGGCATGCGCGGGTTGGCCGGCGCGCACTGGTCCTCGTAGGCGTTCATGGCCAGCTGGTCGAGGCGGCCGATGAAGTCGGCCACCGTGACACCCTGCTCCTGGAACGAGTCCTCGATGCCGAGCGACTTGCGCAGCTTCTCCACGGCAACGGCATACGACTCGACGCCTTCGGCCGGGGTGGCGGCGGGCAGGCCGAGCATCTGCGCGATCTGCTGGTACCGCTCTGGGGCGACGTAGTTCTCGTACTTGGGCCAGCTGGTGAGCTTGGTCGGTACCTGGCCGTTGTAGCGGATCACGTGGGGCAGCAGCACCGCGTTGGTGCGGCCGTGCACGAGGTGGCAGGTCGACCCGATCGTGTGAGCCATGGCGTGCACGATGCCAAGGAACGCGCTACCGAACGCCATGCCAGCGACGGTTCCCGCGTTGTGCATCTTCTCGCGCGCCTTGATGTTGCCCGGGTTGTTGACCGACTCCGCGAGGTTATCGAAGATGAGCTTGATGGCCTGGAGGGCCAGCCCGTCGGTGAAGTCGTTCGCATACACCGACACGAACGCCTCGGTGGCGTGGGTCAGGGCATCCATTCCCGAGTCTGCCGCGAGCTTCGCCGGCATCAGGCCCGTGAACTTCGGGTCGACGATGGCGACGCTCGGGGTCAGCGCGTAGTCGGCGAGCGGGTACTTGCGACCGGTCTCCGTGTCGGTGATGACCGCGAACGGCGTCACCTCGGCGCCCGTACCCGAGGAGGTCGGGATGCAGACCAGCTTCGCGAGGTTGCCGAGCTCGGGGAAGCGGAAGGCGCGCTTGCGCACATCGAAGAACTTCTCCTTCAGGTCGGCGAACTCGACCTCGGGGTGCTCGTACAGCAGCCACATGACCTTCGAGGCGTCCATCGGCGAGCCGCCACCGAGCGCGATGATCGTGTCGGGGGCGAACCGACGCATCTGCTCGGCGCCGGCCTTGACGGTCGTGACGCTCGGCTCGGGCTCGATGGTGTCGATGATCTGCACGTCGACCTTGTTGGGGCGGCGACGCAGCACGTCGAGGATCTTCTCGACGTAGCCGATCTTCGACATGGTTGCGTCGGTGACGATCGTCACGCGGCTGACGCGGGGCATGTCGATGAGGTAGCGGATGCTGTTCGGCTCGAAGTAGATCTTGCCGGGAACCTTGAACCACTGCATGTTGTTGTTGCGCCGTCCAATCCGCTTGACGTTGACGAGGTTGATCGCCGAGATGTTGTTCGACACCGAGTTGTGACCGTAGCTGCCGCAGCCGAGCGTGAGCGAGGGGATGAAGGCGTTATAGATGTCGCCGATACCACCGAGCGATGACGGGGCGTTCCAGATCACGCGAACAGCCTTGACCCGGGTTCCGAAACGTTCGACGAGGTCTTCGTCTTCGGTGTGGATGGCGGCGCTGTGGCCGAGGCCGTCGAACTCGACCATCTTCTCGGCGAGGCTAATGCCTTCTTCGGTCGAGGTGGCGCGCAGTACGGCGAGCACCGGGGCGAGCTTCTCACGCGTGAGGGGCTCGAACGGGCCAACGCCGCTGACCTCGGCCAGCAGGATCGAGGTGTCGGCGGGCACCGTGAAGCCGGCCTGCTCGGCGATCCACACCGGCGACTGGCCGACGACGGCCGCGTTGAGCTTGGCCATCGCGCAGTTCTCGCTGTTGGCGGTCGCGCCGAAGATGAACTCTTCGAGCATCGCCTTCTCGGCCGGGCTGCAGCGGTAGGCGTGCAGGGTGGTGAGCTCGGTGAAGAACTCGTCGTAGATTTCGGTGTCGATGATGATGGCCTGCTCCGACGCGCAGATCATGCCGTTGTCGAAGGCCTTCGAGAGCACGATGTCGTTGGCGGCACGCTTAATCTTCGCCGTCTTCTCGATGTACGCAGGCACGTTGCCTGCACCGACGCCGAGGGCGGGCTTGCCGCACGAGTACGCCGCCTTGACCATGGCGTTGCCGCCGGTGGCCAGGATGAGCGCGACACCCGGGTGGTTCATGAGCGCCGAGGTCGCCTCGAGCGAGGGGTTCTCGACCCACTGAACGCAGTCGGCGGGAGCGCCGGCGGCAACCGCGGCGTCGCGAACGATGCGGGCGGTCTCTGCACAGGACTTCTGGGCGGCCGGGTGGAAGCCGAAGACGATCGGGTTGCGGGTCTTCAGGGCGATGAGCGCCTTGAAGATGACGGTCGAGGTCGGGTTGGTCACGGGGGTGACACCACAGATGACACCGACCGGCTCGGCGATCTCGACGATGCCGGTCAGCTCGTCGCGCGAGATGACGCCAGCGGTCTTGAGGTTGCGCATCGAGTTGCCCACGTGCTCGCAGGCGAAGATGTTCTTCACGGCCTTGTCTTCGAAGACGCCGCGGTGGGTTTCATCCACGGCCATCTTGGCCAGTACGCCGTGCTTGTTCAGGGCGGCGACCGACGCCTTCTTGACGATGTGGTCGACTTGCTCCTGGTCCAGGTGCAGGAATT
>JBIITJ010000115.1:0-3147 GCA_044340535.1 Rhodoglobus sp.
GCCCGGACCGACGGCTTCACCTCCCTCGCGGTAGTTCTGGGTGCGATCGGCGTGATGCTCGGGTTCCCGCTGGCCGACCCCATTGTCGGCCTCATCATTTCCTTCGCCATCGTCATCCTGCTCTGGGGCACCGTGCGATCCATCGGCCGCCGCCTCATGGACGGCATCGAACCAGACTTGGTCGAGATTGCCGAGGATGCTCTTCGGGAAAGCCCCGGCGTCATCGCGGTCGTACGGGTCCAACTTCGTTGGGTCGGGCACCGCCTTCAAGGAACCGCCATCATCGAAGTCGAGACGAGCCGCACTCTCACCGAAGTCGCGACGATCCTCCACGATGCCGAGCACCGCCTGAGCGGTCGGCTGCCCAATCTCGACGACATGGTCATTCGCGTGACCCCATCCAAGACCGGCGACCAGAAGTCAGCGCAGCAAGCGCTACCGCTGTGACCGACCTGGCCGAGAACCGGGGATTCCGCAGGACAGTCCTGCTCGTAGCCCTGCTGAACCTCGGATACTTCGCAGTCGAATTCGTGGTCGCCCGGCTGATCGGATCCGTATCGCTCTTCGCTGACAGCGTGGACTTCCTTGAGGATGCCAGCATCAACCTCCTGATCTTTGTTGCGGTCGCGTGGTCGGCACGCGCCCGCTCCTATGTCGGGAGCGCACTCGCGATTGTGATCCTCGTCCCGGCGGTCGCCGCTATGTGGACAGCGGTCGTCAAGATCGCAAACCCACAGCCACCAGAAGTTCTCCCCCTGACGGTGACCGCCCTCGGCGCCCTCGCCGTCAACCTAACCTGCGCAATTCTCCTGAGCCGACATCGCGCTCGACGCGGAAGCCTCGCGCGCGCGGCATGGCTCTCCGCCCGAAACGATGCCTTCGCCAACGTGGCGATCGTCATCGCGGCCCTTCTCACGTTGCTGCTCTCCTCTGGATGGCCGGACATCATCATCGGCATCGGAATCGGAATCCTCAATCTTGGTGCTGCCCGCGAAGTCTGGCTTGCCGCTCGCGAGGAACGTCACACGCCTCAAGCGTGAGTGCGCTGGCGGCTCTCCGCCAGCCGGTGGCTCCGCCGCACGCCGCGCCGCGAGTTCGAGCGGGAAGCGGCCAGCGCTGGCAACGGCATCTGCTGCTGTCGGCCACCTAAAGGTGAGCGGGATGGTTGGTGCCGTAGGGGGCGCCCCACTCCCCCGCGGTCGGCGGGCCGCCGACAGACGTCATCGGCCCTCGCGGCCGATCTGGCGATCCGGCGTCGACGCGGCAACTCGAGTACGCGGCGACTTGCCCTTGCGGCCACCCTGCACGGCCTCGCGCGGGTGACGGGCCTGGTCGACGTCGGCCTGCTTCCATGCGGTCGCGGCGGCGGCCTGGTCGGGGCCGGCCTTGATGCCTTCGACGTGCAGCTCGCGCCGTTCGGCCGAGTCCCACGACAGCTCTGCGTCGTGCTCGACGTCGGCGGCGAGGTCGCGGAGCTCTTGCGCTTCCTCAGCGTCCGCGAGGTCCGCGGACACCTCGAGCGCTTCGGCACCGACCACGAGGCCGGCGGCGAGGTCCTGGTCGTCGCGTTCCGCCCGCTCGGTGTCGCGGTCGACGAGCGTGGCGCGCACCACCGCCGGATCCGCCCCTGTCTCCAACAGCTCGACGTCGTATCGCTCGCGCAGCTCTTGGCGGATGCGGCTCTCTGCGTCACGCGCGGCCTGGTCTTCGTCGCGGAACGTGACGGCCGTCTCGTAGGCGCGGGCGACGTCGCGCACCTGAGCATGGTCCCACCACGACGACTCGTGGACGGGAGCGAGCTCAGCCCGTGCCGCGACCCGCTGGGCGTCGAGTTGCGCCTGCAGCTGACGTGCTTCCTCGAGGTCGCGGCGCGTCGCCCGCTGGGCGGCGTCCTGTCGTGCCTGGACCGCTGAGCGGGCCAGCTGCGCGGCAGCCATGAGCTGCTGGCGGATGTTCCCCTCGGCTTCTTCGAACACTCCATCGGCCTGTAGTTCTGCCATTGCTCTCCCCTATCTCTCGGCGCCGCGCTCGGGCGGCGTAGTCGGTACCTGCGGCCGCGGCGCGAGCGACGTCGGAAGCGGGCTGCCTGCCGGTCGTGCCGGTGCCTGCCCTCCGGTGGCCTGGCGCAGTGTCTCGGTCATCGGGCTTTCGGCAGCGACGCCGACGAGTTCGGGCATCCGGGCTCGCACGGCATCCAGTCGTACGCCGAGAGCGTTGCGGATCTCCGCCGCACGTCGTGACTCGTCGACGGCTTGGTGCATCGAGTAGATCGCCTGCGCTGTGCGCATCAGCTGACGGAACAGCATCGCCTCAGCCTGCGTGCCCTGACCATGCGTGGTCGCCATCGCCAGGAGGTTAGCTGCGCCCGCGATCGAGCGAGGGCCGACCGGGTTCTTGCGTCCCACGTCGCGCGCTCTGATCTGGGCCGTGCGGGCAAGCGTGCGCGAAGCGTCCGCGAGCGGGCCGGGTGTCGCCTCGACCCGCTGCGACCATGCGGCGAACGCGCCGCTGGTTTCGCGGGCCACCCGCGCCCACGTGGCGCGGTCGGTCGGGTCGACGGCGCTGAGCTGGTCGCGCAGCTGAGTCACATGGTCGGTGTACTCGCGCCACAACTCCGGGCCGGGCTCGTGCTGCTCCCGGCCGGGGGTAACTGGCGTGTACCGCATGGGGTTTCGCCAGGTCGCTCGCCACTCGTCGACGCCGGCCTGCGCCGACTGTGGGGTGTCCGGCCAGCCGTCCCGAAGCCGCGGCAGGGTCAGGTCCCGGGCGAGCCGCCCTCCCCCATGCCAGACGATCGTCTCCTCACGGGTAGCTGGGCGGAGGGCGACGGAGTAGCCGGCCACAACATCGTCGCGGTCGGCGGCGAAGCGCGGCCGCACAAGCACGCCGGCCTGATGCAGCCGGCGCACAAACTCACCCTCGTCGAGTGACGCTGCAGCGGCAGCTCGCACGCTGCGCTCGAGGCGCACGGACGCCACCGTGTCGTCGCCGCGGCGGTTCGCTATCTCGCGCTCCCCCGGTCGCTCTCCGCGCATGGCCATGTCCGACCCGCGCGACTCGAGCAGCTGCAGTCCGTGCTCCTGCTCGAGCTCGCGGGCGATCGACTGAGCCCGCGAGTAGTCGTGGTGGATCGACGCCTTGGTGCCG
>JBIITJ010000074.1:0-11906 GCA_044340535.1 Rhodoglobus sp.
AAGATCCGCATTCGACTTAAGTCGTATGACCACGAGGTCATCGACTCCTCGGCACGCAAGATCGTCGACACTGTCACCCGTGCGGGTGCAACGGTGGTTGGCCCCGTGCCGCTGCCGACCGAGAAGAACGTGATCGCCGTGATCCGCTCCCCTCACAAGTACAAGGACAGCCGCGAGCACTTCGAGAAGCGCACCCACAAGCGGCTCATCGACATCATCGACCCGACGCCCAAGGCTGTCGACTCGCTCATGCGTCTCGACCTTCCTGCCGACGTCAACATCGAGATCAAGCTCTAGTCCCGCTAGCAGCGACTGAAGCCGAATAGGAAACTCCATGTCTAACACCAAGACGATCAAGGGTCTGCTGGGCAAGAAGCTCGGGATGACCCAGGTCTGGGATGCGAGCAACAAGCTCGTCCCCGTGACCGTGGTCGAGATCACGCCCAACGTCGTGACGCAGCTGCGCACCCCCGAGGTCGACGGCTACAGCGCCGTGCAGATCGCCTACGGGCAGATCGACCCGCGCAAGGTCACCAAGCCGCTCAGCGGCCACTTCGAGAAGGCAGGCGTTACGCCGCGCCGTCACCTCACCGAGCTGCGCACCGATGACACGAGCGAGTACAGCCTCGGCCAGGAGCTGACCGTCGACATGTTCGAGGCCGGCAGCAAGGTCGACGTCATGGGCACCAGCAAGGGCAAGGGCTTCGCCGGTGTCATGAAGCGCCACAACTTCAAGGGTGTTTCGTCGAGCCACGGTTCGCACCGCAACCACCGCAAGCCCGGCTCGATCGGTGCATCCTCGACCCCCAGCCGTGTCTTCAAGGGCATGCGCATGGCGGGCCGCATGGGTGGCGACCGCGTCACCGTGCTCAACCTGACCGTCCACTCGGTCGACCTCGAGAAGGGCATCATCCTGGTCAAGGGTGCTGTTCCCGGTGCTCGTGGTCGCATCGTCTTCGTCCGCAACGCAGTGAAGGGGGCCTAGGTTCATGGCTACCTCAATCGACGTCATCGACTCCAAGGGCAAGAAGGTCGACTCGGTCGACCTGCCCGCCGAGGTGTTCGACGTGCAGACCAACGTCCCGCTCATCCACCAGGTCGTCGTTGCGCAGCGCGCCGCGGCTCGCCAGGGTACGCACAACACGCTTCGTCGTGGTGAAGTGTCCGGTGCCGGTCGCAAGCCGTTCAAGCAGAAGGGAACCGGTCGCGCTCGCCAGGGCTCGATCCGCGCTCCCCAGATGAAGGGTGGTGGCATCGTGCACGGTCCGCACCCGCGTGACTACGCCCAGCGCACCCCCAAGAAGATGATCGCTGCAGCCCTCCGTGGTGCACTGTCTGACCGCGCCCGCGGCGAGCGCCTGCACGTCATCGACTCCCTGTCGGTCGGCAACCTGCCGTCGACGAAGGCCATGGCCGCGCTCCTGGCTGACATCGCCCCCAGCAAGAACGTGCTGATCGTTCTGCAGCGTGAGGACGAGACCAGCTACAAGAGCGTGCGCAACCTTCAGGCCGTCCACGTTCTCCCGTTCGACCAGCTGAACGCCTACGACGTGCTCATCAGTGACGACATCGTCTTCACCAAGGGCGCGTTCGAGGAATTCGTCAAGTGGAACACCAAGTCGAAGGAAGAGGTCAGCGCATGACCGCCGCCACCACCTACAAGGACCCGCGCGACGTCATCTTCGCGCCCGTCGTCTCCGAGAAGAGCTACAGCCTGATCGACGACGGCAAGTACACCTTCGAGGTTGACCCCCGCGCCAACAAGACCGAGATCAAGCTCGCCATCGAGAAGATCTTCAACGTCAAGGTTGGTTCGGTCAACACGCTGAACCGCACGGGCAAGACCCGTCGCACCCGGTTCGGTACCGGCAAGCGCAAGGACACCAAGCGTGCAATCGTCACGCTCAAGTCCGGTTCCATCGACATCTTCACGGCTGTCGGCTAGGGACTCAAGGAGAGACAACAATGGCTATTCGCAAATACAAGCCCACGACTCCCGGTCGTCGCGGTTCCTCGGTCGCAGATTTCGCCGAGATCACCCGTTCGACCCCCGAGAAGTCGCTGCTGCGCCCGCTGCCGAAGACCGGTGGCCGTAACAACGCCGGCCGCATCACGACGCGCCACATCGGTGGTGGCCACAAGCGCCAGTACCGCGTGATCGACTTCAAGCGCAACGACAAGGACGGCGTCAACGCCCGCGTTGCCGAGATCGAGTACGACCCCAACCGCACGGCGCGCATCGCACTGCTGCACTACGTCGATGGCACCAAGCGCTACATCATCGCCCCCAACAAGCTCAACCAGGGCGACATCGTGGAGTCGGGCCCGTCGGCTGACATCAAGCCGGGCAACAACCTGCCCCTCCGCAACATCCCCGTCGGTACGGTCATCCACATGATCGAGCTGCGCCCGGGTGGCGGCGCCAAGATGGCACGGTCGGCCGGAGCATCCGTTCGTCTCGTTGCCAAGGATGGCCCTTACGCCCAGCTGCGCCTGCCGTCCGGCGAAATCCGCAACGTGGATGTCCGCTGCCGCGCGACCATCGGCGAGGTCGGCAACGCCGAGCAGTCGAATATCAACTGGGGCAAGGCCGGCCGCATGCGTTGGAAGGGCGTTCGCCCGACCGTCCGTGGTGTCGCCATGAACCCGGTCGACCACCCGCACGGTGGGGGTGAGGGCAAGACGTCCGGTGGACGTCACCCCGTCACCCCCTGGGGCCAGAAGGAAGGCCGCACGCGCAAGCGCAAGCTGCCCAGTGATTCGTTGATCGTTCGTCGCCGCAACGTCGGCAAGAAGCGCAAGTAGGAGTCAAGAAGATGCCACGCAGTCTGAAGAAGGGCCCCTTCGTCGACGACCACCTGCTGCAGAAGGTCGTCAAGGCGAATGAGGCCGGTAGCAAGAACGTGATCAAGACCTGGTCGCGCCGCTCGATGATCATCCCGGCGATGCTGGGCCACACCATCGCGGTGCATGACGGTCGCAAGCACATCCCGGTGTTCGTCACCGAGACCATGGTGGGCCACAAGCTCGGCGAGTTCTCGCCCACCCGCACCTTCCGTGGACACGAGAAGGACGACAAGAAGGGTCGCCGCCGCTAGCGCGGGGGCGTAAGGAGGAACAGAGAAATGGTTGAATCCATCGCTCGCGTGAAGCACATTCGCGTCACCCCCACGAAGGCTCGTCGTGTCGTCAACCTGATCCGCGGCAAGCAGGCCGTTGAGGCCCTCGCGATCCTGAAGTTCGCGCCCCAGGGTGCAAGCGAGCCCGTGTACAAGCTCGTCGCCTCGGCGATGGCCAACGCACGGGTGAAGGCTGACGCCGAGAACAGCTACCTCGACGAGCAGGACCTGTTCGTTTCGGCCGCGTTCGTCGATGAGGGAACGACCCTGAAGCGGTTCCAGCCGCGTGCACAGGGCCGCGCCTTCCAGATCCTCAAGCGCACGAGCCACATCACGATCGTTCTCGCGACGCCCGATGAGGTCTCCACAAGCTCGACCACCGCGTCGAAGGCAGGGAAGAAGTAATGGGACAGAAGGTAAACCCCTACGGTTTCCGTCTGGGAATCACGACCGACCACGTGTCGCGCTGGTTCTCTGACAGCACCAAGGCCGGCCAGCGCTACAGCGACTATGTCGCCGAAGACGTGAAGATCCGCAACCTGCTCAAGACCTCGCTCGACCGCGCCGGCGTGGCTCGCATCGAGATCGAGCGCACCCGTGACCGTGTCCGCGTCGACATCCACACCGCCCGCCCGGGCATCGTGATCGGTCGCCGTGGCGCCGAGGCCGAGCGCATCCGCGCCGACCTCGAGAAGCTCTCGGGCAAGCAGATCCAGCTCAACATCCTCGAGGTCAAGAACCCCGAGGCGGAGGCCCAGCTTGTTGCGCAGGGTATCGCCGAGCAGCTTTCCGCTCGTGTGGCGTTCCGCCGCGCGATGCGCAAGGGCCTGCAGGGCGCCCAGCGTGCCGGCGCCAAGGGTGTCCGCATCCAGGTCTCCGGTCGTCTCGGTGGTGCTGAAATGAGCCGCTCCGAGTTCTACCGCGAGGGTCGCGTTCCGCTGCACACCCTGCGCGCCAACATCGACTACGGCTTCTACGAGGCCAAGACGACGTTCGGCCGCATCGGCGTGAAGGTCTGGATCTACAAGGGCGACATCACGAACAAAGAGCTTGCCCGCGAGCAGGCCAACCAGAAGTCATCCCGTCCGGAGCGCCGTGACGACCGTGGCGGCGACCGCCGCGACAGCCGTCCGCCCCGCACGTCCGCCCCCAAGGCTGACGCACCGGTCGCAGCAGGAGTTGAGGCGTAACCATGTTGATCCCACGCAAGGTCAAGCACCGTAAGCAGCACCACCCCGGCCGTTCCGGCCAGGCAACCGGTGGCACCGTCGTGTCGTTCGGTGAGTTCGGCATCCAAGCGCTCACGCCCGCGTATGTCACGAACCGCCAGATCGAGGCTGCTCGTATCGCCATGACGCGCCACATCAAGCGCGGCGGAAAGGTGTGGATCAACATCTACCCCGACCGCCCGCTCACCAAGAAGCCCGCCGAAACCCGCATGGGCTCCGGTAAGGGCTCGCCCGAGTGGTGGATCGCCAACGTCAAGCCGGGTCGCGTGCTCTTCGAGCTCAGCGGCGTCAGCGAGACCGTTGCCCGCGAGGCCATGACCCGTGCAATCCACAAGCTGCCCCTCAAGGCACGCATCATCAAGCGCGAGGAGGGCGACGCATAATGGCGATCGGCACCAAGGAGCTCGCCCCAGTCGAGCTCGACACCTTTGAAGACGACCGTCTCCTGGACGAACTGAAGAAGGCGAAGGAAGAACTGTTCAACCTTCGTTTCCAGTCGGCCACGGGACAGCTCGAGAGCCACGGACGTATTCGCGCAGTCAAGCGCGACATCGCACGCATCTACACGGTCATCCGTGAGCGCGAGCTGGGCATCCGGGCCACCCCCGTTCCCGTCGAGGCGCCCGCCAAGGCCGCCAAGAAGACGACAACCAAGAAGACGGATGCAGCGGCCGAGCCCGCCGCGGACGCCGCTGCTGAAACGAAGGAGGCATAGTCATGGCGAAGGTCTCGACAAGCTCGACCACCGACAAGACCACGACCGCCGAGCTCGCTCGCGGTTACCGCAAGAGCCGTCGCGGCTACGTGACCTCCGACAAGATGGACAAGACCATCGTTGTCGAGGTCGAGGACCGCGTGAAGCACCCCCTGTACGGCAAGGTCATCCGCCGTACTTCCAAAGTCAAGGTTCACGATGAGGCCAACGGGGCCGGCATCGGTGACCTCGTCCTCATCAGCGAGACCCGTCCGCTCAGCGCCACCAAGCGCTGGCGCCTGGTCGAGATCCTCGAAAAGGCGAAGTAATGCTTCAGCAGGAATCCCGAGTTAAGGTCGCCGACAACACCGGCGCCAAGGAACTCCTCACGATCCGCGTGCTCGGTGGCTCAGGCCGTCGTTACGCGGGCCTGGGTGACGTCATCGTCGCCACGGTCAAGGACGCGATCCCCGGCGGCAACGTCAAGAAGGGCGATGTGGTCAAGGCCGTCATCGTTCGCGTCATCAAGCAGACCCGTCGTCCCGACGGTTCCTACATCAAGTTCGACGAGAACGCCGCCGTCATCCTGAAGGCTGATGGGGACCCCCGCGGTACCCGCATCTTCGGGCCGGTCGGCCGTGAGCTTCGCGACAAGAAGTTCATGAAGATCATCTCGCTGGCACCGGAGGTGCTGTAACCATGGCAAACATTCGCAAGGGCGACCTCGTACAGGTCATCAGCGGACCCACGCAGGAGCGCGGCGGAGACCGCGGCAAGCAGGGTCGCGTGATCACCGTGATCGCTGACAAGAACCGTGTTGTCGTCGAGGGTGTCAACTTCGTCACCAAGCACGTCAAGGTCGGCCAGACCCAGCGCGGCACCAAGACCGGCGGCATCGAGACGATGGAGGCGCCGATCCACGTGTCGAACGTCGCCCTCGTCGACCCCGAGACCAAGCTCCCCGCTCGTGTCGGCTTCAAAGAGGAGACGGATGACCGTGGCAAGACCACGCGCGTGCGCTTCTTCAAGCCCTCCCGCCGCGTCGAGACCAAGAAGTCGAAGGCCCTGAAGGGCGACGCGGCTGCAGAGCCGAAGGCGTCCGAGAAGTCGGCCGCCGAGAAGCCTGCCGCCGAGAAGGCCCCCAAGGCCGCACCCAAGGCCAAGAAGGATGCCGCAGCTGCAGCACCCGAGAAGGACGCAGAATAATGACTGACACCGCTACTGCCGCGAAGGCTGCCAAAGTACAGCCGCGCCTCAAGCAGAAGTACCGCACCGAGATCGCGGACCAGCTCAAGAAGGACTTCGGCTTCACGAACGTGCACCAGGTGCCCGGCATCGTCAAGGTCGTCGTCAACACGGGCGTCGGCGAGGCGGCCCGCGACGGCAAGATCATCGACGGCGCGGTCAAGGACCTCACTGCCATTACCGGCCAGAAGCCCCAGGTGACGAACGCCCGCAAGTCAATCGCCCAGTTCAAGCTGCGCGAGGGCCAGCCCATCGGCGCACACGTCACCCTCCGCGGTGACCGCGCCTGGGAGTTCCTCGACCGGCTCGTGACGCTGGCATTGCCCCGCATCCGCGACTTCCGCGGCCTGAGCGACAAGCAGTTCGACGGTCGCGGCAACTACACCTTCGGCCTCACCGAACAGTCGATGTTCCACGAGATCGACCAGGACAAGATCGACCGCGTTCGCGGTTTCGACATCACCGTCGTGACCACGGCCCGCACCGACGAGGAGGGTCGCGCGCTGCTGAAGGCGCTCGGCTTCCCGTTCCGCACGGCCGAGAACTCAGCCAACTAACACACTCAAGCACCACCGATTCGACCAGGTCGGCATTCGCGTAACGGATGCCGAAACCGGGCGAGATATGGATACACATCATGACAATGACAGATCCGGTCGCAGACCTGCTGACCAGACTGCGGAACGCCAACTCGGCGTACCACGACACGGTTTCGCTGCCCAGCAGCAAGCTCAAGTCGCACCTCGCTGAGATCCTCAAGACCGAGGGCTACATCTCCGCGTGGAAGGTTGAGGACGCCCGTGTCGGCCAGACCCTCACGATCGACCTCAAGTACGGCCCCAACCGCGAGCGCTCCATCGTGGGCATCAAGCGCGTCTCCAAGCCCGGCCTCCGTGTTTACGCGAAGTCGACCGAGATCCCCAAGGTTCTCGGCGGGCTTGGCGTTGCCATCCTTTCCACTTCCTCCGGTCTGCTGACCGACAAAGAGGCGACGCAGAAGGGCGTGGGTGGGGAAGTCCTCGCCTACGTGTGGTAATCCGTCATGTCACGTATCGGACGTCTCCCCATTTCCATCCCCGCCGGGGTTGAGGTGAAGATCGATGGCCAGGCCGTCGCCGTCAAGGGCCCCAAGGGTGAGCTGTCGCTCGTCGTCAAGAGCCCCATCGAGGTTGTTCTTGAAGACGGGCAGGTGCTCGTCACCCGCCCCGACGACGAGCGCGAATCACGCTCGCTGCACGGCCTCACCCGCACGCTCATCGCGAACCAGATCGTCGGTGTGACCGATGGTTACACCAAGGGCCTCGAGGTCGTTGGTACCGGTTACCGCGTTGCAGCAAAGGGCAACTCGGTCGAGTTCGCACTCGGCTACTCCCACTCCATCACCGTTGACCCGCCCGCGGGTATCAGCTTCACGGTGGAGGGCAACAACAAGCTGACCGTCAGCGGCATCGACAAGCAGGCCGTCGGCGAGGTCGCGGCCAACATTCGCAAGCTGCGCAAGCCCGAGCCCTACAAGGGCAAGGGTGTGCGTTACGCCGGCGAAGTCGTCCGCCGCAAGGCCGGAAAGAGTGGTAAGTAATCATGGGTCTCGGAACTAGAGGCAAGAGCAAGTCGGCCGCAAAGGGCCGTCGTCACGCACGCCTTCGCAAGAAGGTTGTCGGCACCGAGGCGCGTCCGCGCCTGGTCGTCACCCGCTCGGCCCGTCACGTCTTCGTGCAGGTCGTGGATGACTCCAAGGGCCACACGCTCGCCAGCGCATCGACCCTCGAGGCCGACATGCGTACCTTCGACGGCGACAAGACCGCCAAGGCGCACAAGGTTGGCGAACTCGTCGCCGAGCGTGCCAAGGCTGCCGGTGTCGAGGCTGTCGTATTCGACCGTGGCGGTAGCCGCTACGCGGGTCGTGTCGCGGCAATCGCCGATGGAGCGCGAGAGGGCGGTCTGGACCTGTGACCGACGCAACTTCAACGAACAAGGAGCAGGACGTGGCTGTAGAGCCCACCGAGGCAGCCCCCGCGGGTGCCGTGACGGCGGAAGCCGTTGCCACGGAGGCCGTCGTCGACGCCCCCGCAACTGATGTCACCAACGAGCCTCGCGAGGCCCGTCGTGGTGGACGTGAGCGCAGCCCGAGCCGTGACCGCGGCAACAGCCGTGACGCCGAGAAGAGCCAGTTCCTCGAGCGCGTCGTCACGATCAACCGCGTCTCGAAGGTCGTCAAGGGTGGTCGTCGCTTCAGCTTCACCGCCCTGGTGGTCGTCGGAGACGGCAACGGCATGGTCGGCGTCGGTTACGGCAAGGCCCGCGAAGTGCCCACCGCTATCTCCAAGGGTGTCGAGGAGGCGAAGAAGAACTTCTTCCGCGTCCCGCGTGTCGCCCAGACCATCCCGCACCCCGTGCAGGGTGAGGCCGCGGCCGGCGTTGTGCTGCTGCGTCCCGCATCCGCCGGTACCGGTGTTATCGCCGGTGGCCCGGTGCGCGCCGTCCTCGAGTGCGCGGGCATCCACGACGTGCTGAGCAAGTCGCTCGGTTCGTCGAACACGATCAACATCGTGCACGCAACAGTGGCTGCCCTCAAGCAGCTCGAGGAGCCCCGTGCGGTCGCCGCACGTCGTGGCCTCTCTGCGGAGCACGTCATCCCGGCTCGCCTGCTGCGCGCCGAGGCCGACGCTAAGGCAGGTGTCTGATGGCTGCGCGCCTGAAGGTGACCCAGATCAAGTCCAAAATCAGTGAGAAGCAGAACCAGCGCGACACCCTGCGGAGCCTCGGGCTCAAGCGCATCGGTGATGTCGTCGTCCGCGAGGACAACCTGCAGAACCGTGGCTATGTCCGCACGGTCGCTCACCTTGTCAAGGTCGAGGAGATTGACTAATGGCTGACGAAACTAGCCCCAAGAAGGCACCGGCGAAGGCCGCTGCCGACAAGCCGGCGACCAAGGCTCCCGCTAAAGCCGCCGCAACCAAGGCACCCGCAGCCAAGACCGCTGCTGCCAAGGCTCCGGCCAAGGCCGCTGCTGAGAAGGCACCCGCTGCCAAGGCCCCGGCCAAGGCGGCTGCACCCAAGGCTGCTGCCGCGAAGTCGGATGACACGGCCGCTGCCACGTCGACGACCAGCAAGCCAGCCGCAAAGAAGACTCCGGCAGCCGACGTTCCGTCGCGCCCGCAGGTGCTCAAGGTCCACCACCTTCGCCCGGCTCCCGGCGCGAAGAAGGACAAGACCCGCGTTGGTCGCGGTGAAGGTTCCAAGGGTAAGACGGCGGGCCGCGGTACCAAGGGCACGAAGGCTCGTTACCAGATGCGCCTGGGCTTTGAGGGTGGTGGCGTCAACTTCGTCATGCGCGCCCCGAAGCTGCGCGGGTTCAAGAACCCGTTCCGCGTCGAGTACCAGGTTGTGAACCTCGAGAAGCTCGCCGAGCTCTACCCGAAGGGTGGGGATGTCACGATCAGCGACCTCGTCGCCAAGGGTGCTGTGCGCAAGAACGAGAAGGTTAAGGTTCTTGGGGACGGCGACATTGCGGTTAAGCTGAACGTTGCAGTCGACAAGGTCTCGGGCTCCGCTGAGCAGAAGATCGTCGCCGCAGGCGGTTCGGTCAAGTAGTTCGGTCAAGTACCAGGCCCTAGGGTCAACTTGGGTGGGGTTCCTGACGGGGCCCCACCCAACTGCATTACATAGATATCGGAGGCCTTGTGTTTAGAGCTGTCGCGCGGATCTTCCGCACGCCTGACCTTCGCCGCAAGATCGGGTTCACACTCGGCATCGTCGCGTTGTTCCGCCTGGGGTCGTTCATCCCCGCGCCCTTCGTCGACTTCGGCAACGTCCAGATCTGCCTCGCGGCAAACTCGGGCACCACCGGCCTCTACGACCTGGTCAACCTGTTCAGCGGCGGCGCCCTCCTGCAGCTGTCGGTCTTCGCGCTCGGCATCATGCCGTACATCACGGCCTCGATCATCGTGCAGCTGCTGCGCGTGGTCATCCCACACTTCGAGACCCTCTACAAGGAGGGCCAGGCCGGCCAGTCCCGCCTGACGCAGTACACCCGCTACCTCACCATCGCGCTCGGCGTGCTGCAGTCGACCACGTTGATCACCGTCGCCCGCAGTGGCGCGCTGTTCCCGTCCAACTCCGGCGTTGCGGAGTGCAGCCAGCTGCTGACGGATGACTCGTGGTACGCGATCATGCTCATGGTCATCACGATGACCGCCGGAACCGGCCTCATCATGTGGATGGGTGAGCTCGTCACCGAGCGCGGTATCGGCAACGGGATGTCGCTGCTCATCTTCACGTCGATCTCCGCGCAGTTCCCCGGTTCGCTGTGGAGCATCCAGCAGTCCAAGGGTTTCGAGATTTTCCTCGCGGTGATTGCCGTCGGAATCGTCATCGTGGCCGCGGTCGTGTTCGTCGAGCAATCACAGCGACGGATCCCTGTCCAGTACGCCAAGCGCATGGTCGGGCGGCGCACCTATGGGGGCAACAACACGTACATCCCGATCAAGGTCAACATGGCCGGTGTGGTGCCCGTCATCTTCGCCTCGTCGCTGCTGTACCTGCCGGCATTGATCGCGCAGTTCAACCAGCCTGCGGCCGGGGAAGCACCGGCTGAGTGGGTTACCTGGATCCAGAACTACCTGACCACGGGCGACCACCCGCTGTACATGCTGTTGTACTTCCTGCTCATCGTCGGCTTCACGTACTTCTATGTCGCGATTACCTTCAACCCGGAGGAAGTCGCTGACAACATGAAGAAGTACGGCGGCTTCATCCCCGGCATCCGTGCGGGCCGTCCGACGGCGGAATACCTCGACTACGTGCTGACGCGTGTGACCCTGCCGGGATCGCTGTACCTCGGCCTGATCGCGCTGATCCCGCTCATCGCCCTGGTCCTGGTCGGCGCCAACACGAACTTCCCGTTCGGTGGTGCGAGCATCCTGATCATCGTCGGTGTCGGACTGGAGACCGTCAAGCAGATCGACTCCCAGCTACAGCAGCGCCACTACGAGGGCCTGCTTCGGTGAGCCGCCTTCTCCTCATCGGTCCGCCCGGCGCAGGAAAAGGCACGCAGGCCGTTCGGCTGTCCGGGGCATACGGTGTCCCCGCGATCTCCACGGGTGACATCTTCCGCACCAACGTCAGGAACCAGACTGAGCTCGGCATCCAGGCCAAGGTGTACATGGACGCCGGCGATAACGTGCCCGACTCCCTCACCAACGCCCTGATTCGCGACCGGCTTGCCGAAGCGGACTGCGACGGCGGCTTCCTCCTCGACGGCTACCCGCGCACGGCAGACCAGGTGCGCGAACTCGACGAATTCCTCGCAAGCCGCGGCAGCGTGCTCGACGTGGTTATCGAGCTCGTCGCTGACCCCGAAGTCGTTGTCGCCCGCCTGGGCAAGCGCGCGCAGGAGCAGGGCCGCAGCGATGATGATGAAGCTGTGGTCCGTCATCGCCTTGAGGTGTACCGGGAGCAGACGGCACCTCTCATCGACATCTACGACGCGCGCGGCGTGCTTGTGAAGGTCGACGCGATGGGCACCATCGATGAGGTCACGCTGCGCATCGAGCGCGCTCTCGACGCACGCGGCATCACCGCACCAACCGCGCCGTAGCTCGTGCGCCCCAGTCGCAG
>JBIITJ010000010.1:0-52777 GCA_044340535.1 Rhodoglobus sp.
CGGAACCTCCGGAGAAACGCACGGCTTAACGCCGGGCCGGGCCGAAAACTCCGGAGAAACGTGCACCCGGCGTGATCGGCGGGGTCAGCGGTCAGTCGGCGGAGGGGCGGACCGCGACCAGCTCGACCTCGACGAGCATCGCCGGGTCGAGGAAGGGCAGCACGTGCAGCAACGACAGGGCGGGCCGGATGTCGCCGAAGACCTCGCCGTGCGCCTTGCCCGCCTGCTCCCAGTCGGCGATGTTCGTGAGGTAGAGCTTCGACTGCACGACGTCCTCGTAGTGGAAGCCCGCCTCGGCGAGCACCGAGCCGAGCTTCTCGAGGGCGAAGCGGGTCTGCTCGTACAGGTCGCCGCTCACCGAGCCGTCGGCAGCGGCCGCGGAAGTGGCGGAGATGTAGAGGGAATCTCCAACCTGGACCGCTCGCGAGTAGCCCAGTTTGTTCTCCCAGGCCGACCCGGATGAGTAGAGAGTGCGCATGGGATTAACCTAACGCGGTGCACATGATCTTCCGGACGCTCATCCATTTGGCCAGCAGCCGCCGACGGTCACCGCTCGGCGTGCACGATGTCGGCACGATGCGGCTGCGCGTGCTGCCGACCGACCTCGACATCCTCGGGCACATGAACAACGGCGTGTACTTCTCGATCATGGATCTCGGCCGAATGGACCTGATGATCCGCTCCGGAATGTGGGCGAAGTTCCGCGCGCGCGGCTGGTACCCCGTGATGGCGAGCGCCACCATGACGTTCCGCAAATCGCTGCAGCCGTGGCAGCTCTTCGACCTCGAGACCCGCATCGTCGGCTACGACGACAAGGCGACGTTCGTCGAGCAGCGCTTCGTGGTCGACGGCGAGATTTACGCGCAAGGCATCGCGAAAGCGCGCTTCCTGAAGAAGGGCGGCACCGTGAGCCTCGCGGAGCTCGCCGAACTCACGGGGACGGATGTCTCGCTCACGCCACCCGCCTGGGTCACCGCATGGAGCACCGGCGGGACGCTACCGTCCACGCGAGCGGACGCCCCCAGCACCTGGAGCAACTGAGTTCAGGATGCCTCGAGCACGGCCATCGCGGCATTGTGCCCGCCGATCCCGCTGACCGCACCACCGCGCTGCGCGCCAGCCCCGCACAGCAGGATCCGGGCGTGTTCCGTCGCGACGCCCCAGCGCTGCGCCGGGGTGGCGAGGGCCGCATCATCCTCGGCGAACGGCCAGTCGAGCGGCCCGTGGAAGATGTTGCCGCCGGGCATCGCGAGGGCGTGCTCGAGGTCGAGGGTCGTCTTCGTCTCGATGGTGGGGCGGCCCGAGGCATCCCGCAGCAGCAGGCCCTCGATCGGCTCCGCGAGCACGCTGTCGAGGGAGGCGAGGGCGGCCGCCTGGAGGGATGCCCGCATCTCGTCGTTGCTGGCTTCGGTGAGCAGGCGGTCGGGGCTGTGCAGGCCGAACACCGTGAGGGTCTGGGCGCCGCTGGCCTGCAACTCCGGGGAGAGGATGCTCGGGTCGGCGAGGGAGTGGCAGTAGATCTCGCAGGGCAGCGGCTCGGGTACCGCGCCGGCGCTCGCCGCGGTGTGGGCGGCATCGAGCTGCGACCAGGTCTCGTTGATGTGGAAGGTGCCACCGAAGGCCGCGGCGGGATCGACGCTGGCATCCTTCAGGCAGGGCAGTCGCGAGACCAGCAGGTTGACCTTGACCTGGGCACCTTCCGGCTTGCCGGTGGTCGCGCTTGTCGAGACCCGATCTCGACTGCGCTCGATCACCGGTTCAACGAGCCGGGCCAGCTCGAAGGGCGCGACATTGGCCAGCACCCAGGTGGCGGCGAGCGTGTGGTCGCGGTCGCCGTGCCGGAAGGTCACCTCGCCGTCGGGGCTGATCGCGGTGACCTCCGCCCCGGTGATGATCTCGGCGCCGGCGGACCGGGCCGCGTGGGCGAGCTCCCCGGTCACGGCCCCCATGCCGCCGACCGGGACATCCCAGTCGCCCGTCCCACCACCGATTACGTGGTACAGGAAGCAGCGGTTGCCGTCGAGGCCCTCATCGACGTTGGGCACGAAGGTGCCGATGAGCGCGTCGGTGAGCACAACGCCACGCACCAGGTCGTCACGGAAGGCGCCCGCGATCGTTGCACCGATCGGACTCTCGATGAGCGACTCCCACAGCCGGTCATTGCCGACGGTGGCGCGAGCCTCGGCGCGGGTGAGCAGCGGCTCCGTCACGGTAGGGAAGAGCGCTCGGGCAAGCTCAGAGGTGCCCGAGTAGAACGCATCCCAGGCGGCGGAATCCGCACCGAGCGCGCGGGCCGTTGCGGCGGCATCCGCGTTATCAATGAGTAGCCCGGTGTCGGTGCCGGGGCGCGGCGTGTAGCTGGAGTAGCGGCGGCGAGCGAGGGTGATGTTGAGGCCCAGATCGTGGATGATCCGTGCCGGCAGCAACGACACCAGGTACGAGTACCGCGACAACCGGGCGTCGATGCCTTCGAAAGCCGTCGCCGAAATCGCCGCACCACCGACGTCGTCCAGTTTTTCCAGCACCGTGACCCGCTTGCCCGCGAGGGCCAGGTACGCTGCCGCGGTCAGGCCGTTGTGGCCGCCCCCCACGATGACGACGTCGCGGATGTCGCTGTCGACCCGGCCCCCCGTCTGGCTACTCACTGGGGGTGTTCAGGGCGTCGCATAGCGGGGGGTTGATGGTGTCGAGCACCTTGCGGGAGACGGTGAGCACCGTGTGCATCTCGTCCTCGGTGAGCACGTCGAAGAAGTACTCGCGCACCGCCGCGCGGCGATCGCGCTCGGCGCCGAGGACCGCGCGGCTGCCCTCGGCGGTGAGGACAATCCATACGCCGCGGGCATCGTCGCCGCACGCCTCACGTTTGACGAGGCCGCGCTGTTCCATCCGGCTGATCTGGTGGGAAACCCGGCTCTTCTCCCAACCGATGATGTCGCCAATGCGGCCCGCGCGGAGGCGCTTCGTTGGATCGTCGAAAAGGGAGAGCAGGATCTCGTAGTCAGCGGAGGAGATCCCCGCGTCGGCTTGCAGGCGCCTTTCGAGGGTGAGCTCGAGTTGACGGCGCATCACGAAGAACGAGCGCCACACATCGCGCTCGAGTTCGGTGGAGGTGGCTGTCATCCAGCAATCTTACCGGGTAGTTGACACGTCATCAATGGGGGAGTTATGGTGACACGTCAACTTCTCGAAAGGACTCTCGTGACGGACCTCAGGATCGGCATCATTCTCGGCAGCACCCGCCCCGGACGGCGGGGCGAACAGGTCGCGAAGTGGGTGCTGGAGCAGGCGCGCAAGCGCGACAGTGCCCAGTACGAGCTGGTCGACCTCGCCGACTTCAACCTCCCGCACCTCGACGAGGCGATGTCGGCTTCGCAAGGAAAGTACGCGAATGACCACACCAAGAAATGGGCAGCCGAAATCGTGCAGTACGACGGCTTCATCTTCGTCACGCCCGAGTACAACCACTCGACCTCCGGCGCCCTGAAGAACGCGATCGACTTCCTGTATGCGGAATGGAACAACAAGGCCGCCGGGTTCGTGAGCTACGGCGTGCAGGGCGGCACCAGGGCGGTCGAGCACCTGCGCCTGATCGTCGGCGAGCTCCAGATCGCCGACGTGCGCCAGCAGGTAGCCGTCTCGCTCCTGAACGACTTCGAGGGCTACACGACCCTCAAGCCCGTGCCACACCTCGAGCCAGCGCTCACGACGATGCTCGACCAGGTCGAGTCGTGGGCGGGCGCGCTGCGGACCGTCCGCCTCGCCGGTTGAGACCTCGGCACTGCTCCTGATCCCTCGCGATTAAGCTGGGGGGATGCTCTCTTCCGAGGCTCCCTCCAGCGCTTCCCACACCGAACTCGGCGACGAGGTGATCGCCCTCGTGCGACGCTGGCTCGCCGACAGCGGCTCCACCGACACCAGCGGGGAGCGTCTCGCCGGGGTCCTGAAAGACCCCCGCGGGCTCGAGTTCACCCTCGGCTTCGTCGACAAGGTCGTGCGTCCCGCCGACCTGCGGGTGGCCGCTCGCAACCTGGAATCGCTGAGCCGCATCGTGCCAGCATTCCTGCCGTGGTACCTACGTGCCGCGATCGTGGTGGGCGGCGGCTTCGCCCCGCTGTTCCCGTGGCCCATCGTGCCCATCGCTCGCGCGGCGCTGCGGCGGATGGTCGGCCATCTCGTGATCGACGCCACACCGAGGCGGCTCGGCACCACCCTCGCGTCGCTGCGCAAGCGGGACATCCGGTTGAACCTGAACCTGCTCGGCGAGGCGGTGCTGGGTGACGATGAAGCCAACCGTCGCCTGGAGGGCACCCGCGAGCTCCTGGCGCGCGACGACGTCGACTACGTTTCGATCAAGGTTTCGTCGGTGGTGAGCCAGCTGTCGATGTGGGCTTTCGACGACATGGTCGCCCGGGTCGTCGAGCGGCTCACCCCCCTCTACGAGTTGGCCGCGGAATCTCCGAGCCCCAAGTTCATCAACCTCGACATGGAGGAGTTCAAAGACCTCGACCTCACCGTCGCGGTGTTCGAGAAGATCCTGGAACAGCCGCAGCTGCGCGACCTCGAAGCGGGCATCGTGCTGCAGGCCTACCTTCCCGACGCCCTCGCCGCGCTCCAGGGCCTCACGGCCTGGGCCACCGAGCGGCGTCGCGCCGGGGGTGCGGGCATCAAAGTGCGCGTGGTGAAGGGTGCGAACCTCGCCATGGAGCGGGTCGATGCCACCATGCACGACTGGCCGCTGGCCACCTGGGGCAGCAAGCGCGAGACCGATACCAACTACAAGCGCGTGCTCGACTGGGCCTTCACACCCGAGCACACTGATGCCGTGCGCATCGGCGTTGCCGGCCACAACCTCTTTGACGTGGCCTTCGCCTGGCTACTCGCCCGGCAGCGGTCGGTGCAGGGACGGGTTGAGTTCGAGATGCTGCTCGGCATGGCTACGGGCCAGGCGGAGGCGGTATCTCGCGACGTGGGGCGCCTGCTGCTGTACACGCCCGTCGTGCACCCCCGCGAGTTCGATTCGGCGATCAGTTACCTCGTCAGGCGGCTCGAGGAGAACGCGAGCAGCGAGAACTTCATGTCGGGAGTCTTTGACCTCGACTCCGACCCGGCGATCTTCGCGCGGGAGGCCGAGCGCTTTCTCGATTCACTGTCCGCCCTCGACGCCGAGGTGCCGGCCTCCCACCGCCGGCAGCGCCGTGGGGGGAGTGTCGCCGTGGTCGCGGCCGACGAGTTCCACAACGAGCCCGATACCGACCCCTCCATTGCGGCCAACCGCATCTGGGCCAACGCGGTGCTCGCGCGCAGTGCCGATTCGACTCTCGGCCTCGACACGATTGCCGCGGCATCCATCACCGATCCGGATGCCCTCGCCACCGTCATCGCGGAGGCAACTGCCGCGGGTACAGGCTGGGGCTCCCGTCCCGCCGCCGAGCGGGCGGCCGTGCTGCGCGACGCCGCCGACGTGCTCTCGGCGTTCCGCGGGCGCCTTATCGAGGTCATGGCTCACGAGACGGGCAAGACCATCGCTGAGGGGGATGTCGAGGTCAGCGAAGTCATCGACTTCGCGCGGTACTACGCGGAGCGTGCCCTCGAGCTTGAGGCCGTCGAGAATGCGAGTTACCGCCCGCCCCGGTTGACGGTGGTGGTGCCCCCGTGGAACTTCCCGGTGGCCATCCCGGGCGGCTCTGTCCTGGCGGCGCTCGCCGCGGGCAGTGCGGTGATCATCAAGCCGGCCCCGCAGGCCAGGCGCAGCGGCGCGGTTCTCGTCGAGGCGCTGTGGGAGGCGGGGGTTCCCCGCGAGGTACTGTCGCTCGCCGATGTGGAGGAGGGCGAGCTCGGCCAGCAACTCGTCTCCCACCCCGACGTCGACCGGGTCATCCTGACCGGCGGATATGACACGGCGGCGCTGTTCCGCTCGTGGCGCGCCGACCTGCCGCTCGTCGCGGAGACCAGCGGCAAGAACGCGATCATCGTCACCCCGAGCGCCGACCTTGACCTCGCTGTCGCCGACTTCGTGCGCAGCGCGTTCGGCCACGCGGGCCAGAAGTGCTCGGCGGCCTCCCTGGTCATCCTCGTCGGTTCCGTCGCCCGCAGCGAGCGGTTCCGTCGACAGCTCGTCGACGCCACCCGCACGCTCCGGGTCGGCTACCCGCAGGATCCGCTGAGCCAGATGGGCCCGATCATCGAACCGGCCCACGGCAAGATGCTCTCGGCGCTCACCACCCTGGGTGAGGGCGAAGAGTGGCTCGTCGAACCCAACCAGCTGGATGACACGGGGCGGCTGTGGTCGCCGGGCGTGCGCACGGGCGTCGCACCCGGCAGCGAGTTCCACCTCACCGAGTACTTCGGCCCAGTGCTGGGGATCATGACCGCGCGCACCCTCGACGAGGCGATCGAACTGCAGAACGCGGTGCCGTATGGCCTCACGGCGGGCATTCATTCGCTTGACGCCCGTGAGGTCGAGCGCTGGATCGACGGTGTCCAGGCGGGCAACCTCTACGTCAACCGCGGAATCACGGGCGCCATCGTGCGCCGCCAGCCCTTCGGCGGCTGGAAGCGCTCGACGGTCGGCACCTCGGCCAAGGCCGGCGGCCCCAACTACCTGCTCACCCTCGGCAGCTGGGATGCGGTCGAGGCCGAGCCGCGCAACGACATCCTGCTTCCCGGGATCTCAGATCACGTGGCATCCGTCATCAAGAAAGCGCAGAGCGGCCTCGACTTCCCCGAATTCGACCGGGTGCGCACTGCAGCACAGAGCGATGAGCGCGCCTGGCAGTCCGAGTACGGAATCAGCCGGGATGTCTCCGCTCTCGGTGTGGAACGCAACGTGTTCCGGTACCGCCCGGTCGGCGTCACGCTGCGGCTCTCGGAGGGGCAGCCGCTCGGTCACCTCGTGCGCCTCATCGCTGCCGCCAGCCGCGCGGGCTCCGGTATCGACATCAGCTCGGCCCTCCCGCTGCCCACCGCGCTCGTGCAGTCCTTTGAGGGGGCTGAGCGGCCCGTGCGCGTGCGCTCGGTCACCGTTGAGCCCGATGCCACCTGGCTGGAGCGCGTGGCGTCGGGTGCACTGCGCACGGCGCGGGTGCGGCTGGTCGGCGGAGACCCGCTCGCGCTCGCCGCGGCCCTCGGCGGCAGCCCCGACGTCGCCATCTGGTCGGGCCCCGTCACAACCTCGGGCCGCATCGAACTGCTGCCCTTCCTGCACGAGCAGGCCGTGTCGATCACCGCGCACCGCTTCGGCAACCCTGACCCGGAGCTCTCCTCCGTCGTAGTGTGATGAGCATGGACATCCCCTCCCTCTTCCTCAACGACGGCCGCACCATCCCGCAGCTGGGTCTCGGCACCTGGCCGTTGCGGGGCGAGGATGCCGCGGCCGCGGTGTCCTCGGCCATCGAGCTCGGGTACCGCCACGTCGACACGGCGGCGAAGTACGAGAACGAGGAGGGCGTGGGTGAGGGCATCCGTCGCGCCGGAGTCGACCGCAGCGAACTCTTCATCACGACCAAGCTCGACGGCGGGTACCAGGGCGACGACCGCGCGATCGCGGGTTTGCATGCCTGCCTCGAACGGCTCGGCCTCGACTACGTCGACCTGCTCCTGATTCACTGGCCGCTGCCCGCGCGGGGCCAGTTCGTCTCCACGTGGAACACCTTCGAGGTGCTGCAGCAGCAAGGCCTCGCGAAATCGATCGGCGTCTCCAACTTCACGCCGGCGCACCTCGAAGTGCTCCGCGCCGAAACCGACGTGGTGCCCGCCGTCAACCAGGTGCAGCTGTCACCGGCCATCACGCGGGTCGAGACGAGGCAGTACAACGCCGAACACGGCATCGTGACCGAGGCGTGGACCCCCATCAAGGGCGTGCTCGGGTCGCCCGTGCTCGTGGCGGTGGGGGAGAAGCACGGCAAGACTGCCGCGCAGGTCGCACTGCGCTGGCATGTGCAACACGGCACCGTCGTCATCCCGAAGTCGTCCAGCCCCGAACGCATGCTCGAGAACGCCGCCATCTTCGACTTCCGGCTCGACGAAGACGACCTCGCCGTGATCGGCACCCTCGACGAAGGCCCGGGCGCTGGCGTCGACCCTGACGTCGACGGCCACTAGCCGCTCAGCGACCGAGGGCGCTCCGGATGTAGGAGAGCGCCGTTTCCTCGTCGATGCCGAGCTCGCGTGACCTCGTCGCGTAGTCACTCGCGGCCAGCTGCAGCGTGGTTTGCGCCGTGTCATCCCGGGCGCTGACCACCGTGCCGTTGCGGCCGCGGGTCTCCAGGAAGCCGTCTTGCTCCAGCAAGCGGTAGACCCGCGCCACGGTGTACGGCGCCACGCCCAACTCGGTAGCGAGCACGCGGACCGGGGGCAACTTGGTGCCCGCGACGAGCGTGCCCGCGGCAACCTGCTCCATGACCTGCGTCCGCAGTTGCTCGTACAGGGTCACGGATGATTCATGGTCGACGGTAAACGCCATCAGTCGTACCTCCGGTGGATGAGGCGCGACAGCACGATCGCGCTGCGCGTGTGGTCAACGTTCGGGGCCAGGCGCACTTTCTCGAGGGCAACCTCGAGCGAGGCGATATCGCGGGAGCGCATGTGCACGATCGCGTCCGCCGAGCCCGAAACGGTGCCCGCGTAGACGACCTCCGGCACGCCGGAGAGGATCCGCTTGAGCTCTCCGGGCGCCACGGTGCCCCGGCAGAACAGCTCGACGTACGCTTCGGTGGACAGCCCATCGACGGTCGGATCCACCTCGATCGTGAAGCCGCGGATCACACCGTCGGCGACCAGGCGGTCCACCCGGCGCTTCACCGCGGACGCCGACAAGCCAATGCTGTCGCCGATCTCGCCGTAGCCGGCCCGCGCGTTGACGCGCAGCAGGTCGATGATCCCGAGATCCAGGCTGTCCACGCTCGCAGCCTACGCCGAAAAGTTGCACAAGGTGGGTGATATGCGCCGGATTATTGCGTGCAGTGGCCTGAAACTGCGGAACAGTGCGTGGAACACTGGATGGATGACGTTGACTGATGCCGCTTCTGCCGTGCCCGCCCGCACCGCCACCCGTCGTACCGTGCTGATGTGCCGCCCCGAATATTTCACCGTCAGCTACCGGATCAACCCCTGGATGCACCCCGAAGACCCCACCGACACCTCGCTCGCGGTGCGCCAGTGGCAGGTGCTGTACGAGACCTACCTCAGCCTCGGCTTCGACGTGCGGCTCATCGAGCCCATTCCCGGCCTGCCTGACATGGTCTACGCGGCCAACGGCGGCTTCGTGATCGACAACATCGCGTACGGGGCGAAGTTCACCTACGCCGAACGCCAGCCCGAAGGGCCCGCCTACATGGACTGGTTCCGCGACGCCGGCTTCGAGGTGCGCGAGCCCGTTGAGACCAACGAAGGCGAGGGCGACTTCCTGCTCGTCGGCGGCGTCATCCTGGCCGGGACCGGCTTCCGGACCGCCAGCACCAGCCACACGGAAGTCGCCGCCATCTACGGCCGCGAGGTGATCTCCCTGAACCTCATCAACCCGAGCTTCTACCACCTCGATACCGCCGTCGCCGTGCTCGACGACGACAACATCGCCTACCTCCCGAGCGCCTTCGACGAGGCCTCCCTCGAGCAGCTGCGCGAGCGGTTCCCCGACGCCATCCTCGTCACTGAGGACGACGCAGCGGTGCTCGGCCTCAACTCGTTCAGCGACGGCTACAACGTGGTCATTGCCAGCCGCGCGAAAGACTTCGAGCGACAGCTGCGGGAGCGCGGCTACAACCCCATCGGAGTCGACCTCTCCGAGCTGCTGCTCGGCGGGGGCGGGGTCAAGTGCTGCACGCTGGAGCTGAGGTGACTCGGGGGTCCGTGGAAGCGGCGCCCATGGGCTCCGCCCATGGAGGCCCGACCAAACCCGAGCACATGACCGCCGCTTCCACGGACGGGAACACGGCCGGGCATCTCACGCACAACTACTATCCTTTGGATGTCACGGTCGCGACGGGGGACGGGGCGTGGGTGACGGATGTCGCAGGCAAGCGCTACCTGGACTGCCTCGCCGCGTACTCCGCGGTGAACTTCGGCCACGGGCATCCGTCCCTGGTGGCTGCCGCCAAGGCACAGCTGGATCGCATCACGCTGACCAGCCGCGCGTTCCACAACGACAGGCTCGAGCCCTTTGCTGCGGCGCTCGCGGCGCTCGCCGGCAAAGACATGGTGCTGCCGATGAACACCGGCGCCGAGGCCGTCGAGTCGGCCATCAAGGTCGCGCGCGCCTGGGGCTACCGCGTGAAGGGCGTGCCCGCCGACCGGGCGACGATCATCGTGGCCGACGGCAACTTCCACGGCCGCACCACGACCATCATCAGCTTCTCCAACGACGAGTCGGCGCGCGCCGACTTCGGCCCGTTCACTCCCGGTTTCGTGAGCGTGCCATACGGGGATGCCGCGGCACTCGAGGCAGCCATCGATGAGACCACCGTGGCCGTGCTGCTCGAGCCGATCCAGGGGGAGGCGGGCATCGTGGTGCCGCCCGCGAGCTACCTGCCCGAAGTGCGGGAGATCACGAGTCGCCACAACGTGCTGTTCGTGGCCGACGAGATCCAGTCCGGCCTCGGGCGGACCGGGGCGACCTTCCAGTGTGACAACGTGGGCGTCGTGCCCGACCTGTACCTGCTGGGCAAAGCCCTCGGCGGCGGCATCGTTCCGGTGAGTGCGGTGGTCGGCAACTCCGACATCCTCGGGGTGTTGCAGCCCGGGGAGCACGGCTCGACCTTCGGCGGCAACCCGCTCGCCGCCGCCGTCGGCCTCGCGGTTGTCGAGTTGCTGCAGACGGGGAAGTACCAGGAGCGGGCGCGGATGCTCGGGGAACAGTTGCAGAACGGATTGCGCGGACTCATCGGTCACGGTGTGGTCGGAGTCCGCGGTGCTGGCCTGTGGGCCGGTATCGACATCGACCCGGCCCTCGCGACAGGCCGTCGCGTGTGCGAGTTGCTTATGGAGAAGGGGGTGCTCGCCAAAGACACCCACGGCTCCACCATCCGGCTCGCGCCGCCGATCGTCGTCACGGCCGAGGAACTCGACTGGGCCGTGGAGCAGTTGGCGGCGGTACTGAAGGAGCTTGCGGCCTAACCGAGCCCGTGGGGCTCCTGGTGCCCGTCGTCATCCGTGACGGCACCGGTAACGGGCTTTCGCGACAACGTCACCGCGCCGGCACCCTCACCTCTCGAGGTTGCGGCGGCGACGGCATCCCGATCGTCGGCTTTCGTGTAGGCGTGGCGCAGCTTGACGGGCTCGATTGGCGCACCGCGGCGCTTCTCCTGCCGGGACTTGTAGGTGAGGTTCAGCGCCTCGACGATGATCGCGAACGCGATCGGCACGTAGATAAGCGCCTTGTCGATGTGCACGTCGAAGCCGTCGGCGACGAGCGTGACGCCGATGAGCACGAGGAAGGCGAGCGCAAGCATCTTCACCGTGGGGTGCTTATTGACGAACGCGAAGATGAATTTCGACGAGAACAGCATCACGCCGAACGACAGCACAACGGCGATGATGATCACGAGCAGGCTGTCGACCATGCCGACTGCGGTGATGACCGAGTCGAATGAGAACACGATGTCGAGCAGCAGGATCTGCGCGATGATGCCGCCGAACGTGACCGCCCTGCCGCCCTCGTTGCCGTGCGACTCCTCACCCTCGAGCTTCTCGTGGATCTCGTGGACGGCCTTGTAGATCAGGAATAGACCACCGGCAATGAGGATGAGGTCGCGACCGGAGAAGCCCATGCCGAACAGGGCGAACAGGTCGGCGGTCAGGCTGATGATCCAGCTCGCGAAGAACAGCAAGCCAATCCGGGTCAGCATGGCGAGGGTGAGTCCCAGGTTGCGGGCCTTCGCCTGCTGCTCAACGGGCAGCTTGCTCGCGAGGATCGAGATGAAGATCACATTGTCGACGCCGAGCACGATCTCGAGAACAAGAAGGGTCAGGAAGGCGACGATGAGGTCAGGGGACAGGTCGAGAGAGAAGTCCATAGTTGACAGGCTACCGGGGACAGTAGATTCGAATCATGGCCTTCCCAACCGTTCTTCCCACCCCCACCATCACGCCGTTGAGGGGCGGACCCATCCTGCGCTGGGGGATCCTGGCTCCCGGCGGGATCGCGACCAGTTGGGTGAAGGCGGTGCACGCCCACACCGACCAGAAGGTTGTCGCCGTGGCATCCCGTTCGCTTGCTCGCGCGCAGGCCTTCGCCACCGCGAACGGCATCGAGCGCGCGTACGGCGACTACGAGCAGCTCGTCGCCGACCCCGGCGTTGACGTGGTGTACATCGCCGCACCGCACAGCGAGCACCTGCGCCTGGGGCTGATGGCGATCGCCGCCGGCAAGCACGTGCTCGTCGAGAAGCCCATCGCCCTCAACTCGGCGGAGGCCCGCCAACTCATCGATGCGGCCCATGCCGCCGGCGTCTTCGCGATGGAAGCCCTGTGGTCGCGGTTCCTGCCCCAGGCCTCGGTGATCGCGCAACTACTTGAGCGCGGGGTGCTGGGCGAGGTGAAGTCGGTGTCGGCCGACTTCGGCGCTCGCTTCACCTACAACCCGGAGGGTCGCTGGTTCAACCCCGAGCTCGGCGGTGGCGCCATGCTCGACATCGGCATCTACCCCGTCTGGTTCTCGCATTTCGTGTTGGGAGCGCCCGAGAAGGTCACCGCCCGCGGCACGCTCGCGCCCACCGGCGTCGACGCGCAGTCGGCGATCATCCTCGAGTACGCCTCGAACGCGCAGGCCGTGGTCACGATGTCAATGTGGGCGAACTCCGCGCAGGACGCCTCGATCGTGGGCACGGATGCCCGCATCGAGGTCCCCGGGCACTTCTTCACCCCCGGCGCCCTCCGACTGGTGGATACCTCGGGTGAAACGCTCAGCTGGTCTGACGACTCGGGAGTCGACGGCAGCGATGGGCTCGCCTACCAGGTCAGCGCGGTCGCCGCCCACATCGCGGAAGGCCGGGCGGAAGCGCCCGAACACAGCCACGCCGACACTCTCGCGATCATGGCCGTGCTCGAAGAGGCCCGCGCGCAGTTGGGCCCGGCGTGACCGTTCTGACCCCTGACCTGCTGGGCCGTATCCGCTCGCGCGCCGCGGGCTACGACCGTGACAATGCCTTCTTCACCGAAGACCTCGACGAGCTGCGAGCGGCAGGCTACCTCGCCCCCCGCAGCCTCCTCGAGACCGCTCGCGACCAACGCCTGCTCGCTGCCCACGCCCCCGCGACGGCCCTCGGGATCAACATGCACCTCGTGTGGGTAGGGGTCGCGCGCGTGCTTGCCGACCGCGGCGACCATTCCCTCGATTGGGTGCTGGAGGATGCCGCCGCGGGGGAGCTCTTCGCCTTCGGCAACAGCGAGCAGGGCAACGACCTCGTGCTCTGGGACTCCACGACGACGGTCGAGACCGTCGAAGATGGTTACGCGTTCACCGGCACCAAGATCTTCACCTCGCTGAGCCCGGCCTGGACTCGCCTCGGCATCTTCGGTCGACACGGCGACCGCCTCATCCACGGTTTCATCACCCGCGACACCCCCGGTTGGCGCTCGCTTGACGACTGGGACACGCTCGGGATGCGCGCCACCCAGAGCCACACGACGGTGCTCGAAGGAGCCGTCGTCCCGGTTGACCGTGTGGCGCGCATCCTCCCCGTTGGCCCCAACGCCGACCCCTTCGTGTTCGGCATCTTCTCCAACTTCCTGCTGTTGATCGGCTCGGTCTACGCGGGGATCGCTGACCGTGCGCTCGAACTCGCCGTCGAGGCCGTGAAGCGCCGCAACTCATTGAAGTCGGGCACGAGCTACGACCGCGACCCCGACTTCCGGTGGCGGATCGCCGATGCGGCCCTCGCGCTCGACGCGCTCGCACCGCAGCTCGACACCCTCGCCTCCGACGTTGACGGCCTCGTCGACCACGGCGCCACGTGGTTCCGGTATCTCACGGGAGCCAAGCACCGCGCCACCGAGACCGCCCGGTACGTCGTCGACCAGGCGATGCGCTCGGCCGGGGGTGGCGGCTACCGCTCCTCGTCCGAGCTCGCGCGCCTGCAGCGAGACGTGCTCGCCGGGATCTACCACCCGAGCGATACCGAGTCGATCCACTCCACGGTCGCCAGCAACCTGTTAGGCCCGCTGCAGTAGTACGCGGTCGTCGTCCGGGTGGCGCTCCTCGGCGTGGTGGCTCACGAGCACCACGATGCGGTCGCTCAGGGCGCCGCGCAGGTCGGCGATGAGGGCATCCGCGCTTTCGGCGTCGAGGTGCGCGGTCGGCTCGTCGAGCAACACCACGTCCGCATGGGTCAGGAGCGTACGCGCAACGGCGAGGCGCTGGCGCTCGCCGCCGGAGAACAGTCGCCCACCGGGTCCGACGGGGGTATCGAGCCCGAGTGGGAGCGAGTCGAACAGTGGGCCGAGCCCCACCGCGCGCACGACGTTCTCAAGTTCCGCGTCGCTGGGGCGCTCCTTGCGGGAACGCGCGAGCGCGAGGTTACCGCGGATGGTGGAGTCGAAAAGGTGTGCCTCCTGCGGGCACCACGCCACACGGCGTCTAAGGCTTGCGGGGGTGAAGTCGCGGGCATCCTCACCGTTGATGCGCCAGCTTCCCGACGACGGTGGCAGGTAGCCCAACAGGGTTGCGAGCAGGGTCGATTTTCCGGAGCCCGAAGGTCCCTCGACCACGATCCACTCGCCGCGCGAGGCTCGAGCGTTGACAGACTCGAACGCGGGACGGGCCGCCCCGGGCCATCCCGCGGCGAGGTCGACGAGTTCGAGCGTGTTCACCGCCCCGGCGGTGCGGTCGCCCGTGGCGACCGGTTCGCGCAGGGTGGTGACCTGGCGCACCCGGCTGAGCGCTGCGGCGAGGGCTGGCCACTGCTGGGCGGCGTCAATGGCGCCCAGCAGTGGGTCGATGAGTGCCAGCGGCAGCAGCACGAGCACCGCCAGCACACCCCCGTCCAGTCCGTTGCCGTAGCCGAGCATGAGTACCGTGCCGACCGAGCAGGCAAGCACAACGAGCGCGTTGCCGAGGCCCAGGGCACCGGCACTCCGGGCGGCGTGCCTGCTGGCATCCGCGTCGAGGTCGCCGAGTTGCTGCAGTGCGCGACCGGCGACCCCGTTGGCGCGCAGTTCGTGGGAGGCGCCGATGACACCCGCGAACCGGTGCAGTACGACCGAGCGCACCAGGGCGATCCCTCGCGCGGCCGATCGGTCGGCCAGCACGGCCACGGCGGGCGCCAGCAGCAGGCTCACGGCGAGCACGACCAGCAGTACGGGCAACGCCGGCGCATGCAGTGCGGCGACGGCGATGATTGCCGCGACGGCGCTGAGCACCGCGACCGCGAGCGGCAGGATGACCCGGGGCACGAGATCCCGCACCAGGTCGGCCGCCGCCACCAGGTAGTCGAGGGCCACCGCACCGGTTGCGAGCGAGCGGGAGCCGATTCCGCCCGCCGCGAGCCCGGCCCACAGGCGCGCCCGCAATTCGGTGACTGAGCCGAGCACGGCGTCGTGGGTCAGCAGCCGCTCCGCGTAGCGCAGCGCTGAGCGCCCGATCCCAAAGAACCGCACCCCCACGATCGCCACGAGCAGGTACATGATCGGTGGTTGCTCGCTCGCGCGGACGATGAGCCAGCCCGACAGGGTGGTGAGCGCGACGGCAAACAGGCTCGCGGCTGTCCCGACCAGGATCGAGGCGGCCGTGCGCCAGCCGGTGGGCCGAAGGAAGGCGATGAGCTCGGCGAACGCCGACGGCGCGGTGTCGGGAGCGGGGATGTCGGCGAGGGCCACCGCCTCGGGCA
The DNA here is from genome assembly GCA_044340535.1 of Rhodoglobus sp. Lineage (GTDB taxonomy): Bacteria > Actinomycetota > Actinomycetes > Actinomycetales > Microbacteriaceae > Rhodoglobus. The sequence continues at coordinate 15,819 of JBIITJ010000010.1, forward strand.
CGGCGTCGGCATCCGCAGCACTCGCGGGGCGGGCCCCACCCTGGTGGCCGATCAGGATGCTGTGGTCGGCCAGGCGGGTCATTCCCGCTTCGTGTGAGGCGAGCACGATGGTGACGCGCCCGGCGAGGGCCGCAACCTCGGCCTCCACGCGCCCCGCGGTGACGGGGTCGAGGTGGGCCGTCGGCTCGTCAAGCAGCAGCAGCTCTGCACCGGCCTCGACCCGCAGCAGCCCCCGGGCCACGGCAACGCGGCGCAGCTCGCCGGGGCTCAGCCGTGCGGGGTCGGCGTCGGCGACACCGGCGAGACCGAGGCGCACGAGCATCCCATCAACGTCGCCATCGGGGCCGGTGTACAACTCAAGTTCCTCGCGGACCGTTGCCCCGACGGTGTGCGGGTGCTGCGGAACCCAGGCGACCCGCGCCGGGTCCCAGCCGGAGAGGGTGCCCGACGTCGGCGCGATCGCACCGGCCAGCACGGCGATGAGGGTCGACTTGCCCGCGCCGCTGGCGCCCTCGAGCGCGGTGATCGAGCCGGTGTCGATGTGGATGTCCACGCCCTCGATCGCCGCAACAGCGCGCCCCGGGTACTGCACGGTGAGCCCCTCAGCCCGCACCGCGACACCTGGGAGCACCACGTGCTCCTCCACCGGCTCGTCGATGAGTTCACGCGAGCGACGGAGGGCGGCCAGCCCGTCCTGTGAGGCGTGGAACGCGGCACCGAGGTCACGGAAGGGAGCGAAACACTCGGGCGCGAGGATGAGCGCCACGAGGCCGACTGCCAGGGTCAGGTCACCGCTGACCAGCCGGACCCCCACGAAGACGGCAACGACGGCGACCGAGATGGTGGAGATCAGTTCGAGCACGAGGGAGGAGAGGAAGGCGCTGCGCAGGGTCGCCATCGTCGTGCGGCGATGCTCGGTGGAGACCTGCCGCAGCGCTTCCGACTGCTCGTGCACCCGGCCGAGGCCGACGAGCACCGGGAGCCCGCGGGCGAGCTCGACGAGATGGTCAGAGAGTCGCTGCAGGGTGGCGGATGCCGCGTCCGCCCGCTCCTGGGTGTGCATGCCGACGAGGGCCATGAATACGGGCACCAGCGGCACGGTGAGCACCATGATGAGGGCGCTGAGCCAGTCGGCGAACAGGATGCGCGCCCCCACGAGCAGCGGGACGGTGGCGGCAGTCATGACCGCTGGCAGCACCGTCCGGTAGTAGGCGTCGAGTTCATCAAGGCCCACCGTGGCAACCGCCGTGGTGGAGCCGACTCCCGCTGAGCCCCCCTCGAGGAGGCGGCCCGCCAACTCGCTGCGCAGTTTCTGCTTCGACCGGAGGGCCGCGCGGGTGGCGAATGCTTGGGTGGCCCAGGTCGTTGCCGCCCGGATGATCGCGGCGGCACATCCCGCCACGACTGCTGATCGCCACTCGTCCGTGCCGGCGAGCACACTGACGATGCCGACGGCGATGGCCTCGGCGGTGACCACCAGCGCAAGGCCCTTGAGTGCGGCAAGGAGCCCCAGCCCGAAGAGCGTCCCCGCGTCAGTCGGTGCTATCGAGCCGAGCCGCTCGCGCCAGCGAGACCGCGACCGCGACCCCTCCGATGGAGCCTGCGACCGGGGTCTCGCTGCGCTGCTCACCGCGAGAGGACGGCGGGGACGACGGCGTGGGCCTCAGGCAGCTGGCGTTCGCTGAGCCGCTGGCGGAACACCCAGTACGTCCAAGCCTGGTAGGCCAGCACGAGGGGGAGACCGATAGCCGTGACGATACTCATCACCCCGAGAGTGTAATCGCCGCTCGAGGCGTTGGAGATGGTCAGGTCCCAGGCGTGGTCGAGGGTGGAAGGCAGCACCACGGGGAACACTGCGGCGAAGATCGAGGCCGCTCCGAACACGAGGAACACCGCGAAGCCCGCGAATGCGCGGCCTTCTCTGCCCGCCCGGGCCGAGAGCCAGCCGAGCACGACGGCGGCGACGGCGAGCAGCACAAGCGTCCAGGTCAGGAAGTCTCCCGATTGCACCTGCACGACGAGCACCCAGACGACGATCGGCAGCAGCGCGACGGGCGACCAGCGCACCACGAACTTCTGGGCACGCTCCCGCACGGGCCCCAGGGTCTTCAGCCCGAGGAAGGTGGAGGCGTGCACGAGGCAGAAGCCGACAACCGCCAGTCCGCCGAGCACGGCGTATGGGGTCAGCCACACGAACGGCCCTCCTACCCGGTCGCCGTTGGCGTCGAGGGGCAGGCCCGTGGTCGTGAGCGCGAGGGCAGCACCGACTCCGAATGCGGAGACGAATGAGCCGATACCCAGGCCCCGGTCCCACCAGCGCCGCCAGTTCTCGCTGGTCCGCTTGCCGCGGTACTCGATCGCGACGGCACGGAAGATCAGCCCAAGAAGCACGAGGGTCAGCGGGATGTACAGGGCCGAGAACAACGAGGCGTACCACAGGGGGAACGCGGCGAAGGTCGCGGCGCCCGCCGTAATCAGCCAGACCTCGTTGCCGTCCCAGACGGGGCCGATGGTGTTGAGCATGAGGCGGCGCTGCTTGTCGTCGCGGGTGCTCGTCAGCAGCAGCATCCCGACGCCCAGGTCGAAGCCCTCGAGCAGCAGGTAGCCGATCCAGAGCACAGCAATGGCGATGAACCAGATGGTGGGAAGAACGTCCATGGTGGGCTCCAGGTCTGTGAAGGCTAGTACGCGAAGGCGAGCACGTCGCCGCGCTTGTCGGGGTCGTCGGGGTTGGCGTGGTCGTCGTGCCCTGCCGCAAGCTCGGGCATGGCCGATGCCACCCCACCGCGCACATAGGTCACGAGCAGCTTGATCTCCACGACCAGGATGGCGCCGTACACGAGGGCGAAGGCGATGAGGGAGAAGATGATCTCCTCACCGGTGACGCCGGGCGAAACGGCGGCCGCGGTGAACATAAACACCCCGTCGGTGCCGCTCGGGTTGGGGTTGGGCGCCACCACGAAGGGCTGGCGACCCATTTCGGTGAACACCCAGCCGGCGATGTTCGCGGCGAACGGCGCGGCGATGCTGGCGAGGGCCGTGCCCATCATGAACTTCGACCTCGGCACGGTTCCCTTGCGGGTGAGCCACAGGGTGAGCACAGCGAAGCCGGCGGCGAGAACACCGAAGCCGATCATCAGCCGGAAGCCCCAGTATGTGACCTCCATGAGCGGCAGGTAGTTGATCTCCTGGCCAGCGCGCTCACCGTAGATCGGGTCGTCGGGCAGGTTGGTGCCGTACATCTCCTGGTACTCGGGGATCAGTGTGTTGACGCCCTTGATCTCGGTGTCGAAGTCGCCGTGCGCGAGGAAGGAGAGGATGCCCGGGATCTCGATGATGCCGACGACGTCTTCGCAGTTCTGGGCGCCCAGGTTGCCGATCGACAGCACCGAGAAGCTCGTGCCGTCCTGGCAGGCCGCTTCGGCCGCGGCCATCTTGAGGGGCTGCTGGTCGAACATGAGCTTGGCCTGCAGGTCGCCGGTGATGGCAACTCCGCCGAAGCCGATGATCGCGACGACCGCACCGATGCGCAGGCTGCGGATCCAGACCGAGTGGTCGGCCTTGTCGCGACTCGGGATGACCGCGCTCTCGCCCACGATGACGCGGCCGCGAGCATCCACGGTGTCGATGCCATCACGCCGGCGCTGCCACAACTGGTACCAGGAGATGCCGATGAGGAAAGCGGCGCCCACCGCGAGCGCACCGAAGATGGTGTGCGAGTAGGCGGTCAGGGCCGTGTTGTTGGTCAACACCGCCCAGATGTCGGTCATGACGGGGCGGCCGTCGACGAGTTCGACGCCCACCGGGTGCTGCATCCAGGAGTTGGCGACGATGATGAAGAAAGCGCTGATGATGCTGCCCGCAACAGCGATCCAGAGGGTTGCGAGGTGCAGCTTCTTGGGCAGTTTGTCCCAGCCGAAGATCCACAGCCCCAGGAAGGTGGACTCGAAGAAGAAGGCGAGCAGGCCCTCCATGGCCAGGGGGGCGCCGAAGACATCGCCGACGAAACGTGAGTACTCGCTCCAGGCCATCCCGAACTGGAACTCCTGCACGAGGCCGGTCACGACACCGACGATGAAGTTGATCAGGTAGAGCTTGCCCCAGAACTTCGTCATCCGCAGGTAGCGCTCATTGCCAGTGCGCACCCACATGGTCTGCATGAGCGCGACCATCGGGCCGAGACCGAGGGTGAGGGGCACCATGACGAAGTGGTACACGGTGGTGATACCGAACTGCCACCGGGCAATATCGAGCGGGTCCATGGTGCTTCTTTCTCCTGTGCGTGCGTACTCGCCTGTACTGGTGTCTTGCTTTGCTCAGACTTCCGGTGGCGAGACGGTGGCGACAGGGCCCTAAGTCCCTAGCGCTTTTCTACTTGTTGTAGAACTATCTTTGCACCATTCGGGCCGGGATTTCTACGCGAGGTAGAGTCGAGGGATGGCAACACTCGGTGAACTCGAGCGCTCCGTCATGGATGTCCTCTGGGGCGCCACCGGGGCCCTTTCGGCGTACGACCTCCAGGCGACCCTCGCGGATCGTAAGCTCGCACCCACCACGATCCTTACCGTGCTGTCGCGACTGGAGAAGAAAGGTTTCGTGGTGCGTTCCCGGGATGCCCGGCCGCATCGCTACACCGCCGTCGCCAGCCGCGAGGAGCACATGGCCGACCTCATGCACGAAGTCTTGGGAGGGGCCACTGACCGCACCGCGGTGCTCGAGCGGTTTGTCGGCCAGGTGAGCGCTGAGGAGGCCGCCACCCTGCGCCGTATGCTCAGCGGCGGCTAGATGGTCGCGCCCCTCGCGCTCGCTGCCCTCGCCGTGGCCCTCGCCTGGCCGGTGCCGGTGCTTTTGGGCAGCGCCGCATGGCCCGCCCGTTCACCCGCCGTGGCGTTGCTGCTCTGGCAGGCGATCGCGATCGCCGGTGGGCTCTCCATGATCGGTGCCCTGCTGACCTTCGCGTTGGGCGACGACCTGGTTGGCGGGGTTCTGCAATTCAGCCGTGGCGGTGGACTCGACCTGCCGCACGCCGTTGCCCTGGGTGGCGCGGTCCTCTTGACGTGCCACCTGCTGCTGAACCTGGTGCTGACCATCACTCGGGCCGAGAGGCAGCGTCGCCGGCACTCCGAGCTCGTGCAACTGTTGGGCGCGCCCGTTGAGGTACCCGTCCGCGGAAGGGTGATCGACAGCCCCGCGCCCGTCGCGTACTGCTTGCCTGGGGCGCTGGGCTCCGTCACCGTCGTCTCGGCGGGACTCCTCGAGCTGCTCGACGAGGCTGAGCTGCTGGCGGTGATCGAGCACGAGCTTGCCCACGTCAGCCAGCGGCATGACATCGTGCTCGTGCTGTTCCGAGCGTGGCACGTGTCGTTACCCTGGTTCCCCATCGCCTTCCGTGCGCAGCGCGAGGTGGGACTGCTCGTCGAGATGCTGGCGGATGACCGGGCGCGCCGCGTTGTCGACGACGCCGTGCTGGCCCGAGCCATCGTGCTCGTGGGCACCGGCCAGGGCAGCGCGTCCACCGGTGCGGGAGAACGCGGTGTCGTGGCATCCCCCCACGACCTGAGCGCGCGCATTAGTCGCCTGGAAGCCCGGCCGCTTGCCCCGCTCGCCCAGGCCGCAATCGTCGCGGGCGCGGTGGCGTTACTCACCGTGCCGACGGTCCTGCTTCTGGTCCCCGCGCTACACACCATGCTCGGCTGAGCGGCCCCCGGCACCCGCCGAAGCATCGGCCGCGCTGTCCACCACAGCCAGCGCGGCCGACGTCCTAGCGGCGGCGCGGAGACAGCCGCTCGAGCTGGGTGACGTGGTTCGGGGTGAGCTCCTCGAGATTCGTCACTTCCAGCAACTTCATGGTACGCACTACTTGCTCCGAGAATATCGTGCCCGGACCGAAGGGGTGGTGGGTGGGACACTTGACTCATGCCACTGGCCGGAGAATATGAGCCCAGCACATCAGACTGGGCACGCAAGCAAGCCGAACTGTACGAAGCGACGGGCGGGGCCGAAGGCGGCGACCTGCGCGGGATGCCCGTGGTCGTCCTCACCACGGTGGGCGCGAAGTCGGGCAAGCTCCGCAAGACGGCACTCATGCGCGTTGAGCACGAGGGGGTCTATGCGGTTGTTGCGTCGTTGGGCGGGGCGCCGAAGCATCCCGTTTGGTACTTCAACCTGAAGGCCGACCCGCACGTTGAACTGCAGGACGGCCCGACGAAACGTGACTACCTGGCGCGCGAGGTCACGGGCGACGAGAAGGCCGCCTGGTGGCAGCGCGCCGTTGCCGCATACCCGCCCTATGACGACTACCAGCGCAAGACCGACCGGCTGATCCCGGTGTTCGTGCTCGAGCCGATCGAGTAGCCGCCCGCGTCGCGCGGGACCTTTGACTCTGCTCGGCCTGTGTCGGGCGTGGAAAGTTCGTAGTCGCAACCCATCGCGGGCCCGAGGTCGTCCACCACCGAGCCCCCGGCCCGCGAGGGGTTGCGACCCCGCCGGGCCTGACGGTCCGTGCCCGCCCACGACGAACCGGAAGCCCATGCAGAGACGGCGGGAGCCCGAGCACCCCGCGGCTGCCCGGGTCGGCGACTTCTCCTATCTCGCGCCCGGTGACATCTATCTCGACGCCGCCTGCCAGAGCCTCCGGCCCCAGCCGGTGCTCGATGCCCTCACCGAGTACTACACGGACTACAACGCCTGCGGTGGGCGGGTCAGGTACCCCTGGGGCGTGCGGGTCGACGAGGCTGTCGAGGCCACGCGGGCGGCAGTGCTCGCCCTGCTCAGCCTGTCGGCTCGCCACTACGCCGTTTCGTTCACGCTCAACACCACGTACGGGCTGAACCTGCTGCTCGGCCAGCTTCCGCAGGGCACGTACCAGCGCGTGGTCACAAGCCACATCGAGCACAACTCGGTCTTCCTGCCCACCATCACGGCGGCCCGCCGGCTCGGCATCGAACGTCTCGTGCTCGATCGCGACCCCGACGGGTCGCTGCGTTATGCGCCTGCCCAACTGGAGCGCGCGATCGTGGTGGTGAACGCCGTGTCGAACGTTGACGGGCGCGCTCTCCTGAACCTGCGCGAGCTGGTGCACGATGCCCACGCTCGCGGTGGCATCGTCATCATCGACGCGGCTCAGGCCATGGCCCACGGTCGTGAACTCCTCGCGAAGACGGCTGCCGACGCGATCTGCTTCTCCGCCCACAAGATGTATGGCGCGAGCCTCGGCGTCGTGGTCACCCGCCACGAACTGCTGGCCTCCCTCGACATCGGCTTCGTCGGCGGCGGCATGGTCACCGACGTGCGCGAAGACTCCTTCGACCTTGCCAGCCACGACCCCGCCTCGCTGCTCGAGCCGGGCCTCCAGGCCTGGGGAGAGATCATCGCCCTCGGCAGTGCTGCCCGGTGGCTCACCCAGGTGCAGCCCTCCGGTCGAACCCCCGGTGAGCACATCGCGAGGCTGTCGACCCGGCTGTACGAGGGTCTCGCGGGCATCCCGCAGTTCACGCTCCTGAACACCGGTGCCGGCGCCGTCATCAGCGGGTATGCGCCGAAAACCGACTCGCATCGCCTCTCGGTGTTCCTCTCGCGGCACGGGGTGATGACCCGCAGCGGCTACTTCTGCGCCCACCATTACCTCAAGCAGCAGCTCGGCCTGCCGCCCCTGCTGCGCTTCTCGCTGGGGCTGCACAACACCGACGATGACATCGACGTCACGGTCGACAGTTTCTCCCGCCTCCTGAAAGGCCTCCGCTAGATGCTCTGTATCGCCGCGTTCATCATCCTGCTCGTCGTGGGAATCTTCTCCGCGCGCTATCGCAAGTACCTGAAGAAGGCGGCATCCTGCACCTTCCGCCGCATCACCTTCCGGCCGTGCGACACCACCTTCAAACAAGACCTCAAAGACGGGATGCTCGCCCCCCTCGCTGCCCGCCAGCCAGCCCTCGTCAAACCGGCGAGCATCCTGATCGAGGTGCTCGCGGTGCTCGTGGTGCTCACCACCGTCTGGAGCCTGTACACCGGGGGCAAGGCGATACTGAATCTCTGGGTTTACGGCACCTGCGACAAGCAGAACTCCGAGTCGTGCACACTCGGGGCCGAGTCCTGCTCGGTCGGCGACGCCACCCCCACGTTCATGGAGTCGCTCGGCAGCTTCGACGTGATCGGCGCATTCGGTAACGAGTTCGCGAGCCTCAGCGAAACGATCGCCGCCGTCCCCACCCGCCTGCGCGACTGGAAGGCCGAGGAGTACCTCCCCAGTTCCGCCAGCTACCTGCGCACGTTCGATGCCTCCAAGCCAACGGCCATCGAGATCATCGACCCGGGCTGCCGATTCTGCCGCCAGCTGTTCGAGAACATCGAGGAGGCGGGTTTCGACGAGGAGTACAACCTCAGCTACATCGCCTTCCCGATCGAGTCCGACGGCGGGTACAAGTTCGCGAACTCGCTGCTGGTCACCCAGTACCTCGAGGCGTTGCGGCTGCACCCCCTCGATTCCGCGGCGACGCCGGTGGACTGGCAGGTGCTCAGCCACATCTTCCTCGACGACGACGAGAACGGCACCAGCTACCAGTCGGTGATCAACAACCGCCCGGCAGCTGAGGTGACCGCGGTGCTGCACCGCTGGCTCGCCGAGGCGGGCATGACCCCGGAGCAGATCGAGATGGTTGCTGCGGAGGCGGCGTCAGACACGGTCGCCGCCGTGATCGCGGAGAACCGCGAGCTGGTGCGGGTCACGATCGGCACGGTGATGATCCCCACCATGATCTTCGATGGTCGCCGCCACGACGGGCTGGTCGGGGTGGACGGGCTGCGGTAACCGCGACGGCGCGGCTGGAAACACCCCCGCAACACGTCGGCCTTAGGCTCAGGTCATGGCTGACCTGTTCGATGGCTATGGCGCCACCGCCACGAAGGGCCGAGGCACGCCCGCGTGGGACGAGATGTTCGCCACGCCCGGCTCTGCGCGTGACTCCTACCGCGAGATCCACGCTGCCCTGGCCCAGATGACGCAAGACGAACTGCGCGGCCGGACGGATGCCCTGGCAAGCTCGTACCTCGCGCAGGGCGTGACTTTCGACTTCGCGGGCGAGGAACGACCGTTCCCCCTCGACGCGGTGCCGCGGGTGATCGACCAGGCCGAGTGGGTGAGCGTCGAGGCGGGCATCAAGCAGCGGGTCCGCGCGCTCGAAGCGTTCCTCGCCGATATCTACGGTCCCCAGAACGCGGTTAAGGACGGGGTGATCCCCGCCCGGCTGGTCACCAGTTCGAGCCACTTTCACCGCGAGGCGGCGGGCATCGACCCGGCCAACGGAGTGCGGATCCAGGTCAGCGGCATCGACCTCATCCGCGACGAGTTCGGTGACTGGCGCGTGCTCGAAGACAACGTGCGCGTGCCCTCCGGGGTCAGTTACGTCATCTCCAACCGCCGCGTGATGGCGCAGACGCTTCCCGAACTATTCGTGAGCATGCGCGTTCGCCCGGTGGGGGATTACCCGCACAAGCTGTTGCACGCGCTTCGGGCATCCGCCCCCTCCGGCGTCGAAGACCCCAACGTCGTCGTGCTGACTCCTGGTGTCTTCAACTCTGCCTACTTCGAACACACCCTGCTTGCGCGGCTCATGGGCGTTGAGCTCGTGGAGGGCCGCGACCTGTTCTGCTCGGGTGGCAAAGTGTGGATGCGCACGACCGCCGGCCCCACCCGCGTCGACGTCATCTACCGCCGGGTCGACGACGAGTTTCTCGACCCGCTGCAGTTTCGTGCCGATTCGATGCTGGGCAGCCCGGGGCTCATGCTCGCTGCCCGCCTCGGCAACGTCACCATCGCCAACGCCGTGGGCAACGGGGTCGCCGACGACAAGCTCGTCTACACCTACCTCCCCGAGCTCACGAAGTACTACCTGGGCGAAGAACCCATCCTCAAGAACGTGCAGACCTGGCGGCTTGAAGACCCGGGGCAGCTCGAGGAGGTGCTCGACCGGCTTGACGAACTCGTCATCAAGCCCGTCGACGGCTCCGGCGGGAAGGGCCTCGTGATCGGCCCGGCGGCCTCGAAAGACGAGCTCGCCGACCTGAGGGTGCGCCTGCTGAAAGACCCGCGCGGCTGGATTGCCCAGCCCGTCGTGCAGCTCTCAACCATCCCCACCCTCGTCGACGACGGCATCCGGCCCCGGCACGCCGACCTGCGGCCATTCGCCGTCAACGACGGCACCGATATCTGGGTCCTGCCGGGTGGACTCACCCGCGTGGCGCTGCCCGAAGGGGAGCTCGTGGTCAACAGTTCGCAGGGCGGTGGCTCGAAAGACACCTGGGTTGTCGGCCAGGACCCGCTGCAGGTGACCCGGCACTCGATCCAGGGTCTCGTCGCCGGCCAGGCCGCGGCCACCGAGTCGATCTCCGTCATCACCCCCGAGATGCTCAAAGCGGCGACACAGGACCACGGCCCCCACGATCGCCCGCTCGGCCACGGCCAGCAGGAGCAGCAGCAACAACAATTCAGCGAGGAACCGCAATGTTGAGCCGCATCGCCGAGAGCCTGTTCTGGATCGGGCGCTACATCGAGCGCTCCGACGGCACCGCCCGCATCCTCGACGTGCACCTCCAGTTGCTGCTGGAAGACCCGTGGATCGAAGAAGACCTGGCCTGTCGTTCGCTGTTGAGCGTCATGGGCGCAGAGGCTCCCGATGACGCTGAGCTCAGCCGCCAGGACATCCTGTCCATCCTTGCGGTTGACCGGTCGGAGCCGGCATCCATCGCCTACTCGCTGGGTGCCGCACGCGAGAACGCCCGGCGTGCCCGCGAGATCGTCTCGACCGAACTGTGGGAGTGCCTGAACACCACGCGGGCGCGGATGCCGCGCAAGGTGTCGAGCGACAAGGTGCACGAGTTCTTCGGCTGGGTGCGGGAGCGTTCGGCGCTCGCCGTCGGGATCATCGAGTCGGCCACCAGTCGCGACGAGGCCTGGCAGTTCTTCACCCTCGGCCGGTCGATCGAGCGCGCCGACATGACGGCCCGGCTGCTGGCCACCCGCTCACTGACCGAAGCCAGCGGCCCCTCGTGGACGACGATCCTTCGTTCCTGCGGCGCGTACGAGGCCTACCTGCGCACCTACCGCGGGGTGCCCAGCGCGAAGAACGCTGCGGAGTTCCTGCTGTTGGACAGGCTCTTCCCGCGGAGCATCCTGTTCTCGGTATCCCGCGCCGAAGCCTGCATGCGCGAGATCGAACCGCGCAGCGACCGGGTCGGTGTCTCCGACCTCGCGCAGCGCCTGCTCGGGCAGATCCGCAGCGAGCTGGAGTACCGGCCAATCGCCGAGATCCTGGATGACCTGCCGCTGCACATGGACAACGTGCAATCCGCGACCAGTGCCGCCTCGGAGGCGATCCGCCAGCGCTACTTCCCGACGAATGCGGCGCCGAGCTGGGTAGGAGAGACCAGTTGAACCGCTTGCGCATCAAGCACATGACGGGCTTCCACTACGGGGGCGACGTCACGGCGTCATACAACGAGGCGCGCATGCTCCCGGTGAGTTCTGACGGCCAGCTCGTGCTGTTCTCGAACCTGGAGATCCTGCCGATTTCCAGCCACCACAGCTACGTCGACTACTGGGGTTCGCGGGTCTCATCCTTCGAGATCCTCACCCCCCACAAGGAGCTTGCCCTCACGGCGACCAGCCTGGTCGAGGTGCGGTCGCGCAGCCACCACGAAGACCTGGGGATTGGATGGAGTGAGCTCGCCTCGGCCGTCGAGCGCACCACCGAAACCGTGGAGCAACTCAAGCAGACCCGTCGCACCGAACCACCGGCAGAAGTGCAGGAACTGGCCAGGTCGATCGCGAGCACCACTGACGACTCCTGTGCCGCAGCCCTCGAGATATGCAAGGCGATCGGCAATGCCGTCGAGTACATGCAGGGTGTTACTGGGGTGCACTCCACCGCTGCCGAAGCCTGGGCCGGCCGCAAGGGTGTCTGCCAGGACATCGCCCACCTCGCTCTTGGTGCGTTGCGTGCCGTCGGTATCCCGGCGCGGTATGTCTCCGGCTACCTGCACCCGAAACCGGATGCGGCAATCGGTGAGACCGTTGCCGGCGAGTCCCACGCCTGGGTCGAGTGGTTCTGCGGCGATGAGTGGCGCGGCTACGACCCGACCAACCTCATCGACATCGGCGACCGCCACGTGCTCGTCGGCCGCGGTCGCGACTACAACGACGTTCCGCCCCTGCGTGGCGTGTACGCCGGCCCGTTCGGCTCGACGCTGTTCGTGAAGGTGGAGATCACGCGCGAGGCGTGAACCAGGTCAACTCGTGCGCTGCGCGGTCGCGCCGACGATCGCGATCTCCTGGGTGGCCAGCTCCCGGTCCAGTTCGGGGTTCGTGCCTCGCCGCACCCGGCGGCGGTTGCGCAGCAGCCAGAGCCCGGTGATCGTCGCGGCTACCAGGCCCGAGGCTGCGCCGATGAGCAACGCCCAGCGCGGGCCGAGTTCGTTCGCCACAAGCCCGACGATCGGGGCGCCGATGGGGGTGCCGCCGGCGAAGATCGCCATGTAGATCGCGAGCACTCGACCGCGCATCTCGGGCACCGTCGTGCTCTGCACGTAGGCATTGGCGGTGTTCATCATCGTGAGCGACGAGACGCCCACGGCAACCAGCGCGACCCCGAAGAACCACACGGTCGGCGAGAACGCCGCTACCGTGCAGGCCACTCCGAACGCGGCCGCCGCCACGATGACGACGCCGAACCGTGCCCGCTCGCGCCTCGCGGCCAGCAGCGAACCCGCCACGGCGCCAGCCGCCATGATCGACGACAGCAGGCCGAACGTCGCGGAACCCTGCCCGAACTCCACGGTCGACATCGTCGAGATGAAGATCGGGAAGTTGAAGCCGAAGGTCCCGACCAGGAACACCATGACGAGCACCAGCACGGTGTCGGGCCGGGAGCGGACGTAGCGCAAGCCGTCGCGAATCTGGCCCTTCGCCTTGGCCAGTCGGGGGGCGGCCACCAGCTGCGAGGTCCGGATGTAGACGAGCGACAGGATGACCCCCGCGAACGACAGCCCGTTGATGATGAACACCGGGCCAGAGCCGATGAGCGCGATGAGCACGCCGGCGACCGCAGGACCGATGAGGCGCGCGCTCTGGAACGACGTGGAGTTCAGGGCAACGGCATTGGAGATGTCGGCATCGGTGACGAGCTCGGAAACGAACGATTGGCGAACGGGAGCGTCGATCGCGGTGGCGATGCCGAGCGCGAGGGCAAAGGCGTAGACGTGCCACAGCTCGGCATGGCCGAGGATGACGAGCAGCCCGAGTCCGAGCGCGAGCACGCACTGCACGGCCTGCGTCCACATCAGCAGGAGCCGGCGGTTGAAGCGGTCTGCCATGAGGCCTGCAACGGGCGCCAGTAGCAGGAGTGGCCCGAACTGCAGCGCCATCGTAATGCCGAGCGCTGCGGCATCCCGATCGGTCAGCTCGGTCAGCACGATCCAGTCCTGGGCGGTGCGCTGCATCCACGCCCCGGTGTTCGACACGAGGGCACCGGCGAACCACAGGCGGTAGTTGAAGACTCGAAGTGAGCGGAACATGGCACTCACGAGTCGGCGAGCTCCCGCAGGATCGGCGTGGCGGCATCGAGTGTCGCCCGGTCTGCGGGGGAGAGGGATGCCACCTGCCGGGCGAACCACGCGGCGCGTCGCCGCTTCGTCTCACGGACGACCTCTACCCCGGCGTCGGTGGCGGAGATCAGCACCTTTCGCCCGTCGTCCGGGGAATCCTGGCGGGTCACCAGTCCGGCGGCGACGAGGGCGTTCACCGTGCGGTTCATGGAGGGTGGGCTGACCCGCTCGTGCTCGCTGAGCGAGCCCAGGGTCTGGGCGCCTTCCCTCCAGAGCACGAAGAGCACCGAGAGCTGCCCGTCGGTGACATCGCCGTCGGCCCGCTCCGCGCGCAGGCGACGAGTGAGGCGCATGATCGCGATGCGCAGGTCGTCGTTCAGTTCCTCAGCCACATTCCTTAGCATAACAAATTAGCTCTGCTAACTAATCGGCGAGGTCGTACGATGAGGCTGAGCGAGGAGGCTCCGTGCCCAAATTCACCGTCATCCGCAGTCACGACACCTTCGTAGACCACCTCGGCGTCACGATCCACTATTACTCGTGGAAGGCCGCCAAGCCCAAGGCCGTGCTCCAACTGACCCACGGCCTCGGCGATCACGCCCTGCGCTACGAGCAGCTCGCGCAGGATCTCGTGAACGAGGGCTACAGCGTCTACGCCGACGACCACCGTGGCCACGGCGCGACCGGCATGCAGCAGCACGACGGCGACGCCACCAGGCTGGGCAAGCTCGGCCCCGGCGGCCTGCGGGCCACCGTCGAGAATGTCCGCGAGTTCACGGCACTCATCCGGTCAGAGAACCCGGACGCGCCGCTCGTGCTGCTCGGCCACTCCTGGGGCTCGCTCATGGCGCAAACGGTTATCAACACGCACTCCTCCGACTACGACGGAGTCGTCCTCACCGGCACCGCCTACCGCTCCTTTACCGATATGAACGGCGGTAACCTCAACGCCCGCCACAAGCATCTCGGCACGACGGGCAACGAGTGGCTCAGTCGCGACCCGGCGGTCGCGCAACAGTTCCAGGATGACCCGCTCACCTTCTACGCGGCGGCGCTCCAGTTGTTCGGGCTTGCCGACGGGCTGCGGCTTCTCGGCCGACCCGCGAAGAACCTTGAGCGCGACATCCCCTTGCTCATCATGATCGGCAGCGAAGACACCCTGGGTGGCGAGAAGAGCATCGCGAAGCTCGCGGCCGCCTACGTCAAACGCTCAGGGCTGACGGATGTCGAAGCCATCGTCTACCCGGAGGCGCGACACGAGATCTTCAACGAGACGAACCGCGATGAGGTGATTGCCGACCTCGTCACCTGGCTGGACTCGAGGGTGGTTAGGCTTGCCTAATGCACGGTGAGTTCAAGGTCCCTGGGGGCAAGCTTGTTGTTGTCGACCTGGATGTCGTTGATGGGGTGATCGCGAACTTCCAGCTTGCCGGTGACTTCTTCCTCGAGCCCGATAGCGCCCTCGACGACATCAACGCCGCCGTCAACGGCCTACCCGAAAACAGCGACGCGCGCCAGATTGCCGCGGCCGTGCAGAAGGCCCTGCCTGATGGTGCGATGCTCATGGGCTTCAGCCCAGAGGCCGTCGCCACGACCGTGCGCCGCGCGTTGCAGCGGGCGACCGGATGGCGCGACTACGAGTGGCAGGTTATCCAGGGCCCCGCCGTTGACCCTGTCATGCAGATGGCGCTCGACCAGGTGCTGGCAGAGGAGGTCGGTGCAGGTCGCCGCAAGCCGACGCTGCGAATCTGGGAGTGGGAGAAGCCCGCCGTTGTGATCGGCAGCTTCCAGTCGGTGCGCAACGAGGTCGACCTCGAGAACGCGCAGAAGTACGGCTTCGACATCGTGCGCCGCATTTCTGGCGGCGGGGCGATGTTCATGGAGGCGGGTTCGGTCGTCACCTATTCGATCTATGCGCCGACCGACCTCGTGCAGGGCATGACCTTCGCCGACTCCTACGCCTTCCTCGACGAGTGGGTCATCGTCGCGCTCAAGTCGCTCGGTATTGACGCCAGCTACCAGCCCCTTAACGACATCACGAGCCCCACCGGCAAGATCGGTGGCGCCGCGCAGAAGCGCCTCGGCAGCGGCGCCGTGCTGCACCACGTGACGATGAGCTACGACATGGACGGCGACAAGATGGTGCAGGTGCTGCGCATCGGCCGCGAGAAGATGAGCGACAAGGGCACCAAGAGCGCCAATAAGCGAGTCGACCCGCTCCGCAGCCAGACCGGCCTCAGCCGCGCCGAGATTATCGACAAGATGAAGGCCACTTTCGTGGGGCTCTACGGTGGCACCCCCGATGAGATCACGCCGGAAGAATTCGCCCAAGCCGAGCTGCTCGTGACCGAGAAATTCGGCACCGAGGAGTGGCTCCACCGCGTTCCTTGAGCGGCGCTCGCGTGGCGCGCGGAGTCGCCCTCACCGTCGTTCTCGGGGTAGCTCTCGTGGGCGGGGTGATCCTCTCCTCGATGACCGGGCAGTTGGCCATCACGCCGGCCGAGGTTGTCGGTTCGGTGCTGCGCGCGGTGGGCATGCCCAACGGGTGGGCTCCGGATGACCCCATCATCGAGTCAACGCTGTGGGTGGTGCGCTTTCCCCGTATTGCGATGGGATTGGCCGTGGGTGCGGCGCTTGCCGTCGCCGGTGCCGTGATGCAGGCGATCTTTGGCAACCCGCTCGCCGAGCCGGGCGTGGTCGGCGTCTCATCCGGCGGCGCGCTCGGCGCCTCGGTGGCGATCGTGCTGGGCCTCACGGCCCTGGGCACCGGCACGGTCGCGGTATTCGCATTCGCGGGCGGGCTCCTGGCGACCCTGCTCGTCTATTTCGTGTCGCGCGCCAATGGCCGCACCGAGGTCGTCACCCTGCTGCTGACGGGGATCGCCGTCAACGCTTTTGCGGGTGCGGGCCTGGCTTTCCTCATCTTTGTCGCCGACTCCGGCAGCCGTGAGCAGATCGTCTTTTGGCAGCTCGGCTCGCTCAACGGCTCGCGGTGGGGTGAGGTCGGGATTGTCGCGGTCGTTGCCGCCATCGGCACGATCGTTGCCGTCACCCTCGCGCGACGCTACGACCTGCTCGCACTCGGGGAGCGCAACGCGCGCCACCTCGGCGTCAACGTCGAGGCGCTACGGATCGGATCGATCGTCCTGGTCGCCCTGCTGACCGGCGTTGCGGTCGCCTTCTGCGGCATCATCGCCTTCGTGGGGCTTGTCGTCCCGCACGCCATCCGCATGGCGGTGGGTCCGGCGCATCGCCCCCTGGTGGTCGCGAGCGCGTTCGGCGGCGGCGCGCTCATGGTGCTCTCCGACCTGCTGGCCCGATCGGTCGTTGCGGGCGCGGACCTGCCGATCGGCCTGCTGACGTCGCTCATCGGCGGCCCGTTCTTCTTCTTCCTGCTCTTCCGCCAGCGCTCCCGGAGCGGAGGTTGGGCATGATCCGCGCAGAGGGCCTCGGCATCGACCTCGACGGGGCGACGGTGCTCGACGAGGTTTCGATCGAGGTGCTCGCGGGCGAGGTGCTCGTGCTGGTTGGCCCCAATGGTGCGGGCAAGTCGACGCTCCTGGCCGCCCTGAGCGGCGAGCGTGCGCCCAGCCGCGGCACCGTGACGATCGACGGGCGCGACCTGCGCAAGCTCCGCCACGGTGAGCTGGCGCGGTTGCGGAGCGTCCTCACCCAGGAGAACCAGGTGAGCTTCCCGTTCCGGGTCTCCGAAGTGGTGGCCATGGGCCGGGCACCGTGGGCGCGCACTCCCGAGGGCCGCGACGACGTGACGGCCGTTGCAGAGGCGCTGGATGCCGCCGACATCAGCCACCTCGCCACTCGCCGGTACACCCAGCTCTCCGGCGGGGAGAAGGCCCGCGTCTCGCTGGCCCGCGTGCTGGCTCAACGCACCCCGGCGATCTTCCTCGATGAACCAACGGCATCACTCGACCTCCGGCACCAGGAAGATGTGATGCGCGTCGGCCGCACCCTGGCGGAGGCAGGCCGCGCGGTCGTTGTGGTGCTTCACGATCTTTCGCTCGCGGGCGCATACGCCGACCGGCTCGCGCTCATCTCGAGCGGCCGACTCGAGGCACTCGGAACCCCCGCCGAGGTGCTCACCGTCGAGCGCGTTGAGCGGGTCTACGGCCTGCCGGTCGAACTGCATTTCGTCGCGGGTCGTCCCGTTGTCGTGCCCGTCCGTGAGGCAACGTAAGGTAGAGCCGTGCAGCCGTGGATTGTTTTCATCATCATCGGGGCAGGCATTGCGCTCCTCTGGGTCGCCCAGCACTTCGGCTGGATCGACCTGAGCAACAAGAGCAAGAATTCAGGCGGCGGTGGCGGCATTGCCGGCATCGGCGATGAGGTCTTCCACCCCACGCGCCACGAAGCCCAGGCAGAACTCGACCGGCAGACAATCCTGCCGGCACCCGCCCCATTGCCGGGGGACGGCGACTTCGGAATCTACGACGGCCAGGTCAAGATCGACCTGACGGGCCAGGAGAACAGTCGACCCGAGCGGCAGCGAAAAGAGTAGGGCTCAGCGGGAAAGCAGGTCCTGGTAGTCGGGATTCCGCTTGATCCAGGCCGCCGCAAACCTGCAACTTGCGACCACACGATAGTCGGTTTCGGCCCTGATCAGGTTGAGCGCGCCCTTGATGAGTTCCCCGCCCAGTCCCGTCTCGCGCTGCGCGGGGTCAATCTCGGTGTGGGTCAGCACGATGGTGTTGTCTCGCACCTGGTAGTCGACCTCGCCGGCGCTTCGACCGTCGACAAGAAGCTCGAACCTGTTCATCGCGGCATCCTGCACAACTTCGGTGGTCATGCTCCCAGCCTAGTCACGCGCTCTCCCTGACCACGATGCGTGTGGGCATCACTCTCTCGCGCTCGGTCGGTTCGCCGCCCAACAGGGCCAGGAGCATCCGTGCCATCTCCACGCCCATCTCGCGCGAGGGCTGGTGCACGGTCGTGATGGGAATCGGGCCGTTGGTTGCGGCCGGGCTGTCGTCGAAGCCGACGACCGCGACATCGCCCGGCACGGTCCGCCCGCTGTCGCGCAGCACCGAGATGGCCCCCGCGGCCATCAGGTCGCTCGCGACGAACACGGCGTCGAGTTCCGGCTCGCGCGCGAGCAACTCCCGCATCGCGGCAGCGCCGCTGGCCATGGTGAAGTCGCCGTAAGCGAGAAGCTGGTCGTCCTGTCCCGCGGCGCCGACCACTGTGGCCCAGCCCTCGGCCCGGTCGATCGCCGCCTGCATGTTCGGGGGCCCCGCGATGGTGGCTACCCGCTGCCGCCCCAGGTCGAGCAGGTACTGGGTGCCCATAGCAGCGCCGGCAGCGTTGTCGACGTCCACGTAGTTGTTGCGGTGTAGTTCGGGGTGGTACGGCCGCCCACCGAACACCACGGGCAACGTCTCATCGAGGGTGGTGAAGAAGTCGTCACCCGAGTGGTGTGAGACCACGATTGCCCCGTCGACATTGCCCCCGAGCAGGTAGCGGATGGTCTTCTCTGACGGCGAGCTCGGCGAGGCAAGCTGCAGGTTCAGCACGTAGTCGCTCGACTCGAGCCCCCGGGTGATGCCCTGCACGATCTCCGCGAAGAAGGGGTCACCAAAGAAGCGGGTGGTGTCTTCCGGTACGACGAGGGCGATCGCCATGGTCTGCCGCTTCGCGAGCGACCGCGCTGCGCGATTCGGGATGTACTTGAGCCGATCGATCGCGGCGTTGACTGCCGCCAGCACATCGGGGCTGACGTGCTCAGCACCATTGACGACGCGCGACACTGTTGACCGCGAAACGCCGGCCTCTGCCGCAACGGCCTCGAGCGTCGGTGCGATCCGCCGAGTGCGGGCTTCGAGGGTCATGAGGGGAAGTCTAGCTACCCGGGGTCACAGCGAGCGGCCAGTGATTATGCGGGTGTAAGCGTTTGCGCTGTCCTTCGGGGTTCGCACCTGCGTATCGTAATCGACACGCACGATTCCGAACCTCTTGTCGTAGCCCCAGGCCCACTCGAAGTTGTCCATCAGCGACCAGTAGAAGTACCCGTGGACCGGCACTCCCGCGTCGATCGCGTCGAGGATTGCCGAGAGGTGTATCTCGAGGAACTCGACTCGCTCCGTGTCGTGCACGAGTCCGTCGACATCCACCACGTCGTTGTAAGCCGCACCGTTCTCGGTGACCGAAAGGGCGACGCCGGGAGCCGCGGTGTACTCCTCGTGCACTCGCTTCAGCAGGCGGGTGAGTCCCTCGGGCTGTACCTCCCAGCCCATGGCCGTGAGCGGCAGGTCGCGCAGCTGCCAGTGCACCGTCTCGGCGGCGGGGAACGGCGAGCGCTTCGGCCGTTCGGAGGGCGCTGCGGTCGACATCGTTTCGGTCGTGGGATGCCCGCTGACCAGTTCACCGTGGTAGTAGTTCACCCCGAGGGCGTCGATGGGGCTCGAGATCGCGGCGAGGTCGCCCGGCTTGATGAACGACTCGAAGCCGTGGCCCGCAACATCCTCCAGCACGTCGGCCGGGTAGCTGCCCCGGAAGATGGGGTCGAGGAAGAAACGGTTGAACTGCCCGTCGATACGTCGGGCGGCGTCGAGGTCAGCGGGGTCCGTCGGGTCGAGTGGGTCGGCGACCGTGAGGTTCAGTGTGATGCCCAGGCTCAGCTTCGGGTCGCGGGCGCGCAGCTCCCGCACGGCGAGACCGTGGGCGAGCAGCAGGTGGTGACCGGCAGCGAGCCCCGCCGAGACATCCTGCCGCCCCGGCGCGTGCTCGCCGCCGATGTAGCTGAGGAAGGACGCGCACCACGGCTCGTTGAGCGTGGTCCAGGCGGTGATCCGATCGCCGAGCACATCATGGACCGAGCGGGCATACTCCACGAACCGGTAAGCGGTGTCGCGGTTGGCCCAGCCGCCTTTCTCCTCGAGCGCCTGGGGAAGGTCCCAGTGGTACAGCGTCAGCCAGGGCTTGATGTTCTTCTCGAGCAACTCGTCAACCAGCCGGGAGTAGAAGTCGATGCCCTTCGGGTTGACCAGGCCGCCATCGGGGTTGACCCGTGACCACGAGGTCGAGAACCGGTAGGTCTGCAGTCCAAGCTCGGCCATGAGCGCGACATCGTCCCGGTAGCGGTGGTAGTGGTCGCAGGCAACGTCACCGTTGTCGGCGTTGATGACGGCACCGGGAACCCGGGAGAAGACGTCCCAGATCGAGTCGGTGCGGCCATCCTCGTGGGCGGCACCCTCGATTTGGTAGGCCGCGGTTGCCGCGCCGAACAGGAAGTTGGCAGGAAAGGCTCGCGGAGTGCGTTCCGGCATGCGGACATACTCCTCTCGGGGAATCGTCGTCATTGAGGCTAACCCTTGACCGCGCCGGCCATGATTCCGCTCACCAACTGCTTGCCCGCAAAGACGAACAGCAGCAGCAGCGGGATCGTCGCGAGTACGACACCGGCGAGCACGATCGAGTAGTCCACGAAGTAGTTGGACTGCAGGAGCGAGAGCGCGACGGGCAGCGTGGGGTTCTGGCGGTCAAGCACGATGAACGGCCAGAAGAACTGGTTCCAGGCCCCCACGAAGGTGAAGAGGAAGAGCATCGCCGCTGCGGGACGGGCGGCGACGGCACCGACCGTCCAGAACGTGCGGATCATGGATGCCCCGTCGACCCGGGCGGCCTCGATGAGCTCATCGGGGACGGATTGGCGGAGGTATTGCGTCATCCAGAACACCCCGAACGCGCTCGTCAGGGCGGGGATGATGATTGCGCCAATCTGCCCCGTCCAACCGAGTTCGGCGAACAGGATGTAGAGCGGAACCACGCCCAGTTGCTGCGGAACCGCCATCGTCGCCACGACGAAAGCGAGCAGGCCAGGGCCGCCAGGGAAGCGCAGCTTGGCGAACGCCCACCCCGCCAGGGTCGAGGTGATCACAACAGCTGCGGCGATCAGGAAGGACGAGTAGATGGAGTTCCACAAGGCGGCCCAGAAGTTGACGGCGGGGTTCGAGACGACCGCGAGGGCGTTATCGAGGAAGTTGCCGCCGGGCCACCAGGGGCGCTCGCGCAGCGAGGATGCGTCGCCCGAGCCGATCACGAACGACCAGTAGAGCGGGAATGCTGCGCTGATGAACACGACACCGAGCGTCGCGTACACCCAGAAGCCGGGACGTGTGCCACGGATGTGTTTGGTTCGCTGGCCGCGGCGACGCTGCCTTGCGTTGGGGATGTTCTCCTCGACGATTGCGAGCGGGGGCGTGGAGATGCTCATCGCGCGAGCTCCTTCCGGGTACGGCGGCTGGGTTTATCGCTTCGCCTGCCCTCATCCCGCACGAGCGAGCGCGTGATGAACAGGTTGATCAATCCGATGGCCAGGATGATGATGAACAGGATCCACGCCATGGCAGCCGCTCGGCCGAAGTTCCACTGGCCCCATCCAATGTCGTAGAGGTACAGCGAGATGGTGAGCCACTGCTGGCCGGCGCCGCCTCGACCGAACTGGTCGAACACGCGGGGTTCGTCGAAGATCTGGAGGCCACCGATCGTCGCGGTGATGATGACGAAGATCAGGGTGGGCCGAAGTGACGGGAGGGTGATGCTGGTGAACTGCCGGAACAACCCAGCACCATCGACGCGCGCCGCCTCGTAGTACTCGCGGTTCACGGCCTGCATGGCGGCGAGCAGGATGAGCGTGTTGTATCCCGTCCAGCGGTAGTTGACCATGGTCGCAATGGCGACGTGGCTCCAGAAGGGGTCCTTGTGCCACTGGATGGGGGCGAGGCCCAGGTCGGTGAGGAAGCCGTTCACGAGGCCGAAATTGTCGGCGAACACGACGTTGAAGATGAGCCCCACCGCGACGGGAGCGACAACGAAGGGGAGCAGCACGCCCATGCGCCAGAAAGTCTTGGCGCGAATGTTGCGGTCGAGCATCGCGGCGATGAACACGGCGAGCAACAGCTGCGGGACGGTCGAGATCAGGAAGATGCTGAAGGTGTTGCGCAGCGCCGTCCAGAAGTGGGGCTGCTGGAGGATCCAGATGTACTGGTCGAAGGCAACAAACTCGCCGGAGTTGCGAACCAGGTCCCAGTCCATGAAGGAGATGACGGCCGTGTAGCCGATGGGGAAGAGGCCGACGACGGCGAACATCAGGAAGAACGGCGAGATGTAGAGGTAGGGCGAGAGCTTGAGGTCCCAGCGGCTGAGGCGGTGGGAGAACGAGAGGACTCGTACTGGCTTCGGGCTCTTCGTCTGGGCGGTGCTCATGGGGTGGCTTTCGGTTACGGCGGCAGGGGAAGGCTGTGCGGTGCGGGCTGCCGGGAAGGCGACCCGCACCGCACAGTGGTGTTACTAGAAGGCGGAGACCTCGGTCACCCAGGTGTCCCAGCTGGTCTGCTCGTCTTCGAGGCCATCGAAGACGCGCGTGATCGCGTTCTGCAGCGCGTCGTGGTACTGGAAGTACTTCTCGCCCTTGTAGGTCGTGACCGTGATGGCGTTGGCCCGGTTGGTGAGGATCTCACCGGTGGGAGCGTTGTTGAAGTACTCGTTGGTCGCACCGGCGAGCTCGTCGCTCTCGAGTGCCTCGACCTGGCTCGGGAAGGTGCCCGCGTTCGCGAACGCCTTCATCTGGGTCTCGGGCGAGGTCAGCCAGTCAGCGAGCTGCTGGGCTGCTTCGACGTTGGCGCCATTGGCAGGGACGGTCAGGTACGAGCCACCCCAGTTGCCACCACCACCGGGGAAGACATCGGCGACGTCCCAGCCGGCGACGTCGGGAGCGTTGCCCGAGATGATGCCGAGCATCCAGCCCGGGCACAGCATGGCGGCAAACTCACCGCTGGCCATCGAGGCGTTCCAGTCGTCACTCCACTGGCCCGCGTACGCGGCGATCGGGATCGCCTTCTCGACGACGGCCTGGTAGGCGGCTTCGATGTCGGGGTTCTCGGTCGCGACGATCGTGCCATCCGGCTCCTCGTAGGCGATCTCGTACTGGTTCACGATGCCCTGGAGCACCGAGTTCGCGGAGTCGATGAACGGCTTCCCGGTGGCTGCGGTGTACTCGGCACCGATCGAGAAGAAGTTGTCCCAGTCGCCGTCGAAGAGGGTTGCAACCTCTGCGCGGTCGGTGGGCAGCCCGGCCTCAGCGAAGAGGTCGCTGCGGTAGCAGATGGCCTGTGGCCCGATGTCGGTGCCGTAAGCAATCAGGTTGCCGTCGGCGTCCGTCGCGGATGCCTCTTTCCAGTCGAGCCAGCGACCCTTGAGGTCATCCGGCACCGGAGCGAGCAGGTCGGAGTACTGCATGGCCTCGGTGAACCAGTCGATCTCGACGGCCTCGACGTCGGCCAGTCCCGACTTACCGAGCTTCTGGAAGTAGTTGGCGCGCGCGTCATTCGAGGTCGCGGCCTTGTTGTGGACGACCTCGATACCGGTCTCCTCGGTGAACTCGGCGAGCAGTTCGTCGGTGTAGCCGAAGTCGTTGAACGTGGCGAGCGTGAGGGTGGTGGTGTCGCCGGACTCCGTGTCACCTCCCGTTGCGCATCCGGTGGTAACGAGGGCGATTGCTGCCGCACCGGCTATGGCTGCGGCGATTGTGCGTCGTGAGGTACTCACGGTCACTCCTTTGTGTGCGTGGATGGGGACGATTCCTTGGGAGCGCTCTCATTCGGGATTTGGGAGCGCTCCCACGGGATCGAGGTCAGACTAGAGAGCGCTCGACTGCCCTGTCAAGTACTGGTTGGGAGCGCTCCCACCACCGCGCTTCCGGTGTAAACGCTTGCGGCGCCCCACTCCCGCACAAATGCTGGGGTGAGGCGCCGCTGGAGCACGCGGGAATTTGTTACTTTTTCTTTTCCGACGCGCCGGGGGCAGTCTCGTTGATCGGCTCTTCGGTGTCAGCCGCAACCGGAGCAAGAAGGGCCCCGGCGGCATCGGCGGCCTCCTGGGCGACCACCGCGGCGGCCGTGTCGTCAGCCTGCTCCTGCAGAGCTGACTTCGCCCGGAGCGGTGCCGCCTTCAGGAAGAAGCTCAGGATGAACGCGACGAGGACGACGGCCAACGCCACCCAGTAAACCGAGACGGTCGCCGAGTTGAAGCCGTCGAGGAAGGGCGCCGCCAGCCTCGGGTCAGCGCCGTTGAGGAACGACGTGTCACCGTCAAGGGCATTGCCCACCGAGCCACCGTTCTGCACCTGCTGGAACAGCCCGAGGATCTGGGCGTTCGCGGGGTCTGACCGCACGGCCGGGTCGGCCACCGCCTCGGCGATCCCGTCCTTAACCGACTGGCTGGAGAAGGCGTCGGCGATGGTCTGTGGGATGCGCGAGAACAGCACCGAGAACAGCACGGCAACCCCCAGGGTTCCACCGATCTGGCGGAAGAACGTCGACGAGCTCGTCGCGACCCCGATGTCTCGGGGGCCGACCGAGTTCTGAGATGCGATCGTGAGCGTCTGCATGAGCTGTCCGAGTCCGAGCCCGATGAAGAACATGCCCACCATGATCCAGATGACAGGCTTGTCGGCCGTCAAGAAGGTCAGCCACAGGAACCCGACCGCCATGAAGGCGGTGCCGGTCTTCGGGAAGAGACTGTACCTGCCCGTGCGGGAAATGAGCTGCCCACTGACGATCGACGAGATCATGAGTCCGAGGATCATCGGCAGCATGAGGAATCCGCTCTCCGTGGGCGTCGCACCGTTGACCAGCTGGAGGTACAGGGGGATCGTCATCATCGCGCCAAACATCCCGAACCCGACCAGCACGCCGAGCACCGTTGCCATCGAGAATGTTGCGTTCTTGAAGAGCTTCAGCGGGATGAGCGCGTCGTCGCCCATGAGCTTCTCACTCACGATGAACGCCGCAATGCCGAGCGTTCCGACCACATAGCAGGCCAGGGCGATGGGCGAATCCCAGCCCCAGTCGCGGCCCTTCTCTGCAACCAGGAGCAGGGGAACGAGGGCGACAACCACCGTTGCGGCACCCCACCAGTCGATGCGCACCGCGCGTCGCGTGTGTGGGATGTGCAGGAAGCGCAGCACGATGGCCAGCGCAATAATCCCGATCGGGAGGTTGACCAGGAAGACCCAGCGCCACCCTGTGACAAAGAGAATCTCGGGAGTGCCTGAGAACAGGCCGCCGATGAGCGGCCCGATGACGCTCGAGATTCCGAACACGGCAAGGAAGTAGCCCTGGTACTTCGCGCGCTCACGGGGAGCGAGAATGTCGCCCATGATGGCGAGGGGCAGCGCCATGAGGCCACCGGCCCCGAGTCCCTGGAGGGCTCGGAAGATCGCGAGCTGGTACATGGAGTCGGAGAAACCGGCCGCGAGGGAACCGAGCAGGAAGATGCCGATCGCGATGATGAAGAGCGGGCGGCGACCGAAGATGTCGCTGAGCTTGCCGTAGATCGGGGTGGCGATCGTGGAGGTGATCAGGTAGGCGGTGGTGACCCAGGCCTGCAGGCTGAGCCCGTCGAGGTCGTCTGCGATCGTCCGCATCGAGGTACCCACGATGGTTTGGTCGAGGGAGGACAGGAACATCCCGGCCATCAGGCCGAAGATGACAAACAGGATCTGGCGGTGGGTCATTACCCCGCCGGCGTCGGCGATTGCCTGGGCCTGGAGTTTTCCCTTGGATTCAACGCGCGACATAGTTCCTTCTTGGTGGGGCGGTCTTGACGGGGCGGTACATAACAATGGCCATCGTGAAGCGCGGCACCACGATGGCCAAGAAAACTTTGCGTAGAGTGCAAAGTTACACCCGGCGCAGGGTTAGCGCAATCGTCGAAGGTGCCGGAGTGCGGCACGACCGGGGGACCTGCCGGGTTGGGTTACAGGGCGGCGTCGACGATGCGCTTTGCCTCGGCCTGCACGAGCTTCAGGTGCTCGGGCCCCTTGAACGATTCGGCGTAGATCTTGTAGACGTCTTCGGTGCCGCTCGGGCGGGCCGCAAACCAGGCCGACTCGCTGACCACCTTCACGCCGCCCACCGCGGCCCCATTGCCGGGAGCCTCCGACAGGGTGGCGATGATCGGTTCGCCGGCGAGCTCGGTAGCGGTGATATCGGCGCCGCTGAGTTTGCCGAGGCGTGCCTTCTGCTCCTTGGTCGCCACCGCGTCGATGCGCTCGTATGCGGGCTCACCGAACTCCTCGACCAACTCGGCATAGAGCTGCGACGGGGTCTTGCCGGTGACCGCGAGGATCTCGCTGGCCAGCAAGGCGAGCAGGATGCCGTCTTTGTCGGTCGTCCACGCGGTGCCATCAGTGCGCAGGAAACTCGCGCCGGCGCTCTCCTCGCCGCCGAACCCCACCGAACCGTCCACGAGGCCCGGCACGAACCACTTGAAACCAACCGGAACCTCCCACAGTCGGCGTTCCAGCTGGCCCGCCACCCGGTCGATCATCGAACTTGACACGAGGGTTTTGCCGATCGCAGCATCCGCGCGCCAGCCGGGGCGGTGCGTGTAGAGGTAGCGGATCGCGACCGCGAGGTAGTGGTTCGGGTTCATCAGCCCCGCGTCGGGGGTGACGATGCCGTGGCGGTCGGCGTCGGCGTCGTTACCCGTGAGGAGGTCGTAATCCTGGCGGCGGGCAACGACGGACGCCATCGCCGAGGGCGAGGAGGGGTCCATCCTGATCTTGCCGTCCCAGTCGAGGGTCATGAAACCCCACTGCGGGTCCACGACGGGGTTGACCACGGTCAGGTCGAGCTCGTACTTCTCGGCGATCAGCTTCCAGTAGTTGACGCTCGCGCCCCCCAAGGGGTCGGCACCGATGTGCAGGCCCGCAGCCCGGATGGCATCGATGTCGATGATGCTCGCGAGGTCGGCGACGTAGTGTTCGCGGAAATCGTAGGTTTCGACAGCGGACGGCTCGACCCGCAGGACCTCGGCGTTGCCGCCCTCGATGAGGGCGTTGGCCCGGTCGGCGATCCAGCCGGTCGCATCGCTGTCGGCGGGGCCGCCGTGCGGCGGGTTGTACTTGAAGCCTCCGTCGCGCGGCGGGTTGTGCGAGGGGGTGATGATGATGCCGTCGGCCTGCGGTTCGCCGGGGTGCTCCACGTTGTACTTGATGATCGCGTGGCTCAGCGCGGGGGTGGGCACGTAGTCGTCGAACTCGTCAACGAGGGCCCGGATGCCGTGGGCTGCCAGCACCTCGAGGGCCGTGGTCTCCGCCGGCCGGGAGAGCGCGTGGGTGTCCTTGCCGATGAACAGCGGACCGGTGATGCCCTGGCTGGCGCGGTACTCCACGATCGCCTGGGTGATGGCGGCGATGTGGGTCTCGTTGAACGCGGTGTCCAGTGACGAGCCACGGTGGCCACTCGTGCCGAACACGACGCGCTGCTCGGGGATCGAGACATCCGGAACGCCGGAGAAATATGCCGCCACCAGGGCGGTCACGTCGACGAGGTCCGATTCTTCGGCGGGCAGGCCAGCGCGATCAGTCATGCCCCCAGTCTGGCACCTGCGGGGACCTAAACTCGTGTCTATGTCCGACACCAGCGACGCCAGCGAGACCTACTCTTACCTGGGTCCGGCGGGGACGTTTACCGAGGCCGCCCTGCAGCAGGTTCCTGAGGCTGCGGGTAAGACCTGGCGTTCGGTGAACAACGTCGGGGAGGCGCTCGACGACGTGGTTGCCGGCCGCAGCGTCGCCGCGATGATCGCCATCGAGAACTCGGTGGAGGGTGGCGTGAGTGCCACGCAGGACGCGCTGGCGAACATCCCGAACCTGCGCATCGTCGGCGAGTACCTGGTGCCCGTGAACTTCGTGCTCGTGGCGCGCCCCGGCACCGCGCTCGCTGACGTGAAGGTCATCAACGCGCATCCCGTCGCCTACGGGCAGACCCACCTGTGGCTTGACGAGCAGCTGCCCAGTCACGGGCATATCCCCGCTACCTCGAACGTCGCGGCGGCCGCATCGCTGCTCGAGTCCGAACTCGCCGACGCCGCCGTTGCGCCTCCCGGGATCACGCGCCACTACGACCTCGAGGTGTTGGCCGAGAACATCGGGGACAATCCCAACGCCGTGACCCGCTTCGTGCTCGTCAGTCGGGTGGCGCCGCTGCCCGCGCCGACCGGTAGCGACAAGACCTCCATCATTGCGGAGCTGCCGGATGACACGGCCGGCCGCCTCCTCGAAATGCTCGAGCAGTTCGCCACCCGCGGGGTGAACATGAGCCTGCTCGAGTCCCGGCCCATCGGCGATGCGCTCGGCCGGTACCGCTTCGTGATCGACCTCGACGGCCACATCCTCGATGAACGGGTAGCCGACGCCCTGTTGGGGCTCAAGCGGTTCAGCCCCAACGTGATCTTCCTCGGCAGCTACCCCCGAGCCGACAAGCTCGCCATCACCGTGACCTCGCGCTACGACAATGATGCCTTTGTCGACGCCAGGGACTGGTTGCGGGGGCTCATCGCGGGGGAGACTGGGGACTGATGACTGAGACGCCGCCCACCGTTGACCCCCGGTTCGACCCGAGGTTCCAGCGCGGCTACAGCGCGTCGGCCTCAACCTCACCACGGCCTTCCCGCGAATCGTCCGGGCCGGTGCCCGTGGCGAGCAGGCCCGCCCCCGTCGAGGTGCCCGCCTTCGCGCGCCCGGTCGTCGAGCGGATCCCCGCCGAGCCCCCTACCCCGGAGCGCCCAGTGCCCCGCATGGAACCCACCGTGACCCTGGAGACGGAGCTGGATGAACCGCTGCCGGTCAACCCGTGGCGGGTCGCGCTGCTCGTGGTGAGCCTCGGCCTCATCGCGCTCGCGGCGGGGGCCATGTGGGTTGTCGTTGACGGCAGCGTCTTCGCCACCACGTCGTTCTCTTCTGCTTCGTCCGCTGCGATGCAGTACGTGCTTCAGCAGGTGCTCGTTCAAGCGCCGCCGGGACTCATCTCAGCGGGAGTGCTGGGGGTTGTGGCATGGATTGCCCTCGGCGCACTCTGGCCCCGGTCGCCGCGATGACATACCTCAGGGTCGCGGCGCTCTGGGCGATCGGCGCAGCCTTGCTCGCCTCCTCGGCGTGGGTCACATGGTCCTACGCCAATTTCACTGTTACGTTGTACAGCGACGTAAACGGGGTCACCGCGACCGATGCCGACTACCGGTGGAGCCAGGTTTTCTCGTCGTTGCCCGTGCCGCTCATGGTGGGAGGCTTCTTCGCCATCATGATGGCCCTCGTCGTTCACGCCGCGCTGTGGCGCCGGGCCCGGACTACGCCGACGGGAACCTGACCAGGAGCGCTCCGGGGTCAACCCACGCACGCACGGATTTGGCCTCGCCAAATTCGTCGCCATCGAGCTGGAACTCTTCCGCGCGCTCGACGGTCATCGCGAGCTCCTTGCCCTTGAGGTACGTGACGTCGCGGACATCCGCCGACAGGTCGATGATTTTGCGGCCGACCGCCGACTTGCGCAGCACACCGTTCTCCCAGGCGACCTTGCGCCACACCTTCGCCCAACCGAACGGTCCGCGAGGGCGGAGGGCGGCGATGTCGAGGATGCCGTCATCGGGCTTAGCGTCCGGCATGAGCAGCAGGCCGCCGGGCAGTTGCCCGCAGTTGCCGACGATGATCGTGTGCGCGGTCATCTGTCGCTCGGGCCCGCCATTGAGGCGGTAGCTCAGCTTCAGGGGGGTCAGCTCGGGCAGGGAGCGGGTGATTCCGTCGATGTAGGCGAGCCAGCCGACGGCACGCTTGAGCTTCGAGTTGGTGTTCTTGATCATCTTCGCGTCGAGGCCGAGACCCGCCATCACCACGAACGCGTGGGTTTCGCTCTCACCGTCGACCCGCACGATCTCGACCATTCCGACATCTATGGGTCGGCTTTCGCCCTCCATGGCCATCTCGACGCTGGCCTCGAGGCTGGCCAGTGGCAGGTCGAGGTTGCGGGCCAGCAGGTTACCGGTGCCGGAGGGCACAAGACCCATGGGCACCCCGGTGCCCGCCAGCTTCTCGGCGACCGCTCGGATGGTGCCGTCGCCGCCCGCCGCCATGACGACATCGGCGCCCCGACGAAGCGCGCTCGCAGTTGCGGCCTGGCCGAAGTCTTCCTCCTCGGTCTCAAACCAGGCCGTCGCGGCCCAGCCGAACTTCGCCTCCGCCTCCGCTACCGCGGACTTGAGTTTCTCGAGGTCGACCTTGATGGGGTTGTACACCATCGCGGCCCGTTTCTGCTTGACGCTGGAAGGATTGGCCACCCGCCTAACCGTACGGCATGCGCTGGGTAGGCTGTAGGGGTGATCGACCCCCAGCTTCTTCGCGATAATCCTGACCAGGTCCGACGTTCACAGCAGCTGCGCGGGGCCTCCGTCACCGTCGTCGATGAGGCCATCGCCGCCGATGTGGCCCGGCGCGCGAGCATCCAGCAGTTCGAACGGCTGCGGGCCGAACAGAACGCATTCAGCCGTACCGTCGCAACCGCCCCGAAAGAAGAGAAGCGCGCGCTCGTGCTGCAGGCCCAGGCGCTCGCCGCCCAGGTCAAGGATGCCCAGCAGTCCTCGCAGGATGCCGATGCCGAGTTCATGAAAATCGCCGGCGCGATCGGCAACGTCACGATCGACGGCGTGCCCGCCGGTGGTGAGGATGACTGGGCTCTCGTTCGCGAACACGGCGAGAAGGTTCAGTTCGACTTTGAGCCCCGCGACCACGCCGAACTGGGCGAACTGCTCGGTGCGATCGACATCGCGAGGGGCGTGAAGGTTTCGGGCAGCCGGTTCTACTTCCTTAAGGGGGTCGGCGCGCGGCTCGAACTTGCGCTCATGAATCTCGCCCTCGACAAGGCGCTCGCCGAGGGTTTCACTCCCCTGATCACGCCCACGCTGGTGCGCCCGGAGATCATGGCGGGCACCGGCTTCCTGGGTGAGCACTCGGATGAGATCTACTACCTGCCCGCAGACGAGCTCTACCTGACCGGGACGTCGGAGGTCGCGCTCGCGGGCTACCACTCGGACGAGATCCTCGACCTCACCGGCGGGCCCTTGCGCTACGCGGGCTGGTCGACGTGCTACCGCCGGGAGGCGGGCTCGGCAGGCAAAGACAACCGTGGCATCCTGCGCGTGCACCAGTTCAACAAGCTCGAGATGTTCAGCTACGTGCTGCCGGAGGACGCCGAGGCAGAGCACCTGAAGCTCCTCGGGTACCAGGAGTCGATGCTGCAGGCCTGCGAACTGAGCTATCGCGTCATCGACGTGGCGGCCGGCGACCTCGGGTCGAGTGCTGCGCGCAAGTACGACGTTGAAGCCTGGGTACCCACCCAGGGCACCTACCGGGAGCTCACCAGCACGAGCAACTGCACCACGTACCAGGCCAGGCGCCTCGACATCCGGTATCGCGCGGAGTCGGGCAAGACGACCCCGGTCGCGACCCTCAACGGCACGCTCGCCACCACGCGCTGGCTGGTCGCGATCCTCGAAACGCACCAGCAGGCCGACGGCTCGGTCGTTGTTCCGCAGGCACTGCGCGGTTACCTCGGCGGCCTCGAGATCTTCGAGCCGGTCGCGTGAGCGCCGCCCCCACCGCACAGCGCTGGCTCGTGGCCCTCGACATCGACGGCACCGTGCTGCGCGAAGACGGCGTCATGAACGATGCCGTCATCGAAGCGGTGCAGAAGGTACGGGACGCCGGTCACGAGGTCATGCTCGCGACCGGTCGCTCCGTAGCCCTGACCCTGCCGATACTTGATCGCCTCGAGATCACCCCGGAGTACGTGGTCTGCTCGAACGGCGCCATCACCCTCAGGCGCGACGCGACCGCGCCCACGGGCTACTCGAGGGAATTCGTCGAGACCTTCGACCCGAGCGCGGTGCTGACGACGATCCGCGGGTCGCTGGAGTCGGCCAACTACGCGGTCGAAGATGAAGACGGCGTCTACAAGTTCACGGGCACATTCCCGGATGGCACACTCGGAGCCATCAGCGAGAAGGTGCCGTTCGAGGAGCTACTCACCGCGCACGCCACTCGGGTGGTGGTGATCTCGCCCGGGCACAAGATTGAAGATTTCCTTTCCGTGGTCGAGCGAATGGGCCTGCACAAGGTCAGCTACAACGTGGGCTGGACGGCCTGGCTGGATATCGCCCCGGACGGGGTTAACAAGGCTTCAGCGCTCGAACGGGTGCGGGAGCTGCTCGACATCCCGCGCTCGCGCGTTTTCGCCGCGGGGGATGGTCGCAACGACATCGACATGCTCGAGTGGGCGTCACTCGAGGGGCGCGGGGTGGCGATGGGCCAGGCACCGCCAGAGGTGCAGGCGGCAGCGAGCGAGCTGACCGGAACTGACCTTGAGGACGGCGTCGCTGCGGCTCTGAACTCGCTCTAGACCAGCTTTCAGGGTGGGATGCCCGCCATCGGTTACACTCGGAGCTTGGTCACGCCGGGAGGGCTGTCCGAGCGGCCGATGGAGCCAGTCTTGAAAACTGGTGGGCAGAAATGTCTCGTGGGTTCGAATCCCACGCCCTCCGCTCAGTCGGCCACCCCCGACGCCGGGCAATGAGGGAGAACGAACCATGAGCGAGCTGACACCCCGCCCCGAGTCGCGCTCCGAGTTGCGGCCCCGCAACAACGGCACCAAGCTTGCCGGCATTGCGCGCCACGGGCAGCTGCGCAAGGCCGGTCCGGCCGGCGCGATTTTCAAGTTCCTCGCGGCCGCGCTGGCGGTGGTGCTGGTCAGTGGCGCCTCCGTGGCCGCGGTCGCGTTCAACAGCGTCTACTCCGAGATCGACACCGTGGATCTCGTCCAGGAGACGCCCGGGCCGATCCCTGAGATCGGGGCGATCGAGGGCGGCTTCAACATCCTGATCGTCGGCACCGACCAGTGTGAGACGGCCCCGGAGGACTGTGGTGAGCGGGGCAGCGCGCGTCTCAACGACGTCAACATGCTGCTCCACGTTTCGCAGGACCAGACCAACGCCGTGGCGATCAGCTTCCCGCGGGACATGGTCGTGGGAATCCCCGAGTGTGACTGGGAGGATGGCCGAGGCAAGAAGGTCTACTCCACCGAGCCCATTAACGTCGCCCTGTATTACGGCGGCCTACCCTGTGTTGCGCAAACGGTGAGCCTGCTTACGGGGCTGGAGATCCAGTTCGCCGGGATGATCACCTTCAATGGCGTGATCGCGATGTCCGACGCCATTGGCGGTGTGCCGGTGTGCACCACCGGTCCAATGATCGACAGCGATAGCGGAATCAATATCACTGAAGGTGGCACGCATAACCTGCAGGGCTTCGAGGCGCTGGCCTTCCTGCGAAGCAGGCAGGCCGTCGGTGACGGTAGTGACCTCACTCGCATCAGTTCCCAGCAGGTGTACCTCTCCTCGCTCGTGCGCACACTCAAGAGTTCAGAAACCCTCAACGATCCCAAGAAGCTCTACAACCTCGCACTCGCGGCCGTCCAGAACATGCAGCTGTCCTCAAGCATGGCCAGCCCGACTGTCATGGTGTCTATCGCCCGAGCGTTGAGCAATATCCCGCTGGAGCGCGTTACCTTCGTGCAGTACCCGGGCAACACGGGCAGCACTGAGGCGTTGTACGCAGGAAAGGTCAAGCCCAACAAGGTGCTGGGCGAGCAGATGATGGAACTCATCCGTGCTGACCAGCCGTTCCAGCTCGACGAAGCGGGCGATGGTCGCGGGTCTGTGCTTGACCCCAACGCTCCTGTAGCGCCGGAGCCGGACCCCAATGCTTCCGTGGATCCGAGCGCCACGGCGGAAGCGCCGGTAGACAACTCCGGTTTGCCGACTGTCTCGAACGTCAGGGGCCAGACCGCTGCCGACTACACCTGCTCGAACACCCGCTGAGTTCGTGCAGCTGGGCTATGTGGGTAAGATTGCTGACGAACAATGGAGACGTCGCATAGTTCGGCCTAGTGCACCACCCTGCTAAGGTGGAGTACCCTAACGGGTACCGAGGGTTCAAATCCCTCCGTCTCCGCTCTTTTGACTGGTCAGAACCCGGTTTTCGTGTCTGCGCCGGAGGAGTTCGGCGAGGACCAGAACTCGCTTACGAGCGCTTCCAGATGGCGGAGCCGGTCGCTCGGGCTCCCGACGACCTCTGCCACCTTCAGCCGTGAACCGACGAGATCAGCGTCATCGACCAGATCTATCAGCACGTCGTTCATTGCGGTCCTCAACTCCGGGTCTTCATCAGCGCCGACTTCGATCGCGTCGGCGGAGTTGAGCGGCAGCATGATGAGCAGGTCGACGTAGCCGAGCGCCTCCGCGGTGACGATCGCCGACCGCTCGAGGAGTTCAGCAGAACTGGATGCGCCCGTCACCTCATCGAGAGCCAGCAAGTAGGCGAGGAAGTCGAGTGGCCCACGCTCCGCGATGACGTTCCCCGCGACCTCGTCAGGGCCGAGCCGTCGGGCGGCAACACGCAGCTGCCTGGCGAACATGGCGGCGCTCGGCCGATCCCAGGCCTCGTTGATGAGGTCGAACGGGTCGGGCAGTACGGTGAAGTCCGGGTGGCGAAGCGCGAAATCGGAGATCAGTGTGCTCTTTCCGCTCGCGTGTGTGCCCGAGACGATGATCCGCATGTCGCGATGCTAGCGCGGGCTCGGGTCCCTCGGTTCGGTGGAGAACCGTCTCCCACCGATAGAATTATCCCGACGAACCCCCCGCGCCCGACTTGGCGCGGTGAGCTGGCAACAATCTGGGACAGACGGCGTCGGTCACTGCGGCGATTCGAGCCGCCTCCTGCACAACCCGGCAGCATTCTCCAGGAGGTCCGTCATGCATCCAGTTGTTCCCGATCGCGGTCTTTTAGGCGCTTCCCATCGCGTCGTACCGATCTCGCGGGACGCACTGGACCCGGCATTTGATGAGGTGTTGGATGCCGCCGCGGCGGGAAAGCGGTTGTCCGCCGACGATGCCGAGGTCCTCCTCGGCGCGAGTGACAGCGAGCTCGAGAGACTCCTGGAGCTCGCGTCGGACCTTCGTTCGCGGGGGCTCGCCGCTGCGGGTCGACCGAACATCATCACCTATTCCCGCAAAGTGTTCATCCCGCTGACGACACTGTGCCGCGACCGGTGCCATTACTGCATCTTCGTTAACACTCCGAACCAGTTACTGAAGATGCACAAGCCGCTGTACATGACACCAGAGCAGGTCCTCGCCGTCGCCCGCCAGGGGGCAGAACTCGGCTGCAAAGAGGCGCTGCTCACCCTCGGTGACCGACCGGAAGATCGCTGGCCGGAGTCGCGGGCGTGGCTCGACGCGCACGGCTACGATTCGACGCTCGACTACGTCGGCGCTATGGCCAGGCTCATAACCGCCGAGACCGGGATGCTTGCACACCTGAATCCCGGAGTGATGTCCGCGGCGGAGTTGGCGGCCCTGCGACCCGTCGCTCCATCGATGGGGATGATGCTGGAGACCACCTCTCGGTATCTTTTCGAGACCCCCGGCGAAGCCCACTACGGGTCGCCGGACAAAGACCCGAGCATCCGCTTACGCGTCATTGAGGATGCCGGTGCCGCGCGTATTCCTTTCACCACGGGGGTGTTGATAGGAATCGGTGAAACCATCCGCGATCGCGCCGAATCGCTCGTCGCCCTGCGTGAGCTCAACGACAAGTACGGTCATGTGCAAGAGGTCATCGTCCAGAACTTCCGCGCGAAACCCCAGAGCGCTATGCAGGGCGTCCCCGACGCCTCCACGCGGGAATACGTGGCGGCGGTTGCGGTGGCACGACTTGTCATGGGCACGGCGATGCGGGTGCAGGTGCCGCCGAACCTCTCAGACCCGCGAGAATGTGAACTCCTCGTCAGGGCGGGCGCGGATGACTGGGGAGGTGTTTCACCGCTCACCGCAGACCACGTGAATCCTGAGCGCCCGTGGCCTCATCTTGATGAGCTCGCGCAGCAAACGGCGCAACTTGGCTTCGATCTTCGGGAGCGATTGACCGCGCATCCGGAGTATCTCGCCAACCCTGACGAGTGGCTTGATCCCGCGATGGTTCGGCCCACGATGGCGCTCGCAGACCGGAGCGACTTCCTCGCTCGCATGGGCACTGATGGGTCCGTGCTTCGGCCCACTGGCGTCGGTGCGTCTCCCGTGCCTCCGGTTCAGCCCCCACTCAATTCGGGTATCCGGTTGACGCCGAGCGCGAAACGCACGCGCGGCCTTCGGAGCACCCTCGCCCGTGCGGCGTCCTCGCCTGCTGAACTCGACGATGCCGAGTGGGCGACGCTGTTGCATGCCCGCGGGGATGTCCTCGAGGAGGTGGTCAATACCGCAGATGATGTGCGGCGCTACACCGTTGGTGAAGCGGTGACGATTGTCGTCAACCGGAATATTTCCTCCAGTGCATTCCGGCCGGCGCCGAGCGACGTGGGCTCCTATAACGCAACGCAGCTCACTGAGATGGTGCAGGACGCGGCGGAGTCGGGTGCCACGGAGATCTGCATGCAGGGTCTCATCGCACCCGAGGTGGACCC
>JBIITJ010000116.1:0-2987 GCA_044340535.1 Rhodoglobus sp.
GCCTCTGCCCTCGAGGCCCGCCAGGCCAGCGAGAACAAGGTCAGGGCCTTTGTTGCGGATGCCAGCCACGAACTGCGAACGCCCCTCGCGTCGATTAGGGGCTACTCGGAGCTCACCCGCCGGGTCCACGACGACCTCCCAGGCGAAGTCGTGCACGCGATGGGGCGCATCGAGTCGGAGTCCGTGCGCATGACCTCGCTTGTCGAGGATCTGCTCCTGCTTGCGCGACTCGACGAAGGGATGACCTTCGTGACGAGCGATGTCGACCTCGGTCGGCTCCTGGTCGACAGTGTCAGCGACGCGAGCGTGGCAGGCCCCGAGCATGACTGGCAGCTCGACGTACCGGAGGAGCAGGTGCTCGTTCCGGGCGACGCCTCCAAGCTGCACCAGGTCGTCGCCAACCTGTTGGCCAACGCCCGCACCCACACCCCACCCGGCACCGTCGTTACCGCGCGCCTGACGCCCCGCGAACACGATGCCGTCATCGAGGTCCGCGACACGGGCCCCGGTATCGACGCCGCGCTGCTGCCGAGGGTGTTCGAGCGCTTCGTGCGCGCGGACGGGTCCCGGTCACGGGCCTCCGGCAGCACCGGTCTCGGCCTCGCGATCGTGACCGCCGTGGTGGAAGCCCACGCGGGCGTTGCCGAGGTTGAGAGCGTCCCCGGTAACACGGTCTTCCGCGTCATCCTGCCCCGAACGCCCACGTCACGGGTCGGTGCTGTTGCCGAGGGGTGACAGACTTGGCGGCGTGAGTTACGCCGCGCTTTGCCGTATGACCAGCGCGGTTGCCATCACAGCCGCGATCGTCTCGCTGGGCGTCGCGGGCGCCGCCACTGCCTCCGAAGGCTCGATCCCGGTGGAGGTGTCGGCCTACGCGAGTGACCCCGCAGGGCTGCTCGCCACGCTCGACGACCTGGCCGGGGTGGGTGCCGACGGTTCGGGTCTGGCCTTTGACGAGACCTCCGAGGTTGGCCAGCTCAACCGGGTCTTCGTGTTCACGGACGAGTGGCTCGCGGGGGAGTCGACCGAGACTCCCGTGGCGATGCAGAACCTCTGGACGGCTCCCGTCGCTATCGACGATGAATATGTGGGACTGGCGATCATCTGGATCAACCCCGGCACCGTTACGCCGGAGCTTGCCGAGTTCTACCCCGACGGTGAACTCGCCCTGGCGCTTTCGGATGTGCCCGCTGAGAGCTACCTGGTCCGGGACGAACCCCGCGGTGCCTGGTTCTTCCTCACGCCGCCCGACCTCGCCCCTGCCGTGGCGGGGGCGTCTGGTGTCGCTGGCCCCATGGACCTCGATGAGTACCAGGACATGGTTGTCGAGCGGGACGCGGCCGTACCCGCGGAACCCGTGAGCATCGGCTGGCTGTTCCCGGTACTGACAATCGTCGCCCTGGGCCTCGTCGTGGTGCTCGTGTTGGCGATTCCCGCCCTCAAGCGGCGACACTCCGCGCCACGGCATGCCGCGCTCGCGTCGGTGACGCCCGCGGCCGCCGCGCCGCGCGAGCCTGGACCGGTTGGGTCGGCGGTGGCGACGGGCTCCACGCCAGGCATGTCGGTACCCCGAGGCAAGCCGCCGGCCCCTCCCACGGCCAAGCCCGCTGTCCTCCGCTCGGCCAAGCCCCTAGTGCCCCCGACGGCGAAGCCCGCGACTGCACCGACCGCCAAGCCCGCTGTGCCGCGCACGGCGAAACCCCCGGTGCGCTGACCGGTTTGCGCGGCGGGGTGTTCTCGCCTATGCTCATCGAAGCCAAAGACCGCCGGTCTTGTCGTGCCCGCAAGGGCAGGCCAAGTAAATCCTGCGCAGGTGTGTGAAGCAGTTTCTCGGGTTCATCCCGATTTTCAAGCTCCGTGCCCTGTGTTTGTCGGGCCGGAGCTTTCTTAGTTCCAGCCCCTGTTGACCTCCGGTGGCCCGCGGCAGACCAATCCACAATTTAGGGAGCACCATGGCGAACAAGGAAGCATCAGTCGCCGAGATGACGGACCTGTTCCGTAACTCGACCGCTGTCCTGCTCACCGAGTATCGCGGACTCACCGTTGCCCAGCTCAAGACGCTGCGCAAGTCCATCAGTGAGAACGCAACATACGCCGTGGTGAAGAACACGCTGACAAAGATCGCGGCCAACGCCGCGGGCATCTCGTCTTTCGACGAGGAGCTCGTGGGGCCGTCCGCGATCGCCTTCGTGCACGGTGACCCGGTCACCGTCGCGAAGAGCCTGCGTGACTTTGCCAAGGCCAACCCTCTGCTCGTGGTGAAGGGTGGTTACTTTGACGGTAACCCGCTCACCGCAGACGAGGTCAGGAAGCTCGCCGATCTGGAGACCCGGGAGGTGCTCCTCGCGAAGTTTGCGGGAGCCGCCAAGGCCTCGCTGTTCGGCGCCGCGTACCTGTTCAACGCACCGCTCGCCCAGGCCGTTCGCACGGTCGACGCGCTGCGCGAGAAGCAGTCGTCCGGGTCATAAGCCCGGCAGTAAGTTCCGCCCGCGCTCTGTGCGTGGACAGCAAGAGAAACCACAAGGAGAAACATCATGGCAAAGCTGACCAGTGACCAGCTGATCGAGGCATTCAAGGAGCTCACGCTCATCGAGCTCAGTGAGTTCGTCAAGAAGTTCGAGGAGACCTTCGAGGTCACCGCTGCTGCCCCCGTGGCCGTCGCGGCGGCCGGTGGCGGCGCTGCCGCTCCCGCCGAAGAGGTCGAGGAGAAGGACTCGTTCGACGTCGTTCTCGAGTCGGCCGGCGACAAGAAGATCCAGGTCATCAAGGAGGTTCGCGCGCTCACGAGCCTCGGCCTCGGCGAGGCCAAGGCCGTCGTTGATGGCGCCCCCGGCGTCGTCCTCGAGGGTGTCAACAAGGAGACCGCCGAGAAGGCCAAGGCCCAGCTCGAAGAGGCTGGCGCCACCGTCACCCTCAAGTAGTCGCCGCCCCAACGGGGCAGCACTTCTTGGCAGTATTCACGCGCAGGGCGTCGCCCCCTTACGGGG
>JBIITJ010000075.1:0-11219 GCA_044340535.1 Rhodoglobus sp.
GATCCCTTCCGCACATCTGCTTATCTGCATCCATGCGTAGATACTTTCACGTCGAGCGGGAGCGGAGCAAACCGGAGCCCGGGCGTTCCCTTCTGGACGGAGCTTAAGCGGCTCTCATCGTGCTCTCACGGTGCCCTGAATACGGTCGGCACTATGACGAATTCAGCAATCGCGACGGACAACCTGTCGAAGTCGTACGGATCCACGCTGGCCCTCGATGCACTCTCGCTGGAGGTCGCGGCGGGGGATGTCTTCGGCCTGCTCGGCCACAACGGTGCCGGCAAGACGACCACGGTCAACGTGCTCACTACTCTGCTCGAGCCCACCTCCGGCAAGGCCGAGGTGGCGGGCCATAGTGTCACCGCGGATGCGATGGGCGTGCGGCGGTCGATCGGGTACCTGCCCGAGAATGTGCAGTTCTACGACAACCTCACGCTGATGGAGAATCTGCGGTTCTTCGCCGAGCTGTCGGGCCTGCGCCGCCCGGACCAGCGCATCCGCGATGTGCTGCGCATCCTCGACTTCGAGGGTCGCGACCGGCAGAGGCTGGGGACCTTCAGCAAGGGGATGCGCCAGCGCGTCGGAATCGCGCAAGCGATCCTGCATGCACCGTCGGTACTGTTCCTCGACGAGCCGACCTCGGGCCTGGATCCGGAAGGCGTTCGTACCCTTCGCGAGACGATCGTGCGCCTGAACTCCGAGTTCGGCATGACGATCTTCATGAACACGCACTTGCTCTCCGAGGTGACCAAGACGTGCACGAGCATCGGGATCCTCCGGGGCGGCACGCTCGTCCACCACGACACCCTGGCGAAGACCCTGGCCGACTTCCCGGGCGAGGACTCCCTCGAGGAGATCTACTTCCAGCTGGAGTCGGAGCAGGTCTCGTGAGCACCTTCCTGGTGAGCGCCCGACACGAGATGCTCAACACCCGGCGTGCTCGAACCGCCCACATCCTTCTCATCGTGTTCATCGGGATGGTGATCGCCTCATCCGTGATCGGGTGGGTGACGAACCAGACCGTGACCGGGGTCTACAACAAGGTCGTCGCCGACGGCTTGACGACGGCGCCGAATCCGTTCGCCGGTGTGAGTCCGCTGTATTACGCCCGCAACGCGGTGATCTACGTGCTGCTGATTGGCTCCCTGATGGCGATTGTGCTTGGGGTGCAGGCCACGCTGCGTGACCGCAAGGCGTCCACCGTCGACCTGGTGCTCAGCCGACCGGTCGCCACCCCCGCCCGGCTGCTGGGTCAGCTCGCCGGACTCGCGGTGGTGCTCGCGGCGGTGATCGGCATCAGCTTCTCGGTGAGCTGGCTGATCATCAGCATCATCAACGGTGCTCCGCTGGGCTGGGGGGATACGGGGCGGGTCATCGCCTTCGGGCTGCTGTCGTGGGTGCTCCTGACCAGCTTCGCCCTTCTCGGGATGCTCACCGGTCTACGGAGCAAGCAGGAGACCACGGCGCTGTTGGTGCCGTTCGTGATCTGGAGCGCGGTCGCTTTCGTGCTCCCGCAGATCGGCACGGCGGCCCGCCCGGTCGCACTGCTCAATCCCGTGCCGTCGGTGGCATCGACGGGCGGCTACTTCGACGTGGTGTCCGCCTTCACCGGTCCGCTGTCGTTGACCGAGCAGTTCAAGCGGGCGTCCAGCATCATCCTGCAGGACCCGAATGTCACGGGTGAGGCGACCTCGAGCATCCTCATCCTTCTTGCTTTTCTCGTCGTCATGACGGTCGTCGTCGTGGTGACTCCGCGCAATCGAATGAGGAGTGGTCTTAATGAGTAGCACCTGGGTCATCGCCAGCAAGGAGTTGCTCGACCTGCGCCGCGACCGCCTCTTCGCCGTGCTCATCGGATTCCTCGCGATCGCGACACTGATCTCTGTCGGTGTCGCGGCGGCGGCCTTCCGCACCGAGCTGGATGCCTACAACCTTTACGTGCAGCAGCTCACCGCCAGCGGCAGCACGACTGCCCCTGCGGCTCCGCAGCTCTTCCCGTTGCAGCTGCTGCGGGGCGGGGTGGAGTATCTCGAGATCCTCGGGGCGCTGTTCGCGATCGTTCTCGGCTACGGCACGGTCGCCAAGGAGAAGTATCGGGGCACCCTGCAACTGCTGTTGAGCCGCCCGGTCGGTCGCTTCGCGATCCCGGCCGGCAAGGTGCTGGGTCTCGCCGTGGTGTGGCTCGTCGTGGTCGCGGTGCTGACGCTGCTGACGACTCTCGCCATCCTGGTGATCGGCAATGCGCCCTTGCAGGGGATCGACCTCGTGAGGATCCTCATCGCGGCGGTCGTGGCGTGGGTGTACCTCGTGTTCTGGAGCTCGC
This sequence comes from Rhodoglobus sp., assembly GCA_044340535.1. Classification (GTDB taxonomy): domain Bacteria; phylum Actinomycetota; class Actinomycetes; order Actinomycetales; family Microbacteriaceae; genus Rhodoglobus. The sequence continues at coordinate 2,324 of JBIITJ010000075.1, forward strand.
TGGCGATCGGGATCACCGCCCTCTCGCCGCGGTTGAGCACAGGTCTGATCGTGTCGATCGTGGTGTGGTTGGCGTTCGTGCTGATCATCCCGCAGATCGGCGACACGATGGACCCCGACAATCAGGTTCCCGGTGGACTGTTCGCCACCCTGCAGATCCAGAAGCCGGACGAGCTGAAGGTGCTGGCGAACTTCGCGGCCTTCGACGGCATCCGCAACGGTCTGGAGGTCTCCTCGATCACCAAGCACTTCGAGCGCCTGTCGTTCGCGTTCTTGGGAATCAAGGACAAGTACAACCAGCTGCCCCTGGGGCTCGTGTGGGCCGACATGTGGGGCTACGCCATCACACTCGCGGCGGCGACCCTCGCCTCCGTGACCTTCGCCGTCGGGGCTACTACCCGACGCAATCTGCAAAGGAAGATCTCATGAAACTACGACTGCTCGTTCCCGTCGCCCTCGTGGCATCCCTCTCCGTCGTCGCGCTAGCAGGCTGCCAGGCGTCGAGCCCGGCTCCGGCCAGCTCGTCCGCCGCCTCCGGCTCGACGACCACGGCGGTGCTTCCGGTGAACTCGAACCCGATCGCCAACACCAGCACCGCTCCGGGGCTCACGATCGTGTCCGCCGCGGCGGAAGACAACGTCGACCCGGTCACGAACGCCGCGATCGACGACCGGCTTCAGGTGACGGTGCGCAACGACACCACCAGCGAACTGTCCTCGTTCGAGATCTACTACGTGATGACGGACGTCACGACCAAGCAGAGCGAGGCCTACTACCAAGCGCTGACCGGCTTCACGCTGGCCGCGGGCGCGACGGGTACGCTGTCGTTCGACGGCGAGACCGGACCGGGTCACTTCCCGGAGAACACCTTCAGCCTCTACCGCAGCTCCAAGAACCAAGTGGACTTCACCATCGAGGTCAGTGCTGGCGGAGTCCAGGTGGCCAACGCCACCGCCACGAAGGGATCAGGAGCCGGGGATGCCGCAGACTGATCCGGGCCTGAGAGCATTCCTGTGAAGCTGCTTGTCGTGGAGGACGACGTCCGCATCGCGGACGTCGTCCGACGCACGCTCTCCGAAGCCGGCTACGCCGTCGACGTCGTCCACACGGCCCCGGCCGGGGTTGAGGCATTCGAGATCGAGACCTACGATCTGGTCGTGCTCGACCTGATGCTGCCCGGGCTGCCTCGAGGTGGGATGGATGTGTGCGCCCGCATCCGCGAACTCAACCACGACGTCCCGGTGCTGATGCTGACCGCGCTGGATTCGACGCGCAAGCGGGTGGAGGGTCTGGATGCCGGGGCCGACGACTACCTCGTCAAACCCTTCCATCTCGTCGAATTGGTCGCACGGGTTCGCGCCCTGCTGCGGCGAGCCCCGCGGGCGCACGCGCCCATCCTGACCGCCCAAGGCGTCACACTCGACCCGGCGACGCGCACCGCGACCCGGAACGGCCGAACCATCGTGCTGACCGCGAAGGAGTTCGCCGTGCTGGAATACCTCATGCGAAACCCCGGCCAGATCATCAGCGCCTCCGAGCTGATCACCCACGCCTGGGACAGCAACTACGAGGGATACAGCAACGTCGTGCAGACCTACATCCGCTACCTCCGTCAGAAACTGACTCTGCCGGGGGAGACCGAGATCATCGAGACGCGGCGCGGCGCCGGCTACGTGATCGCCGCCGACCGATGATCTTCCGCCGAGCCCTGATCCGGCTCACCCTGACCTACACGGTCGTGCAGCTGCTGCTGTTCGGAGCCTTCGCGATCGGCATCTACACCTTCGTCACCGGTGCCTTCGACTTCGACGCCCCCGCACTGGAGTCCGCCGGAACCGTCGACGCCGAACAGAGCTTCGCCACTCTGCGGACCGGGTTGATCGCCGGGTATGCGATCCTGGTGATCCTTCTGCCGATCTCCAGCTACCTGATGGCCCGGGGTGCCCTGACCCCCATCCGGCGCAGCTACGAACTCCAACAGCGATTCGTCGACGGCGCCTCCCACGAGTTCCGCTCACCCCTGAGCGTGATCCAGGGAGAACTGGAACTCGCCCTCGCACGATCCCGAACGCCGGCCCAATATCGCGCAGCAATGACCAAGGCACTGGATGCGGCAGAGGGTCTCACGCGACTGACCAATGACCTGCTCCTGCTCACCCGCGACAATTCGGACGAGCTGGAGGCCACCTTCGAGCCGGTCTCCCTCAACGAGATCGCGCACACCGTGGCCCGGGCCACCGGCACGAACGTCACCGTCGACGAGACCCGACCGGTGCTCGTCGATGGATCCGCGGAGCTGCTTGCCCGCGCAGTGACGAACCTCGCCGACAACGCCGTCAAGTTCACTGACGGCACGGCAGCGATCACGATCTCCATCACCACCAACGGCAAGGCCGCGCACCTCGCCGTCGCCGACACCGGCGCCGGGATGAGCGAGGCCGAGGCCGCGCACGCCTTCGACCGATTCTGGCGAGCCTCCGAGTCCCGAAACACCCCCGGCTTCGGGTTGGGTCTGCCCTTGGTGCAGCAGATCATCACCGCACACCACGGCAAAGCAACCATCGTCTCGGCGCCGGGCGCGGGAACGACCGTCACCCTGACCCTGCCTGAGTACCAGCCGTGAACCGAGCCGGAGGGCCGGCCGCTCTCACGCTCATCTCACGATCGCCTTCCTAGCGTGGAATCAACGTCATGCACCTCGCATGGCGCGCTCCACGAAAGGACAACACCATGCAGAAGAAGACGAAGATCGCCGCAGGATCCGCAGCGGCACTCGCGATTCTCGTTGCCGGAGGGCTCGCCGTGGCGCTGCCCGCCCAGGCCTCCCCGGTCGCCAAGACCGTTTCGGTCGTCGAGCCGGTCGATGCGACGGACACCGACAACGTGCAGAACGAGGTCGAGGACGGGACCGCTGACAACGAGGGCACGGAGGCCGCCGGCACCGAGGTCGAGGACGGCGCGAACGACGCGGAGACCGCCGACGAGACCGGAGCCGAAGACACCAGCGACGACGTCGGAGGAGTCGCCGTCGAGGACGGCACTCAGGACTGAGTGCTCACGGGGCCGGCGTCACGCGCCGGCCCCGTGACGCCCCAGCCTCCCATCGAATCCTTCGAGGCCTCCACCATGAACTCACTGAACCGCCCCTCGGGCACGCCACCGCTCGGCGCGTTCTTCGGCGTGCTCGGTCTCACGTTCGTCGTGCTGACCGGCGTGTTCATTCGATCCATGTGGCAGAACCAGCCCCTTCCCATCGACTCGTGGTGGCATGACCTGCTGGCCGCCCACCGCAACGCCCTCGCCGATGCCAGTGCTCGGTTCCTCAACGTGTTCGGGGGAACCTGGTCGATGGTCGCGGTCACCGCCCTGTTGATCGCACTCCTCCTCCTGAGGCGCCGCTGGGTCGAGGCGCTCCGCATCGGCGCGACGGTCGCCGTGGCATCCGGAGCATGCACCGTGCTCAAGCTGCTGATCGCCAGACCGCGTCCCCTCGACGGCATCGTGGACACCGGGTCCGACTCGTTCCCGTCAGGCCACACCACGACAGCGGCCGCCCTCACCGTGGCCATCGCTCTCGCGTTCCCTCACGTTTGGTCATGGGTGCTCGCCGCCGTCTGGGTTCCCCTGATGGCGGTCAGCCGCACCTATCTGCTCGTCCACTGGGCCACCGATGTGCTCGCCGCTGCCGTGCTGGGGGCATCCGTCGCTCTCATCCTCGCGGCGGTCGTCACGGCGCTGTCCAGAACGTTCACGGAACCTAACACGCCTCCGACCCCTCCGATCCGCACCGCGATCCGCGCGGTGGCCAACTCAACCGAATGGAAACTCCCGTCTCATGACCGCAACCCTGCCCGACCACGTCCGCACCATCCTCTTCAACCGGGTGCCCGAGGTCACCTTCGCGTTCTGGGTGATCAAGATCCTCTCCACCACCTCCGGCGAAACCGCCGCCGACTACCTCAACTCCACCCTGGGCCTCGGACTGACGATCACGTCATGGATCATGACCGGGCTGCTGGTCATCGCCCTGATCGCGCAGTTCGCGACCAAGCGCTACACCTCCGGGATCTACTGGACCGTCGTAGTGCTGATCAGCGTCGTCGGCACCCTGCTGACGGACACGATGACCGATAGCTTCGGGGTCCCGCTCTGGCTGAGCACCGTCGCGTTCTCCGCCCTGCTGGCGGTGACCTTCGGAATCTGGTTCGCCCGCGAACGGACGCTCTCGATCCACACGATCTTCACTCGCCGACGCGAGGCCTTCTACTGGATCGCGATCCTCTTCACCTTCGCCCTCGGCACCGCGGCCGGCGACCTCATCACGGAAGGGTTCGGACTCGGCTACCTCTTCGGCACGCTCCTGTTCGCCGGCCTCATCGGCGTGATCGCAATCGCGCGGTTCGCGTTCCGGGTGAACATCGTCTTCTGCTTCTGGGCCGCTTACGTTCTGACCCGCCCCCTCGGGGCATCGATGGGCGACCTGCTCTCCCAGGCGCCGGCTGACGGCGGTCTCGGCCTCGGAACAACGGTCACCAGCGTCATCTTCCTGGGAATCATCATCGCCGTCGCTACCTACCTCGGGATCAAGGTCGGACGGCAGCGCCAAGTTGCGACGTCACTAGCGCATCGCGACGATCTACTCGTAGGTGCGTAGCAACGGGTACCCGCACTCGGAGTGGAGCCGGCGCGAAAGCCCGCTCGGACAGCGCGTTCGACGGTCATTGGCCACCTGATACGAACTCAGAGCACTGGGGGAGCCATGCGGCGCGCTGGAATTGTGAGTCGGGCTGAAGGCGACGATGATTGTCCGGGGCGTCAAGTCGCCGCCGGATCAATGGAGGCCAGTCACATATGCTCCCGAGCAGCATTCCGAGCCCGCCTCCAGCGTGGGCGCAGTTCCAGTTCGGCCCGCTGACGATCCACACCTACGCGCTCTGCATCCTTGCGGGGATCATCGCTGCGGTGATCATCTCGCAACGCCGCCTGTCGAAGCGGGGCGCCGATAGCGGGGTGGTGCTCGACATCATCATCTGGGCTGTGCCGCTCGGGATTATCGGCGCACGGTTTTATCACGTGTTCACGCACATTGGAGACTACTTCTTCCCCGGCGCGAACGTCTGGAATATCTTCGCGATCTGGGACGGCGGTAATGCCCTGTACGGATCGCTGCTCGGCGGCGCGGTCGGCGCCTATATCGGCTGCCGGCGGGTCGGTATTCGGTTCTGGTCGTTCGCCGACGCGCTCGCCCCGGCGATGCTCGTGGCACAGTCGCTGGGCCGGTTCGGCAACTACTTCAACCACGAGCTCTTCGGTCTCCCGACGACGCTGCCTTGGGGGCTGGAGATACTGCCGACCGACACCATGTTCCCGAAGGATCTACCGGCCGGGACCTTGTTTCATCCGTTGTTCTTGTACGAGATCATATGGAACCTGGTCGGGGTTGCGATCATCCTGCTACTCGAGCGGCGCTTCAAGCTGCGGTGGGGCCGCACGTTCGCGCTCTACCTGGTCTGGTACGGCATGGGCCGTAGCTGGCTCGAGGCGATCCGGATCGACCCGACCAGCAATGCCCTGTTTGGGATCCCCGCGAACATCTGGGCGTCTTTCGTGGCGATCGCCCTCGGAATCGTCTTGTTCGTCGTGCAAACGAGGCGCCACCCGGAACCGGAGCTCTCGGTGTACCGGGCGGGCGGCGGGCCCAAGGCCGCGGTCGAGCCCAAGACGAACGATGCGGTGGTGGGGGAGTCAACTGACCTGGTGGATCACGAAGGCAAGAGCGCTTAGCCCAGCCACCACGCTGACCGCGGCGGCACCCATGATGAGCCGACCGCCGTGGGGGAGCGAGTCGGCATCGACCGTCGTCAGATGCCGGTGAGCCTGCAGGTACTTGCGTCGCGTGACCACAAACATGGTGACCGTAACGGCCAGCCCCAAACCAGCGACCACCCAGGACGTCGGGCCGATGACAAGCTCCAACCCTCGGCCGACCGCGAGCGAGGCCACAGCCAGCGACAACAGGGTGCGTTGCCAAGACAGCGCAGTTCGCTCTAGCTGCAGCCCCTCGTCGAAAACGCTCTCGGACGTCACCGCCACAGGAGAAGTCCGATCACGACCAGGATCCCCGCGACGATGACCGCAATCGCGATCGGGCCGGCGAACGTCGGTGCCGGCAATGGCCGACCCAGCCGCATCGCCTTCTCGGTACTGATCCAGCCGAACCAGGCCTGCACTGGAGTGCCAATGCCAGTGAGAATCAACACGATTGAGGCCGCGAGTCGCCAACCGGGTTGAATGCTCAGCGCCAGCACGTCGAGCGCCACTCCGGCCGCCATCAGCGCCAGCGACGTCCGAATCCAGGCAAGAAACGTCCGCTCGTTGGCCAACGAATATCGAGGATCGGGCTCTGTCCCCACTCCATAGAGACGGCGGGGAAAGCGTCGGTCTGCTCTGGGTAACTCGCTCATGATCTCCTTCGCGGCGTGATGCCCATGCTCGCATCGTCCCGAAGCCCGGCGGCGCGAGCTCACGCCGCGAGCCACTTGACCGGGTGGGGCGCTAGGCGTTGCAATTCATGCAACACGGATGTGAATAATTGCCGGTCAAGGCCCGGTTACGGGCAGCCAAAGCACCAGAGTAACTCCTACTGGTGAAGACCGTTATCCGTTTTCACACTAAGGGTGGGTCTCGGCAGGGGAGCGGTGCGCGGCGGGCTGTTAGTGGCCTGCTCCGAGCTTGCCTGCGAGGCGAGTATGGATGCGGCTGCTTGCTTCGTTCATGCCTTCGATGATGACTCGCTTGCCGTGGTGTTCGTACTTGGTTGTGATGGCGTCGAGTGCGGCGACGGTGGAGGCGTCCCAGATGTGTGAGTTGGACATGTCGATGATAATTCGTTGGGGATCGTCGGCGTACTCGAACTGTGTGGTGAGGTCGTTGCTTGAGGCGAAGAAGAGTTCGCCGGTGACGGTGTAGTTGACGGTCGGCACGTTTGCCAGGGGGTCGAGGGTGCGCTCGACGGTCGCGAAGTGAGCGACTCGCCTGGCGAAGATGATCATGGCAGCGATGACGCCGATGATGACGCCGATCGCGAGGTTGTGCGTGACGACAACCACCGCGACGGTGGCGACCATGACGACGGTCTCGCCGATCGGCATGCGTTTGAGGGTCGAGGGCCGGATGCTGTGCCAGTCGAAGGTGGCCAAGGAGACCATGATCATCACGGCGACGAGTGCGGCCATCGGGATGATGGCGACCACATCGCCGAGTGCGACGACCAGGATCAGTAGAAAGACACCGGCGAGGAACGTGGAGATCCGTGTGCGGGCTCCTGATGCTTTGACGTTGATCATGGTTTGGCCGATCATCGCGCAACCGCCCATCCCGCCGAAGAAACCGGAGAGTACGTTCGCCACACCCTGGCCGAGGGATTCGCGTGTCTTGCGAGAGTGGGTGTCGGTGATGTCGTCGACCAGCTTCGCCGTCATTAGCGACTCGAGCAGCCCAACCAGCGCCATGGCGACGGCGAATGGGGCAATGATCGTGAACGTCTCCCACGTGAGTGGAACGTTGGGCACGAAGAGCGACGGGAGACTGCGGGGGAGGTCGCCCTGGTCTCCCACGTTGGGAACGTTGAGGGCGAACACGACCGTGGCGGCGGTGAGCAGCACGATCGCGACCAGTGGGGCCGGTACGACCTTGGTCAGTCGCGGCATTAGCACCATGATCGCGATTCCGATTGCGACCAGCGGGTAGACGAGCCAGGGCACACCGATCAGCTGGGGGAGCTGAGCGATGAAGATCAGGATCGCGAGAGCGTTGACGAAGCCGACCATGACGCTTCGAGGAATGAATCGCATGAGCTTGGCGACGCCGAGCAGACCCAGGACCACTTGGAAGAAACCTCCCAAGATCACCGTGGCGATGAAGTAGTCCATGCCGTAGTCACGTGCCACGGGTGCGATGACCAAGGCGATCGCACCTGTGGCCGCGGTGATCATGGCGGGCCGGCCACCGAGGAAGGCGATGGAGACCGCCATGACGAACGACGAGAAGAGGCCAACCCGCGGGTCGACGCCAGCGATGATGGAGAACGAGATCGCTTCCGGGATAAGCGCTAAGGCTACGACGAGACCCGCCAGGACCTCGCGAGTCAATATGCGTGGGGAGCGGAACGCGGTCAGTACAGACGGATCTGCCCGATAACGTTCGCGGTCGAGCGTTCGAGTGGTGGCCATAGAAGAGCTCCAAATGTCAGGGCCCTCGACGCGAGGACCGGAGGGTGATGTCTGGTCTGGCGCCGCATCGCGCACACCACGGCTCTGCCGCACAGGAGTGAGGACAAGGAGGCGTGGGGAAGTATTGGGGGGAGCGGGACGATTAGCTCCGCAACATCAACCCTACCCTTACGTGAGGGTTGTGAGCGACGGAGGCCAGCGGTGACTGAATCGACTATTCAGATCGGAGAGCTCGCTGAGCGCACCGGGCTCTCGTTGAGAACGCTGCGCCACTACGACGAGATCGGGTTGCTGCGAGCATCCGGGCGAAGCGACGGGGGATACCGGCTCTACACCGACGAGGATGTAGACCGACTCATGCTCATTCGCAGAATGAAGCCGCTCGGCTACTCACTCGAGGAAATGGCGGAGCTGCTTCGCGCGGCCGACGAAGCTGAAGCGGGCGGCGACGTGGCTCGCACACGGCTAGCCGGATTCATCCACGAGGCCGAGGATCGCCGTGAAGTCTTGCGGGCGCAACTGGGCATGGCCGACGAATTCCTCAGCCTGCTGCGATCGCGACTAACCTAACGCGATTGCAATTCCTGCAACTGCAATTGCGAAAGTGCTGGTCAGACGGCACTAACGCGGCGCCGCCGCGCAATAGTGCGACTTCGACTTGACATA
>JBIITJ010000076.1:0-11060 GCA_044340535.1 Rhodoglobus sp.
TGTTCGGCGGCGGCGCAGTGACGGTGATCGCGACAGCGACGGCGTCATCCGTGATCATGCCGTCGGATACCTCGTAGCTGAACGCATCCGGCCCGACGTAGCCGGCATCAGGCACGTAGCTGAACGATCCGTCGGCACTGAGGTTCAGAGTGCCGTGGGTTGGTCCCGAAAAGAGCGACGTTGTGAGCGGATCCCCGTCGGGGTCGCTGTCGTTGGTGAGCACCCCCGGCGCGGCAACCGTCAACGCCTGGCCTGAGACCGCGGTGTAGCTGTCACCGACGGCCGCAGGTGGTTCGTTAGGGCTAGCGGTGACGAGGATCGTGACCGTGGTCACGTTGCTCGCGGCCGTGCCGTCATGAGCTTGGTAGGTGAACGTGTCGACCCCCGTGAAGCCGGGATCTGACCGGTAGCTGAAACCCCCGTGGGACAGGAGGGTTAGCGTGCCGTGGTCAGTCGATTCGTCGAGCACCGCCGTCAATGTGTCGGGGTCGGGATCGACATCGTTAGCCAGGACGCCGGGTCCAAATACGGCCAAGCTGACGCCGCTGGGCACCTCATAGAGATCGCTGTTACCGAGCGGCGGGGTATTCAACGAAGCAGGGCTGACGGTGACGGTGACCGTGCCGACATCGCTTTCGGCGCCGTCGGAGACCAGGTAGCCAAAGGTGTCGGTGCCGACGTAGCCGGGATCCGGCTCGTACGTGAAGGAGCCATCCGACGTGAAAATCGCGCGACCGTGGGCCGCCGTCGGGCTCGACGCCAAGGTTGTGAGGGCATCGCCGTCGCCATCGACATCGTTGGCGAGAACCCCTGGGGCTGGCACGTAAAGCGTGGCCCCCGCGCTCGTGGAGTATGAATCGTCGACTGCGACAGGTGCCGCGGCCGAGGCCGACAACGGGACGGCAAGGCTCAACAGGAGGGCTCCCGGCAGCACGATCGCAGCGACCCAGGCTTTACGTACTCTCGGAACTCGTCGATGGATGGGCATGTATCGCTCTCCGTGTCGTGGGACGCCCAGAGCAGCGCGTCGCTAGGAGCGATTGTCTGGGACGGCGCAGAGCGACTTCTAGGACATGTCCTATACCGGCCAGTGGAAGGACGCGGTGCGGGGGACGGATGCCAGCGACCTGCTGGGGTCACACCCCGTGGTCGCGGAGGTAGCGCTGTGCCAGGCCGAGGAACACCTGGTTGGTGACGCTGTGGTACTGCAACCCCGTTGTGTGGTCGGCCCAGGGCCTGCGGATGACCTCGATGTCGACGCCTGCGAGGTCGGCGGCGGCGGCGAAGTTCTCACCGCCGCGGGGTGGCACGAGGTGGTCGCTCATGTTGAGCAGCACCAGGGTCGGTGGCGAGTCGGGGCCCGCGTACGTGATCGCGGAGGCTCTCTCGGCGCGATCCGGGTACTCAGCGGGGCTGCCGCCCAGGTAAGCCGAGACGAAGGCTTTGGCGGCCGGACCAAGGATGGGGTCGCTGTTGTCATACAGGCTGAACAGGTCGACACCGGGCACGTCGGCGATGACCGCGCGCACCGTGGGCAGGGTGCCCTCGCAGGCCGATCTATCGCCACCTGCCGCCACGGCGTAGGTCGCGGTGAGGCTGAGCTGACCACCCGCCGACTCCCCATAGACGGCGAAGCGCTCAGCATCCCCACCGTATTCGGCTGCATGCTCGCCCACCCAGGCGAAGGAGCACTGCACTTGCGGGATCGCGGTATCCCAGGTCGGCTGGTCTGCTGTGGCCAGGGTGTAGTTGACGCCCAACGCGAGGTACCCCTGTTCCGAGAACCAGCGGAGGTTGGCCGCCTGCGAGCGGCTGCTGCCCTGCGTCCACCCGCCGCCGTGGACGTAGAGCACGACGGGGGCAAGTTCATCCACAGTGCCAACGGGACGGTAGATATCCAGCGTCAGCGCGCTGCCGTTGTCGTCGGTTGCGTACTGGATGACTTCATCCGGGGCTCCCTCCTCGTACCGGCCGGGCACAATCGCCTCCAGCGGATTTGATGAGACGCCGTTCTGGAAGCCAACAGCGACCTGGCTGCCGACGACCACACCGGAACCCAGCGTGGCGACCAGGCCGATCACCGTGAGCACAGTGCCGGTGCGCCGGACTCCGAGGCGGAACGCGACGAACGTGAGAACGGAGGCGACCACCGTGACCACCGCACCGGGTGCAGCCATCCCCGCCCAGATCGATGAGCCCAGCGTGCCGAGAATCGGGACTTGTGGGAGGAACACACCAGCCACGCCCAGCGCGGCGACGACGATTACGGCACCTCCCAGCGAGACGAGCAGCCGACGAAGCACACGCAGCCCGCGACCCGGACCCTCTCCGTGGCCCGACATCTCGTTGACAGTCACGCCCAGAAGCCCGTGTGAACGGCGGCGGCTTCCGCCTCGAGCGCGGGCCCGGCCACAGCCACGGGTCTGCCGCCGGCCGCGAACACCTGGCGGCAGGGCATATCCATCGTCGGCTCGCCGTCCTGGGCAGGAACCATTTCCCGCAGGGCGGCCTCGGGCAGGGCGTAGACGACTCGCGGGATGCCCGCCCAGTAGATCGCGCCCGCGCACATCGCACACGGCTCAGTGCTCGTGTAGAGAACGCTGCCGCGAAGCCCCTCGGCGCCGAGCGCGCGGGCGGCGAGCCGCACGAGGTTGGTCTCGGCATGGCCCGTCGGATCGGACGCCGTCACAACGGTGTTGAGCCCTTCGACGACGCGACCATCGGCCGCAACCACGATCGCGCCAAACGGGTGATTACCGTTGGTTCGCGCTTGTGCGGCGAGGGCGATGGCGCGCCTGAGGTGTGCCTCATCCACTGGAGAGATGAGCAGCGGATCGGTCATCGCGATATTTCTTACCCACCGCTTGAGGAAGCCAAAACTGGCTGGGGTACCTGGACTCGAACCAAGAACAAAAGAATCAGAATCTTCCGTGTTGCCAATTACACCATACCCCACAGGGTTCGACCGAGGTCGAGCCGACTGTCTACTTTAGCCTATCGACAGGGCCCCGCGACACCTCACAGCGCGGCGCGCAACCGGCCGATCCGCACGAGGGTCGACTCACGACCGAGCAACTCCATCGACTCGAACAGCGGCGGGCTGATGCGGCGCCCCGAGATCGCGGAGCGCAGCGGGCCGAAGGCGTTGCGCGGCTTGAGCTCCAGTTTCTCGATCAGTTCGGCGCGCAGGGCGGCCTCGATGTTTTCCGTGTTCCACGGCGCGACGGCGGGGAGTACGGCGGCAGCAGCATCCAGCACCACCGCCCCATCGGCGCCGGGCATGGCGTCAGCGGCGAACTCCAGCTCGTCGTCCGGGGTGAATAGGAACGCCAGCAGATCGCGCGCCTCCCCCAGCAGCTGCATACGCTCCTGCACGAGGGGTGCCGCCGACAGCAGGATGCCCCGGTCCGCGTCATCCCGCACCAGGTCGCCGAGGTAGGGCAGCAGTCGCTCGGCGAACTCCTCCACCGGCAGCATCCGGATGTGGTCACCGTTGATCGACTCGGCCTTCTTCAGGTCGAAGCGCGCCGGGTTCGGATTCACATTGACGACGTCGAAAGCCGCGACCATCTCATCGATTGAGAACACGTCGCGGTCGTGCGTGAGCGACCAGCCGAGCAGGGCCAGGTAGTTGACGAGACCTTCGGGGATGAACCCGCGATCGCGGTGGTGGAACAGGTTGGACTCCGGGTCGCGCTTGGAGAGCTTCTTGTTGCCCTCGCCGGTGACGTACGGCAGGTGGCCGAAGCGCGGCACGAAGTTGGCGAGGCCGATCTCGATGAGCGCCGTGTAGAGGGCGATCTGGCGAGGGGTGGAGGAGAGGAGGTCTTCACCGCGAAGCACGTGCGTGATGCCCATGAGCGCGTCATCCACCGGGTTCACGAACGTGTACAGCGGGGCACCGTTGGGGCGCACCACCACGAAGTCGCTGAACGAACCCGCCGGGAAGGTGATTTCACCGCGCACGAGGTCGTCGAAGCTCAGGTCGGTGTCGGGCACACGCAGGCGCAGGGCCGGCTCGCGGCCCTCGGCGAGGTAGGTCGCCTTCTGCTCGGCGGTCAAGTCGCGCTCGAAGTTGTCGTAGCCCTGCTTGGGGTCGCGGCCGTTGGCGATGTTGCGCGCCTCGATCTCCTCCCCCGTCGCGAACGACTCGTACAGATGGCCGCTGGCCTTCAACTTCTCGATCACCTCGAGATAGATGCCGGTGCGCTGTGACTGGCGGTACGGCTCGTTCGGCCCACCGACGTCGATGCCCTCGTCCCAGTCGAGCTTGAGCCAGCGCAGGGCGTCGAGCAACTGCAGGTAGCTCTCTTCGCTGTCCCGCGCGGCATCCGTGTCCTCGATGCGGAACACGAGCTTGCCGCCGGTGTGGCGCGCGTAAGCCCAGTTGAACAGGGCCGTGCGGATGAGACCAACGTGCGGGGTTCCGGTTGGCGAGGGGCAGAACCTGACGCGAACGTCGGTTCCGGTTGCGGTTGAGAATGGCGCGGGAGCAAGTGGGGCTGACATCGCCTGTAATCCTACGTGCGCGGGCGGGAGCGCGGCGGAGGAGTGACCGCGATCAGGTGCTCTACAGCGGGCTCGCCATTGGCGAGAGCCCGCGCCGTGCCGAGGATCATTTCGTCGTACTCGGTGAGCCGGCCCTCGTGCTGGCTGAGGTGCTCACGCCAGGAGCCGAGCGCAAACGCTTCGACGATGACGCCGGGCACCTCGCGGTCATCGTACAGTTCCCAGCGGCGAGCGCCGGTGCGACGGCGGCTGCGACCAACGAGGCGCATGCGGCTGAGGAACTCCTCCCGATTGTCGGCGCTCACGGTGTACTTCACAAGCACAAGGGTCTCGGCATCACCGGCAACCGAAACCTCGTCGGTGGGCGGCGGTAACTCGTTCAAAGGGAACGACTTGATCTCGCGGCCCTTGTCGGCCATCGACACGAGTGGCCACGCCAGCAGGGCAAGGCCACTAACCACCACCAGGGCCCCGGCGGCAACCGTCGCCGGCAGCAGGCCGAAAGCCTGCGCCGCTGCGCCCGCCAGCGCGGAGCCGGCCGCCGTACCGCCGAACAGCACGATCTGGTAGACCGAGAGGCCGCGCGAACGCACCCATGCGGGCAGGAACGACTGGACCGATCCGTTGAGCAGCGCGATCACCACGATCCACGCCACCCCTGTGACGACGAGCACCGCAAGGGTCAGCGGGAGGCTCGGCGAGAGCACGGTGCCGATCACTCCGAGCCCGTAGAGCGCCGAGCCGAGCAGGATCGTGACGCTCGTGCCGAACGCCCTCTGGGCGCGCGCGATCACAAACGCCCCGCCCGCTGAGCCCAGGCCGACGGCGGCCAACAGCACGCCATAGCCGTTGGAATCGAGCTGGAGCCGATCGGAGGCGATCAGCGGCAGCAGCGCCCACAGGGCAGAACCGGGCAGGATGAACACCGCCAGCTGCAGGCACAAGCGTCGCACAACCCCGGCGTGCATGACATAGCGGAGCCCCGCCCGCGTCGCCTCCAGGAACGGTTCGGCCCGAGAGGGCGGCGCCGTGTAGCCGCGCCAGACCGCGAGCACGAGCAGGAAGACGCCGAAGGAGACGGCGTTCAGCGCAAAGACGAACGGGATGCCCAGGCTCGCGATCGCGATGCCCGCCAGCGCCGGGCCAATCGACCGGGCGATGTTGATGCCGATGGAACTAAGCGCCGCGGCCTGCGGGATGACGGCACGCGGCACGACATCCGGAACGATCGCCTGGTACGCCGGCAACTGGATGGCGGCCCCCGCACCCAGGAGGAAGGTGAAGGCCAGCAACAGCGCGGGGTTCATGTCCCCGAGCGCGGTCAGCACGCTCAGGATCAGCGCGACAACCGCCTGGAATGCCTGCACGGCGATGAGCAGGTGTCGCCGGTTCAGGAACTCACCGATGACGCCCGCGGGAATGCCGAGCAGCAGCACGGGGGCCGCTGCCGCGGTCTGCACGAGGGCGATGGTCGTCGCGGAGCTGCCCTGCTCGATGAGGTACCACTGCGCGCCGACGGTCTGCATCCAGCCGCCGATGTTGCTGACGATCGAGGCAAGCCAGATCGCCTGGAACACCCCGATGCGAAGCGGAGCCAGCGCGGAGACCGGGGGCGCCGCGGCCGTCATGTCAGCCGCGCACCGGGTTGCTGAGGGTGCCGATACCCGAGATCTCGACCTCGACGACATCGCCGCCGACGATCGGGCCGACGCCGGCTGGGGTGCCGGTGAGGATCACGTCACCGGGCAGCAGGGTAAACACCGCAGAGGCATAAGCGATGACATCGGCGACCGAGTGCACCATGTCGTCGACCGTGCCGTCCTGCCGCACCTCGCCGTTGACGCGCGTGACCACGCGCTGGCCACCCAGCTCGAACTCGGTCTCGATGATCGGCCCCAGCGGGCAGAAACTGTCGAACCCCTTGGCGCGCGCCCACTGGCCGTCGGTCTTCTGCAGGTCACGGGCGGTCACGTCGTTGGCGATCGTGTAGCCGAAGATTACCGAGGCGGCATCCTCAGCCCGCACGTTCTTTGCGATGCTGCCGATCACCACCGCCAACTCACCCTCAAAGTCGACCCGGCGGCTCTGCGGAGGCAGCACGATGGCATCGCCGGGGCCCACCACCGAGGTGTTGGGCTTGAGGAACAGCAGCGGCTCCTTCGGAACGTCCCCACCGAACTCGGCGACGTGGTCGACGTAGTTCTTGCCGACAGCAACAACCTTTGACCGCGGGATGACCGGGGCAAGCAGTTTCACCGAAGCAAGCGGCACGCGCTCCTCGGTCGTGTCGAACCCGGCAAACATCGGGTCACCCCGGAGGACCACGAGTTCATCGCCGTCGAGGATGCCATACCTGGGGTCTCCACCGGAGGAGAAGCGCGCGATCTTCATGGATACGATCGTGCCATGCCAGCGGACATCCTGTGGAGCGGCCCGGACTCCGGCCAGACCCTGATCCTTGCCCACGGGGCCGGGGCGCCGATGGACACCCCGTGGATGAGCACGGTCGCCGGGCTGCTCGGCGAGCGAGGCATCCGGGTGGCCCGGTTCGAGTTCGCTTATATGGCGGCCCGACGCGACGGGAACCGCCGACCGCCGCCCCGCGCCGAGACCCTCATCGAGGAGTATCGCGCGGTACTCGATGGGGTCGGCCCGGCAGTGGCCGGCGGGAAGTCGATGGGCGGACGCGTGGCCAGCATGCTCGCCGACCACGACGAACGGGTCGAAGGCGTGGTGTGCCTGGGGTACCCGTTCCACCCGCCGGGCAAGCCCGAGCAACTGCGCACCGTGCACCTTGAGACCATGGAGACGCCCACCCTGATCTGCCAGGGCGAACGCGATCCCTTCGGCGGCCCCGACGAGGTCGCCGAGTACCCGCTGTCGCCCGCCGTCACCGTGCGGTGGTTTGCCGACGGGGACCACGGACTCAAGCCGCGCAAGGGCATAACGGGCCTCACCGAGCTCGACCACCTCACGACTGCTGCAGACGCGATCGCCGAGTTCACCGCGAGCGTCAGGCCTTAAGACCCTGTGCAACCCGGCCACCCGGCCTACTGTGATGGCATCACCGCGAAGGAGAAACACCATGGCTGATAGTCGAACCCGCGTCGTCGAGAAGGCAGGCCCATGGGGCTTCATCTTCCTGCTCGCGTACATCGGCGCCGCGATCTACTTCATCTCCGAGTCAAACGGCACCTTCTGGGCCGTGATTCTCGGGCTACTGCAGGCGATCGTGTGGCCGGTGTACGTCGTGTACCACGTGCTGGTGTTGCTCGGCGCGTAGCGCGGGAATCCGGCCCTACGCGTCGAGGCGCGTCAGCCAACCGTGGCGGTCCGCCACGCGACCGTACTGGATGTCGGTGAGCTCCTGCCGCAGCGACAGCGTCAGTTCGCCGGCCGGGGCGTCCGCCTCACCGATCGTGTAGTCGGCGGCCACGAACTGCGCGATCGGGGTGACGACGGCAGCGGTGCCGCACGCGAACATCTCCACGATGTCGCCGGATGCCGCACCCTCGCGCACCTCGGCGATGCTCACGCGGCGCTGCTCGACGGTGAGCCCGCGGTCCTTGGCAAGCTGCAGGATCGAGTCGCGCGTGATCCCCTCGAGGATCGAGGATGACTCGGGCGTGACCACGCGGCCATCACGGTAAACGAACACCACGTTCATGCCTCCGAGCTCTTCGATGTACTCACTCGTCTCGGAGTCGAGGAACATGACCTGGGCGCAGCCGTGGTCGTAGGCCTCCTGCTGGGCAACGAGCGAGGAAGCATAGTTGCCGCCCGTCTTGGCCGCGCCCGTGCCGCCGCGACCGGCGCGCGCGTAATCGGTGGTCACCCAGATCGAGACGGGCGTCACTCCGCCCGTGAAGTAGGCACCGGCAGGGCTCGCGATCACGTAGTAGTTGACCTTCTTCGCCGGGCGAACCCCGAGGAAAGCCTCCTTCGCGAACATGAACGGACGCAGGTAGAGGCTCGTCTCTGGGGCGCTCGGCACCCAGCGTGCGTCGACTGCGATGAGCTGCTTGAGCGACTCGACGAAGTACTCGGTCGGAAGCTCGGGCAGGGCCAGGCGAGCGGCAGAACGCTGCATCCGCTCGGCGTTCATCTCGGGCCGGAAGGTCCAGATCGAGCCGTCGGCGTGGCGATATGCCTTCAGCCCCTCGAAGACCTCTTGCGCATAGTGCAGCACGGCAGCGGCCGGGTCCATTGCGATCGGGCCGTAAGGCTGCACGCGCGGGCGGTGCCAACCGCCCATCTCGCTCCAGCAGATGTCGACCATGTGGTCGGTGAAGTGCTTGCCGAAGCCGGGCTCCGCGATGATGTCGGCGTGCTCGGCCGCCGAGCGCGCCTCCTGGTTGAGCTTCACCATGAACTGGAGAGTGGCCGGGGCGAGGAGGTTCTTCATGGGGGTGTCCTTAGTCGAAAGGTAAGTCAATTCTGCGCTACTGCTGCGGCGATCGCGTCGCCCACCTGTGCCGTGCTGCGCGTCACGCCGGCCCGGGAAGCGAGGTCGGCCTCGACCGCCGCCATGACCCGTGCCGAGGCATCCCGCTCCCCCAGGTGGGTGAGCAGCAACGCGACGGAGATGATGGCCGCCGTCGGGTCGGCGAGCTGCTGGCCCGCGATGTCTGGTGCCGAACCGTGGACCGGCTCGAACATCGACGGGAAGGTGCCGTCCGGGTTGATGTTTCCCGAGGCCGCCAGACCGATGCCGCCGCTGATTGCGGCCGCGAGATCGGTGATGATGTCGCCGAAGAGGTTGTCCGTGACGATGACGTCGAATCTAGCAGGGTCGGTGACCATGAAGATGGTCGCGGCGTCGATGTGCAGGTAGTCCCAGTCCACGGATGGATGATTGGCCGCCTCCGCCATCACGAGGCGCTGCCAGAGGCTCCCGGCGTTCGTGAGCACGTTGGTCTTGTGCACGAGGGTGACCTTCTTGCGCCGCTGCTCGGCCTGCTCGAACGCAAAACGCACGACCCGCTCGACGCCAAAAGCGGTGTTGATCGACACCTCGGTCGCGATCTCCTGCGGCGTCCCCACCCGGATGCCCCCGCCATTGCCCACGTATGGACCCTCGGTGCCCTCGCGCACGACCACGAAGTCGACGGCGCCGGGAGCAGCAAGCGGCGAGACGACACCTGGCAGGATCACCGTGGGCCGCAGGTTGATGTAGTGGTCGAACGCGAAGCGCAGCTTGAGCAGGAGGCCGCGCTCGATGATGCCGCCCGCGAGCTTCGGGTCGCGCGGGTCGCCCCCGATGGCGCCCAGCAGGATCGCGTCATGGGTCGCGAGAACGTCGAGATCGGCCTGGTCGAGGATGCTGCCCGAGGCGAGGTAGTGGCCAGCCCCGAACGGGTACTCGGTCGCCGAGACATCCACCCCCGTGGCTTTCAACACCTTGAGCGCTTCCGCAATAACTTCGGGACCGATGCCATCACCGGGGATGACTGCGAGGTTCAGGGGCATCCTTTTAGAGTAGCGCCGCGCGGCCGGCATACTCCACGAACGGGCGCTGGCGCAATCCCCAGTGTCCCCCGATTGAGGGACACTAGGCTGGCGCCATGAGTATTGGAACCGGAATCGTCCTATTCGTGATCGGCGCGATCCTCACCTTCGCGCTCAACTTCGAGACGGGGTTCATCAACCTCGACCTCGTCGGCTACATCCTGATGGGTGCCGGCGCGCTCGTGTTCGTCATCGGCCTCGTGCTGATGCTGCGTAAGCGCTCCTCCACGACCACCGTCACCTCGGGAACCGACGCCAACGGGGCCAACGTGTCCCAGCGCCGCACCTCGGTCACCCCCGACGACGTCGTTTAGGCACTGACCCGCACCGCCGACCGAGCGAAGTCGAGATCTGATCTCGACTTCGCTCGATCACCGCATTAAGCTTCGGTTCGTTTACACCTCGGTGATGTCGATCTCGCGCAACAGCTTCGCGTCGATCGCGACCCGCACCGTCTCGAGCAGGTCTTCGGGCACCGGGGAGTCGACAGTCAACACGCTGAGTGCCTGCCCGCCCTTGGCCTGGCGGGCGATCTGCATGCCCGCGATGTTGATGCTCGCGTCGCCGAACTCTTTGCCGTAGACGGCCACGATCCCCGGGCGGTCGGTGTAGATCATCACGATGAGGTGGTCGGCAATCGGCACCTCGACGTCGTAGCCGTTGATCTCGACCAGCTTCTGGGTCTGCTTGGTGCCCGTCAGGGTGCCCGAGACCGAGATGCTCGCGCCGTTCGACAGCGAGCCCCGGATGGTCAGGAGGTTGCGGTATTCCTCGCTCGTGGCATCCGTCACCAGGCGCACGGTGATGCCACGCGCCTGCGCGAGCACCGGGGCGTTGACGTAGCTGACGTTCTCGCTGATCGTGTTCGAGAAGATGCCCTTGAGGGCCGCGAGCTTGAGCACGTTGACGTCGTGCTCGACGATCTCGCCACGCACCTCGACGTCGACGCTCGTGATGGGGCTGTCGGCGAGGCCCGCGAAGACCTGGCCCAGCTTCTCCATGAGCGGGATGCCCGGGCGCACGGTCGGGTCGATGGCGCCACC
>JBIITJ010000012.1:0-49581 GCA_044340535.1 Rhodoglobus sp.
TGCGGATTTTCTCCGCCGCCGCCGCGAGTCACTCCAGCCTGATGATGTGGGCATCCCTCGGGGGCAGCGCCGCAGGACGAGCGGACTGCGCCGGGAGGAGGTGGCGGCGCTGTGCCACATGTCGACCGATTATTACTCCCGCCTCGAGCGGGAGCGTGGCCCACAGCCTTCCGAGCAGATGATCGCGTCGATCGCCCAGGGACTGCATCTCTCGCTCGATGAGCGTGACCACCTGTTCCGGCTCGCCGGTCACACGCCCCCGACTCGCGGAGGGTCCAGTGAGCACATCAGCCCAGGCCTGCTGCGAATCTTCGATCGTCTGCAGGACACCCCCGCCGAGATCGTCACGGAGCTGGGCGAGACCCTGCGGCAGACCCCCTTGGGTGTCGCGCTCACCGGCGACCTGACCAGGTACAGCGGCCCTGCCCGAAGCCTCGGCTATCGCTGGTTCACCGACCCCGCCGCCCGGCAGCGATACGCCAGCTCGGAGCACGACTTCCTGGGCAGGATGTTCGCCTCGGGATTGCGCAGCGTGGCGACCCTCCGCGGCCCGGGTTCGCGGGCGGCGGAGCTCGTCGAGCTGCTTCTCGCCGACAACGCCGAGTTTCGGGCGATATGGGACCAGCACGAGGTCGGCATCCGGCCGCACGAGGTGAAGAACTTCGTGCATCCCGAACTCGGTGCGCTGGAACTGAACTGCCAGTCGCTGCTCGACCCGAGCCAGTCGCACTCGTTGCTCGTCTACACGGCCAGCCCCGGCAGCGAGAGCTACGAGAAGTTGCAGTTGCTCTCGGTCATCGGCACGCAGGCGCTCCGGTAGCCGAGCTTCCCCAGCCTGGCCGCTAGAAGAAGTCGGGGCTGGGCGTGGTGGCCTGCCGGATCGACACGTCGGCGTGGCGGTCGAAGCGGTAGCCGATACCGCGCACCGTGCGCACGATGTCCTCGTAGTCGCCGAGCTTGGCGCGCAGGCGACGCACGTGGACGTCGATGGTGCGCTCGTTGGGGATCTCGTCGTCCCCCGCCGACCATAGCGACGAGATGAGCTCGCTGCGCTCGATGGTGCGGCCCTCGCGCAGCACGAGGTACTGCAGCAGCTCGAACTCCTTGAACGTCAGGGATGCCGGCTCGCCGTCAAGCACGACGCGCTTGCGGGAGATGTCGATGACAACGCCAGTGCGGTGCTTAGGGGCCGGGGTTTCGTCCACCCGGCGGTGACGGGCGAGGGCTGCGGGGTCGTGTAGGGCCACGCGCACCACGTCGACATCCCGCCCGCCCGCACCGGCAGGGGCGAGCGCCACGGTCGCGTACGTCTCGGCGGAAGGCACAAGCTCGGCGAGACGCTTCTTCAGTTCCTCGACCACGTGGCCAAGATCGGTGCCAGCTTCGATTGCCGCGAACTCGTCGAGGCCGACGTAGAGGGCGAAACCGCGGGCCTCCGTCCCGGCGGGGACGGCGCGAAGGCGGCGCTTCTCGGCGGGAGCGGGCGTGGCTGCGGGGGTAGGAACAGCGGAAAGGGGTGCGCGATCGGTGATTGCGCGATCAATGGTTGCGATTGACATGTCGTCAGAATCCTCGTGTGTGGGGTGAAGGGCCTCTGATGATGAGGGTGTGATCCTTCGGGGTACTGCGGGTCGTGCGAGACGGAGTCCAACCGTTATGAGGATTGGGTCCGGGAGTTCATTCGTTGCGAACGGAGGTTCTATGAAGAACTCGGCGAGGAGGGGCCGATTAGGCACACATTCGACAACACATGGCAGCGCGAACTCCGGAGACCTCAAGGGAGGTTGCGGCGAACGGCTGCACAGTCATGGAGAAAACTATGCCACAGGGTGGCGGCGCCGACAAGGCTCGGGTCTGCGCCTCGCTTGACTACCGGGGATCGAGCGAGGTCGAGATCGTCTGGGTCAGACCGTGCCGTACAGCCGGTCGCCGGCGTCGCCGAGGCCGGGCACGATGTAGCCGTGCTCGTTGAGTCGCTCGTCGAGCGCGCCGAGCACGATCGTCACGTCGCGGCCCTCTGTGGCTTTCTCGACCGCGGCGAGACCCTCGGGGGCGCCGAGGAGGCAGACGGCAGTGACATCCACTGCGCCTCGCTGGAACAGGTACTCGATGGCGGCAATAAGCGAGCCGCCCGTGGCGAGCATGGGGTCGAGCACGAAGCACTGCCGGTTGGAGAGGTCGTCCGGCAGGCGCTCGGCGTAGATGTCGGGCTGCAGGGTCTCTTCGTTGCGGACCATCCCGAGGAAGCCGACCTCGGCGGTCGGGACCAGTTTGACCATGCCCTCGAGTAGCCCGAGGCCCGCGCGCAGGATGGGCACGACGAGAGGCTTCGGGTCGCTGATGGCGAGCCCCTGCGTCTGGGCGACGGGGGTCTGGATGGTGACGACCTCGGTGCGCACGCTGCGGGTCGCCTCATAGGCCAGTAGCGTCATGAGCTCTTCGGCCAGCGCGCGGAACGTCGGCGACGGGGTGTTCTTGTCGCGCAGCACCGTCAGCTTGTGGGTGATGAGCGGGTGGTCGGCAACGTGAACTCGCATAGGCTCAATCTACTGTGAACCGGTACGCGGAATGGATGTCTGAAGCGCTCGCCGAGGCGCGTCTCGCCCTCGCGACCGATGACGTTCCGGTCGCCGCGATGGTCCGGGATGCCTCGGGCGCCGTGCTCGGCGTCGGTCGCAACGAACGTGAACTCAGCCACGACCCCACCGCGCACGCCGAGATCGTCGCCATCCGGGCGGCGGCGGCCGCGACCGGCTCCTGGCACCTCGAGGACACCACCCTCGTCGTCACCCTCGAGCCGTGCACGATGTGCGCGGGGGCGATCCTGCAGGCGCGCATCCCCCGCGTCGTGTTCGGGGCCTGGGACGAGAAAGCGGGGGCGGCGGGAAGCGTCCACGATGTGCTGCGGGATCGGCGGTTGCCGCACCGCGTGGAGGTGGTGGCGGGCATCCTGGAGCCGCAGGCCGCTGCCCTGTTGACAGAGTTCTTCGCGTCGCGGAGGTAACTCCACCGCGCAGCCGAATCAGTCGGCGCTCTTGATCACGATCGCGTCGGTCGCCGGGTGCGCCGCACCGGGCTTCACGTAGACGTCAGGCTCCAGGTAGATCACGCGCGCGGCGGGCACCGCAGTGCGGATCGCCGTCTCGACGGAATCGATCGAGCCCGCTACATCCGACAGCTTCTTGGTTGTGCCGAACGCGACCTTGGCCGCGACCATCAGTTCGTCGGGCCCCAGGTAGAGGGTCTTGATGTGGATGAGCGCCTCGACGTCCGGGTGCCCGGCGATCGCGGCGCGGATCTTCTCGGCGTCCTCGGCGTTCGCACCCTCACCCACGAGCAGGCTCTTGGTTTCGATGCCGAGGATGATGGCGACGAGGATGAGCAGCACGCCGATGCCCAGGGTGCCGATCGCATCCCACGCTGAGTTGCCCGTGATCACGGTGAGCCCGACCCCGCCGAGGGCGAGCACAAGCCCGATGAGGGCCGCGCAGTCCTCGAGCAGCACGACGGGCAGTTCAGGGGCCTTCGAGTGCCGGATGAACGAGAACCAGCCCTGCTTGCCACGCACGTGGTTCGCTTCCCTGATCGCGGTCCGCAGCGAGAAACTCTCGAGCACGATCGCGACGAGCAGGATGACGATGGGCACGAGGGGGGCATCGAGTTCGTGCCCCGCGTCCTGCAGCTTGTGCACGCCCTCGTAGAGGGAGAAGACGCCACCGACGGAGAACAGGATGATCGACACGACGAACGCGTAGACGTAGCGCTCCCGGCCGTACCCGAAGGGGTGCTCGGCATCGGCTCGTTTGCGTGACTGCCGCCCCCCCAGCAGCAGGAGCCCCTGGTTGCCGGTGTCGGCGAGGGAGTGGACACTTTCGGCGAGCATCGCGCTCGAGCCGGAAATCAGGAAGCCGATGAATTTGGCGACCGCGATCCCGAGATTCGCGAGCAGTGCCGCGATGATCGCCTTGCCTCCGCCGAATGCACTCATGGGGCAATCCTAGGATGATCGGGTGAGCACAATTCTCCCGTCCATCGCCATCATCGGCGCCGGTGCCATGGGTGGCGCAATCCTGCAGGGCCTGCTGTCGCCCGGGGTGACGGTGACGGGCGGCATCCGGGTGACCAACCGGACCGCGGCGAAGGCGGCCCGTGTTGCCAGCGACGGCGTGGAGTCCATCGCCCTGGAGTCTGAGCCCGACGGCAACCGCCGTGCCGTGCGGGGCGCGGGGGTGGTGCTGATCGGCGTGAAACCTGCCATGGTTACCGAGACCCTGGCGGGGATCGCGGATGCACTGGAGCCCGACGCCCTCGTGATCAGCGTTGCCGCGGGCATACCGACGCCGACGATGGAGGCGGTCGTTGCGAACCCCGTGCTTCGCGCGATGCCGAATACCCCGGCGATCGTCGGCCGCGCGGTTACCGGCCTCGCCGCGGGCGTGCGGGCGACGCCCGAGCAACTCGCTCTCGGCCGCACGGTGTTCGAGACCGTGGGCACGGTCGTCGAGGTTCCCGAGGAGCAGATCGACGCCCTCAGCACGATCTCGGGCTCGGGCCCGGCGTATGTGTTTTACCTGGTCGAGGAGTTCATCACCGCGGCCATGGCTCGTGGCTTCAGCGCCGAGCAGGCCCGGGAACTCGTCATGGGCACCTTTATCGGTTCTGTCGAGCTGCTGGCTGCTTCCGACGCCACCCCGGCAGAGCTTCGCCGCCAGGTCACGAGCCCCAATGGCACGACCGAGCGCGCCATCGCGGTCATGCAGGACGCGGGCCTCGCCGCGATGTTCGACCGCGCGACTGCCGCCGCACTGGCCAGAGCCAGGGAACTCGCCGCCGGTTCCTGAGCCGCTGTGCTCGTGAGCCGCTGTGCTCGTGAGCCGCTTAGCTCGTGAGGCTCGCGAACTTCTCGATGTCGGCAGAGTTGCCGCTGACGATGATCAGGTCGTGGTTGGAGATGACGGTCTCGGGCGTCGCGTAGGTGAAATCCTGGCCGGGAGCCTTCACCCCGACCACGGTGATGCCGTACTTACCGCGCACCTTTGACTCAGACAGCGGGATGCCGCGGATCGGCTTGGGCGGGTACATCTTCACGATGGCGAAATCGTCGTCGAACTCGATGAAGTCGAGCAGCCGACCGGAAACCAGGTGCGCGACGCGCTCGCCGGCCTCGGCCTCGGGATAGATCACGTGGTTGGCGCCGATGCGGGCAAGGATCTTGCCGTGCGACTGGCTGATCGCCTTGGCCCAGATCTGCGGGATCTTCAGGTCAACCAGGTTGGCAGTGATGAGCACGGAGGCTTCGACTGACGAGCCCACCGCGACGACGGCGATGGAGAAGTCCTGCGCCCCGATCTGGCGGAGCGCATCGATGCTCCGAGCATCGACCTGCACCGCGTGGGTAACGCGTTCCGACCACTTCTGCACGAGACCCAGGTCTTCGTCGATCGCGAGAACCTCGCGGTCCAGGCGCTGCAGCTGGCCCGCGGTCGCGGCTCCGAATCGACCCAGCCCGATGACCAGCACGGGCGCATCGTGCGCAATCTTGTCAACCACGGGCATCCTTACGTCTTGTCGTTCCCATTAAAGTGCGCTCAGCCGATGCCCGCCGCTAGCCTGAGGGAATGGCTGACATCTTCGACGTCGTGTCCGACCCGACCCGGCGTGACCTCATGCAGGCCCTCCTGGAACGGTACGTCTCCGCGACGTCCCCGTCAGGGGAGATCAGCGTTGGCGATCTTGTCGAGCACCTGGGGTTGAGCCAGCCTACGGTGTCGAAGCACCTGAAGGTACTGCGCGACCACGGCCTCGTTTCGGTCCGTGAAGAGGGTCAACACCGTTATTACCGCTTGGATGCTTCTCCGCTGGAGCAACTCGAAGACTGGCTGATCCCGTTCCTGAGCGCTGACTTTGACACGGATGACCTGCCCATCGACGGCGGCGGCTCAGCGGTGTTCGCCGCGTGGTCGGGCGCCGACGTCGGCGAGACCATCGGACGCCGGATTGCCGAGGGAACCCACCAGGCGCGAACCGTCCTGCACGAAGCCTCGGAGAAGGTCACGCGCGGCCTGCCCAGTACGTTCCGACGGCGACTTTTCCGCAAGAACTAGCGGCCACGAGGGGGTGGACATTTCCTCACTCCTGCCCCTAGTGTTGCCGTTTAGCACTCCAGTAACACGCTGCGGTGCCGAAAAGCCAAAGGGGCATACCGGAAATGTCACGAGATCTCTCGGATGTGCGCTTCCTGACGGTCGCTGAAGTCGCCGACATGATGCGCGTCTCGAACATGACCGTGTACCGGCTGGTGCATGCGGGCGACCTTCCGGCCGTGCGCTTTGGCCGGTCGTTCCGGATTCCCGAGTCCGCGGTCGAGGCCGCCATCGCCACCCCGGATTCACAGGTCGGCTAGTTCGACTAGAATCGAAACTTCATCGGTGCGGTCCGAGTAGGACCGGCCGAAGCAAGCTTCGTCGGCGTAGGTGTCGCAGGATCACTGCGTGATCCGGTCGGCTCCGGCGCGCATTCCGAAAATCAGTGAGGTAACCCATGGGTTCAGTTATCAAGAAGCGTCGCAAGCGCATGGCCAAGAAGAAGCACCGCAAGCTGCTGCGCAAGACGCGTCACCAGCGCCGCAACAAGAAGTAGGCCTGGAGCGAGTGGAAACGCGTTAGCGTTTCCGCGACGCCAGCTCCGAGCGAGCTGGCGAGCGAGGTTTCTATCGCGAACGACGCACGGCACGCGCCTCGCGCTTGACCTTGCGCTGGGCATCCCGAATGCTCGCCCGCTTGAGCGGCAGTATCGTCCACCCCTTCTCACCCGCGTGTGCGAGGAGCTTGGCGTCGGCGTTGACGATGACACGGTTGCCGACGAGGGTCAGCAGGGGGATGTCGTTGCTGGAGTCTGAATAGGCCCAGCACTCCGCTAGGTCGGCGTTCCTCTCTGAGGCAAATTGCCGGGCGAGCGCCGCCTTCTCCTCCCCGTGCAGCACGTGGCCGTCGAGCGCGCCCGTGAAGACTCCATCGAGCGCCTGCACGCGGGTGCCCAGGGCTCCCGTGAGGCCTAGTCGGTCGGCGATGACCTGGGCGACCAGTTGGGGTGTCGCCGTGATCAGCCACACCTCGTGGCCCTTCGCGAGGTGCTCCTGGGTGAGCGCGACTGTCTCCGGCCAGAGCTTCGGGGCGAAGTCGCGCTCGTAGATGTCATTGGCGAGCTCGATAAGCCCCTCTTCGGTGTGCCCGCTCGCGAGGCCAAGCGCGCGCTCTTTCGCCGTCGCCAGGTGCTCACGGTTTTCGCCGACGGCAAGGAAACGGAACTGGTGCCAGGCAAACAGGGCGATGTCGCGCCAGGAGATGATGCCGCGACGGAACGCCTCGCGACCCACGTAGTAAACGCTGGCCCCCCGCATGAGCGTGTTGTCGACGTCGAAGAAGGCGACGATCGGTCGATCGCTGGCGGAGGGCGACGGCGCGGGCTGCATTGCTGATTAGTCTATGGTCGTGACCGAAGTGCGCCTCACCCTGCTCAGCAAACCGGGCTGCCACCTGTGCGATGCCGCCCGGGATGCCGTGCTCACCGTCATCGAAGAACTCGAGCCAACAACTCCCGTGCGGCTCGAAGAGCTGTCAATCCTCGACGACCCCGCGCTCAACGACCGCTACTGGGATGAGATCCCCGTGGTGCTGGTCAACGATCGCGTGCACACCATTTGGCGAGTGGACCCCGGCCGCCTCGCGACGGCGATTGGCGAGGCCGCGGCAGGCTAGTTGGCGGATGCCTTCTGGACGGCGACCGGGCCGGTCAGTTGCATTTTGAGCGCGTCGCGCTCAGCGGCAAGTGAGGCAAGCGTCGAACTCTCCAGCCCTGGCTGCACCATGTCGTCGAATGGATTGCCCAGGCCGCTCTTGGCGTGAACGGCTTCTGCGTAGGCCGTGGCGGCGGCCGCCACCTTGGCGCTGGCGCGCTGGGCTTTCTTGAGGGAAACCGCGCCGCCGCCGACGGCGTCCGCGTGCTTGTCAAGGGCCTTCTTGAGGTCCTTCAGCGCTGAGTCGATTTTCTTGGACATGGGGTCATCCTGCCTCATGGAGGTGAACGAAAGCTACGGCCGGGAGTCCCGGATCGTTAAGGCAGCAGGCGGGTGGGTCCGCGGAACAGGTAGGTCGCTTCCCGGATGTTGGGCAGGTGCAGCATAAGCATGAGCACGCGGCTGAGCCCCATGCCGAAACCCCCGTGCGGCGGAACGCCGTAGCGGAAGAAATCGAGGTAGAAGCCGAGCTCCTCGGGGTCGAGCCCCTTCTCTTTCGCCTGCTCGACGAGCACCTCAACGCGGTGCTCGCGCTGGGCACCCGTGGAGATCTCGACGCCGTTGAAGATGAGGTCGTAGCTGTTGGTCACCGTCGGGTCGCCCTCGCGGCGCATGTGGTAAAACGGCCGGATGCTCGAGGCGTAGTCGGTGAGGAAGACGAACTCGTGGCCGAAGGTTTCCTTAACGTACGCCGCGATCTGGCGCTCGCCTTCCGGGTCCATGTCGTCATCGGCGCGAGGCACCTCGTAGCCGCGCTCCGCCACGATCCGCTTGGCCTCGGCCAGCGGGATGCGGGGGAAGGGGGTGGTCGGCACCACGATGTCGATGTCGTAGAGCGCCTTGATCTCGGCCCCGTGCTTGTCCTTGACGGCCTGGAAGCCGGCAACCAGCAGCTCCTCGTGCAGGGTCATGACGTCGTCGTGGCTGTCGATCCAGCTGAGCTCCGTGTCGACGCTCGTGAACTCGGTGGCGTGGCGGCTCGTGAAGCTCGGGTCGGCGCGGAAGGCCGGACCCACCTCGAAGATCTTGCCGAAACCGGCGGGCTGAGCCATCTGCTTGAAGAACTGCGGGCTCTGCGAGAGGTAGGCCTTTCCGTCGAAGTAGTCGACCTCGAACAGTTCTGCTTTCGACTCGCTCGCGCTGGCCATGAGCTTGGGAGTGTGGATCTCGATGAAGTCGTGCTCCACCCAGTAGCTGCGCATGGCGTGCAGGAACGTGGTCTGCACCTTGAACACGAGGGCGTTCTTCGGCACGCGCAGGTCGATGAAGCGCCAGTCCATGCGCTTGTCGCCGCTGGAGTCCTCCGCGATGGGGGTCTCCGGGATGGCGGCAGCTGCGACATCCAGCGCCGCGAGCTTGACCTCGACCCCGCCGAGCTTGACCCGCTCGTCGTGCTTGAGTTCGCCGGTCGCCGTCAGGAAGGTTCCCTGCGCGAGGCCGGAGATGGTGTCGCTGAGCGCGTCGGGCTCATCGCCCTTCGGGTTGACCAGCTGTACGGCCCCGGACTCGTCGCGCAGCACGACGAACTGCACCTTCTTCTGGTCACGCACGGTATCGACCCAGCCCGAGACGGAGATGGGCCCGTCGGTTGAGGCGGCCAGGTCTTTGATGAGGGTGCGTTCGGTCACCCCCAGAGTTTAGTCGTGCGCGACGTTTCGCCAGCGAAGCTCCCAGTCGACGACCGGCTGGAGGGAGCGAAGCAGGTCTTCACCCCGTTCGGTGAGCTGGTAGCGGATCTGCACGGGCGTGGTGGGGATGACATCGCGCGCAAGGAGCCCCGCACTCTCGAGCTCGCGGGCGCGCTGGGCGAGCATCCTGTCGCTGAGCCCGTCGACGCGGGCGACGATTTCGCTGAAACGGGATGCGCCCTGCCAGACCGCGAGGAGGATGCCCGAGCTCCAGCGCTTGCCGATGAGCTCGACGGCCCACTGGAACCGGCGGCACTCGTCGTCATTGATGTGGCGGAGGTTCAGCTGGGCGATATCGGGGAGCGTCTGCAGGTTAGTCACTTACCTATCGTAACCTGCTTATGAGGGGTTTGCGTGTCGGGAGTGAGCAGATCACCATGGTGATATGCCTGATTACGGTCATCCGCTGCAGTTCGGAACCTTCATCACCCCCGGGAACAGTCCCGCCCAACGACCCGTGCAGCTGGCCCAGCTGAGCGAGCAGCTCGGCTACGACCTGGTGACCTTCCAGGACCACCCGTACCAGGCCGCCTTCCATGACACCTGGACCCTCATGAGCTGGGTCGCCGCCGTGACCGAGCGGATCCACATCGCCGGCAATGTGCTCAACCTGCCGATGCGGCAGCCCGCCGTGCTTGCCCGCTCGGTCGCCAGCCTCGACCTGCTGTCGGGGGGTCGAATCGAGCTGGGCATCGGTGCCGGCGGGTTCTGGGACGCCATCGAGGCGATGGGCGGTGACCGGCTCACCCCCGGCCAGGGCGTCGACGCGCTCAGCCAGGCCATCGACATCATCCGCGGAATCTGGGACGCCGGTGACCGCTCGCCGTTGCGCGCCGGGGGCCAGTACCACTCGGTTTCCGGGGCCAAGCGTGGGCCTGCACCCGCCCACGAGGTGCCGATCTGGATCGGTGCCCTGAAGCCCCGGATGCTCCGGCTTATCGGTACCAAGGGTGACGGCTGGCTGCCCTCCCTGCCCTACCTGAAGCCCGGCGATCTCGCGGCCGGGAACGCCACCATCGACCAGGCCGCGTTGGACGCGGGGCGTGACCCTCGCGAGATCCGCCGCCTGCTCAACATCGGCGGAGCGATGGAGTCTGATGAGGTCGTCCGGCTCGTCCTCGAGGAGGGCATCAGCACGTTCATCGTGATGGGTGACGACCCGGACGTGCTCGCGGGCTTCGCGGAGCTGTTGCCCGACATCCGGGATGCGGTCGCCGCCGAGCGCGCATCCAGCGGCACGCCCCAGGGCCGCGCACGAGGAGAGGCGGCGCTTGCCAGACGCCGCGACAACATCGACTACGACGGCGTGCCCCCGTCGCTCGCGGCCGATGCGATCGAGCCTGGCGATTCCCACTATTCGCGCGTGAAGAACAACTATATGCGCGGGGGTGCCCCCGGCATCGTGCTGCGCCCCTCGACGGTCGACGAGGTCGTCGACGCGGTGGCATTCGCCCGTGCGCACCCCGACATTCCACTCGGGGTGCGTAGCGGCGGGCACGGCATCAGCGGGCGGTCGACGAATGACGGCGGAATCGTCATCGACCTCGGTCGCCTGAATGCGATCGAGGTCGTCGACGACGCAGCGCGCCGGGTGCGGATCGGCCCCGGGGCACGCTGGCAGGATGTTGCAGGGGCGCTGGCGCCGCACGGCTGGGCACTGACGTCGGGTGACTACGGCGGTGTCGGGGTCGGCGGGCTCGCCACCGCGGGAGGCATCGGCTGGCTTGCCCGCCAACACGGGCTGACGATCGACCACCTGCGGGCCGCCGACCTGGTGCTCGCCTCTGGTGAGGTCGTTCATGCCAGCGATACGGAGAATCCCGAGCTGTTCTGGGCGCTGCGCGGTGCCGGGGCGAACATGGGGATCGCGGTCTCGTTCGAGTTCGAGGTCGACGAGGTGGGCGAGGTCGGCTGGGCACAGTTGGCGTTCGACGCCTCCGATACCGCAGGGTTTATTGAGCGCTGGGGTGCCGCGGTCGAGGCTGCCCCCCGCGCCCTCACGAGCAACCTCCTCATCGGGAGGTCGACGCCCGGCCAGCCGACGGTCGCCCAGGTCATGGCCATGGTCGACTCCAGCGACCCTGATCGGATCATCGAGATCCTCCAGCCACTGGCAGGCATCGCCCCGCTCGCGCAGCAATCGGTGCAGCTGCTGCCCTATGCGACCGTCATGTCGAACTCGCAGGGCACCGACCATCACGGCCAGGGTGAGCCGATCGGCCGCTCCGCGTTCATCGAGCATTTCACCCCGGAGGTCGCGGCGGCGATGGCACGGCTCATCGACAGTGGCGAAGCCTATTTCTTCCAGGTGCGATCGGTCGGGGGTGCGGTGGGCGACATTGCCCCGGATGCCACGGCATACGCCCACCGCGACGCCAACTTCTCCGTCGTCGCGCTCGGCGGCAACCGCTCCCGTCTCGACGCACAGTGGGACACCCTGATCTCCCCGCACGCGACCGGCCTCTACCTGAGCTTCGAGACCGACCCGCGGCCCGAGCGCATCGAGGATGCGTTCCCGCCCGCGACGCTCCGGCGCTTGCGGGCGCTCAAGTCAGAGCTCGACCCGGGCAACCTGTTCCGGGACAACTTCAATGTCGCCCTGAACGTAGAATCGACGGGTGCCCGCTGACCTCATCCATCTCGTTCGCCACGGGGAGGTGCACAATCCCGACGGCATCCTGTACGGGCGCATTCCGGGGTACCACCTGAGCGAACTGGGGCACGCGATGGCGGAGGCTGCCGCCGCGAGTCTCGCCGGGCATCCCGTCATCGCCCTCTATGCCAGCCCGCTGCAGCGCGCCCAGGAGTCCGCGAAACCGTGGACCGAGCGCTTTGGCCTGCCGGCCGTGACCGAGGAGCGCATCATCGAGCCGCACAACTGGTTCGAGGGCAAACGGATGCGCGACGAACTGCGCAAACCGGCATCGTGGCTGCGGCTCGCCAACCCGCTGCGGCCCAGTTGGGGTGAACCGTACTCGAGCGTCAAGGAGCGGATGTTCGCCGCCATCACCGACGCCTGGGCCGCCGCCGACTCGGGCGAGGTCGTCATGGTGAGCCACCAGATGCCCATCGTCATGGTTGCCCGCTCCGTGAAGAACCTGCGGCTCGCCCACGACCCCCGCAACCGGCGCTGCACACTGTCGAGCATCACGACGCTCGCCCGCGAGGGCGAGCACTTCGTCGAGGTCGACTATCAGGAACCTGCGAGAGAGTTGTTGCAAACAGCAATCGACACCGGAGCCGTGTGAACCGCCGTCTTCTCGCCGTCGCCACGGCCGCCCTCACCATCGTCGCCCTCGCGGGTTGCTCCGCGAGCGACCCGCTCGCGGAGCAATACGCCGACGGTTCGGGCCAGGGCTATGTCTCGGGTGACGGGGCGCAGACCGAGTTGCCCGTCACAGAGCGGGGCGAGCCCATCGAATTCGCTGGCCCCTCGAGCGCTGGTGGCGACATCAGCAGCGAGGACTACGCGGGCCAGGTCTACGTCGTCAACTTCTGGTACGCGGGGTGCCCGCCGTGCCGGGACGAAGCCCCTGACCTCGCGGCGGTGAGCGCCGAATACCCCGACGTGCCCTTCCTCGGCATCAACACGATGGACAGCATTGATGTCGCAACCCTGTTCGAGCGCAAATTCGAGATCGACTACCCGTCGATCATCGACGTCAACACGGCCTCGGCCCAGCTCGCGTTCGCGACGGCGGGAGCGGTGGCTCCCAACGCGGTGCCCACGACCCTGGTGATCGACCGCGAGGGAAGGGTTGCGGCACGCATCAGCGGGAGGGTCGGCGCCGCGAGCATCCTGTCCAGCATGATCGACACCGTGCTCGCCGAGACCGACTGATGGGGCGGTTCTAGTGGGGCCGGGCGAGATCGTCACGCAGGGCAGCCTGCTGTTCGCGCTGCCCATCGCACTGCTCGCGGGCCTGCTGTCGTTCCTGTCGCCGTGCGTGCTGCCGCTGGTGCCCGGCTACCTCGGCTACGTCTCGGGGGCGACGGATGCCCGTGAGATGCGCCGCGGACGCACCGTGCTGGGAGCCGCCCTCTTCGTGCTCGGTTTCAGCGTCGTCTTCCTCACCGTGATTGTGCTGGGCAGCACGGTCGGCGTGTTCTTCCTGCAGTACGGATCGATCATCGAGCGGGTCGCGGGCGGCGTCGTGATCGTGCTCGGCCTCGTGTTCATCGGGCAGGTCACGGTGCTGCAGCGCACGGTGCGGCCCGCGTGGCGGCCCGCGACAGGGCTGGCCGGGGCACCGCTGTTGGGGGCAGTGTTCGCCGTGGGCTGGACCCCGTGCATCGGCCCCACTGTCGGCGCGGTCATCTCGCTCGCCAGCTACCAGGGTGACCCGGGGCGCGCGGCCCTGCTCGGGGTCTTCTACTGCCTGGGTCTCGGCCTGCCCTTCCTGCTTGTCGCCCTCGGCTTCGGCTGGGTGAGCGGTTCGGTGGGCTGGGTCAAGCGGCACATCCGGGCCATCAACATCACCGGCGGCGTGCTGCTCATCCTCATCGGCGTGCTCATGGTCACCGGCATCTGGGGGTTCTTCCTCTCCGAAATCATGGCGGTGATCAATGACGGATTCGTCACGCCCCTCTGACCACGTCGACGCTCCTGAGCCCTCGACAGTCACACAACCCCGGCTGGGGCTCGTGGGGTACCTGCGGTTCTTCTGGCGGCAGCTCACGAGCATGCGCACGGCCCTGTTCCTGCTGCTACTGCTCGCGATCGCGGCGATCCCGGGGTCGCTCGTGCCGCAAGTCAGCTCAGACCCCAACGGGGTCATCCAGTTCAAGCGCGACAACCCGGGCATCACTCCGGTGCTGGAGTTCTTCCAGGTCTTCACGACCTATTCCTCGGTGTGGTTCTCGGCGATCTACCTGCTGCTGTTCGTGTCGCTCATCGGCTGCGTCATCCCGCGCACTCGCCACCACTTCGACGCGCTCCGGGCTCGCCCGCCGAAAACCCCTGTGCGACTGTCGCGGCTGGAGGGCTACACCGAGCGGGTGACGGAGGCGGATGCCGCGACGGCCATCGAGACCGCCCGGGCGCTGCTGCGCAAGCAGGGCTACCGCACCGAGCTGTACGCCTCGAGCCCCGGGCAGGCACCCGACTCGGTGTCGGCCGAGCGTGGCTACCTCAGGGAGACCGGCAACCTCGTGTTCCACAGCGCGCTCATCGGTGTGCTCGTCGCGGTCGGCCTCGGCGGCGGTCTCGGCTACACGGGCCAGCGCGTTGTCGTCGAGGGTGACGCTTTCGTCAACAGCCTGAGCAGCTACGACTCGTTCAACCCGGGACGGTTCCTGGATGAATCATCCCTCGCCCCCTTCTCGATCGCGCTCGACTCCTTCGTGCCCGTCTACGAGACCGACTTCGCGAGCAACTCCATCGGCATGCCGCTGGATTACACGGCCAACGTCACGACGACCGAGGGCTCGGGGGAGCCGCGGCAGGCCACCGTCAAGGTCAACTTTCCGCTCAATATCGGCGGCACCGAGGTGTACCTGCTCGGCAACGGCTATGCCCCGGTGGTGACGGTGCGTGACCCGGACGGCGAGGTGATCTTCTCGCAGCCGACGGCGTTCCTGCCGCAGGACGCGAACCTGTTCAGCGTGGGCGTCATCAAGTTGCCCGACGGACTGGCCGAGCAGGTGGGCATCCGGGCCCTGTTCTACCCCTCGGCGGTCGCGCTCGACAGCGGCGCGCTCGCGTCAAGCTTCCCCGACCTGCTCAACCCCGTGCTCACCATGGAGGTCTTCACGGGTGACCTCGGGCTCGACAACGGCACCGGCACGAACGCCTATGCGCTCGACACCGATTCCCTTACCGAGATTGCGGGCCGCACGGCAGACGAACCGACCATCCAACTCGCCCTCGGCGACAGCATCGAGTTGCCGAACGGGCTCGGCAGCATCGAGTTCACCGAAGTGCCGCGCTTCGTCTCCTTCGATGTGCACCACGACCCGGCCCTGCCGTGGATCTTCACCTTCGCGGTCCTTGTGGTCGCCGGCCTCGTGACGAGCCTCTTCATCCCGCGTCGGCGCGTCTGGGTCAAAGCCGTCACCGGCGCCGACGGCTCGGTGACCCTGGAGTACGCGGCCCTCGCGCGCGGCGACGACCCCACCCTCGAGCGCGCCGTGAACGCCATTGCCGACGAGCACGCCCAGCAACTCGCGGTTAGGGTTGGCTCGTGAACACGACGCTCGAAGCCTTCTCCCTGCTGATGGCGGTGTCGGCGATCGCCGTCTACGCCCTCGCCTTCATCATCTTCGCGGTCGAACTCGGCCAGCGGGTTGCGCCCGCCGAGGCAGCCGTCGCGGCCGCCGCCCCGCAGCGGGTGGGCCAGCTGGCCACCGCCGTGACCCCGGTTGCCCCGCCCGTGACGGCGCTGCCCGCGACATCCCGGTGGGGGAGGGTCGGTCTCGCGCTCACCGTCATCGGCTGGGTGCTGAACACCGTCGCCGTCGTTACCCGGGGCATTGCCGGCGGCCGGGTGCCGTGGGCCAACATGTACGAGTTCGCCCTCACCGGCATCGCGATCATCGTTGGGGTGTTCCTGGCGGTGCAGTTCTGGAAACGACTGGCATTTCTCGGCGTCTTCGTGACCGGCTTTGCGCTGCTGGCGCTCGTGCTTGCCACCGTCAACTTCTATGTCGCTGTCGTGCCCCTGCCCCCGGCCCTGCAGTCGGTGTGGATCGTCGTCCACGTTTTCGTCGCCATCCTCGGCACGGCCTTCTTCGGAATCGGTGCCGCCCTGTCGGTCGTGCAACTGCTCCAGGCCCGCCGAGCGGCCGCCGAGGGTGCGGGGCTGCGCTTCCTGCAGACCCTGCCGGGTGCCGACGTGCTCGAGAACCTCGCCTACCGGCTCAACGTCATCGGCTTCGTGTTCTGGACCTTCACGCTCATCTTCGGTGCCATCTGGGCCGAACGCGCCTGGGGCCGGTACTGGGGCTGGGACACCAAAGAGGTGTGGACCTTCATCATCTGGACGATTTTCGCCGGGTACATCCACGCGCGGGCCACGCGCGGCTGGCGCGGGTCACGCTCTGCCTGGCTCGGGATCATCGGGTTCACCGCCGTGCTGTTCAACTTCACGATCGTCAACCTCTTCTTCAAGGGGCTGCACGCCTACAGCGGCCTGTAAACGGCTCAGCGCGCCAGCTCGGCGTAGCTGCGTTCGAGCCTCGCGAGCCACCAGCGCTCGCGGTCGCGGGATGCCGCGTAGGTGTCGAGCAGCACGCTCGACGGTACGACCCGGCGCACCTCGATGCGCCCGTCGATGGCGACGAGCGGCTCCTCGGTGACGTCGCCGACGAGCAGCGAGGCGGTCGCGAGCCCGCAGTCGTAGGGCAGCTCGGTCATCGCCGCTGCCAGGTGCAGGCCCATCGACAAGCCCACCGAGGTCTCAAGCGCACTGGAGACTACGGCGGGCAGCCCCGCGTCCCCGATAATCCGCAGGGACGCACCGATGCCGCCGAGCGGCTGGGCCTTGATGACCAGGAGGTCTGCCGCTCCCGCCCGGGCGACCGCGAGAGGATCCTCCGCCTTCCGCACGCTTTCGTCCGCCGCGATCGGGATGTCCATATAGCCGGTGCGTCCACGCAGCTCCGCGAGCTCCTCGATGCTCGCGCATGGCTGCTCCACGTACTCGAGGTCGTAGCCCGCGAGGGCGTGGATGGCCCGCTCCGCCTCATCCACGGTCCAGGCCGCGTTCGCGTCGATGCGGATGCGCCCCTCCGGGCCGAGAAACTCACGGGCGGCCGCCACCCGGGCCACATCGTCGGCGAGCACCTGCGCGGGCTCGGCAACCTTCACCTTCACGGTGCGGCAGCCGGCGAAACGCTCCAGGACCGCGGCGACCTCGTGCGCCGCCACGGAAGGCAGTGTCGCGTTCACGGGGACACTGTCCCGCAGCAGGGTGGGGGTGCTGCCCCAGCCAAAGTCGATCGCCGCGGCGAGCCAGGCCGCGGCCTCCTCATCCGCGTACTCAGTGAACGGTGAGAACTCGGTCCAGCCGTTTGGGCCCGCCATGAGCAGGGCCTCGCGCTGCTCGATCCCCCGGAACCGGGTCACCAGCGGCAACGACACGACACGGGCGGTGGCGAGCAGGTCATCCAGTGCGGGGAGCATGGCCCCAGTCTGACAGTGCCGTTAGGGTGAATTCGTGACAACCCCCGGCCCCGTCGAGCGCGTACCGCTCAAAGTCGTGCCGTACTACGTGCAGCCGGAGCCCGAGCCGGAGCCGGAGCCCGAAGAGCCCCCCGAGCCGCAGGATTCCGCCCGCACCTCGCTGGTCGGGCTTGGGGCCAGTGCACTCGCCGTGGCAGTCATCGCCCTGACCATCGCCGGCGTGGTTGTCGCCTCGGGCGGCGACGCCATCACCGGCACCGTGCTCGCCTGGATGGCCATCGTGGTCTCACTCGTGGCCATCGTGGTCTCGCTGGTGGCCATCGTGGGCGGGTTCGGTCGCCGCTGGGGCGTCGCAGGGCTGGTTGCCGCCGTCATCGCCAACCCGCTCGTGCTCGTCACGGTGCTCGACTTTGCTGGGCGGCTGCAGACCGGCGCCTGATTAGGCTGGGGCCATGGCACCGGTATCTGAGTTGTTCGACGAGACCCTCTGGCGGGAGGTCGACGGGTTCGGCGAACTCACCGACATCACCTACCACCTCGATGTGGCGGGCCGGGTCGCCCGCATCGCCTTCGACCGGCCAGAGGTGCGCAACGCCTTCCGGCCGCACACCGTCGACGAGCTGTACCGCGCCCTCGACCACGCGCGACAGAACCCCCGGGTCGGCGTCGTGCTGCTCACCGGCAACGGGCCGAGCGAGAAAGACGGAGGCTGGGCGTTCTGCTCCGGCGGAGACCAGCGCATCCGCGGGCGTGACGGGTACCAGTACGCCGACGGCACGGTCTCGACAGGCTCGACCACCGGTGATCGAGCGGAGTCGAGATCCGGCCGACTGCACATCCTCGAAGTGCAGCGCCTCATCCGCTTCATGCCCAAAGTCGTCATCGCCGTCATACCCGGCTGGGCCGCCGGCGGCGGCCACTCCCTGCACGTCGTCTGCGACCTCTCCATCGCCTCCCTCGAACACGGCAAATTCAAGCAGACGGATGCCGACGTCGGCTCCTTCGACGGCGGGTACGGCAGCGCGTACTTCGCCCGCCAGGTCGGACAGAAATTCGCCCGCGAAGTGTTCTTCCTCGCCCGCGAATACGACGCCACCCGGGCACTCGACACCGGCGCCATCAACGCCGCAGTACCGCACGCCGAACTCGAAACCACCGCCTACCAGTGGGCGCAGGAAATCCTCGGCAAATCACCCACCGCGATCCGCATGCTCAAATTCGCCTTCAACGCCGTCGACGACGGGATGGTCGGCCAGCAGGTCTTTGCAGGCGAAGCCACCCGGCTCGCCTACGGCACCGACGAAGCCGTCGAAGGACGCGACGCCTTCCTCCAGAAGCGGGAACCCGACTGGGCGCCCTACCCGTGGCAGTACTAAGCAGCACCCCGTGAAACCCCTGCGCGTCGTCGACACCGCCGACCCGCAACCCGTGCTCGCCGCCATACACAGCGCCCTGGCCGGAGGGCCGGCCGTGCTACCCCACCCCGGGAGCCCCAGCGTGCTGCCCGACACCGTCGACCAGCGCGTGGCCGTCGTCATCGAGACCAGCGGTTCGACGGGGCGGCCCAAGCGGGTGGCACTCGGGGCCGACGCGCTCCTCGCCAGTGCGGCAGCGTCGGAGGTGCAGCTGGGCGGCCCCGGGCAGTGGCTGCTCGCCCTGCCCACCCACTACATTGCCGGTGTCAACGTGCTCGTGCGCTCCCTGGCCTCGGGGACGGAGCCCGCCATCATGGCGCCCGGCCACTTCAGCGCTGAGCGTTTCGTCGAGGCCGCCGCCCGGCTCGGTGAGCCCCGGCGCTACACCTCGCTCGTGCCCGCCCAGCTGGCGCGCCTCATCGAGTCAGACTCGGCCCTCGACACCCTGCGGCGCTTCGACCGCATCCTGGTTGGCGGCCAGGCCGTGCCGGTCACACTCGCCGCCCGTGCCCTGGAACTCGGCCTCAACCTCACCCGGACCTACGGTTCGAGCGAAACCAGCGGGGGCTGCGTCTGGGACGGCGTGCCCATCGGCGACACCGAACTGCGCGTCGTCGACGGTCGCATCGAGATCGCCGGCAGCGTGCTTGCCCACGGCTACCTCGATGACCCGGAGCGAACCGCGGCGGCGTTCATCGACGAGGCGGGAACCCGGTGGTACCGCACCGACGACACCGGCACGATCAGCGACGGTGTGCTCAGCGTCACCGGGCGTGTGGACGACGTCATCATCACGGGCGGCATCAAGGTCTCCCTCGCTGAAATCGAGGCCGTCATCCGCACCCTCGACGGGCTCGAGGATGCGGTGGTCGTCGCCACCCCGCACCCCCAGTGGGGAGACACCCCCGTCGTCGCCGGGACGACGGATGTCGCGCTCGACGCCATTCGTGCGGCCGTGGCATCCCGGCTCGGCGCTGCGGCAGCCCCCACCCGACTGCTGCTTCTCGAGAGCATCCCACTCACCGCCACCGGCAAGCCGGACCGTCCCAGCATCGTCGCACTCGCGCTTAAGTAGACTGCCCCCGTGGCAACTCCGAAGCAGCAGCGCAGCAACCCGACAACCGTCCCCGCACCCGGCCGCAAGCCGAGGAAGAGCGGTCGCCCGGGAGGTCGCCCGCCCGGCGTTGCCCCCGTCAAGAAGGCCACGCTTGGTGACTGGATCGCCGGGGCGCGACTGCAAACCCTGCCGCTGGCGATAATGCCCGTCGCCCTCGGCACCGCCACCGCATACGCGGTCTCCGCCGAGGGTGCCGGGCCCGGCTGGCACTGGCTGCGGGCGCTGCTGTGCCTCGCGGTCGCGCTGTTCCTGCAGGTTGGCGTGAACTTTGCCAACGACTACTCCGACGGCATCCGCGGCACCGACAGGCACCGCGTCGGTCCCCGCCGTCTCACAGCATCCGGGGCCGCGAAACCGCGCGCCGTGCTTGCTGTAGCACTCGTGTTCTTCGCGCTCGCCGCCGTCGCCGGGCTCATCATCGTGGTGCGGACCGGGCACTGGTGGCTTATCGCCGTTGGTGCCGCCGCGATTCTCGCCGCCTGGTTCTACACGGGCGGCAAGCGACCGTACGGCTACTACGGCCTCGGCGAACTCTTCGTCTTCATCTTCTTCGGCCTCGTCGCCACCGTCGGCACCACCTTCGTGCTCGCGGGCACGATCACCTCCGACAGTTGGTACTCCGCCGTCGCGGCGGGCCTCATCTCCTGCGCCGCACTCATGGTCAACAACATTCGCGACCGCGAGCAAGACAAGCTCGCGGGCAAGCGCACGCTCGCCGTGCTGCTCGGCGACCTGCCGTCGCGCATCACCTACGGCGTTCTGCTGCTGGCCCCGTTCGTGATTCTCATCCCGTTCACGCTCATCTACCTGAACGCCTACCTGGTCTACTTCGCGCTGCTCGCGGCCATCCCTGCCGTCGTCATCACGCTGACCGCGAAGACCGCCCCCGAGTTGGTGCTCGCGCTTCGGCTGACCAGCCTTGTCGGCCTCGCCTACGGCCTCGGCCTGGGCTGGGCGATCGCGTTCTAGCGCGAGCGCTTAGCGGCCGGGCGACTCCACGTCCTCGGCGACGCTGTCCGCATCCTTCGTGGTGGATGAGCGGCGCGCGGCCAGGTCGAGAGCGACCGCATCCCGAAGTTTGCCGAAGAAGATGTAGCCGATGCACAGGCTGATCACGGCCGCGAGAGGTGCCGAACCCCACCACGGGATCTCCACCAGCATCAACAGGATGAACGCGAGCGCGAAGACGCCGACGCGGATGAGGCTGTAGGTGATCCAGGGTTTCACCCTGCCAGTGTAGGCACGCAGCCTCCGCACGGGATGCCAGCCTAGAATTGCCGGATGGCCCGTCTGTTCGTGATCGTCCCCCTCGTGGTGCTGGCGCTCGACGTCTTCGCGATTGTCGACGTCATCATGACCGACGATCGTCGCGTGCGCGCCCTGCCCAAAGTGGTCTGGGTGCTCCTGATCATCCTGCTGCCGTTGCTCGGCGTGATCCTCTGGTTCGTGATCGGCAAAGAGCGCGGCACCCGCACCGAGCGCCGCACCGTCGCACCCGACGACGACCCGAGTTTCTTGCGCAACCTGCGACGCGACGACGCACAGGATGAACGGATCAGGCGACTTGAGCAGGAGCTCGCCGAGCTCGACGATGACCCGCCCAAAGACTGAGTCGCCCGCCACCGACTTCGCGGTCGCCCTGCTCGACGAGTTCGTGCGCCTGGGCATCCGTGACGTGGTGCTGAGCCCGGGGTCGCGCTCGCAGGCGCTCGCCCTCGCCGCAGCCGAGTTCGAGCGGATCGGCGCACTCCGGCTTCGGGTGCGCATCGACGAGCGGGTTGCCGGCTTCCTTGCCCTCGGCATCGCCGTCGAGACGGCGACCCCGGTGCTGGTGATCACCACGTCCGGCACCGCCGTGGCCAACCTGCACCCGGCCGTGCTTGAAGCCCACCACTCGGGCATCCCGCTCATCGTCCTGAGCGGCGACCGCCCCGACAACCTCCGCGGCATCGGGGCCAATCAGACCACCCAGCAGCCTGGGATCTTCG
Organism: Rhodoglobus sp.; assembly: GCA_044340535.1. Taxonomy (GTDB): domain Bacteria; phylum Actinomycetota; class Actinomycetes; order Actinomycetales; family Microbacteriaceae; genus Rhodoglobus. The sequence continues at coordinate 22,126 of JBIITJ010000012.1, forward strand.
GCGCGGCGGTCCAGCGCACCTGGGACGTCGGCGCGCCCAGCGGCCAGCCCGGGGAGCAGGAGGCGGCGGCGCAACTGGCGAGAGACGTCATCGCCGCGACATCGGGCCCCGTGCACGTCAACCTGTCGTTCGCCGAGCCACTCTCGGCCCCCCTCACCCTCCCGCCCCGTGACGCTTATCCGGAGGTTTCGGCCGACACGCTGGCCGAGGTGGCAATCCAGGCCGCGTCGGGGCAACAACTCCGGGGAAACGTCCCGGGCGAGGTGCTCGAGATATCGGCCACCCCCGGGACCGTCGTCATTGCCGGCTCAGGTGCCGGTCCGGTCGCCGAAGAAGTGGCACGGATGCTCGGCGCCCCCCTCATCGCGGAGGCCGCGAGCGGGTCCCACTTCGGCCCCAACCTCGTGGTGGCCTACCGCGAGTTGCTCGGCGCCCCCGAGCTCGGCGGCCGCGTGGAACGCGTGCTGGTGTTCGGCCACCCCACCCTGAGCCGCGAGGTGCCGCTGCTGATCCAGGGCGAGGGGGTCGAGACGATCGTCGTGCGCGGTGCGTCCGCCGACGACTACAACCCCGGCCATCGGGTCGCGCGGTTCGTCGACGCCGTCACGGTGCTGGGTGACCCCGGCCCGCGCGAGTGGCCGGGGCGCTGGGTTGCCGTCTCCCGCGAACTGGTTGGCAGCGTCGACACTGCCCCCGTCATCACCGACGGTGCGGCCGCCCACGCCCGGGCCGAGCTGGCTGCCGTGCGCGCGCCCGTCACCCGGCGCACCCTGGCGGAGGCGGTATGGCGCGCGACCTGGCCGCACGACAGGCTCGTGCTCGGGGCATCCCGGCTCATCCGTGAGGTCGACAGGGTCGTCCCCGGCAAAAAGATACCGGTGCACGCCAACCGCGGGCTTGCCGGCATCGACGGGACCATCGCCACCGCAATCGGGATGGCGCTCGCCAGCCAGGCGGACGAAGCCCGCGGCACCACGCGCGTGCTCCTCGGAGACCTGACCCTCCTGCACGACGTCGGCGCGCTCTCCTTCGGCGTGGGGGAGATTCGCCCGCGCATCCAGGTCATTGTCGGCAACGACGGCGGCGGCACCATCTTCGACGGCCTCGAGGTCGCCGAATCGGCCGGCCCCGCCTTCGACCGGGTGCTCCTGACTGCCCAGCAGGTCTCCCTCGAGCACCTCGCGGCGGCCTACGGCTGGGAGTACCGCCGCGTCAGCACCCGCGGCGAACTCGACCAGGCGCTCACCGCGGTGGCCGCCCCGACGATCATCGAAGTGCCGCTGCCGCGTTAGCCGAGGGCCTCGATGATGGGCAGGAACTTCAGCCGGGTCTCTGCCAGTTCGCGATCGGGGTCGGAGCCTGCGACGATCCCAGCCCCCGCATACGCCGTCACCTCGTCGTGCTCGGTGAACTGGGCACAGCGCAGCGCCACCGCCCACTCGCCATCCCCGTTGGCATCCACCCAGCCGACCGGCCCGGCGTAACGACCCCGGTCGAACGGTTCGAGTTCGTCGATCATCGCGAGGGCCGCCGGTGTCGGTGAGCCGGCGACCGCGGCAGTCGGATGCAGGGCTGCCACGAGGTCGAGGGCGCTCGACCCGTCGACGAGGTCGGCGGAGAGGTCGGTGGCGAGGTGCCAGAGGTTGGGCAGTTGCAGTGCGAAGGTGGCACCCGTGGTGATGCCCGAGGTGCGGGGTTCGAGCGCGTCGACGAGGCTCGCGAGCGCGAAGTCATGCTCGGCGCGGTCTTTCGCCGAGGTGGCAAGGGCGGTAGCGGCGAGAGCGTCGCTTGTGGCATCCGTCCCTCGCGCCGCACTGCCGGCGAGCACGCGAGCGGTGGCCCGCCCGTTCTCAACCCGCACGAGGGTTTCGGGGCTGGCCCCGATGAGCCCGTTGACGGCGAAGGCAAAGGTGTCGGGGTAGGCGGCAGCGAGGCGCGCGATGACCGGGCGCAGGTCGGCCATTTTCGGGATGCGCCCGACGAGGTCACGCGACAGCACGACCTTGCTGGCCGCACCGGTGCCGATTCGGCGCACCGCGGTGGCGACCGCTTCCCGGTAGGCAGCCTCGCTCATCGCGCCCGAGGCAAGGTCAACCCGGTAGCCGTCACGCAGCGGAACCCGCTCGGGTTCGAGCGCATCCAGGTCGAGGTGGGTCAGCCAGCTCACCCCATCACGGCGGCCGATGATGGTGCTCGGCACCGTCAGGTAGCTCGGGGAGTCGGAATCGTCGGAGAAGGCGAAGCTGCCGAATGCGACTAAGCCTGTGCCAGGCACCTGCACGTCGTCGTCGATGGTTGCTCCCGCGCACAGCTCCCGCCAGCTCGCGGCGATGTCCGCTACCCGCGACCCCACCGTGTGGACGTACGAGACCCGTTCGCCTATGCCGATGATGCCGTCGCCACCGCGAAGGAAGGCAGTCGGGTGCCGTGGAGCCAGCCACTCGAGGAGTGAGCCCGGGTCGTCGATTCGCCGGGTGGTGACGTGCAACGCGGGAGGGAAGCTCACCGCGTCATACACCCTCCCAGCCTACTCTCGGCTCCGAACCCGCCCGGCGGGCGGGAACCGTAGACTTGACCCGTGAGCAAGGCGGACATGAATAAGCGACCGGATGACGTCGCCGGGATGTTCGACGACGTCGCCCGGCACTACGACCGCACCAACACCGTGCTCTCCGCGGGCAATGCGGTGCTGTGGCGCGCCGCCATGGTGCGTGCGGTGGCGCCGGTTCCCGGGGAGCGCATCCTCGATGTCGCGGCGGGCACCGGCACGAGCTCAGCGGCGCTGCAGAAATCCGGCGCCCGGGTGGTGGCCGTCGACTTCTCACCGGGGATGGTGGAGGAGGGGCGCCGCCGGTATCCGAAGGTGGAGTTCATCCAGGCCGACGCCATGAAGCTCCCGTTCGGCGACAACGAGTTCGACGCGGTGTCGATCAGCTTCGGCCTGCGCAACATCGTCGAGCCGAAGACGGCGCTCGCCGAGATGTACCGCGTGCTCAAGCCCGGCGGCCGGCTGGTGGTGTGTGAGTTCTCCAAGCCGCCCGTGGCGATCCTGCGGGCCAGCTACTGGGCCTACCTCAAGCACGTCATGCCGATCATCGTCGACCGTACGAGTTCCAATCCCGCCGCATACAGCTACCTTGCCGAGTCGATCCGCGAGTGGCCCGACCAGGGCACCCTCAGCCAGTGGATCCGCGGCGCCGGGTTCACCCGGGTCGCGTACCGCAACCTGACTGCTGGCATTGTCGCGCTGCACCGCGGGTTCAAGCCCGTTGATGCCGCTGTGCTCGCCTCGGTGGCGAAGCGGACGAAGAAGGCGACCCGGCCCGCCGCAGCCTCGACGACAGCGCCCGAGGCATGAGGCCGGCAGTGCCGGCGGCTCGGCGCAGCAACACCCTGAGTTCATCCCTTGGCCTCGGCGAGAAGCTGTTCGCCTCAAGCGAGGAGCGCCGCTTCGCCGCCGCCATCGAGAAGGGCCTCGACGAGGTTGAGGCCGGCCTGCCCGGTGATGTGCGTTTCGCCGACGAGATCGCGGACGTCACCAGCCGCTACCTGCTCGAGGCCGGCGGCAAGCGCGTGCGCCCCGTGCTCACGCTGCTCACCGCGCAGTTGGGCGATGGCGGGAACGAGAACGTGGTGACGGCCGCCCGAGCCATCGAGATCACCCACCTCGCCTCGCTCTACCACGATGACGTCATGGACGACGCTGCCGTCCGCCGTGGGGTGCCGAGCGCCCAGAACGTCTGGGGCAACTCGGTCGCGATCCTCACCGGCGACCTCCTGTTTGCCCGGGCCAGCAAGCTCATCTCGAGCCTCGGTGAGCGGGCGATGATCCTGCAGGCTGCCACGTTTGAGCGCCTGTGCCTCGGGCAACTGCACGAGACGATCGGCCCCCGCGTTGACGAAGACCCGGTCGAGCACTACCTCAAGGTCCTCTCAGACAAGACCGGCTCCCTCATTGCGACGGCCGCCGAGGTGGGCGTGATCTTCTCCAACGCCCCTGAGGAGTACGTCATCCCCGTTCGGGTGTTCGGCGAGAAGGTGGGCGTCGCCTTCCAGCTCATCGACGACATCATCGACCTCTCGGATGCCACCGAGGTAACCGGCAAGGCCGCAGGCACCGACCTGCGCGCCGGCGTATCGACCCTGCCGCTGCTCTACTTGCGCCAGCTCGCGAAGACCGACCGGGACGCTGACGACCTGCTCACCCGCATCGAACGGGATGTCAACGCCGCGTTCTACGCGGAGGGCGATGACGTCGACTTCGCCGCCGCGGTGGCCGAGCTGCGCACGCATCCCGTCACCGCCAAGACGCTCGACGAAGCGCGGCGCTGGGCGGCGGAGGCCGTCGAGGCGCTTGCGCCACTACCCGACGGGCCCGTGAAGAAAGCCCTCACCCGCTTCGCCGACAGCATCGTCGAGCGCTCCCACTAATATCGTGGGTCGAGCGACCCCGAGACCTCCCCAGTTGAACGGAAGATACCTATGACCAAACTGCGCCTGGCCATTGTCGGAGCGGGGCCCGCCGGCATCTATGCCGCAGACATCCTGTTGAAGGCTGAGAAGCAGTTCGACGTCTCGATCGACCTCTTCGAGCAGCTGCCCGCTCCTTACGGTCTCGTCCGTTACGGCGTCGCGCCCGACCACCCGCGTATCAAGGGCATCATCACCGCCCTCCGTGACGTGCTCGACTCCGGGCAGATCCGACTGTTCGGCAACGTCTACTACGGCCGCGACGTCACCCTCGACGACCTCAAGAAGCACTACAACGCCGTCATTTTCTCCACGGGTGCGATTCGGGATGCCCCGCTCGACATCCCCGGAATCGACCTGCCCACGTCTTACGGTGCGGCCGACTTCGTCAGCTGGTACGACGGGCACCCCGACTTCCCGCGGGAGTGGCCGCTCGACGCCCGCGAGGTTGCGGTCATCGGCAACGGCAACGTGGCGCTCGACGTCGCGCGCATCCTCGCCAAGCACGCCGACGACCTGCTCGTGACCGAGATCCCCGGGAACGTTTACGAGGGCCTGAAGGCGAGCCCCGTCACCGACGTGCACGTGTTCGGTCGGCGTGGCCCCGCGCAGGTGAAGTTCTCGCCGTTGGAACTGCGCGAGATGGGCGAACTGCGCGACGTCGACATGATCGTCTACGACGAGGACTTCGACTATGACGAGGCCTCGAAGACGGCAATCGCCACCAATAAGCAGGTCATGGTCATCGACCGCGTGCTGAACCAGTGGCGCGAGCGGCCGGTGGGCGAGGCCTCGCGTCGCCTGCACCTGCACTTTTATGCGAGCCCCGTCGAGTTCACGGGGGAGAGCTTCCGCTACGAGCGCACCGAGCCTGACGGCGAGGGCGGCGTGCGCGGCACCGGCGAGTTCCGGGACGTCCCGGTGCAGGCGCTGTACCGCGCGGTCGGCTACTTCGGGTCACCCCTCGACGGCATCCCGTTCGACGAGCGCCGTGGGGTCATCCCGAACCGCGAAGGCCAGGTTATCGACGACAACGACGAGCCCGTGCACGGCGTGTACGCGACCGGGTGGATCAAGCGCGGGCCGGTCGGCCTCATCGGGCACACCAAGAGTGACGCGATGGAGACGGTGGGCCACGTCATCAACGACCAGGCGAACTGGTGGACCCCCGAGTTCCCCGAGGAGGAGGCCATCATTGGCCTGCTGGCGGAACGCGGCGTGCAGTTCACCAACCTCGACGGTTGGCACAACCTCGACGCGCACGAGATTTCGCTCGGCGAGCCCCACGGCCGCGCGCGCATCAAAGTCGTCGATCGCGACGAGATGGTGCGGGTCTCGAACCGGCCCGAATAGCCGGTAACCCGCGCGACATACGCGCAGGGCAGGATGTGGCCATGCTGCTCGTCACCAACGCCCTGCTCATCCCGGTAGCCCTCGACGGCCCCGATGTGGTCCCCGAGGGGTGGATGCTCGTCGGTGATGACGGGGTCATCGTCTCGACCGGTTCGGGCACGCCCCCTGCGGTGGACGCGGAGGTGCTGGATGCTGCGGGCTCCTTCGTCGCCCCCGGGTTCATCTCCAGCCACAGCCACCTGTTCACCAGCGGCACGAGGGGTCTCGGCGTCGACCAGACCCTCTACGGCTGGTGCGACTCGATGCTGGGGTTCTTCAACCACGCCAGTGCCGAGCAGATGTACTGGAGCACGCTGCACGGCTCGCTCGACTTTCTCGCCAACGGGGTCACGACCGCCTTCGATTTCACCAACCCGCGGCTGCCCTGGGAGACGATGATCGAGGGCCGGCGCGCCGGGGTGGGGGAGGTGCGCGACCTCGACTACGTGACCCGCCAGGCCGATGCGAAAGCCGACGCGGGCATCCGCTACATCAACGCGGTCGGCATGGACGTGGTGGTCGGCAGCGACGACGAGATCTTCGACCGCATCGGTGCGGCCGTCGCCCATGACGAGCTGGCCGACCCCGCCCTCCGACTCGGCTCGGCGGTGTTCGGCTCGGTGCAGTGGTCGCCGCGCCGCGACACCGCCGAACTCGAACTCGAGGCGATGCGCCGGTTCGGACTCATCAACCAAGCGCACTTCCTCGAAACCCGCGAGGCCGTCGAACTGCAGCGCAGCAAGTTCGAGTGGTTCGCGGAGGCGGGCCTGCTCGGCCCTGAGGTGATCTTCGGCCACTTCATCCAGACCACCGGGGAGATCATCGACCGGGCCGCAGAGTCAGGCACGGGCATGTCGTGGCAGCCGGCCTCCAACGGTCGGCTGGCCAGCGGTATCGCCGACATCCCGCGCATGCGCGAGCGCGGCATGACGATCGGGGTTGGCCTCGACGACCAGGCCTGCACGGATGTCTCAGACCCCTGGCAGAACATGCGCATCGGCATCTACCAGCAGCGCGCCCAGACCGGTGACCCGAACTCGATGTCGCCCGCCGACATGCTGCGCCTGCACACCCGCGGCTCCGCCGAGGTGCTCGGCATCAGCGACCGGGTCGGCAGCCTCGAGCCCGGAAAGTACGCGGACTTCGTGGTGGTCGACCCCCGCTCGCCGGATATCGGGCCGCTGTGGCATCCCATCGACAACTACGTGCTCGCCTGTGGGCTGCGCAACCTCAAGCGGGTCTACGTCGGTGGTCGGCTCGTCAACGAGTCCGGGGTCTCCATGAACCCGCTCGCGGCCGAAGCCAGCGCGAAGCTGCACGAGCAACTGCCCGCCCTCGCCCACCGGGTGGGGTGGCCCGCCTGAGGCGCTACTGCACGACGGCGGTCAACCGCGCGATGTTGTCGAGCGTCGCCGAGAACGGGCTGCGCTTCTGCCACTCCTCAAGGGTCAGTTCGCGACTGTTGGCGCGGTAGGAGGCCTCGATCTCGCGCATCGACGTCAAGAACTCCTGGCCGCGGACCATGACCGACACCTCGAGGTCGAGGCTGAACGAGCGCATGTCGATGTTGCTTGAGCCGATGACCGAGATCTCGTCGTCAATGGTCATGTGCTTGGCGTGCAGGATCGTGGGCGCCTTGTACAGGTAGATCACCACGCCGGCTTTCAGCAGCGCCTCGTAGTAGCTGCGCTGGGCGTGGTAGACGAAGAACTGGTCACCGATCTCGGTCGCGAACAACTCGACCCGGATCCCGCTCTGCGCGGCCGTCGTGATGGCGTAGAGCATGGAGTCATCCGGCACGAAATAGGGGCTGACGAGGATGATCTTCTCCTGCGCCCCATAAACGAGCGAGTTGAACATGCGCAGGTTGTTCTCGCCCTCGAACCCCGGGCCGCTGGGAACGACCTGGCAGTCGAGGTGGCCTTCGCCGGTCTCCCGCGCCGGGGCGGCCTCCCGCTCAAGCAACTCGTCGGTCTCCGAGTACCAGTCGGTGACGAACAGCGCGTCAATGCCCGCGACGACGGGGCCCTCGAAACGGGCCATGAAGTCCTTCCACTGCAGGCCGCGCTTGTGGTTGCCCTTGCGCTGGTAGCCGGTTTCCACGATGTTCTGCGAACCGGTGTAGGCGACGATGCCGTCGATGACGAGCAGCTTGCGGTGGTTGCGCAGGTCGGGGCGCCGGATGCGCCCGCGCAACGGCTGGAACGGGAGCATGAGGTGCCACTTCACGCCCATCCGGTCGAGGCGCTTCTTGGTGCGGCGGTAGCCGGGGTATTGGAAGTTGCCGAGGTGGTCGAGCAGCACTCGCACGGTGACGCCGCGCCGGTGGGCGTCTTCGAGCGCGTCGAAGAACGGGGCGGTCGTGGCATCCAGCAGCAGGATGTAAAACTCGACGTGCACGGTCCGCTTGGCCTCGCGGATCGACTGCGTCATCGCGTCGAGCGCCTTCTGGTTGTCGGAGAACAGCTGGGCCTTGTTGCCGCCGACCAGGGGCATGGCCCCGAGCTTGCGGTTGAGCGCGACGACAGGCTCGAGCCAGCCGGGCCACGGGGGGTCCTGCTCCACCTGGTCGAAGCCTTCGGTGGTTTCGAGGATGTACTCGTTGATCTCGTGCTGCCGTTGGCGGCGCTTCTTCGGTAGCCGTGCGCTGCCCACGAGGAGAAACAGCAGTATCCCGAGGTACGGGATGAAGAAGATGGCCAACAACCAGGCCAGCGCCGTCTGTGGCCTGCGGTTGCGCGGCACGTAGATGACGGCGAGCACCCGGATGACAAAGTCGATCGCAAACAACACGATCGCGATCGTGACGTTGAACCAGCCGGGGTCGCTCGTGTCGGTCATCGGCGGCAGTCTATCGGCGCAGCAGCGCCGAGCGAGAGTACCCCGAAGGGGGTTCGGTCAGCGGAAGTTGACGAACTGCAGGGCGATGTCGAGGTCTTTGCCCTTCAGTAGCGCCATGGTGGCCTGCAGGTCGTCGCGGCTCTTCGACTGCACGCGAAGCTCGTCGCCCTGGATCTGCGACTTGACACTCTTCGGGCCTTCGTCGCGGATGATCTTCGACACCTTCTTGGCGTCCTCAGACGAGATGCCGTTCTTGAGGCTCACCTCGATGCGGTACTCCTTGCCGCTGGGGAACGGCTCACCTGCATCGATGCTGCGCAGCGAGATGCCACGCTTAATGAACTTGGCTTCGAGCACCTCGAGCACCGCCTTCACACGCTCCTCGGCGCTGGCCTTCAGCAGCAGCTTCTCGCCGCTCCACTCCACTGAGGCGCCGACGCCTTTGAAGTCGTAGCGGGTGAGGATTTCCTTCTGCGCCTGGTTGACGGCGTTCTCCGCCTCCATCTGGTCGACCTTGCTGACGATGTCGAATGAGGAATCTGCCATGCCCCCATGCTAGAACGTCATGGTGCCCCGTCGACCACTGCTCCTGCTCGTAGCCGTGCTGGCGCTCGCCGGATGCACGCCCACCGAGCCCCCGGCAGAACCCGTCACTTCGGCGGACCAGGCATCGACACCGCCCCTCGCGGCCGCGCCCACCGGCCCGGGATACGTGGGGCTCGCCGACCCCGAGTGGGCCGCCGAGGTGAGCGAGGCCACGGGCATCCCGGAGCTGGCGGTGCTGGCCTACGCGGGGGCAATCCTGCGCGCGGGTGAGGTCTACCCGGACTGTGGCATCGGCTGGAACACGCTCGCCGCGATCGGCCTCACCGAGAGCGACCACGGTCGGCACGACGGCGCGTCGATCCAGCCCGATTTCAGTGTGACGCCGCACATCTTCGGTATCCCGCTCGACGGTGGCAACACCGACGAGATCACCGACACCGACGGCGGGCTCGTCGATGGCGACACCGAGTATGACCGGGCGGTGGGCCCCATGCAGCTCATCCCGCAGACCTGGGCGAGCTGGCCGTCCGACGGCAACGGCGATGGCCTCGGTGACCCGCACAACATCGCGGACGCGTCGATCGCGGCGGCGCACCACATGTGCCGGGCGAGCGGCGGGATGTCGACGGTGGAGGGTTGGCAGGCGGGGATCGCCGCGTACAACTCGTCCGACGAGTACCTGCTGGCGGTCGCTTCGGCGGCGCAGCGGTACTACGACGAGACCCGGTGATCCGCTGGGCCCACGCGAGCGTCCCGTCGTGGCGCGGGCCGTCTCGCAGGTTCGTAACTCCTGCAATCTCGTCGAGCGAGTCATCCCCCTGCCCAGTGGACCGGGAACCCGTGCGCGTCCTGTTCGAGACTTGCAGGAGTTACGAACACGAAACGGACCAGCGCACTCACGGTCCGTGCCGCTCAGAGATGGGTGCGGAAGTGGCGGTTGACTGCCAGCAGGTGCAGCACCGCCTCCTGAGTCGAGATCAGCCGTTCGGCCGCGCCGTGCTCGACCGCACGATCAGTTCGAATGGCAGCGCGATGTTGCTGGAGTCCAGTTCGCGATGGTTGGGGTTCAGCTGCGCCATGACGATGTCGACGGCGATGCGACCCTGCAGGGCGGGGAACTGCGCAACCGTGGAGAGGCCGAAGAACTCTGACAGCTCGTGGTCGTCGACGCCGATCACCGACACGTCGCCGGGCACGCTGAGCCCGAGGTCGCGGGCGGCGAGGATGACGCCGATGCCCATCTCGTCGGAGGCGGCGAAGACGGCGGTAGGTCGCTTACGCGGGTTGCCGAGGAGCTGTTTCGCGGCGGCATATCCACCCTGCAGGGTGAAGTCGGCGGCCTGGTACAACTCGGGGTCGGGTTCGATCCCCGCCGCGCGCAAAGCGACCTCGTAGCCGCTGCGTCGGCGGGTGGGCACGTGGAAGTCCATCTCGGTGGCGCTGTCGCCGCCGATGTGGGCGATCATCGTGTGCCCGAGCGAAATAAGGTGCTCGGTCGCCAGGCGCGCCACCCCGGGGTCATCGATGCTGAGGGTGCGCACGCCCTGGATCGTGCCGCCGACGCCCACGATCGGCTTGTGCATGTCGTGCAGGCGCCCGACTTCGGTGTCCGTCAGTTCAAGCGCGATCGCGATGACGGCGTCCACTCTCTTGCGCAGCAGGAAGTGCTCGAACACGCTGCGTCGCTCATCGCCTCCGCCGCCCAAGTTGTAAAGCGTCAGGTCGTAGCCGTGGCTGAGCAGTGCGCTTTCGGCGCCTTCCAGCACGGCACCGTAAAACCAGCGGTTCAGGAACGGGATGACCACGCCCACGTTCTTCGTGCGCCCGGTGGCAAGGCTCGACGCGTTGGAGGACACCACGTACTCGAGTTCGAGTGCGGCCGCATGCACCCGCTGCCGCGTGGCTTCGGAGACGTGGCCGTTGCCGCTCAGCGCTCGCGACACGGTTGCGGTGGAGACGCCGGCGAGCTGGGCTACTTCGTTGATGCCGGGCATCCGAACCTCCTCGTCGAGAGCCGATTCTATCCACGGCGCTCTGGTCACGAATGCGGTCGCAGACCTTGTATCCTTGTTCAGCGCGTTCGGTCAGGTGAATACACGTGGTCGAAAGCGCCCCGGCATGTTACCCAAGCGGCCAAAGGGATCTGACTGTAAATCAGACGTCTCAGACTTCGGGGGTTCGAATCCCTCACATGCCACGGAATAGAAGGACGCCCCCGCGCTTTTTGGGGGCGTTTTTCTATTCCATGCCATGTGCGTCGCAGAGAACCGCCAGGGCCCCGACCCGCGCAGTCCGGACCGGTGCGCATCACGCGCAACTTGTCCCGAATGGATGACCGCGCACTGGGCCGGCGGCACGGGTTGGGCGTCGAATCCACCACGATGGAGTTATGAACCAACACGAAGGTGGCCAATGGATCGGCGACCCAACCGCGTTCCACTCCGAGGGCGCGTACTGGGACGGTTCGCGCCTGCTTTACGTCGACCTGCTGCAAGGTGACATTCTCACTCACGACGAACACGGTGACCATCGCATCAGCGTGAGTGACATCGCTGCCCTCGTGCGGCCGCGCACAGCGGGCGGATACGTCGCCGCCACAGAGCGGGGCTTTGCCCTGCTCGACGACGAGTTCGCCATCCAACGGGACATCCCGGTGTTCGACGATGCCGGCCTGCGAATGAACGAGGGTGCCTGCGATGCGCAGGGCCGCCTGTATTGCGGTTCGATGGCGTACGACTACCGCCGCGATGCGGGCACGCTCTACCGCCTGGACACTGACCTGAGCGTGCACGTGGTGCTCGATCACGTGACCATCCCGAACGGCCTGGTGTGGGTGGCGGGCGGAACGATCGCCCTGCACGCCGAGACGGCGGATGACTGCATCTACGCGTACGAGTTCGATGCGGCCGCGGGCACGTTCGGGCAGAGGGCGGTCTTCGTTGACCTGGCCGACGTGCCGGGTTCTCCCGACGGCATCGCCCTCGATGCCGATGGTGGCCTGTGGGTGGCCATGTTCGGCGGGAGCGCGGTTCGTCGGTTCGATGAGCGGGGAACGCCCACCGACGTCGTGCCCCTCGACGTGTCGAACCCCACCTCCTGCGCCATCGGCGGGGCAAATGGCACGACCCTCTTCGTCACGACCTCTCGGCAGGATGCCCCCGACGAGGAGCGAGCCGGCCAGGTGTACGCGATCGACGTCGGGGTGCGCGCGGCCGAGGTGCACGCGTTCGGCGCCTGAGTCGGGCCCCTTGTTATCGTGGGGTATGGACGACAACGGCCTGCACGTGGTCCCCGAGCTCGTCGGGATGCCGTTCCACGTTGCCCGGGATCTCGCGGCCGAACATGAGCTCGCGCTGGCCAGCGTCGATCCCGACGGCCCGTCCATCGGCGGCCAGGCGTGGCCGGGCCTGTTCTACATCGTGACGCAGGATCCTCCGGCGGGCACACGCCTGGATCGCTGGGGGTCGATCAGGGTCACGGTCGTCAAGCATGGCGAGGAGCCCGTCACCTCCCGCTAGGTCACTTGCCGGACAGCTGCTCCCGCACCTGCCGGCGCAGCACCTTGCCGATGAGCGAGCGCGGCAGTTCATCGACGACGACGATCTTCTTCGGCACCTTGTAGGCGGTGAGCAGCCCCCGAGCGCGGGTTCGGATTGCCGTGACATCGAGGGTGGCGCCGGGGGCGAGCACGACGGCGGCGACGACATCCTCTCCACCGTGCGCGCTCGGCATGCCGACGACGGCCGCGTCGGCGATGGTCGGGTCTGAGAGCAGCGCCGTCTCAACCTCCGAAGGTGCGACGTTGAAACCGCCCGTGACGATGAGTTCTTTGATCCGGTCAACGATGGTGATGAATCCGTCGCCGTCAACGCGCACGATGTCCCCAGTGCGCAGCCAGCCGCCGTCCAGGAGGCTCGCTTTCGTCTCTTCGGGCCGATTCCAGTACCCGCCGAAGACCTGCGGTCCGCGAACGAGCAGCTCGCCTTCCTCGCCAGCCGGTCGGTCGACGGTGGGGTCTTCCGGGTCGACGACGCGGATCTCGGTGCTCGGGAACGGCACCCCGACAGTGCCCGGGCGGCGCGATGGCCCCATCGGGTTGCCGACGGCGACGGGCGAGGTCTCGGTCATCCCATAGCCCTCAACCAGTAGGCCGCCCGTGGTGTCTTCCCACAGTTTTACGGTTGACAGCGGCAGGCTCATGGCACCCGAGATTGCGTAACGGATGCTTCGCAGGCTCGCCTTCCGTTCACTCGCGGCGCGCGCCAGCCTCTCGTAGATGGGCGGGACGGCGGGCAGGAAGGTGGCGGGGGAGCGCTTCATGGCGTTGAGCACCAGCGCCGGGTCGAACTTCGGGAACAACACGAGCCGTGCGCCGATGCTCATCGCGAAGGTGAGGCACAGGGTCAGCCCGTACGCATGGAACATGGGCAGCACCCCGTAGACGACCTCGCGGCCCGGCTTGAGCCCGGGGATCCAGGCCCGCCCCTGCATGGCGTTGGCGTGCAGGTTGCTGTGGGTGAGCATCGCACCTTTGGGAGTTCCGGTCGTGCCACTGGTGTACTGCAGCACCGCGACATCCGTCAGCTTCGGGCGCGGGGCGCGTTTCGGCAGCGGGCGCGACTTCAGCAACTGGCCCCATGGCAGGGTTCCGCGCGCGTGCCGTCCGCTCGTGAGGGCGGCGCGGCTGGCGCGGGACCTGCGGATGGGCAGCTTGAGCGCGACCCGCAGCTTCAGCGGCATGCTGCGGGTGATGTCGACGGAGACCACGCGGGTGGGGCGCACGTCTTCGGGGAAGTCGAGCACGGTCTCGGCGAGCTTGTCCCACACGATCGCGACCTGTGCGCCGTGGTCTTCGAACTGGTGGCGCAGCTCGCGCTCGGTGTACAGCGGGTTGTGTTCGACGACGATCGCACCGAGCCGCAGTGTGGCGTAGAAGGCGACGACATGCTCCGGGCTGTTGGGCATGACGAGCGCCACCCGGTCGCCGTGCCCCACGCCCAGCCGTCGAAGAGCCTGGGCCACTCGCGACACCTGGTCCTGGAGGGTGCCATAGGTCGTGGTGCCCCCGAAGAAATCGAGCGCGACCCGGCGGCGGTAGCGTCGGGCCGAGGTGTCGAACATGCCGACCAGCGTCTGCGTCGGATTCGGGATGTCGGTGGGCACCCCTGTGGCGTATGAACTTAACCAGGGCCGTTGATCGTAGGGGGGCATACGTTGATCCTCACACACGCACCGGGAGGGATCCTGTGCCGCCGTCCTGGCAGACCGACGGCACAGGGGCTGGTGTCAGCGGATCAGCACATCGCGCAGCGCGTCGATGATCCGCGTGGCGCGGACGTCGTCGATTGCTTCCATCTGGTTGGTGAGGAAGGCGAAGCCCACTTCCTCGCCGGGGTCGGCGAACGCGGACTGTCCTCCGGCGCCGTCATGGCCGAAGCCGGTCGGGGTCAGGTAACGGCGTGCCGCGCTGTCGAGCTGGAATCCCATGCCCCAACGGGGCCACGGGCCGGGAACATCCCAGACCGGCGCGCCTTCGCTCTGTGTCGCGGTGGCGAGACGGGTCACCGGCTCATCGAGCAGGCGCACGCCATCGGTCTCGACGATGGTCGCCGACCAGATGGCGGCGAGTGCGCGGGCCGAGGCAATCCCGCCAGCACCGGGGATCTCTGCGGACTGGATGGCCGGGTTGTTGAACCCTTCACCCGGCCCGACCAGCTCGGGTGAGAGCGCCCCGCCGAGGGTCATGGCGCGGTCACTCCAGTCCGTCACCCCGGGCGTGCGGGCGGCGGCTTGCTGTGCGGTGAGTTGCGCGAGGGTCGGCCCCACGATCATGTCGGCAACGCGATCGTGCAGGCCGTCGGGCAGTCCGATCCACGCTTCGGCCTGCAGCGGCGACGTGACGAGTTCCCGGAAGTGCTCACCGACGGTGCGACCGGTGATGCGACGGATGACCTCGCCGGCAAGCCACCCGTGGGTAATCGCGTGGTACGCGTAGCCGGTGCCCGGTTCCCACAGCGGCTCCTGCGCCGCGAGCCGCTCGACGACGAATTCCCAGTCGATGATGTCGGTCGCCGTGAATGCCTCGCGCGGGGCTGACAGTCCTGACCGGTGCGCGAGGAGATCCCGCACAGTGACGTCACCCTTGCCCGCGGCGGCGAACTCGGGCCAGTACTCCGCCACTTTCGCCGAGTAGTCGAGTCGCCCGTCCTGCACGAGCCGCGCGGCCAGGATCGACACGAGCCCTTTGGTGCAGGAGAAGATGACGCTGATCGTGTCATCCCGCCAGGGCTGGTTGCCCTGCTCGTCTGAGACACCACCCCACAGGTCGACGACGGGCTCCCCGTGGTGCCGGATGGCGAGGGCGGCTCCCATACCGGGCTTGCCCTCGAAGGCGGCGGCAAAGGCGGCCCGCACGCTCTCAAAACCTGCGGCCACGGAGCCATGAACGGTGGTCATGCGGGGTCCTTCGCGGGGGTGAGGAGCCGCGGAACGGCCCGGTCGGCGGGCCAGTCGACAGCAACCGGGTCTGACAGCGAGCCAACAAACCCGCCGTCGGCCGTGCTGTTCTCAAACGCGAGCATGACCCAGGTGCCCGAGCGGTCACGGATGACCCGGCCGCTGTACAGCTCGTCGGTGGCGAGAAGCTGCGCCTCGGCGACGTCGTAAGGCCCGGTGAGGGAATCGATCCCGAGTGCCCAGATGCCGCCCGTACCGCCGGTGCGCGCCCCAGCAAGGGCGGGCCCGTCGCAGGAGAACAGCAGCAGGTTGCGGGCGTCGAACTGTGCTACCTGCGGCACTTCCAGGTGCGCGAAACCCGCGCCGGTGGCGCTCAGGGGCGGCTGCACGTGCCAGGTCTCGAGGTCGGCGGAAGTGGCGTGGCCGATGACCCCCCGGTCGAGCTCATCCCCGGAGTGGGAACGGGCGGTGACCAGCATGTGCCAGCCCTCACCTGCCGGGTCAGCGAACACCCACGGGTCGCGCCAGGCCTCCTCAGGCCAGCTTGAGTCGCCGAGTGTCTCGTACCACCGGTGGTCGGCACGGGTGATCGGGCCGGGCGCTTTAGTCCAGTTGTGCAGGTCGCGGGAGGTCGCGACCCCGACCGTCTCGACGTTGCTGGAGGTCTCTGCGGAGAGGAAGTGCGAGCCGGTGTAGAACATGCGCCACACGCCGTCCGGCCCGAGCAGCACACTGCCGGTCCAGGTGGCGGTCTCGTCGAAGTCGCCCGCGCTCCCCGGCTCGAGCACGACGCCGAGGTCGGACCACGTGCTGAGGTCGGCCGAGGTGGCGTGCCCTACCCGGGCATTACGGTGCCGGAGGTTCTGGTCGCCCAACGACTTCGGTGCGTGCAGGTAATACATGTGGAACAGGTCGCCGTCGTCGGCGAGCCAGAAGTCCCACACCCAGTGGGTGTCGAGCGTGAAGGTCATGAGGGGTCGATTCAGGGTTGGGCAGGCACCGGGGTGCCGCGCGATGGCCGTGCTGCGTGCGGTTCAGCCCTTGACGGCACCCTGCAGCAGCGCCTGGATGAACTGGCGCTGGAAGATGACGAAGACCAGGATCGTCGGCACGATGATGATGAGCGCGCCGGCGTTGAGCAGCGGGATGCTGGAGGAGTACTGCCCCTGGAAGAAGGTCAGCGCCCCAGCGACGGTCCGGTTGAGCGGATCTGAGATCAGCACGACGGGCAGCAGGAACTGGTTCCACGTCCACAGGAAGAGCAGGATCGCCAGCGCCGACAGTGCGGGCCGAGCCAGTGGCAGCTGGATGCGCCGGAACTCCTGCAGTGTCGTTGCGCCGTCCACCCTGGCGGCCTCGGAAAGTTCCTGCGGCACACCGATGAAGTGTGCGCGCATCCAGACAACACTGAACGGCATGTAGAGACCGATCAGCGGGAAGATGACGGCCCACTGGGTATTGAGCACCCCGAGCCCCTGCATTTCGTAGTACAGCGGAATAATGAGCGCCTCGAACGGGATGGTGAGCCCGAGGATCAGGAAGAGGAAGATGAAGCGTCCGCCTCGCACCCGGAGGTTGCCGAGGGCATAACCGGCGAGGGTCGCGAACAGCAGGCTGGCCGGCACCACGAAGATCACGATGAACAGGCTCGAACCCATCAGGCGCCACACGTTGCCGGTCTCGAAGGCGGTGACGAAGTTGATCCACTGCGGGTCGGTGGGGAAGGTCAGCCCGGTGGGGTTCGTGTCGGCGGGCTGCAGGGCAGCCGAGAGCATGTTCACGAGCGGGATGAGGGTGAGCACCAGCACGAGGACGAGCACGACCCGCCCGATGACGACTTCGGATTTGTTGACGATCATCGGTCGCTCGCTCTCGCCAGGCGCTGGATGGGCAGCACGCATGCCAGCACGAGGGCCATGAGCACGATGCCGAAGGCCGACGCGAGGCCGACGTTACTTTGGGTGAATCCGATCCTGAAGATGGAGATGCCGGGCACGAGTGTCGATCGCCCGGGGCCACCCAGGGTGGTGGTGTAGATCAGGTCGAAGCTGCTGAGGGCGGCGATGATCGTGATGGTCACGAGCACCGCGATCTCCTGACGGAGCCCAGGGATGGTGATGGTGAAGAACTCCCGGAGCCAGCTGGCACCGTCGAGCCGCACCGCTTCATAGAGCGACTGGTCGATCTTGCCGATGCCGGTCAGGAAGAGCACGGTGCAGAGCCCCGTCAGCACCCAGGAACCGATGAGCCCGACCGCGGGGAGCGCGGTCTGGAAGTCACCCAGCCACGGACGGGCAAGAAAGCCCAGGCCGATGGCATTGAGGATCTGGTTGACGGCGCCGGTCTGCGCGTACATCCACGACCAGGCGATACCGGCGGCGGCGAGCGGGATGATCTGCGGGAGGAACAGGATCGTCTGCGACAGGCTGGAGAAGGGGCCGGGCCGCATCGACCGGATCAGGGTCGCAAGCACGAGGCCAGCGATGACCGGGATGATCGTGAAGAAGGCGATCAACACGAATGCGTTCCGGATGGAGCCGAGCAGGGTTTCGTCAGTGAACACGCGGATGTAGTTGGCGAGGCCGACCCACTCGGAGGGGCCGACGCCGTTCCAGCGGTAGAACGAGTACTGGATGCCCAGCGCCAGGGGGTAGATGACGAACGCGCAGTACGCGGCAAGGGCGGGGAGGGCAAAGGCCCACCCGAGGAGGGTCCCCCGTCGGGCCTCTGCACGAGCAGCGGCCCGACGGGGCGCAATCGAAGTCTTCACGCCGGCAGTACCTCACCACGCCAGGCACGCGATGGCGCGCCACAGGCGTCTCGATTTCGATTACGGTCCATCATGATCAGCCGGCGAGTTCCTGCTCGTAGAACTTCTGCACCGCGGTGACGAAGTCCTGTCCGCTGATCTGCCCGGTCACCAGCAACTGGGATTCCGGGATGATTGCGCCCGCGTAGATGCCGGCGGTGGCGTTGGCCATGAAGTCGACCTGGCCATTCTCCGCGGCGATCTGCGCAGACATCTCGAGGGCATCCTCGATGAGTGATCCGGGCTCAACCGTCGGCAACGCCTGGGCGGGGTCGCCGCCCGGGGAGGCACCGGTCACGTCGAGGACGATCTGGCGAGCCTTGTCGTTCGTGTGAATCCAGTTGAGGAAGAACACGATCTCGTTGAGGTTGTCAGAACCGGCGGCCACCGAGAACGAGTTCGCGGCACCCATGGCGACGTGGTCGCCGCCCTCTTCGACCGGCGGAACGAGGAAGAACGCGACGTTCTCGCCCATCTTTGCCTGCGTGTCGGCTGCAGCCCAGTTGCCGTTGAAGGTGAAGAGGCCTTCACCGCCCTGGAAGCGGCTCACGAACGAGGCGTAGTCGATGGCGTTGATGTCGCTCGGGAAGTAGCCGGCGTCTGCCCACTTCTTGATGAGCTCGGCGCCCTTGACGTTTCCGGGGGTGTCGTAGGTCGCCCCGGGCACGTTGAGGATCCAGTCCATCATCTCCTTCGGGTCGGCGTACTGGTTCATCGCCGCCTGCACCACGAAGTTGACGACGCCGTCGAGGTCACCCTCCATCATCGGCAGCACGCCGCCAGCCTTGGCGATCGCGAAGTCCTCCTCAAGCTCGGCGAGAGTCTGGGGAGGGCCGTCGATGCCGAGCTGGTCAGCGAGCTGCGTGTTCATGTAGATGCCGGTGATGCTGTAGCCGAGCCCGAGCTGGTACAGCGAACCGGAGCCACGGACGCCGTCGTCGCCCACGCGCAGCGGTGCGAGCTGCGCTTCAGACCACTTGTCCCAGCCGTACGCCTCAAACCACGGGTCGAGGTTGGCGAGCAGGCCGTCCTGGACCGTGTCACCGATCGTGGGCAGACGGATGAGGTCGGGGGGATTGTCGCCCGCCAGTAACTTGGGCGCGTTGGCGGTGAGGTTCTGGAAGGTGTCGCGGGTGACATTGAAGGTCACGTTGGGATATTGCCGGGTGAACTCGGCGGCCAGTTCGTCGGTGAGCGGGAAGCCCGTCTCGTCGGCGATGGTCAGCACCACGTCTTCGGTGGTCAGCTCGGTGCTGACTTCAACCGAGTTGGTGGTGGCGGGTGCGGTGCCGCCGGGCGCGCAGCCCACCAGCACCAATGCGGCGGTTGCGGCGAGTGCCGCGGCTGCCACTGGTCGGCGCCCGAGGCGAGCGCGCGGTCGAGAGAATGCCATCTCGTTGACTCCTTTGTCTTCTGTGATTGATGCAGACCGTCGGCCGTTCCGTCAACACCCTCGCGGGTGCATCCGGGCCTGGGTTGTCGGGCCGTTTGCCGACTAAATCGTCGGCTGGTGCGTGCTAAATGGGTTTAGCATGACTTATAGTGCGGGCAGGCGGCGAATCTTGTCAAGACGCAATATCGCCACTTCGGGCATCACTACGATTCGGACATGGGAAAGGACGGCTCAATGGCGAGCAAGCGGGTCACCCTGGCTGATGTTGCCCGACTGGCGGGGCTCTCACCCACGGCGGCCTCCATGATCCTCAACGGCCGCCCCGACACGCGACTGTCGCAGGATGCCCACGACCGGGTGAACGCGGCCGCCGAAGCTCTCGGCTACCGCCCGAACGTTGCGGCGCGGGGGCTTCGCACCGACAAGACGCTGACCATCGGCTTCATCTCCGACGTCGTCGCCACCACCCGTTTCGCCAGCGGCCTGATCAAGGGCGCACTCGAGGCGGCCGAGGCTGCTGGCCACGTTGTTCTGGTGCTGGAGACGGGGGGCGACCCCGCGCGCGAGAGCGAAGCGATCGGCGCGGTCCTTGACCGCCAGGTTGACGGCATCATCTTCGCGACGATGCGCGCTCGTGAACTGTTCGTTCCCGACATCCCCGCGGGCACCGCCGTCGTCATGCTCAACGCCACGAACCCCCGCTACCCAGCCTCTGTGCTACCCGACGAGTTTGAAGGGGGCCAGCGCGCTGTGCGGCTGCTGCTCGACCGCGGTCACCGCGACGGCATTGCTCTCCTCGGGCAGAGTGACGCCGTCGAGCGTGACGTGTTCCGTTCGGCAACCGTCGCGCGCCGCGTCGCGGGAATCCGCCGGGCCATGGCCGATGCCGGCCTCGACTTCGTGGCGGAGGAGTCGATCTGGCTGTGGGAGCCGGACGAGGGCTATAACGCCACCCGCGCCCTCCTGGCCCGCCGTGACGACGTGCGAGCCTTGCTGTGCATGAACGACCGGATCGCCTTCGGTGCGTACCAGGCCCTGTCCGAGGCGGGCCTCTCGGTGCCCGCCGACATCTCTGTTGTCTCCTTCGACAACGATGAGCTCGCCGCGTACCTCCGGCCCGGGCTCACCACCGTGGGCCTGCCCCACGAAGACATGGGCCGCAAGGCGGTGGAGTTGCTGCTCGACGGCGGCAGCCACGGCGAGACGCTCATCCCGATGCCGGTGATCGAACGGATGTCGGTTGCCGACGGTCTTGGCGGCGACCGCTCCTGACGCCGCCCTAGGCTGGTGGCGTGCCCCACGACGACCTGCTGACCATCGCCCGAACCGTTGCCCTCGAGGCGGGTGCGTTGGCCAAGCAACGTCGCTTCGAGGGGGTATCCGTCGCCGCCACCAAGTCATCGGCGGTCGACATCGTCACGGAAGCTGACCGTGAGACCGAGCGCTTCATTCGGGATGCCCTCACCGCCGCCCGCCCCGATGACGGGTTCTTCGGCGAGGAGAGCGGAGCCGAGGTAGGCCGTAGCGGCCTGACGTGGATCGTCGATCCCATCGACGGGACCGTGAACTTCCTCTACGGCATCCCGCACTATGCCGTCAGCATCGCGGTGGTGGAGGGTGAACCCGACCCGCTCTCGTGGACGGCGCTCGCGGGGGCCGTGGTGAACCCGGCCAGTGGTGAGCTGTTCACTGCGACGGCGGGCGGTGGCGCGTTCCTAGGTGACGGGGAGATTCGTGTTGCCGAGGCGGTCGACCTGTCACAGGCGCTCGTGGGCACGGGGTTCTCGTACTCCACCGAGACGCGGGAGCAGCAGGGAGCGGTGGTGGCTGCCTTGCTGTCACGGGTGCGGGACATCCGGCGGCTCGGCACGGCGTCCCTCGACTTGTGTTTCGTGGCATCCGGTCGCCTGAACGCTTACTTCGAGAAGTCGCTGAGCCCCTGGGACCACGCGGCGGGCGCGCTCATTGCCGCCGAGGCTGGTGCCACGGTGAAGGGGGTCGGTGACGCTGCCCCGAACCGGGACTTCCTGCTTGCCGCACACCCGGAGCTGGCGACTGGTCTCGAGGCCGCCATCCTCGGCGCGGGGGCCAGCCGCTAACCTTGGGGCATCGCACGGCTGACGTGAGGCAGGTATGTCGAAGACCCCGACCTCCGGCCGCCGAGGGTCCTCTCGCGGCCGTCGGCGTGCCCCCGAGGTCAGGCGTGCCCTCGTCGGCCCCGCAACCGTGCGTCACCGCGCCCGGTCGAAGCTGTTCACTCTCGCGGTCATCCTGGTTGTTCCCGCCCTGACGGTCGCCACCTCGGTGCCGACCGCGCTGTTCCTCGGCCGAATCGAGCCTGTCGCCGATGTCGCGTCGGCGCAATTGGTCGAGGCGCAGAGCCTGCAGGTCTCGTCGGAGCTCGTCGCGGGGCAACTGGCGCGCGACCAGTTCGAGGCGCTCAGCTACGCGGAGGTGCTCAAACTCAAGTACTCGGGCCTCGACTACACCTTCAGTGGGGTCAGTGGCGACATCCAGTGGCCGTTCCCGGAGCGGGTGCCGATCAGTGACGGCTTCGGGTATCGCGGCACGGAGTTCCACTACGGCATCGACCTGATGGGCGGCAACGGCACGCCCATCTACGCGATCGCCGACGGCGTGGTCAACACCGCTCGCTACGACCCGACCGGCTTCGGGCAGCACGTGAAGATCTCGCACAACCTCGGCGGCGTGCTCGTTGAGAGCGTCTACGGCCACATGATCCAAGGCTCCAGCCCCATCGAGCAGGGCCAGGAGGTTGCCGCAGGCACCTTCCTCGGGCTGCTCGGAAGCACCGGCCGCTCCACCGGCCCGCACCTGCACCTGGAGATCAGGGTCGACGGCGTGCCCGTCGACCCAATGGAGTGGATGACCGCCAACGCGGTCGGCTGGTAGCCCTCGTTAGGCGAGCAACCACACCGTCGTGTCTCGGGGCAGCGCACCGCCGACGATCTCTTCACTTGAGAGCAGCACCTCACCGACGGGCAACTCGAGGGCAATTTTTCCGAGGTTGGTGATGATCGTGACATCCCCGTTTCGGAAAGCGACGACCTTCTTGCCGTAGTCGCTGATCCACTCGATGGCGCCAGTGCCGAGTCCATACGAGGTGCGCAGCGCGAGCGCCGCCTTGTAGAGCTCAAGGGTGCTGCCGGGCACGCCGTCCTGCGAGTCGCGGGCGAACGGCGCCCAGTCTTTCGGCTGGGGCAGCCACGCGCTGCCGGTCTCGTTGAACCCGTAGGCGGGCTTGTCGGCCTCCCACGGGATCGGCACGCGGCAGCCGTCGCGACCGTATTTCTCGCCGTTGGTGCGGAACCAGGTCGGGTCCTGCCGGGCGTCGTCAGGCAGCTGCATGTCTTCGGGCAGGCCGAGCTCTTCGCCCTGGTAGAGGTACGAGCTGCCGGGCAGGGCGAGCATGAGGGATGTGGCGGCGCGAGCTCTCCGCAAGCCGAGCACCGGGTCGGGCTTGCCCGGGGTCTCGGGGCCGATTCCGGCACCCTGCGGCGGGGCATCCTTCGGCAGCGACAGGCGCGAGGCGTGCCGCACGACGTCGTGGTTGGAGAGCACCCAGGTGCTGGGGGCACCGACACCCGAGAAGGCATCAAGCGACTCCTGGATGACCTTGCGCAGCGCCGGTGCCTTCCAGTCGGTGAACATGTAGGCGAAGTTGAAAGCCTGGCTCATTTCGTCGGGCCGCACCCACTTGGCGACCTTCTCGAGCGGGTCGACCCACGCTTCTGCGCACAGCACCCGGTCGCCTTCGTATTCGGCGAGCACTGCATGCCAGCCGCGCCAGATGTCGTGCACCCCCTCCTGTCCCCAATAGGGCGGGTCGTCGACGACGGCGGGGTCGAGGATACCTGGGGCGAGGTCAGTCGCGTCGATGACCGTTCCGCCGCCCATGCTCGCGCCTTCGGCGGGCGGGGTGTAGTCCGGCAGGCCGGCCTTCTTGATCATCCCGTGCGCGACATCGACGCGGAAACCGTCGACGCCCCGGTCGAGCCAGAAGCGCAGGATGTCGAAGAACTGTTCACGCACCCACGGGTTCTCCCAGTTGAGGTCGGGCTGGGTCTTGTCGAAGATGTGCAGGAACCACTGGCCCGGCGTGCCGTCGGGGTTGGTGGTGCGCTCCCACATCGAGCCGCCGAACACCGACTCCCAGTTGTTGGGTGCGATGTCGCCGTTGGGTCCCTTGCCGTCGCGGAACATGTAACGGTCGCGCTCCGGGGAACCTTCGGGCGCCGCCAGCGCCTCCTTGAACCAGGCGTGCTGGTCGGAGGTGTGGTTGGGCACCATGTCGATGATGACCTTCAGCTCGAGCTCATGCGCGGTGGCCAGCAGGGCATCGAAGTCGGCGAGCGTGCCGAACAGCGGGTCGACGTCGCAGTAGTCGGCAACGTCGTAGCCAGCGTCTTTCTGCGGTGAAAGGAAGAAGGGGGAGAGCCAGATGGCGTCGACACCGAGCTCAGCAAGCGCGGGCAACCGACGGGTGATGCCCGGCAGGTCGCCGATGCCGTCACCGTCGGAGTCGGCGAATGACCTCGGGTAGATCTGGTAGATGACGGCGCTGCGCCACCACTCAGAGCCGGTCATGGTGACGACGGTCTCGGTTTCGGGCGCAACAGAATCCGTGGTGCTCTCGGCTGTCATGCCAACACGATACGGCATCTGCGGGATGCTGCAAGCGCTTGCAACGTGGAGCTTCACGCGCTTGTCACAGCCCGGAAACACTCGACGCCCGCGCGTAGCAGCGCACGGAGGGGCCGCCGCGGAATGCTAGTCTCTTACGGTGCCAAATGGCGGCTATGCCATTTGTGTGCCCCCTTAGCTCATTGGTAGAGCACTTCCTTGGTAAGGAAGAGGTAGTGGGTCCGATTCCCACAGGGGGCTCGATCATCCTCAACGGGATATCGAGGCTGAGTAGCTCAGTTGGTTAGAGCGCACGACTCATAATCGTGAGGTCGCGGGATCGTGCCCCGCCTCAGCTACACGACCCGGCCCCTCCCGTGCTTCCATTCTCAGGTTGCACGGAGGGTCGGCTGTTACGGTGGCGCGTTCGCCTTCCGCGCGACCCCCTCTTCTTATGAACCTTCTCTCACGCCTCCGCCCCGCCGCGCAGCCCGGGCTTCGCCCGCGTCGTCGCCAGCGCCTGCGGCGCTTCATCCCGCTGGGTTCCGGCGTGCTTGCGGTTGCGCTCGTCGCCACGGCGATTGCCACGGCCTCGACCGGGCCGAGCGAGGCCGACAAGCTCGAGGCGTACATCGCCGCCAACGCGCAGTCGCTCGTCGTGCCCAAGACGGTTACTACCCCTGCCGTGGCTCGCGACATCTACTCCGCGACGCCCGGCATCGCGACCCTCGCCGCCAGCGGCACCAACCACGACTGGGCCAAGCTCGTGCTCATCTCGGGCGGCTGGGAGATGAGCGAGAACAACGTGACGGTCATCCTGCGCTGGATGCGACAGGAGAACGGCACCGCCGACTGGTGGAACCGCAACAACCCCCTCAACAGTGGCTACGGCTCCGGCGGTGGTGGCGGCCTGGGCACCTACGACAACCTCGTGATCGCGGGCCAGAAAGTCGCCGAACTGCTGCACCGCAATGCCGGCTACGCCTCGATCGTGGCGGCGCTCGCCGAATCGGCGTCGACGGATGTCACGGAGCGGGCCATCTGGGCGTCGCCCTGGGCTACCGGCCACTACGACAACGGTGGCCACTGGTCGTCGGCCGAGGTGCCGGTTGTCAAGGCACCCGAAAGCGCCTGGCAGTAACTGCAACAACGAAGAAGGCCCGGCAGCGCTGACGCTGCCGGGCCTTTCTTTGTGCCGCCGCTACAGCGTCAGTACAGGCACCGTGGCGGTGATGATGCCTGCCACCACGAAGATCACAACACCCACGCCGCCCATGATGAGCTTCATCCGGACCGAGCTAACAACCGCCGCAATACCGAGAAGGAACAGGGAGACCGCCATGATCACGGTGGCCAGCGTCAGCTTATCGCCGAGGGCGTTGGCTTCATCGCCCTCCGCGATGGTCTGCTTGGCCTCCTCCTTGGTCTCGGCGTACGTGCCGAACAGGCTGGCCTGGTAGTCCTCGTCATCCATGGGGCTGTAGTAGAACTCGGGGTCGGCCTCGTTCTGCGCGGCCGCGTTCTGGATGGCGGCATCGAACTCTTCGGAGACCGACTGGAAGTAGATGGTGTCGTACTTCACCTGCGCCGCCTCAGAGATGGCGGGGTCGGGGTTCTCAATGTCAAGCTGCAGGTCGGTCAGGCGATCGAAGAGCTGCGAGTCCTGCACGAACTGCTGGTTGCCTTCGAGGTACAAGGACTCCGCCTCGGTAGCGAGGTTCGATCCGATCGTGTACTTCTGGGCCTGCATGCCGCCGTAGAGCGAACTCTGGAAGGAGGCGTATGCGGTGGCAATCGAGACGACACCCAACAGGATGGCGATGATCACTTCGTTGTGCTTGCGCAGGAAGGAAAGGCCGCCGGTGGGGGCGGCGGTGGGCGCGTCAGATGACACTGGTGCTCCGGTCTATCGGGTCGGGTAAGAGCGCCAGTATATGGGTGGGATCGTGCCCCAGATCGCGCCCGCTCAGGGAAGCGGGTGGCGGTAGGTTCCGATGAGATGGACCCGGGCATCCGGGCCGGTGAGTCGCACTCGAGAGCCCTGGTGCGAGGGCCGAACCTGAACGCTCACCGGAGGTGACGGCAGTGTCACCGGTTTCAGGAAGCGGACATCCACGAAATCGACTGGATTGGCCCTGTTCAGGGCCTCGAAGGTTCTTGCCAGAACGCCGAATCCTTGCAGGACGGTGGTCTTGAACGGCGAGAGCCTGCCCGCGATCCCGATCCAGTGGATGGGGTTGAAATCGCCAGTGAGGATAGCGAACGTCAGGCCGTCATTTTTCGAGGCTTGCCAGTGCCCGATTGTGTTCCATCCGTCTTCGTCCTCGGGCCGCGACTTGCGTTGCGTGCGAGATGAGATCGGAAGCGGGAATGTCGAGTGCAGCACGGCTTGGATGATTGTCGGGTCGGTTGCTGTGCCTGTGGTCAGCGAGACGGAGACCCTGGCCCGTCCATTGCCTTCCTCGAGGCTAATGATGCTCGCCCCCAGTTGCAGTGGAAGGCCCCGAGGGAGTTCGCCGTTGACCCGGAGCGTCACACCTTGGTTGATGATTGTGGCCAGGTTGTAGCGCGTCTGCCGGAGGACCTTGGTGGCAAGCGGGATCGACCACTGGGCAATCATGTGGGGTGGCAGCGTCAGCGGATAGCCGCCGGGTGCACCGCTCCACGCCGCATAGCGGTTCACCAGTTCCTCTGCGGGCGCCGAGATGATTGTGTGTTCGTCGCGGAAGCCTGTGGGGTTGATGCTCGGCCGACTGAACGGGACCGCCGCTCCCCATGCGATGCGGCCTATGGAGGAGAGCATCGGTCGCTGGTGTCGGACCAGTGAAAGCGGAACTTTCTGGGCAGTTGGAGTCTGCATCACGACGCTGTGCCTCTCCGGGGAACTAATTGCTGTAGTTAGGTA
>JBIITJ010000077.1:0-10983 GCA_044340535.1 Rhodoglobus sp.
GAGGGGCCCGTCGTCGCCGAACGCGAGTTCGTCGTCACCTCGGCGCTTGCCGTGCCCGTGCGTAGTACCGCAGAGAGCGACCCGCTCGCACCGCCGCGCAACTTCGGCACGGTCATCCGGGAGCGCCTGCACGAGCTGGGCGGCATCGGTGAGCGCTGGGCGAGTTGGAAAGACGACAGTGGCTGGGTCGTCAAGCTGTCCTTCACCGCCGGGCAGGTCGACCACGACGCGCGCTGGCAGTTCGACCCCAAGAAGCAGGCCCTCAGCCCACTCAACAGCGAGGCAATCACCCTCTCGCAACAGGGCGATTCGGCGGGGGCGCTTATCCCACGGCTCCGCGCCGTGACCGAAACCAACCCGGAATCGTCACGCTTCGACAGCGGTGCGTTCGCGCTCAGCGAGTCGCAGGCGATCCCCGAAACGCGTGCGGCCGAGCCTGTCAGCATCGTCCGGCCGCGGGCAGAGCAGCCACGCGCCGACCAGGCCCGCACTGAGAAGGCGCCCGTCGTCCCGGGCAACCAGACCGCGGACCTCCTCGAGGCGCTCCGCCGCCGGCGCGGGGAACGAGAGAGCGCAAGCTTTGACGGGATGGACCTTGACGGGGGTAACGGGGCCGCAAGCATCCACGACTCTCGCGCCGCGCACCCCTCGACCGGCTCGATCCGGATCGTGGACGTGCCCATCGGCAGTTTCCCCGAAGAGCCTGAGCCGCCCGCGCGCACGACCTCGCCGCAACCGCGAGTCGGCAAAAAGGGCCGTGCGACGATGCCCAGCTGGGACGAGATCGTGTTCGGCGCCCGCCCCGACGACGACCTGGCCTGACACCGCCCAGTTTTAGGCGTACGCGCCGAAACCGATGAGCGGTACCCGGCGTTCGGCGGGCGACCACGAGCCGTGCTGCCCGACCATCGAGCGCCCGCCCGCACTCGCACCCGGTCGGGCGTCGTAGTACGCGATGTTCTTGCGCGCCGCCACGAGCAGGTCGCCGATGCGCGGCACCACCTCGGGCAGAACCTCGCCGAACCACCCCGCCTCGATCGCCTCGCTGCGTGTCACCACCCACGAGCGCGCCCCCTCCGACTCCCGCCACCGCGCCACGATCGCCTCGTGGTCGGCGTCCGGCTCGAAGTGCAATTGCAGGCACCGCGGCTCCCCCGCAATGTGACGGATGCCCGCGAGCAGGCCCAAGGAATCGTCGAGCAGCACGTGCGAGTGTGCGGAGATGTCCAGCACCCCGTGGTCGGCGGTCACGAGTAACCCGTCGCCGCGGCGCAGCGTGGTGACCAGGTCGCGGAGCGCGGCATCCGTCGTCTCCAGGGCGCCGATCCATTCGGCCGAATCGAGGCCGTGCGCGTGCGCGGCGCTGTCGAGTTCGGGTACGTAGACGTAGATGAGGCGGCCCGGCCCCGGCGCGCGCAGTTCGGCGGCAGCGCGCTGCATGCGGTCGGCTATTGAGCCTGCGGCAAGGTACCGAGCCCCACGCAGCACGGCATGGGTGAAACCGGAATCGCTGTAGCGCGCGGGGCCGATCACGACCGCGTCGAAGCCACGGGCTACTGCCGTTTCGAACAGGGTCGGCGCGCGCTGCCAGGTGAGCGGGTCGAGCTGCGCATCCCAACCGGAGAGCTGGTTGACCACCCGGTCGTGGGCGGCATCGAGCACCGAGTAGCCGACCAGCCCGTGCTGGCCGGGTGCCACGCCCGTCGTCAGGCTCGCGAGGCCCGCGGCGGTCGTGGTGGGGAAACCCGACTCGAGGACCGACCGGGAGGCGGGATGCGCAGCCAGGGTCCTGGCGTGGCCGCTGCGGGCCTTCAGCGCGTCGGCACCGAGGCCGTCAACGAGCACCACGACCGCGTTGCGGGCGGGCGGCAGCCCCAGGCGGTTGGGCGCCGAGGAGAGGGATTCGAGGCAACTTGCCAGTACATCGGCAAGGCTCGGCGCATCGGATTTGGGCGCCGGTAGCATGGGGGCAATCTTATGGCTACTCCTTCTGACACCACTCCGGCCCCCTCGGCTTCCGGGCACGGCGAACGCATCGAAGACGTCGATGTTTCGGCCGAGATGCAGGGCTCGTTCCTCGAGTACGCGTACTCGGTCATCTACTCGCGCGCCCTGCCGGATGCCCGCGACGGGCTGAAACCGGTGCAGCGCCGCATCCTGTTCCAGATGACGGAAATGGGCCTACGTCCCGACCGGGGGCACGTCAAGTCATCCCGCGTGGTCGGGGATGTCATGGGCAAACTGCACCCGCACGGTGACGCCTCCATCTACGACGCCATGGTGCGCCTGACCCAGGACTTCGTGCTGCGTGTGCCCCTCATCGACGGGCACGGCAACTTCGGCACGCTCGATGACGGGCCCGCCGCGCCCCGCTACACGGAGGCGCGACTGCAGGCCTCCGCGCTCGCGATGACCGACGGGCTCGACGAGGAAGTCGTCGACTTCGTTCCCAACTACGACAACTCCCTCATGCAGCCCGAGGTACTGCCCGCCGCCTTCCCCAACCTGCTCGTCAACGGGGCTAGCGGGATCGCCGTCGGCATGGCCACCAACATGGCCCCACACAACCTCATCGAGGTGGTTGCGGCCGCACGCTACCTGCTCGAGCACCCCGAGGCATCCCTCGACGACCTCATGGCCTTTGTGCCCGGGCCCGACCTGCCAACGGGCGGCACGATCATCGGTCTCGACGGCATCAAAGACGCATACGCAACCGGCCGCGGTGCATTCAAGACCCGGGCGCGAGTCGCCGTCGAGTCGATTACCGCCCGCAAGACCGGTCTCGTCGTCACCGAACTGCCGTACCTGGTCGGAACCGAGCGCGTGATCGAGAAGATCAAGGACGGCGTTAACTCGAAGAAGATCAACGGCATCTCGGATGTCACCGACCTCACCGACCGCAAACACGGCATGCGCCTGGTGATTGGCATCAAGACCGGTTTCAGCCCGGATGCGGTGCTCGAGCAGCTGTACCGGCTCACCCCGCTCGAAGACAGCTTCTCGATCAACAATGTCGCCCTCGTCGACGGCGGGCCTCGCACCCTCGGGCTCAAGGAACTGCTGCAGGTCTACCTCGACCACCGGCTGTCGGTGGTCCGCCGCCGCAGCGAGTTCCGGCTCGCGCGCCGCCGGGAACGCCTGCACCTCGTTGAGGGCCTGCTCATCGCAATCCTCGACATCGACGAGGTCATCCAGGTCATCCGCCAGAGCGACGACAGCGAGCAGGCCCGCGCGCGGCTCATCGACGTCTTCGACCTGAGTGACCTGCAGGCCGAGTACATCCTCGAACTGCGGCTGCGCCGGCTCACCAAGTTCAGTCGGATCGAGCTCGAGGCGGAGCGCGACAAGTTGCGCGCCGAGATCGACTACCTGGAGGGGCTGCTTGCCAACCCTGCCGCCATCGCGTCGCTCGTCTCCGACGAACTCGAGGAGGTCGCAGAGCGGTTCGGGACACCCCGACGCACGCTGTTGACCGAAGCGCGGGCATCCGTCGCCACCGCGAGCTCGTCGTCGCGCAAGGCCGCGCCCGTGCTCGAGATTGCGGATGCCCCGTGCGAGGTACTGCTCTCGACGACGGGGCGCGCGATCCGCGTGGACATCACGGAGGACGGTATCGCCGCCGCGCCGCGCCGCCGCTCCAAGCACGACGCCATCCGTTCGCGCATCACCACGACGAGCCGCAGCGAGATCGGCGCGGTCACCAACACGGGGCGACTCATCCGTTTCACTGCTGTCGACCTCCCGAGCGTGCCCGCCAACTCCATCCAGCTCGCGGCGGGCGCCAAAATCAGCGACTATCTTGCGATCGGCGGCAAGGAGCGCGTGCTCGGTTTCGTCTCGCTCAGCTCGGACCAGCCCATCGCGCTCGGCACTCGCCAGGGCGTCGTCAAACGCGTCGCCCCCGGCGCCTGGCCGTCCCGCTCGGATTTCGAGATCATCGCCCTCAAACCGGGTGACGAAATTGCAGGAGTTTCGCAGGGAAACGACACCGATGAGCTCGTTTTCGTGACATCCGATGCGCAACTCCTGCATTTTGGTGCGGCGGCGGTGCGGCCGCAGGGCGTGAGCGCCGCCGGGATGGCCGGAATCAACCTCTCCGCGAAAGCGAGCGTGCTGTTCTTCGGCGCGCTCGACCCCGACGCCGAGAACGTCGTTGCGACGGTGTCGACCTCGACCGCCACGATTGCTGGCGCCGACCCCGGCCGCGCGAAAGTCTCCGCGTTCTCTGAGTTCCCCGGCAAGGGCCGCGCGACGGGCGGGGTGCGCGCTCACAGCTTCCTCAAGGGCGAAGACGTGCTCGGCCTGGCCTGGGTCGGCCCAGCTCCGGCACTCGCGGTGGGCACGGACGGCGCTGTCCGCCAGCTCCCCGAGCCCGGTGCGAAACGGGATGCCTCGGGCACCGTGCTCGACGGTGTCGTCGGCTCGATCGGCGAATCGGTGTAGCTGCCCTAACCCTGCGCTTCTGACTTACCGAGACGCCAGTACCCCATGAAGGCGACACGCTTACGGTCGACGCCGAGCTCCGACACCAGGAAACGGCGCAGCGATTTCACCATCGCCGACTCCCCCGCCACCCAGGCGTAGAACTGGCCCGCCGACTCTTCCGGCGAATCCCACAGCAGTTCGACGTCAACGTCGATATCGGCGAGCACCTGCCGCGTGGGGGCGATGACGGGCGCGTAGGCGTCGCTCTCGGCAGCCCATGCACGCACCGCCGCTTCGAGCCGCTGGCCGTCGGAGCGGGTCACCCAGGTGAGCGCAACGTCCGCGGACGACGAGACGCTCAGGATGTCACGCGCTGTCGACACCTCGATGAATGCGGCCGCACGAATCCCGGCGGGCAGTGACTCGAGAATCGAGCAGATGGCGGGAGCGGCTGTCTCATCGCCCGCGAGCAGCACGTCCCGCGCGCTTCCGGGGTGCCAGTCCATGCCCATCGCCGAACTGAGGCTGCGGGCATCCGGGCCGACGATGACGAGCTCATCGCCGACCGCAGCCGACTGCAACCACTGCGCGGCGGGACCGCCGTCGCCGTGGGCGACGAAGTCGACGTCCAACTCGCGGTCGGCGGGTCGGACCGCACGCACGGTGTACGTGCGGAAGGGGTTGCGCGCGGCGTCCGGCAACTCCCGCCAGCGGGCATACCAGCTGCCCTCGACCAGCGCGCTCTCGTCATCGAGCCCGAGGTCACCTATCCGGCCGTCGACGGGGAAGACCAGCTTGATCCGCTGGTCGAGCCCGTGCGGCGCGAAGTAGTGCATGTCCGGGCCGGTGAAGGTGACCCTCCGGAAGCTCGGCGAGAGCTCCTGGATGCGGGCGACCGTAGCGCGGTACGGGCGATAGGCGGCCCGTTCATCCCTGACGAATTCAGCCTCAGCAACAGTCGCGGGATAGGTAAGCATTACCTAAGTCTTGCAGATCGAGCCCCGTACGGCTACACGTGCGGCACGAATGCCTGCCAGGCGCGGCGACGCTCACCTCGCGGGTCTTCCTCGACGCGATCAACCCTGTCGACAATGAGGGTGCGGCGCTTGCCCGGGGTGTACCGCGGCCAGTCGACCGGCGAACCCCCGCGCGCGAAGTCAAGCCAGTGCGCGCGCATCCGCTCCCCCGCGCGCTTGAAGGCACGCCGGCCGCCGAGGAGGCCGAGGCCCCGGCCAAAGGTGCCGTCCATCAGGTCAAATAGGGCGAACATCTCCAGGCCGTGGGTGGCGTCGTATCCGGTCAGGCGCAACAGGCGCGGGGCGATATCGAAGCGATAGAAGTAGACCGGCGCGAAGCGGGCGTGCCGTTCGGCAACCTTGACGCTGGGGTACCAAAACGCGTAGTCACCGCCGAAGTCGGCCGCGGGGCGCCGCCGCGGCAGCCCCGGGTACTGCGCCTTTACCGCTTTCCGGGCCTTCTTGCGGGTCTTCGCGAAGATGGCCCGGATGCGCGGTGGGCTCGTCACGAGGATGTCGCGCTTTCCGCGAAACAGCGAGCCCTCCCGGTCGTTCGTGCCGATGATCAGAGGCACCGGGTGCGCCCGCCCCTCCATGAATGCGTTGAGCGGGCGCTCGGGCAGGAAATGCCCGTCGATCACGGGGCACAGCGCAATGGTCCCCGGGTACTTATCGGGGGTCGCAAGCGCCATCCGAGTGGTCGCCCGCACCAGCTCGTCGACGCTCGCCGAGCGCAGCAGCTGGCCGGCGTCTTCGGGCGAGGTGCTGTCGGTGCTCAGGTTGTCGACGCTCGAGCTCAGGATCTCGACATACTCCGCCGCCCACTGGGCTGTCATCACCCGGGTGTACACCGCATCAGGTGGGGCGCTCTGGGCGATCGCCCGCACGAACAGCCCCCGCGCCGCCGGCACCGCCATCAGCGTGGTCACGGCGTTGCCGCCTGCGGACTCGCCCATGAGCGTGACGTTGCCCGGGTCGCCACCAAAGGCCGCGATATTGTCACGCACCCACTCGAGCGCGGCGAGCTGGTCGCGCAGGCCCAGGTTGCTGTCGAAGGGATGCTCCGGGGTCGAGAAACTCGTGAAATCGAGATACCCCAGCGCACCCAGGCGGTAGTTGAAGTTGACGAAGATCACGCCACCTCGCACGAGCGCTTCACCCTGCCGCCGCACTTCCCGTGACGACCCGACGCTGTACGCGCCGCCATGGATCCACAGCATGACCGGGAGCCGCTCACCCTCCTGGGGCGCGATCACATTCAGCGTCAGGCAGTCCTCATCCATTGGGACCGCGGTGGGTGGGCCGGTGAACTGGCCGTCCCGGTCCTGGGGGGCGACAGGTCCGAAATGCTCGGCGTCACGGACGCCCTGCCACGGCACCACAGGTTGCGGTGCCCGGAACCTCAGTTCGCCCACGGGAGGGGCGGCATACGGGATCCCCCGCCACATCCGCATCCCGCGGCGCATGACCCCCTCGACCTCTCCGCCACTGACGGTGGCCCGGAGGGCGGTGCTGACGATCGTGCTCACCCCCGCATCCTACGAAGCGAAGATGAGCACACGGTGAGGCGGACGCTCAGACGTCGATTCGCGCGCGATTCAGGCCGTCGCCGGCGATGATGAACTCCTTGCGCGGGGCGACATCGTTGCCCATGAGCAACTCGAACACCCGCGCCGCGTTCTCGGCGTCGCCTTCGTTGACCCGGCGCAGGGTGCGGTTACCACGATCCATGGTTGTGGTCGCGAGCTGGTCGGCATCCATCTCTCCCAGGCCCTTGTAGCGCTGGATCGGGTCCTGGTACTTGCGGCCCGACTTCTTCAGCCCGGCGAGCACCGCGTTCAGTTCAGCCTCGGAGTAGGTGTAGATCGTCTCGTT
The DNA here is from genome assembly GCA_044340535.1 of Rhodoglobus sp. GTDB lineage: Bacteria > Actinomycetota > Actinomycetes > Actinomycetales > Microbacteriaceae > Rhodoglobus. The sequence continues at coordinate 7,317 of JBIITJ010000077.1, forward strand.
CGGTTTCGAGCCGTGGTTGATCGCCACCACGCGGTGCAGGGGCGGCACCGCGGCGTAAACCCGGCCATCCCGGATCATCTCGGGCATGTAGCGGAAGAACAGGGTCAGAAGCAGCGTCCGGATGTGCGCACCGTCGACATCCGCATCGCTCATGATGATGACCTTGCCGTAGCGGGCCGACTCCAGGTCGAAGCTGCGACCGGAGCCCGCGCCGATCACCTGGATGATCGAGGCGCACTCGGCGTTGGACAGCATGTCGCTGACCGAAGCCTTCTGCACGTTGAGGATCTTGCCGCGGATGGGCAGCAGCGCCTGGTACTCGCTGTCACGGGCGAGCTTGGCCGTGCCGAGCGCGGAATCACCCTCAACGATGAACAGTTCACTGTTGGCGACATCGTTGGAGCGGCAGTCGACGAGCTTGGCCGGCAGCGAGGAACTCTCGAGCGCATTCTTGCGTCGCTGGGTTTCCTTGTGGGCACGGGCCGAGATGCGCGACTTCATCTCGGAGACGATCTTGTCGAGCACGAGGGCCGATTGCGCCTTGTCGTCGCGTTTGGTCGAGGCGAAGCGCTCGGCCATGGCCTTGGCGATGACCGAAGCCACGATGTTGCGCACGGCCGGCGTGCCCAGGATCTCCTTGGTCTGGCCCTCGAACTGTGGCTCGGGCAGGCGCACGGTCAGCACCGCCGTGAGACCCGCGAGGATGTCATCCTTCTCGAGCTTGTCGTTGCCAAGCTTCAGGCGGCGCGCGTTCTTCTCGGCCTCCGCCCGCAGGAACTTCATCATGCCCTGCTCGAACCCGGCCTGGTGGGTGCCGCCCTTGGGCGTGGCGATGATATTGACGAAGCTCTTGAAAACCGTGTCGTAGCCGGTGCCCCAGCGCAGCGCGACATCCACCTCGCACTGGCGGGTCAGCTCACTCGGGATCATGTGCCCGTTGTCCTGCAGCACGGGCACGGTTTCGGTAAATGTGCCCTGCCCGGTCATCCGCCAGGTGTCGGTGAGTGGGGTGTCCGGCGCCAGGTGGTCGACGAACTCGGCGATGCCACCCTCGTAGTGGAAGCTCTCGTGGGTGGGCTCCTCCGGCCGCTCGTCGGTGATGTCGAGGCGAAGGTCCGGCACCAGGAAAGCGGTCTGCCGCACCCGGTCGAGCAGCTCCTCGGTCTGGAAAGTTGCGCCCTTGGTGAAGATCTGCCGGTCGGCCCAGTACCGGATGCGGGTGCCCGTGACGTTCTTGCCGACCTTGCCCACGACCCGCAGTTCGCTGTTCGACACGAACGGGGTGAAAGGCGAATCAGGGCTCGGTGCACCGGTGTCGGCGAAGACACCGGGCTCGCCGCGCCGGAACGACATCGCCCAGGTTTTGCCGTCGCGGTCAACCTCCACGTCGAGGCGCTCGGAAAGGGCGTTGACGACGGATGCCCCCACGCCGTGCAACCCGCCGGAAGCCGCATACGATCCCGAACCGAACTTCCCACCCGCGTGCAGCTTGGTGAACACCACCTCGACGCCCGAGAGGCCCGTCTTCGGCTCGATGTCGACCGGGATGCCGCGGGCCCGGTCGCGCACCTCAACGCTCTCGTCGCGGTGCAGCACGACACTGATCTCGTTGCCGTGGCCACCGAGCGCCTCATCCACCGAGTTGTCGATGACCTCCCACAGGCAGTGCATGAGGCCCCGGGAGTCCGTGGAGCCGATGTACATGCCGGGGCGCTTGCGCACCGCCTCGAGTCCCTCGAGAACCGAGAGATGACGGGCGGAGTAGTCTGCGCTCGACATGATGCTCCTTGGTGTTGTGGGCGTGACGCCGGTGCCGTCTTTCGGGGCGTGGGCGGTCTCAACATTACGTTCCGGCGAGCATCCCGGCCCGCACTGACACGGCGCTAAGGGCCAGCAAGCAGGGCTGTACGCGTTCAGCGAAATACCCGGCGATTGACGCACCGGTGTAACACGAGCGTGCTTGTATGGGGTTACGGATATTTGACCCCGTCACCCCGAATGGAGCCGCTCATGTCGCAGATCGCCACCGAGGACCTCGCCGTAGACGAACTGGACTACACGCTCAGCGCGCTCGATCGCTGTGACAGCTGTGGCGCGCAGGCATACATCCGGGTGACCCTCAACAGCGGCGACCTGCTGTTCTGCGCCCACCACGGCAACCAGTTCAAGGACAAGCTGTTCCCGACCGCCCTCAACTGGCACGACGAGTCGGCCCGCCTGCTCGACGAGCGTCCCGCCTAGTCTCTCGTCCGAGCCCTAGTCGGTAACTCGCCGCAGCGCGCGGTACACCGCGTAGCCGAGTGTGTTCACCGGCAGTTCCCATGTGCCCGCGAAGGCATAGTCGAAGCCACCAAATGACCGTTTGAACCGGCTGAATCCAGCCCAGGCGTGGTCGGGTTCATCGGCGGGCGAAACGCCATAGAAGTCAAACTCGCGCTTGCCGTCGGCAATCGCGTCCAGGATCATCCGCGTCACGAGCACGTTGCCGGGATGCACGGAACGGAACGCCTCGTCGGCACCCGCGTGCGCGTAGTAGCGGCGCACCTCGTCGTCGTAGACGAAGGATGCCGCCACCGGCGCTCCCCCGGACTCGGCGAAATACAGCACCGCCGAGCCGTCGGGCATCAGTTCTCGCGCCTGCGCCCGGAAATAGGACGCGGGGTGGGGACGGATGCCCTTGCGCTCGCCCACCGAAGCGATGAGGGAGACCAGCACCTCGATGTCGGCCGGGTCGGTGCTGCGCCTGATCGACAGCCCCTTCTTCTCGAAGTTGCGGTACAGGTTGCGAATGGTCTTGGTCGTGCCGGCAAGCACCGCCTCCTGCCCCGTCGTCAGGTCGATACGCCAGGTCAGGTCGGGCTGCACGTGGTTGACGGGCCGCAAACCCTGGGCGGCAAGCGCCTCACGGCTGACCTCACCAATGGGCTCGAGGCGCAGGAAGGTGGCGCCGTGCTGCCGCGCGAGGGCCGTGAGCTCGGCAATCGCCGGGGCGAGCGCCGCGGCATCCTCGATCACCGGCCCATATGGGGCGTAGAGCCGCGAGTTGATTCGGCCCTTCTCGAGGATGGCGAGGGCGCGCCAGCCATCCCCGGATGCCCGCACGACGGTACGCCCGAGGCTCTCCTGGAAACGACCCCACGCTTCCGACTGCAGGAAGTGCGTGCGCAGAACGTCGCCGTCGGTCACCGGTCTACTCGAGGTAGTCGCGCAGTGACTGCGAGCGCGACGGGTGGCGGAGTTTCGCCATCGTCTTCGACTCGATCTGCCGGATCCGCTCCCGGGTGACCCCGAAGGTGTCACCGATCTGGTCGAGCGTCTTCGGCATGCCGTCACCGAGACCGAAGCGCATGCGAATCACGCCGGCCTCGCGCTCGGAGAGCGAGTCGAGCAGGCTCTCGAGCTGCTTCTGCAGCATCGTGAAGCCCACGGCGTCTGCCGGGACGACGGCTTCGGTGTCTTCGATGAGGTCACCGAACTCGCTGTCGCCGTCCTCACCGAGGGGCGTGTGCAGCGAGATGGGCTCGCGGCCATACTTCTGCACCTCGATGACCTTCTCAGGGGTCATGTCGAGTTCGCGACTCAACTCTTCGGGGGTGGGTTCGCGACCGAGGTCCTGCAGCATCTGACGCTGCACGCGCGCGAGCTTGTTGATGACCTCGACCATGTG
>JBIITJ010000013.1:0-49144 GCA_044340535.1 Rhodoglobus sp.
TCTACGTGTGGCTTGTGGACAACGTCGGTTGGTTCCCCCTGTTCTCACCGCCCGTGTCCGGCACCGGGCGCACCATCCTGACGGTCGCCATCGTGCTCGCGGTCATGATCATCCCGATCATCACCGCCATCTGCCGCGAGGTGTTCCTGCAGACCCCCGTCCTCCACGAAGAGGCGGCACTCGCCCTCGGTGCGACGCGCTGGGAGATGATCCAGATGGCGGTCCTGCCGTTCGGCCGCCCGGGCATCATCTCAGCCGCGATGCTCGGTCTCGGCCGCGCGCTCGGCGAGACCATGGTGGTCGCGATGGTGCTGTCGCCGTCGTTCCTCATCACCTTCGTGCTCACCGGCTCGCAGAACTCGCCGACAATCGCCGGCAACATCGCGCTCAACTTCCCCGAGGCTTACGGCATCAACGTCAACGCGCTCATCGCGACGGGCCTCATCCTCTTCATCATCACGCTGGTGATCAACTCGATCGCCCGCTTCGTGGTCAACCGCCGCAAGGCGTTCTCAGGAGCCAACTGATGACGGTCATCTCGCCGGCAGCCGGCATCACCAACTCGCTGACATCCGGCCGCCTGCCTCGCTGGGCGACTCCCGCCCTGCTGGTCGGCAGCTGGATCGCATTCGCGATCATCTTCGGCCTCATGGCGGCAGCGACCGGTGGCGAGTTCAACCTCGTGCTTGCGCTCTTCCTGGGAACCCTGTTGTTCAACGTGCTGGTGTTCGTGGTCAGTCTCCTGGTCGAGGGCACGCGGCAGGCCAAGGACCGCCTGGTCACCTCGCTCGTGACGACCGCGTTCATCGTCGCGCTGCTGCCACTCGTGTCACTGCTGTCGACCGTCGTTATCAACGGCCTCCCCCGGTTCGACCTCGACTACTTCTCGCTGTCGATGCGCAATGTGGTGGGTGAGGGCGGTGGTGCCCTGCACGCCATTGTGGGAACCCTGCTGATCACGGGCATGGCGTCGCTCATCTCGATCCCAGTGGGGCTCCTCACCGCGATCTACCTCGTCGAGTACGGCACCGGCCCGCTCTCCCGCGCGATCACGTTCTTCGTCGACGTTATGACGGGCATCCCCTCGATCGTCGCCGGCCTGTTCGCTTTCGCGTTCTTCGCGTTGATTACCGGCGACCCGGGCATCCGGTTCGGTTTCGGTGGTGCGGTGGCGCTCTCGCTGCTGATGATCCCCGTGGTGGTGCGCTCGAGCGAGGAAATGCTCAAGATCGTGCCCAACGAGCTGCGTGAGGCCTCGTACGCGCTCGGCGTGCCGAAATGGCTCACGATCCTCAAGGTGGTCATCCCGACTTCGCTCGCCGGCATCACGACGGGCATCACGCTCGCGATCGCCCGGGTCATCGGCGAAACGGCACCGCTGCTGATCATCGCCGGCTACACCACGAGCATGAACTACGACCTCTTCAACGACCGGATGATGTCGCTGCCGGTCTTCGTCTACAACCAGTTCGCGCAGCCGGGCACCGACGCCGCCCCGTACCTCGAGCGCGCCTGGGCGGGAGCACTCACGCTCATCCTCATCGTCATGGCGCTGAACCTCATCGCCCGACTCATCGCCCGCATCTTCTCGCCCAAGCTCGGCCGCTAGCCGTAACCCAAAGGAACCACGTGTCCAAGCGCATCGAAGTAAACGACCTCAACGTCTTCTACGGCAAGTTCAAGGCGGTCGAGGATGTCTCGCTCACCATCGAGCCCCGCACCGTGACGGCGTTCATCGGCCCCTCCGGCTGCGGAAAGAGCACCTTCCTGCGGACCCTCAACCGCATGCACGAGGTCATCCCGGGTGCATACGTGCAGGGTGAGGTGCTGATCGACGGCAACAACCTCTACGGCCCGGGTGTTGACCCGGTGCTGGTGCGCCGCCAGGTGGGCATGGTGTTCCAGCGCCCGAACCCGTTCCCCACGATGTCGATCCGCGACAACGTGCTCGCGGGCGTGAAGCTCAACAACACGCGCATGAGCAAGAGCGACGGCGATGACCTGGTGGAGAAGTCGCTGAAGGGTGCCAACCTCTGGAACGAGGTGAAGGACCGCTTGGCCTTGCCCGGCTCCGGTCTTTCCGGTGGGCAGCAGCAGCGCCTGTGCATCGCCCGCGCCATCGCGGTCGCCCCCGAGGTCATCCTGATGGACGAGCCGTGCTCGGCCCTCGACCCCATCTCGACCCTCGCCATCGAGGACCTCATCGAGGAACTCAAGCAGGAGTACACGATCGTGATCGTGACCCACAACATGCAGCAGGCCTCGCGGGTCTCCGACCGCACCGCGTTCTTCAACATCGCGGGCACCGGCAAGCCGGGCAAGCTCATCGAGTACGACGACACCACGACGATCTTCTCGAAGCCGAGCGTGCAGGCCACCGAAGACTACGTCTCCGGCAAGTTTGGATGACCCACCACTGAGCAAACACGAAGGCCCCGGAGTTTTCCGGGGCCTTCGTCGTTGTGGGGCTGGCTAGGCGGCGACGAGCTCCCTCTCCAGACGCGCGTAGCTGGCCTCCATGCCGTCGGTCATGCCGGTGGCGAGGATCATGTCGCGCTGCTCCTGGCTGTCGTAGGTCACGTAGAGCGTCAGCAGGGTCACTCCGTCGACCTCGTCGAACGTGAGATCGTTGACGGTTCCGGGGAAGTCGGTGCCGCTCATCCGTTCCGTCGAGACGAGGCGTCGCTCCGGGTCGATGACGAGATTCTCGCCCTCGAAGCCGAACGCCTCCCCCTCCGTGCCCGACTCGGGCGCCCACGCGTAGCGGTAGGCGGCGCCCGGGGTCATCCCGATCTCACAGGTCGTCATGACCCAGCCGTCGGGGCCCAGCAGCCAGCGTTTCATGAGCTCGGGCTCGGTGTGAGCGCGCCAGACCAGGTGGCGGGGTGCCTCGAAGGCCCGCGTGATCCGCACGTGCGTGTCATCCAGGATCTCGGTCTGCGTGCCCTTGCCGAGCGCGTACTCGCGCAGGTCGGCGAGAACAGTGTCGAGCTGGCCGATCGCCTGGGTCATGCCCTCGATCTGTCCCATCTCGATGACCTGCTGCAGGGCCTCGAGCGTCGGGGACGTCGACAGCACCGTGAGGCGGGATCCGGTGGCCGTGGCATCCACGGTGATGCTCATCGTGCCGGCGGGCATCGACGGGTCGGAGACGCCGTGCTCGTCGGCGAAGGTGTCGCTGACGGTAAACCCGTGGGGGGCATCGACCGCGATGACATCCCAGCGGCCGTAGAACTTCTGGCCTTCGGGCGAGGTCATCCAGTAGTGCACGTAGCCACCCGGGCGCAGGTCGTAGGTGCCGAAGGTCGCGGGGTATCCGGGCGGGCCCCAGAAGCGCTCGAGCTGCCGCGGATCGGTGAATGCCGTCCACAGTCGCTCGACGGTCACCGGAAACTCAGCGACGAGCGTCAGCGTGAGCGCGTCGAGGTCGGTGGTGGTGGATGTCACGGGCATGGGTTTCTCCTTCGTGGTGTGTCAGGTGGGGTCGTCGGCGAGCAGGGCGTCGAGCCGGTCGATGCGGGAACGCCACAGGTCGGCGTACGAGTCGAGCAGGGTCTGGGCGCGGGCGATGGTTGCCGGCTCGCCACGCACGATGCGCTCACGCCCGCGGGGTTCTTTGGTCACCAGCCCGGCTCCTTCCAGCACGGCGACGTGCTTCTGCACGGCAGCGAATGACATCGCGTATGCGTCGGCGAGTTCACTCACCGACGAGCCATCGACAAGAGTGCGGCGCAGGATGTCGCGCCGGGTCGCATCCGCCAGGGCATGGAAGATGCGGTCGACCTCGTGGTCACTGAGTTCCTGTTGAACAACCATTTGGTTGTACGTTAGGGGTGCCGAGCCGTCGTGTCAAGCGCGGGTTGTTGCGGCCGTTTCGCGGCGCGCTGTCGCTGGGGCCCGTCGAAACTCCAGTTATGACGGCGATGGGCCGGACGCCCGCAACAACTGGAGTTTCGAGGCCCTTGGGCAGCAGGAAACCGGCACGGCCGCGATCGGCCCCGGAGAAAGGTAGTGCCGGGCCGCAGAACGCCTCTCGGCGCAAGGCCGCTCGAAGCGGCTATTAGTGGAGCCCGGGGTTACTGCGGCCCGGCCCAACTATTTTACAGGGCGCTGGTGATCGAGCGAGCCGAGATCACGGCCCCGACTTCGCTCTCAGCGTCACTCGAGATTGCCGGAGCGATAGAGCCGCGCGCAGGCGGTGAACTCTTCCCCGGTGAGGGCGAGCCGGTCGGCGCGGGTGGTGAGCTCGGTGGCGCGGTCGGGGTTCACGGGTTCTGCGTCGTCGGCGAGGCTGGTGCATCCGGCGGCCAGGATGCGACTGAAGGCGGCCGCCCGGTCGAGCGCCACCCCGAAGTCGCCGCGGAACAGGCCCCGGAGGATCTGGTCGGCGAGTTCGGTGATCTCCTCGGGGCCGGTCGGCTGGGGGGCGCCTGCCACCATCGCGTCGATGGTCTGCAGTTCGTCGAGCCCGCGCTGGAAGAGCAGGCTGGTGCCGGCGGGGTCTTGCCGGATGAGCAGCCGCAGCAGGTAGATGCGCCACAGGGCGCCGGGCAGGCTGCGGGGGTTGGAGCGCGCCCACAGTTCGGCGAGCGCGTCGATGCCGTTGGCGTCGGTGTAGGCAACGAGCCGGTCGATGACCTCGGGGTCTTCGGTGGCGCGGGCCCGGTCGACGAGGGCATGCGCGGTGTCGTGGGCGACCCGCAAAATCTGCGCCGGATCTTCCCCGCCTTCGTACGTGTCGAACTTGTCACCCGAGTATTGGGTGGGCTTATGGAAATCGTCGGCCATCCGGACAACGGTACGCTTGTTCCGTAGGGCCTGTAGCTCAGTTGGCAGAGCATCGGACTTTTAATCCGCGGGTCGTGGGTTCGAGCCCCACCGGGCCCACCGAAAGGGTTTGGCATCACAGCCAAACCCGCAAGCACCGAGTCACCGCCAAACCCTTGCGGTGGGCCCGGAAGTAGAAGAACTACACCGGGGTCCCCATCGCGCCGGTTCCGACGCGTCGTCACCACGCGACACAGCACCTCACCGCATGACCGACGACGTGGCGGCCGTGCCGATGGGGCGTCGAGCCCCACCGGGCCCACTGAACAAGATGCGTAGGGTCTACTCGTTGTACGGCTAATTGCCGTACATTGGAAATATGTCTTTCACAAAGTCCGACCGCCTAGAGCTACGCCTCACCCGCCAGCAGAAAACCGAGATCGAGCAGGCCGCGGCGATCTCGGGGCGCTCCGTGACTGACTTCTCGGTGCCGCTTCTTGTGAAAGAAGCCGAGCAGATCATCCGTGTCGAACGCGAATTACGCATGTCGAAGAAGTCTTGGGACGCCTTCAACGAGATCCTCGACCGGCCCGCCAAGCCGGTCAGCGGATTGGCTGACCTTCTGAAGCGGCCCTCGGTGTTCGAGGATTGAGCTTTCGCAGCCCAAGGCCTGTAGCCGCTTCCGACGACGTCTCCAAGTTCGACTGCGGTGAGCAGAGCCTCAATAACTGGCTAAATACACGGGCAATAAAGAACCAGGCCACGGGGGCGTCACGGACTTTCATCTCCGTCGACAGCGAAACTGACACGATCGCCGGCTTCTACTGCTTGTCCGCCAGCTCGTTGCGCCTAGTGGATGCTCCCAGCAAGGTGACGAGGAACATGCCCGACCCCGTCCCAGTGATTCTGATCGGCCGCCTCGCAGTCGACCAGCCGTGCAAGGGAAGAGGCCTCGGTGCCTCACTCCTCAAGGATGCGTTGCTCAAAGGGATCGAGGCCTCACGAATTCTGGGCGCCCGAGCCTTCATAGTCGACGCCTTGGACGACAACGCGGAACGCTTCTACGAGAAGTTCGGCTTCACCCTCATGCCGCCCGCCAGCAAGCGCGCGATGTATCTGCTGGTCAAGGATGCCGAAGCGACGGTCGCTGCGGTGACGGAGTGAGATCAACCACAAGGGTGATGACGTGACTCCCCTGCAACTTGTTCCCGACTGGGTGATGATCGTTGCGGTAGCCGTGCCGAACTTGGCGATCGGCGTTGTCATCCTCGTCTTCCGAAAGCGCATTCGGAGTTTTCATCAAGTCGCGCATCACGCTCATGAGCGAGGACGCCGAGTTCTGGACGTCGCGATTGATCATCGTCAGTGGGCTCTTGTTAGTGGCCATGCCAACGCTCTTGGTCTACGCAGCGATCAGCTCCGTGCCCACGAGGTAGACCGCAGCCGCCGGCGCACGCCGCCCGTCCGCGTGGAGCACAGTTCCGTATCGATGCGCGCCCGCCATAAAACCCGGACTCCCGAACTGGCAACCTAGCGCCATGGTGTTTCCAGTGAGGCGGACCGTCGCCGCCGCGGCAGGGCTACTCGTCACGGCGGCTCTTTCCGCCTGCGCACCCATCGAGGAAACGGGATTTGTCCTCGATCCCGCGACCGTAACGTGCTTCGTGGACGGCGCATCCGGGTTGTCGGTGCTTCAGATCCCACTGGTCGTGGAGCCGAGCATGACGTTCGAACCGGATATTCTGAGGGTCGAGTTCGACTCACCCAAGAACGTGTCCCTCGCCGGAATTGGGATGGCCGAAACCGCCGCCGGTTACGAGGCAAGAGAGCCGCTCCCATCGGAGGCCCTAGAGGCGCTCGTCGCCCAACGCGATGACACCATGCTCTACCTCCCGGTTGATCGATCGGGCTCGGAGATGCTCGTTGTGCTGCTCGAACGAAGCAAGTCCGGCGCGGGCACCATCGACTCATTCAGGCTGTTCTGGGGTGGCGGGGAGCCGACATATTGGCAAGTGTTGGACGTCTCTGCCGTGATCGATGAGTCTTGCGTGGTGACGCCCAACTGAACTCGCTGTGCTCGATGACCACGTCAAGCCCCACGCTCAGGTTCGAGGCGGATGTGCTCGCCGTGCGGACCCGGGCGTTGGTGCCGCCGCGTTCCCTTTCGTCTACCTTCGGAGACAGTAGGCTTGGAACGTGCCCAAGCAAGTCGACCATGAGCAGCGCCGGATCGAGATCGTGGAGGCCACCTGGCGGATCGTTGCGCGGGGCGGATTCGCCGCGGCGACGATGCGGGAGATTGCCGCGGAGGCCGGCTTCGCCAACGGCGGACTCAAGCACTATTTCGCCACGAAGGACGACCTTCTCGTCGCGGCGTTCCAGCGCACCTTCTACCGCGTCAACGAGCGCGCGGGGCTCGCGACCGGAGGCCGCTCAGGTCTCGACGCCATCCGGGCACTGTGCATGGAGATGCTCCCCCTCGATCGCGAACGGCAGATCGAGTCGCGCGTGGCCGTGGCGTTCTGGGATCGTGCCGCCTCAAACCCCACGCTCATGAAGGTGCATGCGGACTCCTACGCGATCTGGCGCCAGTTCATGGAACAGCACCTCGACATTGCGCGTGAGTCCGGGGAGATCCAGGAGCAGGTCGCGACGGCACTGATCGTCGACGAATTGCTCTGGATCACCACCGGGCTGCACGTGGTGCCGCTGCTGGACCCGAAGACGACGCCCCCCATCAACCAGGTGCGGATCGTCGACACGGTGCTCGACCGCATCCGCAGCCTCGCGCCGCGGTCGGTGTCCAGCCGCACGGAGTGACGGCGCTCAGCCCGCGACGATAACGTCCAGCTGGATGCGCGCGCCGCGCACGGGCAGCGCGTCGACCTGGATCAGCGTTCCCGCGGGCGTCCAGGCGGTGCCGTAGTGCTCCGCCATCACTGCTCCGATGCTGTCGGCTTCGCGGATGTCGGTGACCATCTGGATCGACTTGACGACGTTGTGCCAGGTCAGTCCGAGGGCGGTGAGCTGGGCATCCAGGTTCGCCATGAGCATCTTGGTCTGCTGCACGATGTCGTCGGGCAGTTCACCGGTTTCGCCGAAGGGCAGCGGGCCGACCGCTGACAGGAAGTGCAGCGGCGCGTCGGCCACGCGCACGACGGGGGCGTAGGGCAGCAGGTGCGCTTTCTCGGGCTGCGGGTGCAGGATTTCGATCACCGGCGCGGGGTCGGTGGTCGCGACGCCCGGGGTGGGCTTCGGACCGCGGGTCGCGACGAACTCGAGTTCGAGTCGGGCGGGCGGGGCGCTGAGGGCGGCGATGTCGACGGTGATGCTGGGAGGGGTGGATGCGAGGTGGGCGGCGACACCGGTGTCGATCGCCGGGATGTCCCGGGAATCGGTAGCCCAGCTGTATAGCTTGACGATGTCTTTCCACCCGACATCCATGCTGCCGAAGGCCTCGTCGAACATGCCCAGGATCTTGCTCGTCTGCCCACTCGCGCGGTAGGGCACGTCTTCTTCATCTTCGATGTGGGGGTGGTGGTGGTAGAAGTCGACGGCGGTTGAGCCCGACATCCACAGCAGTTCTTCGTCGCTCGCGACCGAGGCGATCGGGCCGTGCCCCGGGACGGTGACGGTGCGCGCCGCAGGTCGCGGCGACACGTCACCCTGGGGTGGGCGAGCGGCGATCACGTCGAACTCGAAACGCGCACCCGGGGCGCTCAACGAGTTGACGCCGATGAGGGTGGATGCGGGCGTCCAGGCACCTTCGCCGAGAACCTCAGCAATGGCCATGTAGATGGCCCCCGTGTCACGCATGTCGGTCATGAAGTCGTAGGTGTGCACGACGTTTGACCAGTCCATGCCGAGCCACGCGAGCAGCTCGGTGATGGTGGTCACGGCACGGCGGGCCTGCTCCCCCGCGTCGTCGGGGAGGACGCATTCTTCAGGGATGTGCGGATGCGCGTGGTACAGCGGGATGCCCGTAGCTCCGGAGAGGAAGAAGTACTCGGAGCCGGCCGGCACCACGACCGCCGGCGCGTACGGGAGGTAGTCGATCTTCGACGGGTCGGGGTCGATGCGGTCAAACGTGCTCATGGTGTTTCCTTTCAGCGCCCGGGTCAGAGCCCGAGGTGGAGATGGATGGGTCCGGGGTCGCTCACGAGGGAGCGGGACGGCCCGCTCCACACGATGCGGCCCTCTTCGCCCAGGATGGCGACGCGGTCGCTGAGTGCGAGCGCGAGGTCGACGTTCTGTTCGGCGACCAACACTGAGAGCCCGGATGCCCGCAGCTCGAGCAACCGGTCCCGGATGACCCGCAGCACGGCCGGCGCCAAACCCTCTGACGGCTCATCCATGACGAGCAGTTGCGGGTTGGTCATGAGTGCGCGCCCGATGGCCAGCATCTGCTGCTCCCCGCCCGAAAGCGTGCGGGCGAACGACTTCTCGCGCTCGAGCAGGCGCGGAAAGAACTCGAAGACGCGCTCGACGGTCCAGGAGTGCTCTTTGGGCACGGGACGGGATGGCACGATGCGCAGGTTCTCCCGCACGGTGAGGCTGCCGAACACGTGGCGCCCCTGCGGCACATAACCGAGGCCCACGGCGGCGATGTGGTGCGACGGTCGGCCCAGGATCTCCTCACCATCGAAGAGCACTGAGCCGCCTGTCACTTGCGGGGGTTTGAGGCCCATCAGTGCGCGCACCAGCGTCGTCTTGCCCATGCCGTTGCGGCCGAGCAGCGCGACGGATTCGCCTCGAGCGATACTGAGTTCGGCACCCTGCAGCACCTGTGACGAGGCGTAGCCGACGTGGAGATCGCTCACCACCAGAAGGTCGGTCGGGGTCGGGCTCATGGTCATTCCCTTCGACCGAGGTAGACGGCCTGCACGGCCGGGTTGGCGCGGATCTCGTCGGGGGTGCCGTGGGCGAGGGGCACACCGTTGTCGAGGCAGAGCACTTCGTCGACGAGTTCGAGGGCCAGCGACATGTCGTGCTCGATCAGCAGCACGCTCAAGTCACGCGGCAACTCCTCGAGCAGGCGACGCAACACCTTCCGCTCGGCAGCGGACAGCCCGGCGGCGGGCTCGTCGAGCAGGAGCAGGCGCGGCTCACCCACGAGGGCCATCGCGATCTCCAACTGGCGTTGTTCACCGTGGGAGAGGTCGGCAACGGTATCGGCGGCGCGCTGCTCGAGCCCGACCCTGGTGAGTATCGCGAGCGCCTTGTCGCCCACGGCATCCGACTCGCGGACGCGGCGCCAGAAGCGCCTCGGCACCGACCCTTTCGCCTGTGCCGCGATGCGCACGTTGTCGGCGACCGAGAGCGACGGGAAGAGGTTCGAGACCTGGAAGGTGCGGGCAACACCGAGACGGGCGCGGCGGCGCTCGCTCGTGCGTGTGACGTCGTCACCGAACATCCTGATCGTGCCGTCGCTGACGCGCATCTCGCCGGAGATGATGCGGAAGAGGGTTGTCTTGCCAGCACCGTTCGGGCCGATGACGGCCAGCCTGCCACCTTGTGGCAGCACGATACTGACGCCCGAGAGCGCGGTGAGGCCACCGAATCGACGGGTCACACCGTCGATCACGAGGGCGGCCTCCCCGCCGCCGGCCGAAGCCGGCGACGGGGAGGTGTGGCGGGGGGAGCTCATTGCGTCTGGAACTCCTGGTTGAACGAAGGGTTGGCGAGGTAGGAATCGGCGTCGAAGGTCCAGAACTGGCTCACGTCGTCGTAGGTCTTTACGACGGTGTTCCACAGTGTTCCGTCTTCGCGGGCGACCACCTCACGCAGGAAGACCGGGCCGACGATGTTGCCGTACTCGTCAAGCGAACCGCCACCGATGATCGTGGTTGACAGATCGACCGCTTTGACGGCGTCGACGAGGTCCTCGCCGGCGAGCTTCGTGTCGGAGCTTTCGATGGCCTGCGCGAGCATCTGGGCGGACGCGTACATGCCGTAGGCGTAGCTCGACGGCAGCACACCGTAGGCCTCCTCGTACTTGGCGACGAAGTCGGCGACGGTGGGGTCGTCATTGCCTTCGGCCCAGTTCGACACCGAGAGCTGGCCGAGGGCGATGTCGCCCACGTCCTGCAGGATCGCCTGGTCGGTGGTGCAGCAGTTGTTGATGATCGGCGTCTTTGCGAGGAGGCCGAAGTCTGACGCAGACCGCAGGAAGTTCGAGCTGTCGGTACCGCCCGCCGAGCCGATGAAGATCACGTCGACGTCGAGGCTCGCGAGCTGGCTCACGTAGCTGCTGAGGTCAGAGGCGTCGCCCGGGTACCAGAGCTGGGTCGACACTGTGCCGCCCGCGTCGGTGAATGCCGAGACGAACCCGCCACAGCTCTCCCAGCCGAAGGCATAGTCAACGCACAGCGTCGCGGCCGTCGTGTAGCCCTCCTCTGCCGCCCAGGCCCCTGCGGGATAGGTCATCTGGCTTCCCGTGTAGCTGCCGGTGCGCACGACGAGGGGGCTTGCGAGGCGCTGGGTAAGGTCATCTGCAGCGGTCTGCGCGAGGTTCGCGACACCCTCCTGGCTGAGGTAGTCGCCGACAACGAGACCCTCGCTGGCCAGCAGCGGGCCGACGACCAGGTCGACCTTGTCTTCTTCAACAAGGAGGTGCGCCTTGGTGAGCGCCGTGTCGGGGTCACTGGCGGTGTCCTGCCAGTTCGTCTCGATCGTGTAGTCGCCGGCCGTGTTGTCGTTCTCGTTCCAATACATGTCCCAGCCCTGCTGCATGTCGACGCCGATGGCGCCCGCCCACGAGGTCATGGGTGCGAGCACGCCGACGCTGTAGGTGCTGCCGGAGGGGCCGTCGCCGGTTGAGTCGTCGCCGGCGAGGTCGCTGGATGGTGCGCACGCAGTCAGGACCAACGCGGCGAGTGCCACGGTGGTTGCAGCCGCCATACGAGTCTTGTGAATCATCAGGTGTCCTTTCGATCGGGATGGAGCGGGTTCTCCGGTGCGGAGGGGTGGACGGCGGTGGGGCCGCTTCTGCGGCGCGAGATGCGTCGTGCGAGGTCGTTGACCCCACCGACGATTCCCTGCGGCGCGAAGATCACGGAGAGGATGAACAGCACACCCAGGAGGGTCGACCAGCGCTCGAACACGCTTGAGAGCACGTGTTGGAAGCTGGTGACGAGAACGGCGCCGACGAGCGGACCAAACACCGTCCCGAGTCCGCCCAGGGCGACCATGATCATCCCGTTCGCCGATTCGGCGAAACCGGCCACGACGGGGCTGATGAACTCACTCTGCCAGACCGCCAGGACGCCTGCGATGCCGGCGACGATGCCCGACAGGAGCATGGCGGCGAACTTGTAGGCGGGAACGTTGTAGCCGAGGCTCACCATGCGCGATTCGCTGTCTCGGATGCCGCGAAGAGTGAGCCCGAACGGCGAACCGCTGACGATGATGAGGGCGATGGTGACGAGCACGAACACGGCGAGCACGAGGAAGTAGAACTGCCAGTAGTCCGCCACGAGGGGTGGGCGACGCACCCCCGGGATGCCGTTCGTGCCGCCGGTCACCGACGACCACCGGTACGCCATCCCGTAGACGACCATCCCTACGGCGAGCGTCACCATGAGGAAGAAGATGCCCCGGGTGCGCATCGAGATGAGCCCGTAGATGATGCTGGTGATGAGCGTCATTCCGGCGGCGACGGCGAGCTGTGCGCCCACGTCCCACCCCTGCCGGAAGGCCCAGGCGAGCCCGTACCCGGCGGTCGCCGCGATTCCCGCATGGCCGAGCGAGACAAGACCGGCGTTGCCTGCGAGGAAGTTAATGCTCGTCGCCAGGATCGCGGCCACCAGCGTGAGCGAGATCAGCGAGACGTAGTAGCTCCCCATCACGTAGGGCGCGGCAACGGCCACGAGAAGCAGGATAACGACGGGGAGCCGCCGTAGCAGCCGTGCGCGCGTCACAGTGCACGCCCGAACAGGCCCCGCGGCCGAAGCACGAGCACCAGTGCCATCGGCGCAAAGATCGTGAAGTACGCGAACTCGGGCAGCAGCACCTTCGTGAAGGCATCGATGAGACCGATACCGATGGCACCGACGGCCGCACCCGTGATGCTGCCGAGACCGCCGACGATGACGACGACCATCGCATAGAGCAACATCTCGGTGCCCGACGTGGGGCTGAGGCTGAGAAGGCCGGAGCCGATCGCGCCAGCGGCACCCGCGAGGGCGGCCCCGATGAGGAAGACACCCGTGAAGACCCGGTCGATGCGGATGCCCAAAGCGGCGGCCGTCTCGCGGTCATCCACACCCGCACGAACGATCGCCCCGACACGGGAATATTTCTGCGCGAGGAAGAGGGCGGCACCGATAACCACGGTGAAGCCGATGATGAAAAGCCGATACTGCGGGTACACGAAGTCGTTGAGCACGAGTGCACCGGACGGGGCGCCCTGGCCGGAAGTGAGTGACTTGGGGTCGCCGCCGAAGAAGGCGAGCACGAGGTCGGCCACCACGAACGAGACGCCCACGGTGATGAGCACCTCCGGCATCTCGCGACCGCGCACCCGGCGAAGTAGTCCGCGCTCGAGGCCAAAGCCAAGAACCGCAGCCGTGGCAGCACCGGCGAGCACACCGGCCCAGAAGTTGCCCGTCGTGGCCACCACGACGACCGCCAGGTAGGCACCCACGACATAGAAAGCGCCGTGGGCAAGGTTGGAAATGCGCATCAGGCCGAAGACGAGGGTGAATCCGCTCGCGATGAGAAAGAGAAGCGCGCCGAAGCTCAGCCCGTTAAGAAGCTGCTGCAAGAACAGGTACCCCGTCATCGCGGCGAGCCCGGTTCGAGTACGGGAGTCAATGTCTGCACGCCAGGATTATTTCCTACGCATGTAGACAACGCATTACGCGATTGTTTCGCTGGCGTTTCTACATCTGTAGATAAACAGCTCTCACAATTGGCGGGCATCGTTCGTGGGAGCATCCGGAATCGACGTTCTCCACATCGATCCCGACGCCACGAGCGCTGTGCGACGCCGAATGACACAAGGCTGGCGCGCGACCCCTGCAGTGACGCAGGCTTGGGGCATGTCGATCGCATCTTCCGCCGCGGCCGACCGGCTGCGGTCATCCCGCTCCTCGTTGAAGTGGACCCGGTACCCGGAGGGCGTGCTGCCGCTGTTCGTGGCCGAGATGGATTACCCGGTCTCCGAGCGCATCCGTGAAGCGATCATTGCGCGGGTCTCCACCTCCGATCTCGGGTACATCGACTCGGCTGGCCCCCTCGCCGACGCGTTCGCGCAGTTCGCGCAGCGGCGGTGGGGTTGGGCGCTCGACCCCGCCTCGGTGCGGGTCGCAACCGACGTGAGCGTCGGGATCGTGGAGAGCCTGCGGTACGGCGTGCCCGCCGGGTCGCCGGTGGTGGTGAACTCGCCGGTGTACCCACCGTTCTTTGAGCTGGTCGACGAAGCCCGCCTGACGACCGTGGATGTGCCGATGGTGGAGAAGCTGGAGGGCTGGCAGCTCGACCTCGACCAGGTCGAGCAGGCCTTCATCGCCGGCGCCCGCGCGATGCTGCTGTGCAACCCGCACAATCCCCTGGGCCTCCCCCACGACCGCGAGACGCTCGCGGCCCTCGCGATGCTCGCGGCGCGGCACGACGTGCTGGTGATCGCCGACGAGGTGCACGCCCCCCTCACCCACCATGGCGCGACGTTCACTCCGTTCGCGACCGTCGCGGTCGAGGTGGGGGCGCGGGCGATCACGGTCACCTCGGCGAGCAAAGGCTGGAACATGGCCGGGATGAAGTGCGCGCTCATGGTTCCCTCCGACGCCGCGGCGCTTGCGGTGCTTGAGCGCTTTCCCCAGGAGGTGGCGTCGCGCACGAGCATCCTGGGCCTGCACGCGAACGTGGCCGCGTACGGCGACGAGGAGTGGCTGGATGCGACGATCTCGCGCATCATGCACAACGACCAGCTGCTCGCAGGGCTCCTGACCCGCCGCCTGCCGCTCGTGCGCTACCGGCGCCCGACGGCCACCTACCTGGGTTGGCTCGACTTCCGCGATCTCGGGTTCGGCCTCGACCCCGCCGAGCGGGTGCTGCAGGATGCCCGGGTCGCCCTGAACTCGGGCCCCACCTTCGGAGCCGCCGGGCGCGGGCACGCGCGCATCAACCTCGCATGCGACCCGAGCGTGCTCGAGGAGGCCGTCGAGCGGATGACCGGCGCTTTCGGCTGACCCGGTGCCCCGCAGGGCGCACACTCGAACCGCGGTTACGCTGTTGGCCTGTAGCCGCACGCGCGGCGGGGCGGCTCCGCGCTGCTGCACGGGGGATGAGAGTGTGTTGCTGGCATGGCTTCTCGATTCGCGCGCACCACATTCGGCACCGGCCGTCTTGCCTGTGCCGCGGCGGTCGCGATCAGCCTCGTCGCCCGGTATCTCTGGAGCGCGGCCTGGATCGACCCGGCCAACTTCTTCGCCTACCTGACCATCCAGAGCAACATCGCCTTCGTGGTGGTGTCCACGATCGGCGGTGTCATCGCCCTGAGGTCGGGCCTGGATCATCCGCGGCTGGACGCCGCCCGCGTGCTGGTGCTGACCTATGTCGTCACGGCAGGCATCGTCTTCGCGCTCATCGTGCAGCAGAGTGGAGCGCGCGGCGTGCGGATCGACGTCTCCTGGTCGGATGTCGCCCTGCACTTCATCCTGCCGGTGGTGGCGCTTGCCGATTGGATGCTCTCCCCTCGCCGAACCCGCGTGTCGTTCCGGGCGTTGGCCTGGGTCGCCGGGTACCCGATCGTGTGGGGCGGAATCACGATGCTCCGCGGCCCGATCGTCAACTGGTACCCGTACTACTTCCTCGACCCCGGGCAGGTCAGCGATCCGCTCGAGTTCGTCACGCTCTCGGGGCTGGCGCTGGCGGTGTTCCTGGCGGTGGGCACCCTGCTGCTGGTCGCGAAGCCGATCGGTGGGGCGCGGGGCACCTAGCCGACGAACGGCACGAGCATGCCTCGCACCATCTCGGCGAGGTCGCCGTCATCGAGGCCGTCGAGTTCGACCGCGGAGTCGCCCGCGGCGATCCCGAGGAGGGCGGTCTCACCGGTGAGGGGCTGCAGGTTGATCCAGGTGCTGATGGCGGTGTCGGTGCCGGTGAGACTCCAGATGACGGCATCCGTCGTCCAGAATGCCTCGTCGAAGGCGACCCGCACCAGCTCGATGTGGCCGACACCAACCGAGTTGATGGCGCTGCGCATCGACAGGGGCAGCGGCGGGTCGAACTGGATGGCGCCGGACTTCAGCACCGCGAGCGGCACCGTGACGACGACCCGGTCGACGGGAATCGACTCGCCGGTGCCGAGCCGCAGGCTCACACCGTCCTCGTCGTAGGCAACAGCGACGACGGCCGTGGACAGCGCGAGCCGCATGCCCTCGAAGCTGGGCTCCACGAGGGCAGAAAGTTTGCCGGTGGGCAGCACGGTGGCGGCACCGATCGCGGCGGGCGGGAACCACAGCGAGACATCCGTCGGCTCGGCACCGGTCGCGAGGCGAACCGCCTCGGCAAACAGCCCGTCAAGAGCGGCGGCCGGGATGTCCCCGACGGCCGGGTTGCCCGCAGAGGCGCCTGAGGCGTCCAGTGCACCGGCCACCCCGGGGTCGTCGACCTGCTGCGCGGCCCAGGTCGACAGGCGGGCGCCCAGCTCGGCTTCGGCCACCGAGACCTCGTCAAGGCTGCCCGTCGTAAGCTCGTCGTCGGCGGCAAGCGCCATGTCGCCGGCGAGCGCCACCGTGCCGATGTCGAGCCTCTCGAGGTCGGCGATGACCGCCGCGTCGCGGTCGGTGGCGAGTTGCCAGGCGCCCAGCTCGAAGGCGGTGCCGTCGGCGGTGGTCCTGCTGTCGATGCGACCACCGGTGCGGTCGCGGGCCTCGACGACGATAACCTCGGCCCCGAGGATCCTGAGCAGCCGCGCCGCTTCGGCCCCCGCCGCCCCGGCACCGACCACCGCCACGCGCTCGCCCTCGACGAGGACGTCATTGACGTCCCTCGCGGCCTGCGCACCGGACTGGGTTGCACCGCTGATCGTGCCCGGGTTGTCGGAGATCGCTTCACCGGCGAAGAAGACCCGGCCCAGCAGCGGCGTCCGCAGCGCCGTGCGGTCGTCGGGGCTCGAGCCGACCGGCAGGAAGCTGACGGCGCCGAGGGCGTAAGGGTCGGAGGACCAGCGGCTGCGCCACAGGGTGGACGGCGCTGGTGCCAGGTCGGGCTCGGGTGTCGGCTTCGCCGTGGGCACGGGTTTGGGCGGGGTGCAGGCCGCAAGGGCCAGGACGGAGAGCCCCGCCCCTGCCCCAACCAGGAAAGTGCGGCGAGTGAACGACATTAGGGGCAACTGTACTCTGGGGCGCTCGCGCCGCCACGGGGTTACCGCGCGATGGACCCGGATGCGACGGCAAGCCCCGCAGCCCACCCGGGAGCGCGACCGCCATCGGGCGGGTGCAGGTCGGCGGGGATGCCCGAGCTCACGAGCAACCACGAAATGAGGGAGTTCGAGTTCCACATGTCGTCGACAGCCGTGACGCGACGCCCCCAGGCGAGCGCCGGCACGCGCGGCACCGCGTCGAACAGGCTGCGCACCGTGACTGGCTCCTCGCTGAGTACGAGCGGCTGCCCCACCGCCCAACGACGGTCGGGCAGGATCCCGTCACGCCAGCGGCGAACCTCGTAGCGGAACAGCCGGAAACGCCCGAGCCAGGGCATCCCGACCGGCCCGGTCGCGACGACACCGCGCTCGGCGGCGGGCAGGCCCCACGCCGGCGCCATCTCCACCACGTAGTGCTCGCCGTCAAGGACGACATCGAGCGCTGCGTGGAAGAGCGGGCGGGATGCGCGTCGGTCGCGGCGTGCGATGACGAACTCCCACCACCGGCTGGTGTGGATGACCACCCGCGTGCCGGCACCCACCGGCAACCACAGGAGGGTGACCTGTGCCAGGTCCACCCCTCAGGCCTTGACGGCAGCGCTCGGCAGGAAGCGGTGCGCCCAGTGCTCGGCACGCTCGAGCTCACCGTCGACGAGTGGTCCTTCGTAGCCATGCACATGGAACGATGCCGGTTTGGCGCTCGTGTCCAGGCCGAGTGACCGCAGTTCGTGTCGCGCCGCCTTGGCGGCGGACCCGGGCAGTCGTGGCGACGCGACCCTGGTGTCGAAGGATGCCGCGGGGATGGGCCGTGAGACATGCCGTACCGAGCCGAGCCACTCCCGGATGCCGCGCTGCGGCACGCTCCGCACGCCCTTGTCGGTCTCAGCGCTGTGACGAGTGGATGCCCGGCTCATGGAGAAGGCATGGGTGGGCCCACCGACGAGGACGAGGTCGAAGTCCTCCAGCGAATGCGGCGCGGAGTCGACATCAACCAGGTCTACGGTCATCGCGGCCTCGAGCCCGTGAGCGACCGCTTTCGCCACCTTCTCGGTGTTGCCCCACAGGGATTCATAGACAACCAGTGCGCGCATACCACGAGCTTGCTCCCCTTGAACCGCCGTCCGTAGGGACTTTGGTCCCGACCTCTCGCGCCAGGAGGCGGGCCACGGGACTTCTGGCCCTGTTGGTAACCGCCCCCGACCGCGAGCATCGCCTCACAAGCGCAAGGAGGCGTCATCGTGGAAAAAGTGATCGTGGCCGTGGACGGAGGGCCGGCGAGCCGGGCAGCCCTGGGCTGGGTGATCGACCGAGCCCGCACCGTGGAGATGACGCTCGAGATCACCACCATTGTCGGCATCGACTCCGCGCAGCCGGAAGGCGACGCGAAGCGGACGCGGTCGGAGCGGTCGCTCGAGGAAGCCCTGGCCGCGGTGCGTGCCGCGGTGCCTCGCGTGCGCGTGCGCACCCGGATGCGGAAGGGTGTGCCCCACGACACCCTCATAAGCGCGTCACGCCACGCCGACCTGATCGTCGTGGGCACCAACAAGACCTCGGCAATCGCGGGCCTCACCAACAGCACGCTGCCCCTCAGGGTCGCTGGCCACGCCCGCTGCACGACGGTGGTGGTGCCCGCCAGCTGGACGCCGCGGGATGGTGCGATCGTTGCCGGCTGGGCCGACGACGAGACCTCAGATTATGCGCTGCGTCTCGCCGCCCGTGAGGCGGACCGTCGGCACCAGCCCCTCGCGATCGTGCACACCTGGGAACCACCTGCCGCATCGGGCCAGGAGCCCGCGACGGAACGGGCGGCGGGGGCGAAATCACATGAGCTCGCGACCACCGCCAATAGGGTTCGGCAGCAGCATCCCGGCCTGACGGTCACCGAGGAACTGTCCACGAGCCCGGCCGCCGCCGCGCTCACCCGCCGCGCCGCCGACTGCTCGCTCGTAGTGCTCGGCTCCCGGGGTCGAGGGGCGTTGACCGGCCTACTGCTCGGCTCGGTCAGCCACTCGGTGCTGCTCGCGATGCCCGCGCCCGTCGCCGTGGTGCCTCGGCGCCAGGCGGCGATGAAGGTCTACCCCGAGCTGGTTGACGAAGACCTGATCTGAGCGGCCCGGCGCGTCTCGGACGTCGTCGGGAACAGCCACCACACCAGCACCATCCCGACTGCCGCACCGCATAACTGGGCGGCGATATAGCCAGGCACCGAGCCCGGCGCGATCCCCGCGAAGCTGTCGCTGAAGGCGCGCCCGATGGTGATCGCCGGGTTGACGAAACTGCATGAACTGGTGAAGAAGCAGGCCGCGGCAATATAAGCGGCAATGGCCGCGGGGGCGACCGCACCCCGGTCGGTGCGGGCCAGCGCGAAGATCACCAGGATGAGCCCAGCGGTGGCTACCACCTCACCCAGGACGTGCGATCCGCTCAGGCGCTCGGTCGTGCTGATGTTGATCGCGGGGACACCAAACATGAGGTTCGCGAGGATAGCGCCGGCGATGCTGCCCACGACCTGGGCGGGGATGTACATCGCCGTGTCGCCCCACGACCGGCCACCGCTGACCGACTCGATGAGGGACACGAGCGGGTTGAAGTGCGCTCCACTCAGCGGACCGAACACCAGGATCAGCACCGGGAGGGCGAGGCAGATCGCAAACACGTTCTCGAGCAGCTGCAGGCCGACATCGCCCGGCGACAACCTCTGGGCGGCGATACCGGAACCGATGACGACGGCGTTCAGCAGGGCACAACCCAGGAATTCTGCCGCGAGGCGACGGGATGCACCGGCCCGCTCGAACCTCATGGGTGCTCCGCTCGTTACCGAATCCCCCCAGCAGACCGCAGCGGGGTCACATCGGGCAGGGCCAAAAGTCCCCAGCAGCTGTGATAGTTAGTAGTCGAAATCGCTGTAGTGCGGCCGCGAGTCGAGCGGGGGCGGGTCGGCCTCGAGCCGGTCCATGTCTTCCTCGGTGCGTTCGATGATCTCGAACCGCACGGGGAGGTTGGGGGTGACGAGCAGCGAAATGGTGCCGTGCCCGACGGTGTGGAAGTCGACGAAATCTGAGCCTTCGCGCACCGCTGTGACGATCGCGAGCTTGGCTTCCTCGACGTCCTGCTCAGGATCGAGCAGGAAGGTTTGATCATCGAATCGCACTTTCGTGACCTTCACGGTGACCTTTCCGTCGTTTCGCCCGTTTTGCCACGCTATACCCGCCGCCGGATGCTGCCGATCCCTTGCGGCGCACCGCGGGAATGTGCAAGGCCCGACCGCGAGCTAGTGCTTGGGTAGCTGCGCCCCGTACACGGCGGCCTGCGTGCGCCGTTCCATCCCGAGCTTGGCGAGAAGCCCCGAAACATAGTTCTTGACCGTCTTCTCGGCGAGCTCAAGCCGTTCGCCGATCTGGCGGTTGGTGAACCCTTCGGCGATCAGCTCGAGCACCTGGCGTTCACGAAGCGTGAGAGTTGCCGCCTCGCTGGTCTCTTCGGCAGCGACCTGCACGATGCGGCGTGAGGCGGCGGCATCCATCAGGTTCTCGCCGCGCGCCACCCGGCGGATGCTCTCGAGCAGGCCCTGGCCGCGGATGTCTTTGAGCACATAGCCCGACGCTCCCGCCAGCACCGCCGTGTAGGTCGCCTGGTCGTCGTCGTAGGCCGTCAGCATGAGGCAGCGCACGTCGGGGTGCGCTGAACGGATGTCCCGGCACAGGTCAATCCCGCTGCCGTCGGGCAGCCTCACGTCGAGCACCGCGACGTCGGGCAGCGTGGCCGCAATGCGCCCCACGGCCTGGCGGATGGTTGACGCCTCCCCCACGACCTCGAGGTCGGTCTCGGCGTTGATGAGGTCGGCAACGCCGCGCCTGACCACCTCGTGGTCGTCGACAAGGAACACTCTCGTCATGGTGTCTCTCTCCCGCTGATCGGTACTGACCATCTCAGTATCGTGCCCCGCGGCTCCCGCGGGACTATTTCGCTGTCACCCCCGCGCAGCGCGGCGCGCTCGGCGATGTTACCGGTGCCGCTGCGGCGGCCGCCCGGGTCGGGGGTGAACCCGATGCCGTCATCTTCGATCACCACGCTGAGGACATCCTCATCGACCGCGATCACGACCGAAGTGCTCTCCGCTTCGGCGTGCTTGGCCACATTGGTGAGGCCCTCGCGCACGACGGCCACCAGGTCGTCGACGAGCTCGAGCGGAACCATCAGGTCGACCGGGCCGCCGAACGTGACCCGGGGTGAGGTCGGGAACATCCCGGCCATCTCACCGAGCAGGTCGATCACGCGGTGGCGTACCGATGGCGCATCGCTGTGGGCGGCGCTGGTGAGGGTGAAGATGGCGGTGCGGATTTCGGCGATTGCCGCGTCGAGCGCGTCGACCTGCCGGGCGATCTCGGTGCGCAGTCGCGGCTCGGGCAGGCTCCCGGCGATGGCCTGCAGGCTGAGACCGGCGCCGAACAGTCGCTGGATGACGTGGTCGTGCAGGTCACGCGCGATGCGCCCGCGGTCTTCGAGCAACACCAGGCGCTGGCTGTCCTCCCGGGCAATCACCAGGCGCAGCGCAACCCCGGCCTGGGCCGCGAAGTCGGCGGCCATGTCGAGATCGGCAGGGCTGAACCGGGGCCGGCCGGGCAGGCGAGACACCAGGAGCACGCCGCTCGGCTGGTCGAGAGGGGTGAGCGGGATGGCCATGCTCGGGCCCAGGGCGAGCGGCGGTTCGGTGTTCATCCCGAGCAGGCTGTCGGCCATCACCGGCTGGCCGCTCTCGTGGGCGCGACCGGTCAGGGTGCCAGCGCTCGCGAACGTGGTGCCGGCCACCGAGGCAGCGAGGTGGCCGCGAGCCACCTCAACCGACATCGTCGAGGGGCCCAGCGGAATCGTGACGCAGACCAGGTCGGCGTCGGCGAGCGCGGCAACCCGGTCGGCGAGGATCGCGAGCGAGTCTTCGGCCTGGTCGGAGAGCAGCGCGGAGGTCACTTCGGCTGAGGCGGCAGACCACCGCTGGCGGCGCTGGCTTTCGTCGAACAGGCGGGCGTGGTCGATCGCAGCTCCCGCAGTCGCGGCGAGCGCCATGAGCAGTTCCTGGTCTTCGTCGCTGAATGCGCCGTCTTTGCTTTCGGAGAGATAGAGGTTGCCGTAGACCTCGTCGCGCACCCGGACCGGCACACCGAGGAAGCTGTCCATCGGCGGGTGCCCGTGCGGGAAACCGGCGGAGCGCGGGTCGTCGCTCAGGTGCTCGAGCCGGATCGGTTCCTGCTCCTCGATGAGCGCGCCCAACAACCCCCGGCCTTCAGGGAGGTGGCCAATGACGTGGACCATATCGTCGGGCATCCCGACATGGATGAACTGGTCGAGGGTGCCGTCAGCGCCGATCACGCCGATCGCCCCGTACCGCGCCCCCACGAGTTCCGTCGCCACTTCGATGATTCGCCGGAGGACGCTGGGCAGCTCGAGTTCTCCCGAAACGGCCCGGGTCGCGTCGAGCAGCGAGCGCAGCCGGCCCTGGGTGGCGAGCACTTCCTGCGCCGACTCGACAAGATCCGCCAGCACGCGATCGAGCTTTGATCGGGACGCGTTGGGGAACGCGAGGGATGACCCGTCGCTGGTCACTGTGACCTCCAGGCACGGTGTGGGGGAGCCGCCAGGTGCACGCAGGACCTTCGGCCCTGCCAGGCCCACCATACGACTGAGAGTCTTGCACAACTGGCCAGCGAAGGAGGCTGATCGTGACAATCCACGTCGGTATCGATGCTTCCGGGCCCAGTCGAGCCGCTCTCGCATGGGCCCTGGCACGGGCAAAACATTCGGGTGAGCCTGTGCGTCTGACCCACATCGTGGATGAGACCTGGGGCCAGTACGGGAGCAGCGAACCGGATGACGGCGAGCGCATCCTTGAGGACGCGCGGGAGCTGGCATCCGATCTCGCCCCCGGTGTTGCCGTCAGCACACACCTGCTGCGCGGCAGCACCGTGTGGGCGCTCACCATGTCGGCGGCGCCCGAAGACCTGATGGTCATCGGGACGCACAAGACCGGATATCTCCGCGGCCGTGTCATGGGCACCCGCAGCATCGCTGTGGCATCCATGTGCCGATGCACGGTCGCGGTCATCCCCGACGTTGACCTCGGCGGGCGACGGGGGGTGGTCGTGGGTGTTGCACCCGGGCCTTCCTGGCAGGCCGCCGTCACCCTCGGGGCACTCGAGGCGGAGCGCTTGCACCAGGACCTGTCCCTGCTGCACGCGGCGGCCGGGCCACCCGCAGCGCCGGAGTCGCGCGCGCTGTTGGCATCCGCCTCCGAGCTCGCGTCCACGGCGGCCACCGACCTGGCCGTGCGCAGCCGGATCTCCAACCGGCACACCGCCGACGCGCTGCTCGACGCCAGCCGCTCCGCGTCCATGCTGGTGCTCGGCGCGAGTCGCACGGAATACGAGAACGGTGGGTTCATCGGGGCGGTCATCCACGAGGTTCTGCTGAACATCAACGCACCCGTCATCATCGCCCGCATCCCGGCCTGAGCCGGCGAGCGCCGCGGCACACGTTGCCCTGCGGGCGGGTTCGGCGGCACGCTCGCGCACACTCCCTTGCCGGGCACCCTCGCACTCCGTCCGCGGGCACGCCCGATCGTCCCGACAAAAGCCAGGCGGGACGCGCTGGATCAGGAGCGCTCGTCGAGTTCGGCGATCGACACCATGATGACGGCGTCGGTGGAGAGGTCTTCGTACATCTTGCGCTCGTCATGCTTGGTGGCGGCGGGCGCGGCGTAGTGCCACGGCTGGCCCAACAGGCGGCTCGCGGTGCGGCGCTTCATCAGCGCCCAGGTTGCCGAGTCAATGTGCCTCATGCCTCCAACACTCCCCCGGCGCGCAGGCGCGCCACAGGGTCAGAGGTCCCGTGGGCCTCGTCGACCGCGCGGGGGTCGCCACCCCATCACGCTGTTATCGCCGGCAGGAGTGTCCTGTTATCGCCGGCAGGAGTGTGCTCCACGTGTCCACGTGGTGCACAAGCTCCCACTCCGCAGGACGGACCCGACCCCGTCATGCAGAGTGGGAGGAGCGGGGAGGGGTGGCCGCAGGCGGGGCCGAGGGCAGGGCCGGATCAGAGCAGCGGGACGGGCGAGTGGGACAGGCGAGTCAGTCGGCAACGAGGGAGTCGAGCAGGTGCAGCACGGCCTTCGCATAGGCGTTCGCCGCGTCATCCGCCTCGAAGACATGAACCTCGCCCTCGAAGCGCGTCTCCACCCGGTGCCCGCGGCTGAGGGAGACGAACGTGTCGGCCAGGAACTCGCGCAGTTGGTGCTCGTGCGGCAGCCACAGCGTGTCGTCGAGGGCAACCGAGTCGAGCGCCCACTCGGTGGTGCCGTTGAACCCGAGCACGGTTCCGGTGCCGAAGTCGTGTGCCTCCACCGTCATGTCGCTCAGGATGTAGGTCTCGTCATCGGCCTCCACCCGGTCAATGCGGAACACGTCGCCCGGCTTCGGGCGCCACTGCAAACCGGAATCACGGAGTGCCCGCGCCAACTCGGTGGAGATCATCTTCCGATTATGCGCTGCGGCACCGTGACAAGCCTGCGGCTGCGAAGGACTACGCCGTGCTGACCCCGAAGAGCAGGCCCAGCAGGTAGGTGGCCCCGGCCGCGCCGAAGCCGATCGCGAGCTGGCGCAGCGCGCGCTTGAGCGGCGAGGCCCCCGACAGCAACCCGACGATCGAACCCGTGCCGAGCAACGCAAGGCCGACCAACACCGAGGCGATCACGACCGCGACAACCCCCTCGGCACCGAACACGTACGGCAGCACCGGGATGACCGCGCCGGAGGCGAAGAAGCAGAAACTCGAGAGCGCCGCCCCCACCGCCGAGCCGACCGCCTCATGGTCCTGCGGGCGGAACTCCCGGCCACTGCCCACCTCGGGAACGCCCGCGAGAACTTCGGCCGCCCGCGCCTCCGCCTCGACGGGCGTCATGCCGCGGGCCCGGTACACGAGTGCCAGCTCATTGGCGTCGACGTCGAGGTGGCGAACGGATGCCCCGGCGTTGGGGTTCGGCGTCGAGGCATCCAGCAGCTCCCGCTGCGACCGCACCGACACGTACTCGCCCGCACCCATCGACAGCGCGCCAGCCAGCAAGCCCGCGACCCCGGTAAGCAGCACCACGGCGTTGGGCACGCCCGCGGCGCTGATGCCGAGCACGAGCGCCAGGTTCGAGACCAGGCCGTCGTTGGCACCGAACACTGCGGCCCGGAACGTTCCGGAGAGGCGCTGGCGGCCGCGCGTGGCCAGCGCCCGCACCACCTCCTCGTGGATGCGTTCGTCGGCGGCCATCGCGTCGGTGGCGTCGACATCGGCCTCGTAGGGCGACCGGGCTTCCGCGCGCTGGGCGAGTGCCAACACGAACACGGAACCGAAGCGGCGGGCCAACCAGCCGAGGAGCCGGGTGCGCAGGTTGCCCTTGCGCCAGGGTCCGGCCTGCTCGCCGAGCAGGTCGAGCCAGTGCTGTTCGTGGCGACGCTCCGCCTCGGCGAGCGCGAGGAGGATTTCGCGTTCCTCACCCGTGCGGCGGGAGGCGAGGTCACGGTAGACGGCGGCCTCGGCGCGCTCGTCGGCGAGGTACCCGCGCCAGCGGCGCACTTCAGTCCTGGTCGGCATGGGGATCCTTCGGTTCGGATCCAGCCGGAGATCAGGGGTCGACGATTCCGGCCAGATTGATCTGACCGAAAGTCTCGTTCGCCAGCAGTGGATGACCGTGGCCACTCACTGAGGTGGAGCACCGGGCGGGTCATCCTGACCTGCCAGTATGTCGATGTCTCACGCCAGCGCGGGCCGAAACCCGCGGCGGGAACTACTCCCTTTCGTGCCCTCAGGCTATCAGCCCGAGTACTGGATGCCCCAGCCGACGGTCCACTCGGCGCCGGGCTCCAGCCACACCAGGCCGAGCCCCGTGTTGAACGCGTTCGGCGGTGCCGTCATCGGCTCCACGGCCACGGCGGTGCGCAGGCCGCCGTCCTTCGGGAAGATCGGGGTGATGAAGACCTGCAGGTAGCCGTGGTTGTCGTCCTGCAGCAGGCGAACCTCGCGGCCGTCGGGGGCGCGCAGCACGGTGCTGACCTGGTCGACCGTCTGCACCCCTCCGAACGCGGTGTCGAGTTCGAGGTCGCCGATTCGGGCGCCGCCACGAAGGTCGAAGCGGGTGCCCTCGACGGGCAGCTCGGCCAGCGGGTTGAGGCGCTCGTCAACGTCGAAGTAGGTGGAGGCGTGCGCGGTGATGACGAGGTCTTCGCTCGGCACATCGCCGATCCGCAGGAACGGGTGCGTCCCCACCGCGACAGGGGCCTTCGTCGTGCCCAGGTTCTTCACCCAGTGCGTCACGGCAAGCCCGCCGTCGACGAGCTCGTACCGCACGGTCGTGTCGAGCAGGAACGGGTAGCCGTGCTGCGGGAACACCTTCGCCTGGAGCGTCACGGCCGACTCACTGTGCTCGACGAGCACGTACGCCGTGTTGCGCAGGAGGCCGTGGATCGCGTTGTTCTTGTCGGGCTCGGTGAGGTCGAGCTGCTGCGGCTCACCGTCGAGCAGCCACACGCCGTCTTCGATCCGGTTCGGCCAGGGCATCAGCACGATGCCGTCGCCGAAGGGCGGGGTGCCGCCCTCGGGGTAGGGCTCGGTCAGCTCGACACCGTCGATGCTGAACTCGCGAAGGCTGGCCGCAACCTGCGCAACGGTGGCGCGGGCGGTGCCGCGGGTGATGACGTACTGGTCTCCGGTGGGTGCACTCACGGCTCAACCCTAGCGACGTTCATCCCCTCCGCGAGCAGCGCCTCGTCGAGACCGACGGGGGCGGCTCCGGCCGTCACCAGGGTGTGGAACGCGGAGATGGGAGCGATGCGCGCCAGGTCGATGCGACCGAGCTTGCTGGCATCCGCGAGCACCACACTGCGCCGCGACCGCGCGATCACGTGGGTCTTGATCTCGGCCTCAGGGAGGTTCACGTTGGTGACCCCCGCACGGGCATCCACGCCGTTGCAGCCGATGAACGCGGTGTCGAGGTTGAGCGAGTCGAGCATGGGCGCCGCGAATGGGTTGACCAGCGAATGCTGCAGCGGGCGCAGCGTGCCGCCGGTGACAATGACCGTGAACCGGCTGAGCGCGGGCTCAAGGGCGAGAGCGATCGTGAGGCCGGGCGTGACGACCACCAGGTCGTGCAGGTCATGGCGGTCGACCAGCGCAAGGGCGAGAGCCATCGCCGTGCTGCCCGCGTCGACGTAGATCGACTCACCGGACGACACCATGCGCGCCGCCGCCGTACCGATGGCGGCCTTGGCCGGGGCATCCTTGTCGAGGGATGTCTCGAGCGACGATTCCCGGTCGGCGAGCACGGGCATCGCGCCGCCGTGCACACGCACGAGCGCGCCGGCCTCCTCGAGGGAGCGCAGGTCACCGCGGATCGTCACTTCGCTGACCCCGAGTTCGAGGCTCGCGTCGGCTACCCGCACGAAGCCGCGCTGGGTCACGAGGCGCGCCAGTTCGCGCCGGCGGGGCGCGGCGCTTACGATTTCTTTCGCATTCGAAACCATGACTTTCGATATCGTAATACCATGCTGACCGCAGGTATCACCCGGCACGCGACGACTCTCGCCGACGGCCGTGACCTCATCTACTACGACGACGCCGACACCACGCTGCCGCCCGAGCGTGCCGCCGACACCCGGCACCTCGACCCCCGGCCCACCACGGCAACCATGCGGCAGGACCCGCTCACCGGCGAGTGGATCTCCATCGCTTCCGCGCGCCAGAACCGGGTCTTCCTGCCGCCCGCCGACCAGGACCCGCTCGCCCCCGCCACGGCGTCGAACCCCTCAGAGGTTCCCAACAACTACGACGTCGCCGTGTTCGAGAACCGCTCCCCCTCCTTCGGCCCCGAGCTCGGCCTGTCGGACCTTTCCGGCGTCTCGCTCGGGCGCACGTCACCGTCGTATGGCCGGTGCGAGGTCGTCTGCTTCAGCCCCGAACACGAAGGCTCGTTCGGCTCGCTCAGCACCTCGCGCGCCCGCACCGTCATCGAAGCCTGGGCCGACCGCACGAGCGCCCTCAGTGCGCTGCCCGGCATCGCGCAGGTGTTCCCCTTCGAGAACCGCGGCGAAGCGATCGGCGTCACGCTGCGCCACCCGCACGGCCAGATCTACAGCTACCCCTACGTCACCCCGCGCACCCAGCGCTTGATCGACTCGATCGCCACCTTCGGGCCGGGCCTGTTCCAGTCGATCCTCGACTTCGAGCGCGCCTC
This sequence comes from Rhodoglobus sp., assembly GCA_044340535.1. Lineage (GTDB taxonomy): Bacteria > Actinomycetota > Actinomycetes > Actinomycetales > Microbacteriaceae > Rhodoglobus. The sequence continues at coordinate 28,401 of JBIITJ010000013.1, forward strand.
CGAGCGGGTCGTGCTGGCCGGGAAACACTGGACGGCCTTCGTGCCCTTCGCCGCGCGCTGGCCCCTGGAAGTGCACATGCTGCCGCACCGCCACATCCCGGACTTCGCGGCCACCAACGAGGCAGAACGCGACGAACTCGCGAGCCTCTACCTGCGCCTGCTGCGGGGCATCGACGCGCTCTACGACACCCCCACGCCCTACATCGCGGCGTGGCACCAGGCCCCCGTGATCGAGTCGCGCGACGACATCCGGCTCATGCTGCAGCTCACCTCGCCGCGCCGCGCCGAGTCGAAACTCAAGTACCTCGCAGGCTCGGAAGCCGCCATGGGAGCATGGATCGGCGACATCCCACCGGAGCAGGCCGCACAGTTCATTCGAGAGGGAATCGCCCGTGTCTGATATTCGCGACGAGGTCGCTTTACGCTTCGAGGACGCATACGGTCGTGCGCCGCTCGGCATCTGGTCTGCCCCCGGGCGGGTGAACCTCATCGGCGAGCACACCGACTACAACGACGGCTTCGTGCTGCCTTTCGCCATCAACCGGCGCACCGTCGTCGCGCTGGGCCCCCGTGAGGACGGGGTGCTGCGGGTCGCTTCCGCCTTCGCCGACGAGGTCGCCGAGATCGCCATCGCCGACCTCGCGCCCGACATGCTTCGCGACTGGTCCGCCTACCCGCTCGGCGTCGCCTGGGCGCTCGGCCAGTTCGGTGCCGACCTCGGCGGCGTGCCCGGCATGGACCTGTACATCGAGTCGACGGTGCCCGTGGGCGCCGGACTCTCCTCATCCGCCGCCATCGAGAGCGCCGTCGCTGCAGCCCTCGACGAGGTGTGGCAGCTCGGCTTCGACCGGCGCACCCTTGCCCGCGTCGGCCAGCTCGCCGAGAACAAGGCCGTCGGTGCCCCCACGGGCATCATGGACCAGTCGGCGTCGCTGCTCGGCCGCGAAGACCACGCCGTGTTCCTCGACTGCCGCTCGCTCGAGTCGGAGCTGGTCTCCCTCGGGTTCGCCGAGGCCGGCCTGGAACTGCTCATCATCGACACCGGGGTCTCCCACGACCACGCCACCGGCGGGTACGCCGCGCGCCGGGCATCCTGCGAACTGGGCGCCTCGATCATGGGCGTGCCGGCCCTGCGCGACCTCAGCGTCGACGACCTCGACCGGGCGCGCTCGTTGATGGACGACGAGACCTTCCGCCGGGTGCGGCACATCGTCACCGAGAACCAGCGCGTGCTCGACACGGTGGAGGCGCTGCGCACACATGGACCCACCGCGATCGGCGCGCTGCTGGATGCCTCGCACATCTCGATGCGCGACGACTTCGAGATCTCCGTGCCCGAGCTCGACCTCGCTGTCGAAACCGCGCAGGTGAACGGAGCCATCGGCGCCCGGATGACCGGCGGCGGGTTCGGCGGGGCCGCCATCGCGCTCGTCCCCTCCTCGGGAATCTCGCGCATCCAGGTGGCCATCGACGGGGCCTTCGCCGAGCACGGCTTCGGCCAGCCCACGATGTTCACCGTCACCGCCTCGAACGGCGCAGCCCGCGATCGCTGACTCGGGTCATCCCGGCACCAGGTGTCGCCGGCCCTCGAAACTCCACTTGTTGCACCGACCGGGCGTCGCCCGTCATAACTGGAGTCTCAACGGGCCAGAAAGACGCGTACGGCCGCCCCAGCTGACCCGAGCGTTTCTCCGGAGGTTTCGGTCCGGACCGCAGGTTGGGCCTGGCAGCGACCGAGCGCAGTGAGGTCGCCGGACGCGGTCGGGACCGAAACCTCCGGAGAAGCGCACCCAGGAGCCTAGAAGACCTCGAGGAACTTGAGGGCGAAGAGCACCGCGAGCACGACCGCGGCGAGGGTGGCCAGAACCAGCAGGTACTTCATCGCAGGGTCCTCTCGGCGGCGTCGACGACGTTCTTGAGCAGCATGGCGCGGGTCATCGGGCCGACCCCGCCGGGCACGGGTGACAGGTAACCCGCCACTTCGGCCACGGCCGGGTCAACGTCGCCGACGAGGCGGGCCTTGCCGGTCTCGGGGTTCAGCGCGCGCGTGATGCCCACGTCGAGCACGGCGGCACCCGGCTTCACCCAGTCGGGCTGGATGAGGGCAGGAACCCCGACCGCCGCCACGACGATGTCGGCGCGGCGAACGTAGCTCTCGAGGCCCTGCGTGCGGGAGTGCGTGAGTGTCACCGTCGCGTCGAGGCCCTTGCGCGTCAGCAGCAGCCCGAGCGGCCGCCCCACGGTCAACCCGCGGCCGACCACGACCACGTGTTTGCCCGAGATGGGCACGTCGTAGCGCTGCAGCATCTCCACGATCCCGGCCGGGGTGCAGGGCAGCGGGGAGTCGATCTCGCCACCGACCCCGAGCACGAGCCGCCCCAGGTTGGTGGGGTGCAGGCCGTCGGCGTCCTTATCGGGATCCATGAGCTCGAGCATCCGGTTCTCGTCGATGCCCGCGGGCAACGGCAACTGGATGATGTAGCCGGTGACCGCCGGGTTCTCGTTAAGGTCGCGGATGGCCCCCTCGATGTCGGCGCTGGATGCCCCTGCCGGCAGGTCAACGCGGATCGACTCGATGCCCACCTCGGCGCAGTCCCTGTGCTTGCCCGCCACGTACGACAGGGAGCCGGGGTCTTCGCCAACCAGGAGCGTGCCGAGCCCGGGCACGCTGCCGCGCGCCTTGAGGGCTGCGATGCGCTCGGCGAGTTCACTCTTGACGGCGGCCGCCGTGGCGACCCCGTCGAGACGGACGGCCGTCATTACTTCCAGGTCCCCGGCGACTGCAGGCCCGGGTAGAGCGGGTAGCCGTCGGTGAGGGTGAGCACGCGGGCGCGGAGAGCCGCGACATCCGGGTTCGGCTTGAGGGCCTCGGCGATGATGTCGGCGACCTCGGTGAATTCGGTGTCGCCGAAGCCGCGGGTGGCGAGCGCGGGGGTTCCGATGCGCAGGCCTGACGGGGTCATCGGCGGGCGCGGGTCGAAGGGCACCGCGTTGCGGTTCACGGTGATGCCCACCTCGTGCAGGATGTCTTCACCTTCCTGCCCGTGGATGGGCGCCTCACGCAGGTCGACGAGGATCAGGTGCACGTCGGTGCCACCCGTCAGCACGTCGATGCCCGCGGCCTTCGCGTCGGGTGCGGTCAGGCGCTCGGCGAGGATCTTCGCGCCGCGGATGGTGCGCTCCTGGCGGTCCTTGAACTCGGGCTCGCCCGCGAGCTTGAACGCGGTCGCCTTGGCGGCGATGACGTGCATGAGCGGCCCGCCCTGCTGGCCGGGGAACACGTTCGAGTTGATCTTCTTCTGGATGTCGAGATCGTTGGTGAGGATGAACCCCGAGCGCGGCCCGCCGATGGTCTTGTGCACGGTCGACGACACGACGTCGGCGTAGGGGACGGGCGAAGGATGCAGGCCCGCGGCGACGAGCCCCGCGAAGTGGGCCATGTCGACCCACAGCTTCGCGCCCACCTCGTCGGCGATCGCGCGGAACGCGGCAAAGTCGAGCTGGCGCGGGTAGGCGCTCCAACCGGCGATCAGCACCTGGGGGCGCACCTCGAGGGCCTGGGCGCGCAGGGCGTCCATGTCGACGAGGAAGCTGTCCTTGTCCACGCCGTAAGCGTGCGCCTCGTAGAGCTTGCCGGAGAAGTTCAAGCGCATGCCGTGCGTGAGGTGACCGCCGGCGTCGAGCGAGAGGCCGAGGATCTTGTCGCCGGGCTGGGCGATGGCCGACAGTACGGCGGCGTTGGCGGATGCCCCGGAGTGCGGCTGCACGTTGGCGTACCCCGCGCCGAACAGCTCTTTGGCACGGGAGATGGCGAGGGACTCCGCGACGTCGACGAACTCGCAGCCGCCGTAGTAGCGGCGGCCGGGGTATCCCTCGGCGTACTTGTTCGTGAGCACCGAGCCCTGCGCTTCGAGCACGGCTCGCGGCACGAAGTTCTCGCTCGCGATCATCTCGAGGGTGCCGCGTTGGCGGCCGAGCTCATTCTCGAGGACCGCGGCAATCTCGGGATCGACTTCGCTGAGGGGAGAGTTAAACGACACTGGCGCTCCTGACATTCAAACGGATAGGTCAAAGGTATCCGGTGGGCCCAGGCGTACGGCCCACTCGATGTCAGTCGCTCCCCGATGGTTGCCCATCTCAACGCCAGTCGCGACGAGCCCAGTGTACCCGGGAGCAGTCGTTACCGCACGGCCGAGGTGATCTGGCTCGCGGTGTCGTCGTGGGCCTTCTTCATCCGGGTGTTGCGCAGGTCGTAGCCGATCACGAACGCGAGCGCGACCACCACCAGTGCGGCGTCAGCCCAGGGCAGCATCCCCACGCCGAAGGCGTCGAGCAGGAAGCCGCCGACCAGGGCGCCACCACCGATGGCGAGGTTGAACGCGGTGGTCAGCGAAGCGGAGGCGAGGTCGCGGATGCGCGGCGACGCCGCCCCGAGCACCCGGCCGTGCAGCAGCGAGGGGAGGCCACCGAACGCGACCCCCCACACCACGAACAACACGATGACGAACCACTGCGGGCCACCGAGTGCGGCGAGCAGCACGACGGCAAGACCCACGACCCCGAGCAGCCCCGAGAAGGTCGCCCTCGGGTATTTATCGCCGAGGGCGCCGGCAACAAAGAGCCCGACGGCACCGGCGGCACCGGAGACGAACAGCAGTGGCGCGACGGCATCGGGGGTGAACCGGGCGATACCGATGATCCACGGCGCGATGTAGGTGTTGAAGGAGTTGTGGCCGAGCATGATCAGCACGCACAGGATGCACGCCGCAATCACGGCGGGGATCGTGCGGTCCTTGAAATAGGGAAGGGAGATCTCACCGGTGCTGAGCGTGTGGCGGTGCTCGACGGGCGGCAGGAAGACCACGACGAGAACGGTGAACACGAGCACCACCCCCGCCATGATCAAGAAGGCCGTCTGCCAGCCGAGCGCGTGCCCGATCGCGGTGCCGAGCGGGATGCCGAGAACGAAGGCGGCCGCACCGCCCGCGTTGGTCACGCTGAGGGCGCGCACGAGTTGCTGGCGCGTGACGAGGCGGGATGCGTATGGGCCGGTGACCGCCCAGAAGAGCCCGTGGGCCAGGCCGCCGAGAATGCGGGCGAACACCAGGAACTCGTAGGTCTCGGCGAGCGCCGCGAGGACGTTGGCGATGGCGAAGACGAGCAGCAAGCCCACCATGAGCCACTTGCGGGATAACCGTTGGGTGAGCAGGGCGAGCGGGGTGGTGCTGACGACGACCGTGAATGCGAAGATCGTCACGAGGAGCCCGACCCGTGACTCGCTGACGCCCAGGTCGCTCGCCATGTCGGGCAGCAGGCCCGTGGGCAGGAACTCGCTGGAAACCGAGACGAAGATCGCCCCGGTGATGACCAACAGGCGGAAAAGTGGGAATGGGGGCTGTTTGGACATCCCTCCCAGCGTAGCCCGCCCGTCGGAAGGCAATACCCTTGTGCTGTGACTTCGACCCACTGGATCCTCACCCTCGTCTGCGAGGACAAGCCGGGCATCGTGCATGCGATCAGCGGGGCGATCGTCACCGCCGAGGGCAACATCACCGAATCCCAGCAGTTCTCCAGTGACGACACCGGGCGCTTCTTCATGCGGCTGCAGGTCGAGTCGGCGGCCAGCCGGGAGGACTTCGAGGCGGCGCTGCAGCCGATCACCGAGCGGTACGCGATGGAATGGGCGCTCGATGTGGTCTCCCGGCCGCTGCGTACCCTCGTACTCGTGTCGAAGGCGGGGCACTGCCTCAATGACCTGCTATACCGCGAACGCGCGGGGCAGCTCCCCGTGGACCTGCCGCTCGTGATGAGCAACCACCCCGACCTGGCCGGTCTCGCCGAGTTCTACGACGTGCCGTTCGAGTCACACGCGGTCCAGAGCCCCGGCCAGAAACTCGCGTTCGAGCAGCGGGTGCTCGAAGTGGTGGAAGAGCATGACATCGAGCTGGTGGTGCTCGCCCGCTACATGCAGATCCTCTCCCCTGAGCTGTGCGAGGCGCTCAGCGGGCGCGTCATCAACATCCACCACTCCTTCCTGCCGGGTTTCAAGGGCGCCAACCCGTACAAGCAGGCGCACGCCCGCGGCGTGAAGCTCATCGGGGCCACGGCACATTTCGTCACGAGCGACCTCGACGAGGGGCCCATCATCGAGCAGAATGTCGTGCGGGTCGACCATTCCCGCAGCTGGCAAGAACTCGTCGCGATCGGCCAGGACGAAGAGTCCCGCACCCTCACCCAGGCCGTCAAGTGGTTCGCGGAGCACCGCGTGCTGCTCGATGGCGCGCGTACGATCATCTTCAAATGAGCATCCTTTTCCACGGCGCGCAGAAGCTCGACGCGCACGGCCAGGTCGATGATTTCTGGATGCTCGTGGACGCCGACACCATCGTCGGCACGGGCAGCGGCCCGGCCCCGGATGCCGACACCCGCGTCGATGTCGCTGGCAGGTGGCTGGTCCCGGGTTTCATCGACCTGCACGGGCACGGCGGCGGCGGCCACTCCTTCGATGATGGTGCGGAGTCCATCGCGGCGGCCCTCGCCACGCATCGTGCGCACGGGACCACCCGGTCGATCATCAGCCTCGTGGCCAACCCCGTCGACCGTCTCGCGGAGAGCCTGGGCCTGATCGCCGATCTCGCAGCCGACGACCCGCTGATCCTCGGCTCGCACCTGGAGGGACCGTTCCTGTCTGCGGACAACCGTGGGGCGCACAGCCCTGCGTTCCTGCTCGACCCGACACCGGCGGTCGTTGAGGAGTTGATCACCGCCGCCCGCGGCACCCTGCGCCAGCTCACCCTCGCCCCCGAGCTCGATGGCGCCCTCGAAGCCATCGATGTGCTCGTGGAGGCCGGCGTCGTCGTGGGGCTGGGGCACACAATGGCCAACCAGCGGCAGGCCAGCGAAGCCTTTGACCGGGGGGCGCGCATCCTCACCCATGCGTTCAACGCGATGCCGGGCATCCATCACCGCGAGCCCGGGCCTGTCGTCGCGGCCTTCGACGACCCGCGGGTGACGCTTGAGCTCATCATGGACGGCAAGCACGTGCACCCGAGCGTCGTGCACCTCGCTTTCACGGCCGCTCCCGGCCGGATCGCCCTCGTGACCGACGCCATGGCGGCCGCTGGCGTGGGTGACGGCGACTATCAGCTGGGCACCCTCAACGTTGCGGTGCGCGACGGGCTCGCTATGCTGCGCGGCACCTCGACGATCGCGGGCTCCACGTGCACCCAGGATTCGGCGCTGCGCCAGGCCATGCGCGACGTGCATATCGCGCCAGCGCAGGCGGTTGAGGCCCTCACCCTCACCCCAGCGCGGGCACTCGGGCTCGACCACCGGCTCGGGCTGCTGGCTCCGGGCTACGCCGCAGACGCGGTCATCCTCGATCACCGCTGGCAGGTCACTGAAGTGTGGGGCGATGGGGCGCTGATCGCCTAGCGATCGACCCGGCTGAAGCGCAGCTCGAACTCGCTGTCTGCCGCCAGCAGCTCGTACTCGGGGAGCACCCCGGGGCCGCACGACGCGCTCCCCAACCCGCGCTGCGCGGCGTCGAGGTTGAGGAACACCGCATCGCGCTTCCGGAGGTCGGTGGTGTGCCGCGCGTCGTCGAGGTCGTGGGATGTCCAGCGTCGCGCCGTGAAGTCGAAAAGCGGAGCACCGCTGACCCGGAGACCCCGGCCGGCAGCATCCCGCAACTCCAGCCACCGGACGGCCATGCGGTTGCCGTTCTCCTGCGGGAAGACGTAGGGCGTCTGCAGCTCATCGACCGTCGCGGAGAAGGTGCCAATCCTCGCCGCCTGTCGGGAATCGCGGTAGGCCTCCCCCGGCCCGCCGCCAAACCAGGACACGGTGTCGAGCTCGCTCGGGAGAGCCAGGCGCACCCCCAGTCGCGGGAGCGGGCAGGGCCAGTCCCCTTCGACCCGCACCGAGACGACGAGCCGCAGTTCTGGGCCGTGGGCGCTCCAGCGGTAGGTCGTGGCCAGCCCCAGGAGGTTCGCTGCGGGGGCCACGCGGGTTTCGACGACGAGCTCATCGCCCTCCAGCCGCACGTCGTCGATGCGATGCTGCATGCGATCGAGTCCGTACTGGCGCCAGAGGGCGTCGGGCCGCACGGGGCTGTAGCGGCTGGCGCGATCGTTGTCGGTGGGCGCCCGCCAAACGTCGAGACGGGGACCGGTCAGGGGCAGGTCGCCGACCGAAACCAGGGTGCCGTCCTCATCGAAGGTTCCCGCGCCGAGGCGGAATCCTCCCGCGGCGAGCTCTCGCCCGGGCTCGGCCGGGGGCAGGGCGCCGCGCCGCGCCGAAGCAACCTGGACCTGCCCCCAGGCCACCAGGTGCCCCGCCGGGGCCCAGGCCGTGTCGTGACGGAGCGCGGCCGTGACGAGCAGGTGGCTTTCGCCGTCCGGTAGGGCGACATCGGGGGTGTTGACCTCGACAGAGTCCCCGGGCCCGATGATCGGAACCTCCAGCGCGCCCGAACGCACGAGTTGCCCGCCGGTCTCCAGCCGCCACTCGAATGAGAGGTGCGCGGTGTCGACAAAGTCGTAACGGTTGGTAATCGCCACCGCGCGGGGGAAGGAGCCCGCAGTGATCCGCACCGGCTCGATCACCTTCGCGAACTCGATAAGCCCGGGAGACGACGTTCGGTCCGGGAACACGAGCCCGTCGATGACGAAGTTGCCATCGTGCAGCTCTTCGCCGAAATCGCCACCGTAGGCGAAGAACTGCTCCCCGCTGTCAGTCGTCGAGCGGATGCCGTGGTCGATCCATTCCCAGATGAACCCGCCCTGCAGGCGGGGGTAGCGCTCGAACAGGTCCTGGTACTCGGTGAGCCCGCCCGGGCCGTTGCCCATCGCGTGGCCGTACTCACACAGGATGTACGGCATGGCCCGCCTCCGGGCATCCAGTTCCGGGTCGTCCCGCGCAGAATCGTGGGCGGGTTCCTCGCGGCGACCGATCGCCTCGAGCAGGTCGTGCCGGGTGTACATGCCGCTGTAGACGTCGACATACCGGCAGGCGCGATCGCCTTCGTAGTGGATGGGCCGCGACGGGTCCCGGGTGCGCGCCCACTGCGCCATCAGCTCGAGATTACGACCGGTGTCGCTTTCATTGCCGAGCGACCACATGATGACGCTCGGATGATTCTTGTCCCGCTCGACCGTGGCCCTGATGCGGTGCATCAGCGCCTGCCCCCACTGCGGCTCATCGGCGGGGTTGTTCAGCCAGCCGTTGTCGACACCGTGGGCGGCACCGAACCCGTGGGTTTCAAGGTCACACTCGTCCATCACCCACAGGCCGAGCTCGTCGCACAGGTCAAGGAAGCGCGGGTCGGGCGGGCAGTGGCTCGTGCGAACGGCGTTGATGTTGTGGCGCTTCATCAGCTCGATGTCGGCCCGGGCCGTCGCCAGGTCGAGCGCTCGCCCCATGTCGGGGTGGAACTCGTGCCTGTTGACGCCGCGCAACAGGATGCGCCTGCCATTGACGCGCAGTTCACCGTCAACGACCCCGACAGAGCGGAAGCCGACCCGGAGAGGGATGCGCTCGGTGGCCGTGGTGAGTTCACCCGCATACAGGCGGGGCGATTCGGCCGACCACGGTTCGATATCGGGGATGACGATCGCATCCTGGGCGGGGTGGGAATCAATACCCAGTTCCGGCACCGACACGAAGGCCGGCTGATCCGTCTCCACCTGAAGCGTTCCGCAACCGCTCAGGTGGTCGAAGTCGGCGTGCACGAATAGATCGGTGATCGCCCCCGCGGGCCGTGACTGGATGGTCACGGCCCGGTAAATGCCGGGGAGCCACCACATGTCCTGGTCTTCCAGGTAACTTGCGGCCGACCACTGGTGCACCCGGACCGCAAGCACGTTGCCGAGCGGTCGGAGGTGTTGGCCGATCTCGAACTCGGCCGCGAGCCGGCTGCCCGTCGACCAGCCGAGCTCCACCCCGTTGAGCCAGACCGTCATGAACGACTCGACTCCCTCGAAGCGCAGCACCGCTGACTCGCCCGCGGGCCACTCGGCGGGGAGGTCGAACCGCGTGCGGTACTCGCCGGTGGGATTCTCGGTCGGTACGTGCGGCGGGTCGACCGGGAAAGGGAACTGCACGTTCGCGTAGATCGGCGTGCCGTGGCCCTCCAGCACCCAGTGGGACGGCACCGGGATTCTCCCCCAGCCGGAGTCGTCGAACTCCGGGGCGAAGAATCCGTCAACGCCCCTCGCCCGGCCGGAGAGCTGGAACATCCACTCTCCGGCCAGGTCGAGGCGCGGTGCATCCGTCGCGAAGCGTGCGCGGGGGGCCAGGGTGCCCTCGGCGGGCCGGACATCCTCATACCGCGGCGTGGCGCGCACGTGCATACCTTCCTTCGCTACGCCGGTCAGTCGACGACACCGGCTTCCTCGAGCTGCTCAGTCGCGGCGTCGACGTAGTCCTGCTGGTCGAACACCGAATCGAGTTCGTCGAGGAAGTTGTCGTACTCCGAGAGCGGGCGCTGGCCGGTGACAAACTGCACGATCCCCTGCTGCGCGTACGCCCCGGCGTCGGCGACGTTGTACATTTCCGGAGCGATCACGAGGCTGTTGTACGTCGGGAACAGGGGCATGGATGCCGCGAACTCAACGAACTCACTCTGGCTCGCGAACTTCGTCTCCAGGTACTCCTGCTCGTTGCGTCCCGTGAACTGGTAAACCCAGAAGTAGCCGCCCTCCGAAGCAAGGAGATCGGTCCCGACGATCGTTCCGTCATCGTCGACGGTGTAGTGCTCACCCTCGATGCCGTAGGAGGTCAGGAGGCTTCCCTCCTCGGTGGAGACGTAGTTGAACAGGTCGAGGATTCGCTCCACCTTCTGCTCGTCATTGGCCAGCGCCGACGAGATCGCCCACATGTCGACCCGCACCTCGTCGCGCGGGATGGCACCCTCACCCTCGGGGCCCGTGAGGGCACCCAGCTGCACCCACTCGGCGTCAGGGTTGAGGCTCTTGTACTGCTCGATGAAGTCGGCGCGCGTCATCGTGGTCCACTCGCCGTAGATGATCCCGGCGGTGCCCTGCATCGCCTTCTCCTGGGCGTTGACCTCTTCAATGGTCATGTAGTCGGGATCGACAACACCGGCATCGATCATCTCGCGGATGAACTCCAGCGCGTCCTGGGTGTGGGGGTCGGAGATGCTGTTGACGACCTCGCCGTCATCGACGGAGAAGGTGCCACCGTTCGAGCCGTAGGTGGCAAGTCCCGCACTACCGAACGCTCCCCACAGTGGGGTCCACATGGAGCCGGTTCGCCCGCCCGTGATGCCATACGTGTCATCGGAGCCCGAGCCGTCCGGGTCGTCGGTCGTGAACGCCTCGGCGACCTCGAGCAACTCGTCCACGGTCTCGGGGATGTCGAGTCCGAGGGCATCCAGCCAGTCCTGGCGAATCCAGTAGGTGCTGTAGTTGACCGTGGGGCGCGACGGCAGCGCATAGGTCGCGCCGTCGACCTGGGCCAGCGGGAGCGAGGTGTCGCCCACGGCAGCCGTGTAGTCGGCGAGCGCATCACCCTCGAGATACTGCGACAGGTCGAGCACCTGCCCCTGCTGGGCGTACTGGTCGAGCCGGGCGCGGTCGACGACGAAGACATCGGGCGCGTCACCGGCAGCCATGGCGGCGGAAAGCTGCGCGTAGTAATCGGGGGCCGACACGGCGCTGAGGGAGAGGTTGATATCCAGCTCTTCTTCGAGGCGCTGCTGGATGACGTTATCTTCCGGGATCTCCACGAGCCCCGGGCGCTGGACGGAAATGTCCTGTGTGGTGCGCTCCTCAGGTTCGGGGGCCGGGCTGCTGCACGAGGCGAGAGCGAGGGAGCCGGTGAGGGCGACAGCGATGGCGGCGATGCGTTTATTCATGATGCTTCCTCCTGGTTGCGGACGTTCGTGGTGCCTGGTGTTCAGCCTTTGACGGAGCCGAGCATGACCCCGTTCTGGAAGTACTTCTGGACGAAGGGGTAGACGGCGACCATAGGGGCTGCGGCAATGACGATGGCGGCCATCTGCAGGGTCACGGTCGGGACGACGACATCCACGTTCTCGAACGATTGCGACTGGTCGAGCATGCGCCGCACGACAACCTGCATGGGCTGCAGTGCCTGGTCGCGCACGTAGAGGATGGCCGCCATGAACTCGTTCCAGTGCCCCACCGCGTAGAACAGGCCAATCGTCATCATCACCGGGACGGACAGCGGCAAGACGATCTGGAACAGCGTGCGGAACTCTCCCGCGCCGTCAATGCGCGCTGCATCAATGAGCTCCTCAGGAAGCCGCTCGAAGAAGGCCTTCATCACGAGCACGTTGAACACCGCAACGGCGCTGGGGATGATCATCGCCCAGACAGTGTCGAGCAAGCCGGTCTGCTGCACGATGAGGTAGGTCGGAATGAGCCCGGCGTTGAACAGCATGGTGAACAGCACGGCGAGCGTGAAGAACTTGCGGCCCGGCAGCTCTTTCCGCGACAACGGGTAGGCGAGAAATGTCGTCAGCACCATGTTGACGGCCGTGCCGACGACGGTGATGAACAGCGTGACGAGCAGCGCGCGCGGTATCGCGGGGTCGGCGAGCAGCTGCGTGTACGCGTCGAGCGTGAAGCCCTGCGGGATGATGACGTAGCCACCGTTGCGAAGGATCTCACTGTAGGGGGTGAGGGACGCCGAGACGACGAACAGCAGGGGGAAGACTGCGGCCACGGCCACGAGCACCAGTGCGACGTAGACGAACGTATTGACGATGCGGTCTTCGCGGCCGTTCACCATAGCTGGCCGTCCCATCTGCGCGCAAAGCGGTTGGCGGCGACGACGAGCACGAGACCGACGACCGACTTGAAGACCCCAACCGCGGAGGCCAGGGAGAAGTTCAACCGCTCCAGGCCCGCCCGGTACACCCAGGTGTCGATGATGTCGCCGGTCTGGTACACCGGCACGCTGTAGAAGATGTAGACCTGGTCGAACCCGGCCTCGAGGATGTCGCCGATCTTCAGGACGAAAAGAATCAGGATGACCGTGCGGATGCCCGGAAGGGTGACATGCCAGATCTGCCGCAAGCGGCTCGCGCCGTCAACGCGGGCAGCCTCGTACAGGGCCGGGTCGATCGCCATCATCGCGGCGAAGTAGATGATGGCGCCCCACCCCAGGTCTCGCCAGGCGTCGGAGCCAACCAGTACCGCCCTGAACCATTCGTTTGACGTCAGGAAGCCAATCGGGCTGCCCCCGAGGTCTTCGATCCATCGGTTGACCAGACCCGTGCTCGGCGAGAGGAAGGCAATCGAGATGCCGAAGATGACGACCCAGGAGAGGAAATGCGGCATGTAGCTGAGCGTTTGAGTCCATTTGCGCAACCAGCGAATGCGGCACTCGTGTAGCAACAGCGCCAGGAGGATCGGGGGAATCGTGCCGAAGATGAGCTTGCCGGTCGAGATCACCAGGGTGTTGGCGATCAACTGGCCGAAATACGGCGAGGTGAAGAACTGCTCGAAGTACTTGAACCAGGGATCTGCCCAGGGACTCCCGAAGATGCCGAGCCCGATGTTGTAGTCCTTGAAGGCAATCAGCAGCCCGTACATTGGGCCGTACTTGTAGACCGCAAACCACGCCAGCGGCGCCAACAGCATCAGGTACAACCAGCGGTAACGCCAGATGCGCGCCCGCCCTCGGGCACCGCGCTGCCAGCGTGAGGGCGTTGGCGCGCTCGCGACAGTTCCCGCCAGCGGTGTGGCGGAGGCGATCGGGAGCGCCGACGTCATTGCTGCGACCCCGCTCCCGCACCCAACCCCATGAAGACTCGGTTGGCAAGCGTGAAGAGAACGGCCGCCAGCGGCGCAACCAGGATCAGCAGCGCCGGAGGAAACAGGTAAGTGATCGTCCCCACCAGCGCAAGGATGGCGAATCCGAGCGCCGTGGCCAGGGGCCGACCGAGAGCTAGCAGGAGCGAGGACCGAAGGAGCCGGCCGAATGGCATTCGATAGCTCACCATCATCGGGATGGCGTAGAGCGCCGAAGAGAAGGTAGCGACGACAACGGCTCCCGCTGCGAGGCGCAGGGCGAAGTCGGCCGGTGCCGGCACGGTCGTCGACCACACGAGGTTGGCGGCGGCCCCCGCGAGCACCGCGAGGGTCATGAGGCCCCACAGGCTCGCCTGGCGAAAGTTCTCCCGGAACATCCGGAGAAAGTGGCGGACGAGCGGGAACTCGTGTCCCCTGCCCCGATCCCGCACCACACCTACCAGGGCCGCGGTTGCCGGGACCAGGGTAACGACGAGCAGTGAACTGGTCGCCCACAACAGCCCGAGGGTGATGTTGTCGACAAGACTGCGCGCCAGGAGGTATGGCCTGCTCTCGAGCACGTTCGTGGCTGTCGTCACAGTTCCACCCCCGTTTGTCAGTGTTGCTACTATAGCTACAAACGCATTACTATCATACGATCATGACCCACGGCAAACCCCCCGCCCAGCCCAACCTGTCCCTGATGGACGGGCTGAGTTGCCTGCAAGCCCTTGCTGCGCACCGCGATCCCATCGGCACGCGAGAGCTGGCCGAACTGCTCGGTCTCGAACCGACACGGGTCAACCGATTACTCAAGACCCTCGCCTACCTGGGGCTCGCTGAGCAGGACGACCACCGCAAGTACCGCCCGGGGCCGGCCATTCATGTGCTCGCCGCCTCGAGCCTGTTCGGCTCCGGACTGCTTCGCTCCGCCGTCGGTCCCCTGGAAGCCCTGCTCGACTACGGGCACATCGTGGCCATGGGCGTGCTCTGGCGCGACCAGACCTGCTACCTGTACTACGCCGACCCGTCGCGGCCGGAAGACATTGCCACCCACGGGCTCGGTCACAGCGAGACCTTCCCCGCCGCCTCCTCCGGAATCGGCCTGACCCTGCTCGCGCAAACCTCGGTTGAGAACATCCAGGAGCTATACGGCGCGGGACGATCGGCCACCAACTCCCTCGCGGAGGACAGCCCTCCGGTGCTCGAGGGGCCCGGCGGATTCCTCGAAAAGCTCGAGAGCGTTCGGCGCGACGGTTATTCGCTCGTGTCCTTTCCCAGCAACCCCCACCGGCAAACCCTGGCCGTGCCGGTCGGCAAGCACCCCTACGCGGCGATCGGCCTGTCGGGCTCGATCAACGAGGCGGAGAAACAGCGACTCCTGCCCGCCCTCTTGCACACCGCGCAACTCATCGACAACTCCACCAGCCACTGAAACACCACGCACAACCAACCAAGGAACACGAAATACATGACAGTCGTCGATACGCCCACCACGGCCACATCCGGCCCGCTCAATGTGTCAGGAGTATTCCCCCACCTGGCCCAAATCGCTGAGCTGGGCCCGCCCCGCAGCGAGATCGGGGTCGGCTCCCTCATGCCGTGGGCCGGTTACCTCTACGTGCAGAACTACAACTCGCATAAGGAGGGAAGCGGCCGAGGGGTCAGCCTGCGGAGAATCGCCCCCGACCTGTCGATGGAGATCGTGCCCGAGACACTGGGGGTCGACGGGACGTACACGAACCGCTTCGTGCACCACACCTCAAACATGCTCGTCATCGGTCCACACGTGATCGACCCCGACCACAACATCCGCACGGTCCCCGAGCTTCGGCCGCTCCGTGTGTGCGGCACCACCCGGCACCTCACCGATCCGAACCTCGTCTATGTGCTGTGCATGGAAGGTGAACTCTTCGAGCTGAACCCGGCAACCCTCGAGTGCGTGCAGATCGCCGACCTGAACGTCGAGTTGGGGACGAGCGGCGAAGGGGCCGTCCACTACAAGGACTGCTACTCCAGCTTTGGCAGGCTCGTCGTCACGTCGAACGAGTACCACGAGCCCGACTGGGCTGGCGAGCAGGCGGAGGGCCGCCTCGCCGAGTTCGACGGCACGACGTGGACGGTGATCGAGAAGAAGCCGTTCATCTCGATCGGTGGCCGCCACGAGTTTGGCGGGACCATCTTCGCCAACGGCTGGGACCAGGCTTCGGCGATCCTCAAGGTGTACACCGACAGCGACAAGAAGTGGACGACCTACCGCCTCCCGAAGGCCTCGCACTGCTTCGACCACAAATGGCAGACCGAGTGGCCGCGCATCCGTGAGACCGAGCACGAGCGCCTTCTCATGGACCACCACGGGATGTTCTACGAGATCTCGCCCTTCGCCTACGGCGGTCGGGTGTGGGGGGTGCGACCGATCTCGACCCACCTGGCCGTTCTCGGCGACTTCTGCTCCTGGCGCGGCATGCTCGTGACTGGTGCGGACCACGCCTCCCCCAACAACGGCATCAGCCCCACGACGGCCGAGCCGCAGTCCGGGTTGTGGTTCGGCAAGACCGACGACCTGTGGAGCTTTGGCAAGCCCACCGGGTGGGGCGGGCCCTGGTGGCTCACCGATGTCGAGGCGGGCGAGCCTTCCGACCCGTACCTGATGACCGGGTTCGAACACAAGTGCGTGCACATCGAGAACCAGGGCGATGTCGCGGCCAACGTTCGAATCGAGATTGACTTCCACGGCCACGGGCGGTTCTCCGTCTATGAAACGGTGGCCGTTGAAGCGGGTGGGGCCGTGACCCACACCTTCCCGACCGGGTTCAGTGCGCACTGGGTCCGGCTGGTGAGTGACGTGGACACCACGATGAGCGGGCAGTTCTTCTACACCTAAACGCTCTCCACCCCGGAACACCGAGGGGTCGGCTGCCGCGCACGGGCGGCCGACCCCTTGGTGCTTTCGGGCGCGCCTACAGGCGCGCCCAGGCCGGCCTGTTCTCCCAGGCGTAGCGGTAGTAGTCGGCGTGCACGAGGCGGGATGCGGCAGGCTCGTCGACGATGACCGTAACGTGCGGGTGCAACTGGATCGCCGAGCCCGGCAACGAGGCCGTGACCGGGCCCTCGACGGCACCGGCAAGCGCCTCGGCCTTGGACTCCCCGAAGGCGAGCAGCACCAGGTGCCGGGCGCGCAGGATGGTGCCGAGCCCCTGGGTGATGCAGTGCACCGGCACGTCGTCGACGGAGTCGAAGAATCGCGCGTTGTCGCGCCGGGTCTGCTCCGTGAGGGTTTTCACGCGCGTGAGCGAACCGAACGAGGAGCCCGGTTCGTTGAATCCGATGTGCCCCGTACGCCCGATCCCGAGCACCTGCAGGTCCACGCCGCCCGCCGCGAGGATCGCTTCCTCGTAGCGCTCACCCGCGGTCTCGATCGGCCCATCGCCGCCCGGCACGTGCACGTGCGACGGGGTGAGCCCGAGCGGCTCGACCACCTCGCGCGTGATGACGGACCGGTAGCTTTCGGGATGCCCAGGCTCAAGCCCCACGTACTCATCGAGTGCAAACGCACGCAGGTGCGAGAGCTCGAGCCTCCTCGCCGCCAGCGCCCGCCACACCGGCAGCGGGGTTGACCCGGTGGCAAGCCCCAGCACCGAGCCAGGGTTGCCGCGCACGAGCGCCTCGATGGCGTCGGCGGCGAGCTCGCCTGCCTGCTCCTCGGAGGAGACGATGATGACTTCGGCCACGGCCTACTCCGTCCCCGCCAGTGCCGCGCCGAGCGCGGCGGTCGGGAACAGGGGCGGCGCCAGCCGCACCCGCGCGGCAAGACCGAGCGAGGCGAGGAACGGCGAGTCACGCGCCCAGCCGTCGAGCACGGCGCGCACCTCCGAGATGAGGGGGTCGCCGAGCGCGCTCATCCCGCCGCCGATCACCACGGTGTCGACGTCGACGGTCAAAACGAGCACGCGAACGGCCGCGGCGATGTTCTCGCTGAGGCGCTGCCAGACGGCAATCGCGCGGTCATCCCCGGCCTCGGCGGCTTCGAAGAGCGCCTCGAGCGGGCGTGGGTGGTCGCTCGGCCACTGGCGGGCGACGGCCGAGCCGGAGGCGGAGAGTTCGAGGCATCCGCGCTGGCCGCATGCGCACAGCGGGCCGTTCGGGTCGACCGGGATGTGGCCGATCTCACCCGCCGTCCCGCGCGAGCCTCGCCACAACCGACCGTAGAGCACGAGCCCAGCGGCGAGGCCCGTGCCGAGGTTCAGGTAGGCCATCGAGCTGATGCCGTCGTCGGCGACCAGGTGGTAGGCGCCGAGGGCTGCGGCGTTGACATCGTTCTCCACGTCGACGCGAGTGCCGGTGATGGCCGCCAGCTCCCGGCCCAACTCGAAACTGTGCAGGCCGAGGTTGACGGCATGCGAGACCACTCCCGTCGCCGCGTCGACAACACCCGGGATGCCCACCCCGATCGAACTGAGCGCACCCGGAGTGATCCCGGCACGCTCCGACAGCTCGGCGACAGCCCGGACAGCGGAAGCCATGACCTCGACCGGCCCGTAGCCCGTGGGCAACACCACTTCCTCGAGCACGCGGCCATCGTCGTCGATGAGCACGGCAGCGGTCTTGGTGCCCCCGATATCCAAACCGATCTTCACAGCGTGTTTCCCTTTCCGGGGGCAGGTACCAGGTCGTCGGTGACGGGACTCATGTCGTGGAACTGCCCGCCGTCGAGCGCCGAGCGGTGGATGCCCGTGAGCACCTCGAGGGTGTGCAGGCCGCGGTGGCCGCTCGCCCGCGCGGGGCGTCCGAGGGCGAGGCTCTCCGCCATCTCGACCAGCCCCATCCCCATGAAACCGGCGTTCTCATCGTCGATCGGGATGTCACTGAACGAGGTCTCCCCCGCGCGACGCAGTCGAACTGGCCCGCCCCAGGAGTTGGGTGCCGGCGCGATGATCGACCCCTCGGTGCCGTGCACTTCGAGCCGCGGGGCACTGCTCTCGACCACGTCGAAACTCGAGATGAGGCTCCCGACCGCACCGTGCGCGAACTGGAGCACGGCGGCAACGTGGGTGGGTGTCTCGACGGGGAACGTGGTGCCCGCCCGCTCGCCGACCAGAATCGCGCGCTCGGACCGGCCGGTGGCGGCGAGCGCCCCCACGCGCGCGATCGGCCCGAGCAGGGCCACGAGGGCCGCGACGGCGTAGGGGCCACCATCAAATAGCGGGCCCGCGCCGCTGCGGTACAGGAACTCCGGCCCCGGGTGGAACAACTCGGGCCCCGGGTTCATCATGAACGCGTTCGCCGCGATCGGGGTCCCGATCGCCCCGTCGTCGATGAGCTGGCGGACCGCCGTGATCCCCGCCCCCATGAACGTGTCGGGGGCGCAGCCGACCGTGA
Source organism: Rhodoglobus sp. (assembly GCA_044340535.1). Lineage (GTDB taxonomy): Bacteria > Actinomycetota > Actinomycetes > Actinomycetales > Microbacteriaceae > Rhodoglobus. The sequence goes on from JBIITJ010000013.1 coordinate 47,561, forward strand.
GCCCGAGCTCCTCCGCGAGCGTGACAATGGCGCGGGCATCCTCGAGATCCGCCGCGAGCGGCTTCTCGGTGTACACGTGCTTGCCACCACGGAGCGCCCGCAGCGAGACCTCGGCGTGTGCACTGGGTACCGTCAGGTTGAGCACAACGTCGATGGCGTCGTGGCCGAGTAGTTCGTCGACGCCGAGGATGTGCGGGATGCCGAACTCCCGCCCGACGGAGGCCGCGTTGCCCGGTATCTCGTCGGCGCACGCCACGACGGTGAGGGCGTCATACCCCGCGATGTGGGCGAGGTACCGGCGGCTGACGTTGCCGCAGCCGACGAGGCCAATGCGGATGGGTCCGACGCGAACGGGGCCGCTGCGGGTTGGAGTGGGGGTGGTGGTGTTCATTCGGTGGTGCACCGCGACTCAGTCGAGTGCAATCTCCCGACCCTGGGCGGCCGACTCATAGATCGCCGCGAGGATCCGCATCATCTCGACCCCGTGCTCGACGGGGGCGATGTCGTCGGCGTCACCGAGGCACAGCGCAACGAAGTGGTCGATCTCGTTCTGGAAGCCCTCGTCGAAGTCGAAGGTGGTGTGGTCGACCTGCGGGCTGATGTTGAGCACGGTGTCGAGGCGCTCGGTGACGATCTTCAGCTCGGGTTCAAGCTCGGCGCCGCCCTTTTCGCCGTACACCGACAGTTCGAGCCGGTCGGCGCTCGCATGCAGCGAGTAGCTGGTGTCGAGCAGGATCGAGGCGCCGTTGTCGAAGCGGATGAGCGCGGTGGCCATGTCTTCGACATCGCTCAGCGCCGGATCGTAGTCGGCGACCTTGTACCGCGCGAGGTTGGTGACGTTGGCGCGGTTGCCGAGCCGGCTGAAGGTCACCCCGCTCACGGTCGTCGCGCGCGGGGCGCCCATCATGTACCAGCACAGGTCGAGCACGTGCACCCCGATGTCGATGAGCGGGCCGCCGCCGGAACGCTCGCTGTCGGCAAACCAGCCACCCGGGTTGCCGATGCGGCGCACGTTGGTGGCTTTGGCGTAGTAGATCTCGCCGAGTTCGCCTGCGTCAACGAACGACTTGAGCACTTTCGCGTTCGAGGAGAACCGGCGAACGAAACCGACCTGCACCTTCTTGCCACTGCGCTGGGCCGCGGCGGCAATCGCCTCCGCCTCGGCGACAGTCTTGCTCAGGGGCTTCTCGACCAGCACGTGCTTGCCTGCCTCGAGGGCGGCGATCGCCAGCTCCGCGTGCGAGTTGTTCCAGGTGCAGATGCTGACCGCGTCGATATCGGGCCGCGCGAGCAGTTCGTCGAGGGTCGCGAACGCCCGCTCGGCACCGTAGAGCTCGGCCTGCTGCTGGGCCCGTTCGAGGTTCTGGTCGTAAATGCCGACGAGGGTCACGTCCGGGTTGGCGACATATGACTTGAGGTGCATATTCGCGATGCTGCCGGCACCGATCATCCCGATCCCGAGCCTGGTCATGACCGGGCCGCCGCAACTTCGCCGAAGATGCGCTGCGCGTTCTCCAGGCCACGGGATGCCCCGAGCAGGGCATCCTCGATGCCCTCGAACTCGATGGCGACGAAGCCGTCGTA
>JBIITJ010000111.1:0-3256 GCA_044340535.1 Rhodoglobus sp.
CACGGTGTTACCCAGCACAGTGCTGGAGGCGCCGCTGACTACGTTGACAGCACCGACCGTGAGGCCGGCCGGGATGACAGTCTCGATCGTCGCGTCAGCGCAGACGTCGCCGCCACAGGAGTAGTTGATCGCGAGGATGAGCCCCGACCCCGTCGGAACTTCGAACGACGTTCCGCCCGTCGAGTTATAGGACAGCTGCTGGCTCACCCCGAGCGTGCCAGCCGCCCAGGCCGGCGCGACGGTGCCTGCGGCGGCGAGTGGCACCCCGAGCAGCAGTGCGACGAGCCCGGCGGTGAAACGACGACGACGTGTAGCCACGTGAGTATTCCCCCTACTTCCGATGCGCGACGGCATCTCCCTTCACTGTCACAGCGATGCCGCGGGCCGGGGTAGGGGTTTCCACCAGTCCCTTCGGCCCCAGTCCGGGGGCGAAACGCTGGCCGCCGTCGTGTCCCCAACAGTCGGTGCCCTCCGATGGTGCGCACCGTTCTCAGCCCCAAGCGGTGTGTGCTCACGAGGTGGAGCAGGCTGGGACATGCTCGCGCCGAGAACGGAGGAGAGATGCAGTTCTTGACGTCACGGCCGAGGGCACATTGGCCCGTGTCAGATCGCGGCGCCGCCACCGCGGAGTACGCAATCGCGACGATGGCCGCTGTCGGGTTTGCCGGCCTGCTCGTGGTCATCATGCGGTCGGATGAGGTGCGCGGCATGCTCACCGACATCATCCGCACCGCCCTGTCGATCCCGGGCTGAGGTGCTGGAACACCGGCGCCCCCGAAGCCGCGACCGGGGGAGCGTGAGCGCCGAACTCGCGATCGCGCTCCCCGCGGTCGTGCTCGTCCTTGCGTCCTGTCTCTCCGGCATGCAGGTCGCCGGCCAGCAACTGCGGCTGCAGGATGCCTCGGCCGCCGCCGCGCGGACGCTCGCGAGGGGCGGTGACGCGGCGGCCGTGGCATCCCGGCTCGCGCCCGGCTCGGAGCTCGGCACCACTGCCCAGGGCGACCTCGCCTGCGCGGTGCTGACGGCACGGGCATCCCTGCTCCTGCTCGTGTCCATCGACCTGCGGGCGTCGAGTTGTGCCCTGGCTGGCGGGCTATGAGCCGCGACGCGGGCTCCGGAAGCGTGCTCGCGATCGGCATCGGGCTCGCGCTGGTCGCCCTGCTCGCGCTCGTGCTACCTCTCTATAGCGCACTGGCCATGCGACAGGCCGTCTCGGGTGCCGCCGATGCCGCAGCGCTTGCCGCGGCCGACGTCGCGAGTGGGCTGGTGCCCGGCTACCCCTGCGAGATGGCCGAGCGGGTGGCGGCCGCCAACGAGGCCTCTGTGGCCTCCTGCGAGGTGGATGGACTGGTGGTCACGGTGGTCGCGGCACGCCAATTCGGGGCGGTAACGGCACGCGCGGCGGCAACCGCCGGCCCGGCGGGTCAGGGAGTGGATTAGGTATGTGCGTGGTTGGGGTGTGTATGGTGTCGCTGATGCGGCCCCGTTTGCCGCGACATTCGCTTATCAAGGAGACCAGTGCCCGTGAAGCTCGTCATCGTCGAGTCGCCGACCAAGGCCAAGACGATCGCCCAGTACCTGGGTGACGGCTACGAGGTGCAGTCCTCGGTCGGTCACATCCGCGACCTCATCGAACCCAAGAACCTGCCCGCCGAACTCAAGAAGGGCTCGCTCGGCAAGTTCTCCGTCGACGTCGAGAACGGCTTCGAGCCCTATTACGTGGTTTCCGACGCCAAGAAGAAGACGGTCGCCGACCTCAAGCGGGCGCTCAAAGGTGCCGACGAGCTCTACCTCGCAACTGATGAAGACCGCGAGGGTGAGGCCATCGCGTGGCACCTGTTGCAGGAGCTCAAACCGAAGGTGCCCGTGCACCGCATGGTCTTCCATGAGATCACCAGGGACGCGATCCAGCACGCCATCGACAACCCCCGCTCGCTCGACACCGCCCTCGTCGATGCCCAGGAGACCCGGCGCATCCTCGACCGGCTGTACGGCTACGAAGTGTCGCCCGTGCTGTGGCGCAAAGTGGGCCCGGGGCTTTCGGCAGGCCGCGTGCAGTCGGCAGCGACCCGCCTCGTCGTCGACCGTGAGCGCGAGCGCCTCGCCTTCATCACCGCAAGCTACTGGGACCTGATCGCGGGCCTCACCCCCGGTGACGAGAAGGAACGCTTCGAATCGCGTCTCGTGCGCCTCGACGGCAAGCGCATCGCTGCCGGCCGGGACTTCGATGACAAGGGCCAGCTCAAGGGCGATGCCGTCGTCGTGGATGAAGCGCGTGCGCAGGCCCTCGCCGATGCCCTCCGCGACCCGGCCGTTCCGATCACCGTGACGAGTGTCGAGTCGAAACCGTACACACGGCGTCCGGCTGCCCCGTTCACGACATCCACTCTCCAGCAGGAGGCGGGCCGCAAGCTGCGCTTCTCGGCGCGGCAGACCATGAGTGTCGCGCAGTCGCTGTACGAGAACGGCTACATCACCTATATGCGAACCGACTCGCCGACGCTCTCGCAGCAGGCGATCGACGCCGCGCGCGCGCAAGCGAGGAAGCTCTACGGGGCTGAGACGGTTCCGGATGCGCCCCGCGTGTACTCGGGCAAGAGCAAGAACGCGCAGGAAGCCCACGAGGCCATCCGCCCCTCCGGCGACACCTTCCGTACGCCGGGCGAGCTGCAGTCGGTGCTGCGCGGCAACGACTGGAAGCTGTACGACCTGATCTGGAAGCGCACCGTCGCCTCGCAGATGGCCGACGCGAAAGGCTCGACCGCATCGATCACGATCGGGGCGGGCCCGGTCTCAACGGGGAGCATCGCCGAGTTCGTTGCGACCGGCACGATCATCACCTTCCGCGGGTTCATGCACGCCTACGAGGAGAGCCGCGACGAGGAGCGCAACGAGGCGGCCGAGCCGACCGACGCGAAGTTGCCGCCGCTGGCCGAAGGCCAGAAGCTGAGCCTCGTGGATGTCGAGGCCAAGGGCCACGAGACTTCCGCGCCGCCGCGCTACACCGAGGCGAGCCTCGTCAAGCAGCTCGAGGAGCTCGGCATCGGGCGCCCCTCGACCTACGCGAGCATCATCTCCACCATCATCGACCGCGGCTACGTGACCCCCCGCGGCCAGGCCCTCGTGCCCAACTGGATCGCGTTCTCCGTCGTGCGCCTGCTCGAGGAGTACTTCAACGACCTGGTGCAGTACGACTTCACCGCGGGCATGGAAGACGACCTCGACCGCATCGCCGGCGGAGAGGCCGACCGGGTCG
>JBIITJ010000016.1:0-45124 GCA_044340535.1 Rhodoglobus sp.
TCTACTTCGGCAGCCCAAAGCACCGGGGGCTCCGCACTGTCATCGACAACCTCGGCGAGATTGACGCGCGCGAGATCAACTCGATCAGGATCGCGGATGACATCACCCTCCGCATTGGCAAGTACGGGCCGTACCTCGAAGCCCCGGGAGAGAGCGAAGAGGCGCCTCGGCGCGTCAACATCCCGCAGGATCTTGCTCCGGATGAACTAACCGCCGCCAAAGCGCGCGAACTCATCGACGCTCCCGTCGTCGGTGACCGGGTGATCGGCGTGAACCCCGAGAGCGGCAAGGAGATCGTCGCGAAGGATGGCCGCTTCGGCCCGTACGTGACCGAGCTCGAGCCCGAACCGGAGCCCGTCGAACCCGAGTACGTCGTCGACAAGAAGACCGGCGAGCTCAAGGAGAAGCGGGTGAAGAAGGCCGCGGTGGTCAAACCCCGCACCGCCTCGATCTTCAAGACCATGGACCTGGCGACCATCGACCTCGACACCGCCCTCGCGCTGCTGAACCTGCCGCGCGTGGTGGGGGTCGACCCCGAGCTGGGCACCGAGATCACCGCCCAGAACGGCCGCTTCGGGCCGTACCTCAAGCGCGGCACCGACACCCGGTCGCTGGCCAGCGAAGACCAGATCTTCGACATCGACCTCGCCGGTGCCCTCGAGCTGTACGCCCAGCCGAAGTACGGCGGCCGTGCCCAGTCGAGCGCCCTCAAGGAGTTCGACGCCGACCCTGAGAGCGGCAAGCCGATCCGCATCAAGGACGGCCGGTTCGGGGCATACGTCACCGACGGCACGACCAATGCGACCATCCCCCGTGGCGAAGACATCGAAGACATCGACTTCGATCGCGCCGTGCAGCTGCTCGCCGACAAGCGCGCGAAGGGGCCGGTCGTCAAGCGCACAGCGGCGAAGAAGCCCGCCGCGAAGAAACCTGCAGCGTCGAAGGCGGCCGCAGCGAAAAAGCCAGCAGCAAAGAAGCCGGCAGCCACGCGCGCTCCCGCGAAGAAGGACTAGTGGCCGGGCTGTTCATCACCTTTGAGGGTGGTGACGGGTCTGGCAAGTCGACGCAATCCCGGATGCTCGTGGACTGGCTGCAGTCCGAAGGACACAGCGTCGTCGTCTCCCGCGAACCGGGTGGAACCGAACTCGGCAACGAGCTGCGCGACATCGTGCTGCACCGTCGCGGCGAGATCTCGCCACGGGCCGAGGCACTGATCTACGCCGCCGACCGCGCGCACAACATCGCGACCAAGGTGCGCCCCGCCCTCGAGCGCGGCGAGATGGTCGTGCAGGATCGCTACCTCGACTCCTCGGTCGCCTACCAGGGCGCGGGCCGGGTGCTTGGCGGCACCGAGGTGCGGGATCTCTCGCTCTGGGCCACCGAAGGCCTGCTGCCCGACCTCACCATCCTGCTCGACCTCGACGAGAGCACCGGCAAGGCCCGGCTCGGTGAGCGCACCACCTACGACCGGCTCGAGGCTGAGGCGGACCACTTCCACGCGCGCGTCCGCGCCGCGTACCTCACCCTCGCCGCGGAGGAACCGGAGCGCTTCCTCGTCATCGACGCGCGAGAGCCCGTCGACCTCATCGCCGAGATCATCCAGGCCCGCGTCGGCGCCCTGCTCTAGGCTTTCCCCATGGCGGTCTGGGACGAGTTGACGGGCCAGGCGGATGCAATTGCGATCGTCGAAGCCGCGGCGGCAGCCTCCGCCGCCGGGGGCAGCGACGACTCCTCGATGACCCACTCCTGGCTGATCACGGGCCCGCCCGGTTCGGGCCGATCAAACCTCGCGTACGCCTTCGCGACCGCGCTGTTGAGCTCGGGGGAGCCGGAACAGGATGCCGCGACCGCCCGCCAGGTCGCCGCACGCACGCATCCCGACCTGGGGGTGCTGAGTACCGAGCGCGTCATCATCTCCATCGAGGAGGTGCGCCAACTGGTCGCGACGAGCCAATTCTCGCCCTCGGTGGGCCGCTACCGCGTGATGGTCATCGAGGATGCCGACCGCATGGCGGAGCGCACCTCGAACGTGCTGCTGAAGGCGCTCGAAGAGCCGCCGCCGCGCACAGTCTGGATCCTGTGTGCACCGAGCGAAGCCGACCTGATCCCCACGATCCGCTCGCGGGTGCGCAGCGTGCGGCTCCGGGTCCCCGCGGTCGAGGAGGTCGCCGAGCTGCTGCAGCGCCGCGACGGGGTGGACGCGGCGACGGCGACCCGCGCCGCCCGCGAAGCGCAATCGCATATCGGCATGGCGCACCGCTTGGCGACCAATGCGGATGCCCGGCAGCGCCGCGAGGCCACCCTCGACCTGGCGCTCGGCATCACGTCGGTGTCTGCGGCGGTGATGGCGGCGGCCTCGTTCCTCGAGTTGGCGAAGGCTGACGCCGAGGCGATCACCCAAGAGCGGGATGCCGAAGAGCGGGATGCCGCGATGCGCTCGCTCGGCATCGAACCGGGCGGCACCATCCCGCCAGCGCTCCGCAGCCAGCTTCGCGCTCTCGACGATGACCAGAAGCGCCGCGCCACCCGCAGCCTGCGCGACGGGATTGACCGCATCATGGTCGACCTGCTGTCGCTCTACCGCGACATCCTGCTCGAGCAGCTCGGAGTCGGCTCAGAGCCGATCAACCTTGCCATCGCCCCCCGGGTTACGGCCGCGGCGGCATCCTCAACCGCGGTGCAGACCCTCGCGACCATCGATGCCATCACGGTTGCCCGCGAACGGATCGAGAGCAACGTGCCGCCCGCGCTCGCCCTCGAGGCGATGCTGGTCACCGCCGTCCGCACCCCGGCGCGATGAGGCGGCCCGTCGCCCTCATCGTCCTCCTCGCGACCACGGTGTCACTGTCAGGCTGCGTGTCGTGGTTCCTTCCGCCGAGTGCCACGAGCACCTCGGCACCGACGGGTGAGGAGGTCGCAGCCGAACTGGAGCCGTTCTACTCGCAGGTGCTCCAGTGGTCGTCGTGCGGCGGTGGGATGCAGTGCTCCATCGCCGTGGCACCGCTCGACTGGAGTGACCCGGCGGGGGACCGGATCGAGCTCGCCCTGGTGCGCCAGCCCGCGACATCCGGCACCGCCCTCGGTTCCCTGCTCGTCAACCCGGGCGGACCGGGCGGCTCGGGGTACGACTTCGTGCACGACAGCATCGACTACGCCACCGATGAGCGGCTGCAGGCCAGCTTTGACGTCGTCGGCTTCGACCCGCGCGGGGTGGGGCGATCCACCGCGGTGACCTGCCACGACGAGCCCGCCGAACTCGACGCCTACCTCTACGGCCTGTATCCGGGCGCGCGCGGCAGCGCCGAGTGGCTCGACGCGGCCGCCACCGCAGCTCGTGGCTTCGGTGCCCGCTGCCTCGAACTGACGGGGCCGCTGCTCGGGCACGTCGACACCGAAAGCGCCGCCCGCGACCTCGACCTGTTGCGCGCCGTTCTCGGCGATACGAAGCTCAACTACCTCGGATATTCCTACGGCACCCTGCTCGGTCAGGTGTACGCGCAGCTGTTCCCCCAGCGCACCGGCCGGCTGGTCTTCGACGGCGCGGTCGACCCTGCCCTGTCGACGTTCGACGCGACGGCCGCGCAGGCGGTCGGCTTCGAAGGGGTGCTCCGGACGTTCCTGGCGGAGTGCCTGGGCTCCAGTGACTGCCCCTTCGACGGCACGGTGGATGACGCGCTCACGCGCATCCGGTCCCTGCTCGACGAACTCGACCGCAGGCCGCTGCCGAGCACCAGTGACGGTCGCGTGCTGGGCAGTGATGCCATGTTCTCCGCGATCGTGCTGCCGCTCTACGACCCGGCAAACTGGGGCTACCTGCGCGAACTCTTTGCGACAGTGCTGGCCGGATCAAGTGACTACGCGTTCCAGCTGGCCGACAGCTACCACGGTCGCAATGCCGATGGCAGCTATCGCCTGAACCAGACGGAGGCGTTCATCAGCATCAACTGCCTCGACTCGCGCGAGCCAGCCGACCCGGCACAACTGCGGACAGAGGCAGACGAGCTGGCGCGGCGTGCGCCCGTGTTCGGCCCGCAGATGGCATGGGGTGCAGTCGGATGCTCGCAGTGGCCGGTCCCGTCGAAGGGTGCCAGGGGTGCCATCGCCGCGGCGGGCTCCGCCGACATCCTCGTTGTCGGCACCACCCACGATCCCGCGACCCCATACGCGTGGGCGGTGCGGGTCGCATCGCAGCTGGAGAATGGGCACCTGGTCAGCTACGACGGCGATGGCCACACGGCCTACAACAAGTCGAACGAGTGCGTTGACAATGCCGTCGATGCCTTCCTGCTGGAAGGCGCGGTTCCTGCGGCCGATCCGCAGTGTTGAGCGAGCCTGTGCCCGATAGTCTCGAGCAGTGACTCCTCGCCGCCTCATCCGTATTCCGCTGGCCGCCGCCGCGACCGGGATGGCACTGTTGCTCTCCGGCTGTTTCTTCGGGGGCGCTCCCACCGAGTCGACCCCGACCGGCGAGAGCGTTGCCGCCGACCTCAAGCCGTACTACGAGCAGGTGCTCAGCTGGAGCGACTGCGGTGACGGCGCGCAGTGTGCCACGGCAACAGCACCGATGGACTGGGCCAACCCGTCGCCCGAGACCGACATCACGCTGGCGCTCGCGCGACACACCGCGACCGGTACGGCGATGGGGTCACTCTTCGTGAACCCCGGCGGCCCCGGGGCATCCGGTTACGACCTCGTCCACGACAGCGTGGACTTCGCGGTGAGCGAGACACTGCGCGAGAACTTCGACATCATCGGGTGGGATCCCCGCGGTGTTGGCCGGTCGACTCCCGTCACCTGCTACGACGACGCCGAGCTTGACCAGTTCATCTTTGGCCTGCCCGAGGCGCCCACGGGCACCGACGAGTGGCTCGCGGAGGTCACAGAGGCCTCGGTCGATTTCGGCCAGGCCTGCCTCGAGAACACAGGCGAGGTGCTGCAGTTCATCGACACCCAAAGCACCGTGCACGACCTCGACATGCTGAGGGCCGTCGTCGGTGACGAGAAGCTCAACTACCTGGGTTACTCCTACGGCAGCGATATCGGTTCGTATTACATCGAGAACTTCGCCGACAAGGTGGGCCGCATTGTGGTCGACGGCGCAACCGACTCGTCCATCTCGGTGTTCGAGGTGGGCCTGGAGCAGACCAAGGGCTTCCAGCGGGCACTCGAGAACTACCTGGTGGCCTGCCCCGACCTGTACGAGGATTGCCCGTTCAGCGACGGGCTGGATGCCGCGCTCGCGACAATCCGTACGCTGTACGACCGCTACGACGCGAGCCCGGTGACCGCGCCGGACGGCAGGCAGATGGATGCGGGGGTGCTCGACATCGCGATGAGCATGGCGCTGTACTCCCAGGATTCCTGGCCCTACCTCAACGACCTGTACTCCGAAGCGTTGCAGGGCGTCACCGACACCGCGTTCTTCCTCGCCGACTACTACTACAGCCGCGACACCGACGGCACCTATCTCGACAATTCGCTCGAGGCCTTCATCGCCATCTACTGCGTCGACTACCCGGTCGAGACCGACCCGGCCGTGCTCGCCGAGCAGGCCGAGTTGTTGCGCGAGGCCTCGCCAACGACCTACCGGGAGTCCCCGCCGGTCGGCGACCTTACCTGCATCAACTGGCCGTACCAGTACGTCGGTCCCGGGATCACAGTGCTGACCGGTGCCGGAGCGCCCGACGTGCTCATCATCGCCACGACCGGCGACCCGGCGACCCCATACGAGTGGGGTGTTGCGTTGAGCGAGCAGTTGGAGAGCGGCCACCTCATCACCTATAACGGCGAGGGGCACACCGCGTACAACAAGTCGAACGCCTGTGTGGATGACGCCGTCGATGATTATTTCGTCAACGGCACCGTGCCCGCGTCTGACCCCAATTGCTGAGCTCTGGGGCAGGCGCAAACTTGCAGAGCGTGCAAGAATAGCGGCATGACGACTGCCGAGCCCGGCCTGCGGGAGCGCAAGCGATTGGCGACTCGACGTGCCATCCAGATGGCCGTTCTCGAACTCGTTTCCGAGCGTGGCCTCGACGGGGTCACCGTCGAGGAGATCAGCCGCGTGGCCGATGTCTCTCCGCGCACCTTCTTCAATTACTTCACCTCGAAGGAGCAGGCCCTGCTCGGCGACGCCCCCCGGTTGCCCCCCGAAGCAGACGTCGAGTCGTTCATTGCGCACCCGGACAAGCCGCTGCTCGAGGGCATCGCTGAGTTGCTGGCCGACGCCGCGCAGGGGGTCATGGGCGACGGTGGGATGATGGCGCTCAGGCACCGGCTGCTGAAGCAGTACCCGCAGCTGTTCGCGATGCGGATGGCGACGATGCGCCAGTTCGAGGAAGAACTCGCCGCGGTCGTGGCTCGTCGCCTCGCGGTCACCGAGCCGGCCCTCGCCGCCGACGCCGACGCGCTGCAGGCACGCGCGACGCTCGTCACCCTGGTCGCGTTCGCCGCGATGCGCCACGCGTGGACCCGCTGGGCGACCGTGGAGACCGACTCGACCCTCGACATCCAGTTCAGGCGAGCCTTCGCCGACCTGAAGGAACTCTTCACGTCAGAAGCATCCTGATTCTCGGCTAAGCTTTCTTGCTGTGCCTCGGAGAAGTCCGGGCCCGCCGCCTTAGCTCAGTCGGTAGAGCATCTCACTCGTAATGAGAAGGTCAAGAGTTCGATTCTCTTAGGCGGCTCCGAGAACCTCCTCCCTGTCCTCCTTTGCGCGGACAGACAGCCTCCGCCCCACCCCCAGTTGTCGGGGCATTGTGCTGATCGAGGCCGCTTGTGCTTGCGGGGCAGCCTGAGGCCGCATACGGTGGGCATCCCAGAGCGCACGTGGCTCCGGGAACGCTCGTACGGGGGTGCACAGGTGAAGAGAGTCGCACTTCTCTCGACGTTCGCCACGTTCGTCCTCGTCGTCGTGCTGCCTTTTGTCGGCGGCGGAGGCCCCGGCCTGTCGCCCCAGGCCATCGCTGACACCCAGGCCGGCACCCCCGCACTGGCTAGTGTTGTCACGCCGGTCACCCAGGAGAGCCCGGCTCGTACGGCTCTCGCCACGACCACTCGAGTCACCGACGAGTCGCTCGCCGCAGAAGCGGCAACCCTCACGACGGACTGGGAACACATCGCCCAGAAGCCCGTCCCCAAGCCGGTCGTCGTCGTGCCACCCGCGACCGCTACGCCCGAGCAGCGTCGCGCCCAGCGTGAAGCGTCCGGAGGGTCCTGCCCGACGGCAGCAAGTGGCGGCGTGGGTGGAGCGCCCGGCGCCAGCTCCGCGCTGGGCGTACCGGGCACCACCTCAGACGACCTCGCATCCTTCGCGTACCAGTACAACGCCATCAGAATCGCAAACTGCCTCGATCCCATCCCGTACGGCAACTTCTATTACGACTCCTGCATGGAGGCGCGGCTGTTCTGGATGGCCGAATCGCCGAGCCCTGACCCGCTCGATGCCTGGGGCCACCTCGGCTCCGTCCGCATCGATGGAGTGCCCAGCACGGGCTGCGACGGCAACCTCGCTGGCGGTTCAGGTAACACCGGCGCGACCGTGGCCGAGAAATGGTGGAACTCGGGGGCGCACCGCGCATCGCTCTACCGGCCGGGTTCCGGGATCGGCGGCGCGTGCATTGCGTTCGCGATGACCCACGGCGGCATCGACGAACCATACAATTTCAGCCGGGCGGCTGCCCGCTGGACGAGCTGCTGACAGCAAGGCGCTTCGGCTCCCCGGCTATCATGGGCGGGTGACGGATTCGCGAGATCTCCCGCCCTTCGGGGGGCCCGGCGACGGGCCGACTGAGGCCCTGACGCGACGCTCATTGCGAGGAGCAGCACCGGAGCCGGGGCGCCCGGTCAAGCCGGCACCCGCCGAGGCGGGAGGGCTTCGTGGGCTCATCGCGCGTCACCCCATCGCCTGGATCGCCTCAGCCGCGAGCGTCGCATTTCTCCTGTTGGCGACCGGCGCTGTCTTTGCGGGGATCGCGGCAGGGTCTGGCAACCGGCCCGCCGCAGCACAGTCGTCGACTGACGCCGTTCCGCCTCGCCCCCAGCCGTCGGCCTTCCCCGCGGGCAACCTGCTGCGTACCTGTTCGATCGCCGAGGCCGCGGCTGATCCGCGGCTCGGAACCCTCTCCGCCTCGATCGTCAACGTGGCCACGGGTGAAGCCCTGTTCGACCGCAACGCGGCGACGCCGCAGAGCCCCGCCAGCGTGATGATGGTCCTGACCGCCGCGGCCGCGACAAAAGCGCTCGGGCCGGGCACCCAGCTCACCACGAAGGTGGTGGCGGGTTCCACTCCCGGCACGGTAGTGCTGGTGGGTGGTGGTGATCCGACCCTCTCGACCACCCCGAACAGTTTCTACGACGGCGCACCCCTGATGGCTGACCTCGCCTCGGCGGCCGTGGACAAGTACGACGAGCTGTACCCGGGGGTGGAGATCACCCAGGTGGTGCTTGACGCGACCTACTGGGATTCGGCGGATGACTGGGATGACTCCTGGCCGGCGTCACTGCGCAGCGACGGGTACCAGCCGTTCATCACCGCGCTCATGGTCAACGGTGACCGTCGAGACCCCACGGCGAGCGTGAGCCCTCGCGGCTCGGACCCGATTGCTGCGGCGGGTGAGGCATTCGCCGCCGCGGCGGGTCTCGGTGACGTGACCTTCTCCCGGGGCTCGGCTATCGGCTCCACGGTGCTGGCGGAAGTGAAATCGCAGCCGATCAGCACCCTGGTCGAGCAGATGCTCGAGACTAACGACAACACCCTTGCCGAGATGCTCGCGAGGGCGGTCTCCAAGGCCACGGGATCCAACGGCGGGTCGGCCTCGTTGAACCAGGTGATTCCCGGGGCTCTCGCGGAGCTGGAAATTCCTGAGGCGAGCACCCTGACGGTCAAGGACGGATCAGGCGAAAGCCCCCTCAACGCCGTGCCGCCCCTGTACTTTGCCCACCTCATGGCAAAGCTCCAGGCCGGCGCGAGCGACCTGGGTGGGGTGTACTCGGCGATGCCGTCGAGTGGGGCGCTGGTCGCGACATCCGGAGTCATCGCCAACGAGCGCTCGCTGACGGGTGTCGTGACGGCGGGCGATGGGACGCCGCTGGCCTTCGCGTTCTACGCGATCGGCGAAGGCACCTCCTCGCGCGACAGCAGCGGTGCCCTCGAAGCGCTCGCTGAAGCCGCGGGGGCGTGTGGCAACAACCTCTCCAACAACTGAGTTTCGGAAGGACGACGTGGCAACCGCGCTTTTCATCATTGACGTTCAGAACGATTTCACCGAGGGGGGTGCGCTCGGGGTCGAGGGCGGTGCGGCTGTCGCTTCCGGAATCACCCGGCTGCTCACGGAGCATCCCGACCGCTACGACACGGTGTTCGCCTCGCGCGACTGGCACGACGGCGACAACGACAACGGCGGCCACTTCGCCCCCGAGCCGGACTACGTCGGCACCTGGCCGGTGCACTGTGTCTCGGGAACGCCGGGTGCCGAGTACCACCCCGCGCTCGACCAGGGCAATATCGACATCCACGTGCGCAAGGGCCAGGGCAAGCCCGCCTACTCCATATTCGAAGGCGTGACCGACGACGGGGAGACCCTCGCCGAGGCCCTCGACCGCCTCGGCGTCACACGCATCGACGTGGCGGGTATTGCGACCGACTACTGTGTGCTGGCCTCGGCCCTCGACGCCCTCGGGTCCGGACGCGAAGTGCGCGTGCTGACCGACCTGGTTGCGGGGGTGGCGCCGGATTCGAGCGAGGCCGCTCTGCAGGCGCTCGACACCGCCGGGGCGCAGCTCACCTCCTCCTCGTGACGACCGTCGCGCGCCCGGGGCTGTGACGCGTGCCGGTCATCCCGATCAGCGGGCTCGAAGACCCGAGGCTCGCCGACTACTCCCACCAGACGGATGTCGCGCTCAAGAAGGCCCAGGGCACGGAGCATGGGCTGTACATCGCTGAGTCGGCGCTCGTGCTCGAGCGTGCACTGCGTGCGGGTCATCGACCTCGCTCGGTGTTGGCGCTCGGCACGGCCGTGGAGCAAGCCGTCGCCCTTGTGGGTCCCGACGTGCCCGTGTTCTCCGGCCCGCCCGAGCTGCTCGAGCAGCTCACGGGGTACCTGCTGCACCGAGGACTGATCGCGGCGATGCATCGCCCGGCGCTGGCGAGCGTCGAGTCCCTGCTGCGGGATGCCCGGCGCGTGGTCATCCTCGAGAACGTCGCAGACCCGACCAACGTCGGCGCGATCTTCCGCTCGGTTGCCGGCATCGGAGCCGATGCCGTGCTGGTCACCCCGCGCTGCTCTGACCCGTTCTACCGGCGCGCCATCCGGGTGTCGATGGGCACTGTGCTCCAGGTGCCGTGGACCCGGCTCGGTGACTGGGGGCAGGCGCGGGAACAGCTCGCGGGCTTCCACATCGCCGCCCTCGCGCTCAGCGACGATGCCGTGTCACTGCGCCAGTTCGCCGCCGGTGCGCCGGAGCGGGTTGCCCTCGTGCTCGGTGCCGAGGGGGAGGGGCTGACCCCCGAGGCGCTCGCGGCGGCCGACACGGTGGTGCAGATCCCGATGGCGCACGGCATCGACTCACTCAACGTCGCGGCGACCGCGGCCGTCGCCATGTACGCGCTCTCGGGCAGTGAGGTCACTCGGGGCGTGGGCGACCCGAACGGCCGACCGGGAGCAGCAGTGCGCCGAGCGTGACCAGCAATGGCACGGCGAGACCGATGAGGCCGAGCTCGACCACGGGAAACACGAGCGTGCGATCGATCGTCCCCGGGCTGGCGAGGGCCAGCCAGCTGGATGCGGCGGTCAGCGCCCCCACTGCGGTGCCCGTCACAGCGCTGGCACCGACCACCAGGAGCGTGTACCACCCGGTGATGCGGCGACGAATTCCCGGCGATGCCCCCACCGCCGCGAGCGCCTGGTCGGTGCGGCTGCCCTCAAGTCGCGACAGCCCGATCGACACGAAGGCGAGCACGATGATGAGGCCGCCCGCGAGTGCGACCGCGCCCCATCGCCAGGCCGGGTCGAAGCCGGTACCCGGCCCTCGCTCGACCTGCAGCCAGAGGTTCGAGCCGACCGCAGTGAGCTCTCGTTGCACGCTCTCGGTCTCGGCCGCGGTGGGCGGGGCGGTGCCGAGCACGAGAGCGGGCACCACGTCGAGCTCGAGCCGCTCGGCGGTGGCCGGGCCCACGATGAGATCGAAGGCGACCGGATGCCCGGGGTCCGCGAACACCGCAGGCAGGCTCGCAGTCCGTACCGGGGTGCCCGCGGGCAGGAACTCCCCGGGCTCGTCTTCCGGGACGAACTGCCGGGCACCCCACCAGTCGAGGTCCACGGTGCCGTCGGTACCCAGGTAGCGCGGGTCGAGCACCACGGCCTCACCCGCGGCAAGTACTGCGGCGGTGGCGGCATCCGGTGCCCGACCCAGCATCAAGGCCAGGTCGGCGGCATCGCCCACCCACACCGACGGCAGGTCGGGGCGGAGCTCGAAGTAGTAGGGGTGAGCGGAGCAGTCGAAGTCATCGAGCCCCGTCTCATCCCGCGGCAGAGTGCACACGCTCTCGTCGCTCAGCCGCGGCAGAGGTAGCCCTGACTGCGGGAAGCGGTACTCCTGGCGCCCGCTGTAGCCTTCGAATTCGTCGACGGGCGAGCCCCAGTACGGCCCGAGCGCGCCAGACAGCACGCGACCGTCCTCCGCCCCGAGAATGCTCACAACCTCATCGGAGTCGCCAACCGTTGTGCGGGTCGATACTGCGCCGCCATCGATCTCGATCAGGCTGATGCCGGCCTGGCCTTCCTGGAACTCCCAGGCGTAGTTGGCGATCGATGAGGCGGCGCTCGCGGTACCGAGGCACAGGTAGGCGCTCAGCAGCGCGGTGCTCGCGACCACGATTGTCGCGACCGAAGCCGACCGCACACCTGATCGTTCGGCGTCCCGGGCCGCCAGGCGTGCCGCCACACCGCGCGCCCGGGAAGCGAACCAGCGGAAGACCGCGGGCAGCGTGAGCACCACCCCTATGAGCAGGAGCAGGGCGGCAGGCTGGGCGAGGGCCGCGGCCGCGCGCAACAGCACACGAGGCAGGCCCTCGGGCAGCGGCAGGGCAATAGCGCCCGCGATGGCGACCACAAGCAGCAGGCCGAGACCGACCGCAACGAGAATTCGCCCGGCGCGGACGTTGAGCCAGCGGCCCGGGTTTTCGCGTGGCGCGTTGCGCAGCACCGCGGTGATGTCCAGCGAGCGGGTCGAGGTGGCGGGCGCGAGGGCGGCAAGCCAACCCACCAGAACGGTGCCCGCGGCAATCCCAGCCACGGTGAGGAGGTCTGGCCCGTCGATGACAAAGCCGCCGATCACGCTACCGGCGGCGACCGCAATAATGGCGGCAGCGCCCCCGAGCACGAGCCCGCTCGTCGACACGACGGCGGCAACGGTGTTGGGCGGGGCGCCGACGCTGGCCAGGAGGGCGAGGGTGCGCTCGTTGCGCCGGAACGACAGGAGCAGCGCCGATCCCACCATGGCCCCGACCAACGCGAGAGCGAGCGCCGCAAACGGCGCCCCACCCACCACGGCAAGCAGGGGCTCGCGCGAGTCGAGCGCGAGGGCCAGGAGCGCCGTTGACGGCAGCGCGAGCGCGATGATGCTCAGGATGCTCCCGCCGACGTTTCGCCCCAGTTGGCGCACCGCCAGCCGGTACACGGTCACGACTGCTGCCCCACGAGCTCATGCAGCCGTCCGTCGTCGAGGGAATACACGCGGTCAGCCCAGGCCGCGAGTCGCACGTCGTGGGTGACGACGATGGCGGCGGCACCCGCGTCGACCCGGGCGCGGAGCATCCTGGTCACCGACTCGCCGGTGACGCTGTCGACGGCACCCGTCGGCTCGTCGGCGAGGACCAGTCGCGGCGTGCCGGCGATAGCGCGGGCGATTGCGGCACGCTGCTGTTGTCCGCCCGAGAGCAACTCGGGGTAGAGGTCGGCCTCGGCGGATAGCCCGAGTTCGGCCAGCGCGAGCGTGACCGCCTCGGCCGCGCGTGCTCGAGCCCAACCGTCGAGCTCGAGGGGCAACGCCACGTTCTCTCGCACGGTCAGCAGCGGGATGAGGTTGTACTGCTGGAACACGAAACCTATGGACTGGCGGCGCACCCGGGCCAGTTCCTTCGCGCCGAGGCCAGTGAGTGACGTTCCGGCCACCACAACCTCGCCGGCTGCGGGCCGCTCGAGCGCGCCCGCGATTCCCAACAGTGTGGACTTGCCGGAGCCGGATGGGCCCATGATGGCGACAAGCTCACCCGAGCTGAGCGAGAGCGTGACGTCGTCGAGCGCGGTCACCTCCGTGGCGCCCTGCCGGTAGCTCTGGCTGATGCCTGACATCCGAAGCACTTCGGTCATGATCCCTCGCTTTCTGCGGGTTCTGAGCGCGGTCGCCCACGCTTGGGGAGTGCGGTATCGAAGGGCAGCACGGGGTCGATGTTGACCGCGCGGGCCTGTCGCACGCGCTCCTGCACGTGGTCGAGCCACCGCAGTTCGGTCTCGGCGGCGAAGAACACGGCGTCGTTGACCAGGGTGACGCCCAGGCCGTCGCGCGAGAGTTCCGACTCCCGCGTGATGTTGCGAAGCCGCTCGAGGGCTGCCGAGCGTTGCGCTGCGATGAGGGCATCGACGTCAACATCCGGCAGGGTGACCGCCATGGCGAGCTTAATCGCGAGGTCGTCCCGTGCGGGGGCGGGGGTGTTGTCAGCGCTGCGCAGCCACTCGGCGGCCTGCTGGCGACCCGCCTCGGTGGCCTCGTAGAACACGTGGCCGTCGGCATCCGACTCATCGAGCTTGACGGCGAGACCGTCGCGCTCGAGGCGCTCGAGGCTCTTGTAGACCTGGCCGACGTTGAGCGGCCAGCGCGACCCCGTGCGGCGGTCGAACTCGGCGCGCAGCTGGTAACCGTACAGCGGCCCGCGCGAGATCATCGCGAGGATGCTCAGCGCGACAGACATCCGCTTACCAATGTATGGCGGGTATTCATATACCCACCATACATTAAGATCGCGATTACACGAGCAACTGGTGTTTGGCGAGATCGCGATAGAGCGGCGTCGACTTCACCAATTCGGAGTGCGTGCCGACGCCGACGACGCGGCCGTGGTCGAGGACGACGATCTGGTCGGAGTCCACGACGGTCGACAGCCGGTGCGCGATCACGATGAGGGTGCGGTTCTCCGCCACGGCATCGATCGCCTCGCGCAGCATCTGCTCGTTGAGACCGTCGAGCGAGGAGGTCGACTCGTCGAGCAGCAGGATGGGCGGTGCGGCCAGCAGGGTCCGGGCGATGGCCAGGCGCTGGCGCTCGCCCCCGGACAGCATGACGCCGTCTTCACCGACCGCGGCGTCCAGCCCGGCGGCGTTGCGTTCCAGTACCTCGGTGAGGTTGACGGCGGCGAGCACCGCGATGCACTGCTCGTCGGTCGCGTCAGGCGCGCTCAACAGCAGGTTCTGCCGGATGGAACCGGCGAGTACCGGGGCATCCTGCTCGACATAACCGATCTGCGACCGAAGCTCGGTGCGGTCGAGGCCACGAATGTCGACCCCGCCGGACCGGATCACGCCCGCTGTGGGGTCGTAAAAGCGCTCGATCAGGGCGAGGATGGTGCTCTTGCCTGCGCCGGACGGGCCGACGAGGGCGGTGCGCTTGCCGCGCTCGACCGCGAATGAGACGCCCCGCAGCACCGTGAGGTCGTGCGGTTCATCCATCTCGTCGCGCCCCGCGACTGCCTCGGCGGGGTAGGTGAACTCGACATTCTCGAAGCTGATAGCCGCGTCCGACTCGATCGCGGCGACCGGCACGATGTCGGCGTCGCCGTCGGTCTCGCCCGGAAGGTTGATGATCTCCTGGATCCGCCCGAGCGCGCCCAGCGCCTGGTTGACGGAATTGATCGCCCCGAAAGCGGTGCCGAGGGGCATGATCATCATGAACAGGAAGAGGATAAACGACACCAGGCTCGCAATGGTGATCGCCTCACTCGCCACCCTGAAGCCGCCGACGCCCAGCACGACGAGCAGCGCGACCTGCAGCGCGATACCGGAGATCGGTACCACGAGCGCCGAGATCTTCGCTACCGCGATCCCCATGGTCCAGGCGCCCTGCGCGTCTTCTTCGACGATCGCGATCTCGCGGTCGGTGGCGTTGGATGCCCGCACCGTCCGCACCGCGCTGAGGCTCCGCTCCACGGCTGCCGCGAGGTCGCCGACCTTCTCCTGCTGTTTTCGGCTCGCTACTCGAATGCGACCGGACAGTGTGACGACGGTGACGACGGCAATCGCGATGACCGCGACCGTGAGGCCGAGCAGCACGGGGTCGATGATGAGCATCGCGATGAGGGCACCGACGAACACGAGTGCACCGCCGATCGCATCCACGAGACCCTGGGTGATCACCGCGTACAGCAGCGTGGTGTCGGAGCCGACGCGGGAAACCAGGTCCCCGGTGCGGCGGGTGTCGTATTCGCTGATCGGGAGCCGCAGCATCCTGCGCACCAGCTGTCGGCGGGCCGACAGTACGACGGACGTCCCGGTGCGCTGCAGCAGGTAGTGCTGGAACCCGCTGAGGAGAGCCGAGAGCACCACGAGCCCGACGAGCGCCCAGACGAGCATCCCGAGCGGTTCGTTCGCCTGCACGACCGAGATGACCTGGCTCACGAGCAGGGGCTGCGCGAGTGAGGCGGCGGCACCGAAGATGCTGAGGCCGATGACGACACCGAGCACCTTCTTGTGTTCGAAGAGGTAGGGCAGCAACTGCCCGAAGGTGGCGCGAGGGCCGTCGTCCTGCTTGCCGCGGGCGAACATTCCGCCGCGACGGGGGGCTTCTGTGGTGGTGCTCATGGTTCCTTAGTCTTCCGTCAATGACGAGTGGGGCTGTACTACGGGCGGCGTAACTACTAGCTGCGGCCGTACTTCTTGTGGACGGCCTGGCGGGAGACGCCGAGGGCGAGGGCGATGAGTTGCCACGGGGCGCCCGAGTTTCGCGCGCGTCGGACGGCAACCGCCTCGACCCGGTCAAGCTCGCGGTGCAGTTGCGCGATGGCGTTCAGCGCTTCGATGGGGTCATCTGATCCGGCGCTCGCGGCGAGGGTGTGGATGCTGCCGGTGTCCATGTGTCAACCGTAGTTGACGGCCGAGGTCATGTCAACCTGAGTTGACATCAGTAGCCGGTTGAGCCGCCAACGATGCACGAACCGGGCAGGAAGTCCTCGTGCCAGCCGCCACCCGGAGCCCCCATGCTCGTGCCCAGCGTGGTGATCTGCACCGCGCAGTCGGAGAAGCTGACCACGGGTGCGCCGAGCGTGAAGTCGTTGTTGAAGCCGTACGTCAGGCGCGACCAGAACTGTAGCGCCGGGAGGCCGTCGCGCCCGCTCGCATCGCCCTCGGCGCCGAGGAACGTCGAGCCGGCGCCCGCTCCCGGCAGTACTGCGGGCCGCGCGCAGTGGGGTAAGGCGGAGTCGGGATAGGCCACCGGGCTAACGTCGCCGGAGGCCGCGAGGGTCGTATATGTGGCAGTCGGATGCAGCCAGATGGTCTCCCCCGAAGGCCAGCTGCCGTCTGCTGCGGTTGCCGAGTAGTCCACCTGGGTGAACGAGTAGCCCAGCGTGGAAATAACCTCGGCGTCGACCTCTCCCTCGCACCAGGCCACGGTGGCGGCGGTGCCGGCCTCAGCACCCGAGTTCCACGGCACCGACCGGTGCACGACGAGCCGAAGGTCGAGGGTGGCTCCGTTCGATGCGGTGGCCGTCGCAGTGACCAGCATGGTGGCGTCATCGGGCAACGGGATGTCGGCGGCGGGCGGCTCACTGCTCGGGCTCGCGGAGGGTTTCAGCGGTGAACTGGGCCCGGGGGAGGAGGTCGCCCCGGGTTCGCCGGGCATGCATCCGACGAGCATGAGGGCCAGCGGCAGCGTTGCCACGATCGCGAAGCGCTTGCGTGTCACGGTGATCCTCCCGACCGTCCGATGAGCGATGGCGCAATGCTAGGGGTTTGACCGCCCGCGGAACAGGGGGGTTTGCGCTACTTCACACTCTTGATCGGGATGATCGCCAGCCCGCCCACCGTCGCGGCGATCGCTGCCGCGATGAACAGCGCGGGGAACCCGCCGAGCTCGGCCACCACGAACGCGCCGAGCAGGGGGGCGACGGCCTGGGGTACGGCGGTCGCGATGTTCATGATGCCGAGGTCTTTGCCGCGGGAGTGCGAGTCCGGCAGTACCTGGGTGGCAAGTGCCTGGTCGACCGACATGAAGCAGCCGTAACCGAGGCCCAGGAGGCCCGCGCCGATCATGGCGATCGTGAAGTCCGGTACGAGGGCGAGTAGCAGGGCGGCAAGGGCCTGCAGGTAGGCGGCGGCGTACACGAATGGCTTGCGCTGCCCGATCTTGTCGCTGAGCCGGCCAAAGCCGAGCGCCGAGACGATGAAGAAGACCAGGTAGATCAGCGTCAGCGTGAGCAGGTCATCTTCGGCAGTCTCGGGGCGGCCGAGACCAAACATCAGGAAGTACAGCAGCAGCGTCGTGCCGAGCGCATTGCCAAGGTTGACGAGGATGCGCCCGAGCAGGGTCCACCCAAAGTCGGGGTGCCGCACGGGGTTGATCCAGAAACCCTTGACGAGGGCGCCGAGTGTGAACTTCGGCCGCAGCACCCGGGGCAGCACCTCGTCGGGAATGACGAGGGCGAACGGCACCACGAGAACGACAAGCAGCACGGCAACCAAGGAGTAGCCCTCGAACAGGCTGAGCCCCAGGGTGAGTACCAGGATTAGCCCCAGCACCGTTCCGATAGCCTGCGGTGCGGACACCCAGCCGGAGACGAAGCCGCGTTGGTTAACCGGGACCTGGTCGGAGATGGTGGCGGTGATCGCCGCAGTCACCATGCAGAAGCCGATGATGGCGAGCGACCAGGCGATGCCGATGCCGAGCATCGTCGTTTGCAGTCCCAGCGCCACGAGGGCGATTGCGAACACGGCGGCGCCCGCCACGATCCAGGGGCGACGTCGGCCGAAACGCGAGGTGGTGCGATCGGAAAGAGCCCCGGTCAACGGATAGGTCAGGAGTGCGCACAACCCCGCGATGCCCGAGATGACACCGAAGGCCACCACGCTTTCTGTCCAGTCCGCAGGCTTCAGCAGCCCATCGATCTGCTGCGGCAGCAGCAGCTGCACGGGCGTGAGCTGGGCCATCCAGATACCGAACCAGGCGGTGGCAAACAGTGCGATCCATCCCGCCGTTACTGGCCGTTTGGGCTCGGCGAACGGGGTGAATGCGGGCGGCAGCGTCGGGGCGGTCACAGCGCCCAGAGTACCGGTGATCAAGCTCGGATCAACCGAAACGCAGACGCGGCTTATCGAGCGCTTCGGATGTTCCGCAGCACGATCGCCGTGGCGAGCGCTGCCTCCGCCGCCTCGGCGCCCTTGTCTTCCTTCGACCCCGGCAGGCCCGCCCTGTCTAGGCCCTGCTGCTCGTCGTCGAGGGTGAGCACCCCGAAGCCCACGGGCTTGCCGGTGTCGATGGCGACGCGCGTCAGGCCGTCAGTCGCCGCGGCGCTCACGTACTCGAAGTGCGGGGTGCCGCCGCGCACGATCACGCCGAGGGCCACGACCGCGTCAGCGCCAGCATCCAGCGCCACCTTGCTCGCGAGCGGCAACTCGAAGCTGCCGGGAACCTGCACCTCCGTCACCTCCGCGCCCGAGGCGAGCAGCACGCGACGCGCCCCCGCCAACAGGCCCTCCGCGATCGCGTGGTGCCAGAGGCCTGAAACGATCGTGACCTTGAGGCCGGTGCCGTCGGTGTCGAGTACGGGGTGGCCTTCGCCGCTCATGATGTGCCTTTCAGTGAGGCCGCGAGGGCCTCGTCGAGTACTGCGTGGGATGGGAGCGCGTGGCCCATGCGGTCGCGCTTGGTCTCGAGGTATCCCTCGTTGTCTGCGCCCACACCGACCACCAGGGGAACCAGTTCGGTGACGACCACGCCGCGCTCCTCGAGCTGCCGGCGCTTCTCGGGATTGTTGCTCAGCAGGCGCACGCTCTTCAAACCGACATCCTTCAGGATGCCGTGGGCCGCGCCGTAGTCGCGGGCGTCGGCGGGCAGGCCCAGCGCGAGGTTCGCGTCTAGGGTGTCCAGCCCGTCTTCCTGCAGCCGGTACGCGCGCAGTTTATTGATGAGCCCGATACCGCGACCCTCGTGGCCGCGCAGGTAGATGACCATGCCACCCTCGCGCTGCACCGTGTCGAGCGCCGCCTGCAACTGAGGGCCGCACTCGCACTTGAGCGAGCCGAACGCCTCACCGGTCAGGCACTCAGAGTGAACCCGCACCAGGGCGCCATCACGCAACGGACCCTTCATGAAAGCGACGTGGTCGGCCCCGGTCGAGCGGTCACGGTACGCCCGGACCGTGAACGGCCCGTGCGTGGTGGGGATGGTCGTCTCGACCTCGAACGACACCCGCGACATCTCGGGGATCGGCGCGATCGGCTCGGGAATCGTGTCGCAGCGGTGCTCCTGCAGCCACGCGATGAGCGCCTCGATGGTGATCACGAGCACGTTCTCGCGCTGGCCCAGTTCGATGAGGCCGGGCAGGCGCATCATCTCGCCATCCTCGGCGACAATCTCCGAGATCGCGGCGACCGGCTGCAGGCCCGCCAGTTTCATCAGGTCGACGGCTGCCTCGGTGTGCCCATCGCGCTCGCGGACGCCGCCGTCGACCGCGCGGAGTGGCAGGATGTGCCCGGGCCGGTGCAGGCTCGACGGCACGGACTCCGGGTCGGCGAGCACCCGCAGCGTGTGGGAGCGGTCGGCGGCGCTGATTCCGGTTGACAGCC
Organism: Rhodoglobus sp.; assembly: GCA_044340535.1. Lineage (GTDB taxonomy): Bacteria > Actinomycetota > Actinomycetes > Actinomycetales > Microbacteriaceae > Rhodoglobus. The sequence continues at coordinate 19,833 of JBIITJ010000016.1, forward strand.
GGTCCGCGGCATCCACCGAGACCGTGTACGCGGTTCCGCGCGGGTCCTCGTTGACGGCGACCATGGGCGGAAGGTTCAGGCGGTCGGCAATCTCGTTGGTCATGGGGGCGCAGATGAACCCCGAAGAGTTCCGCACCATCCAGGCGATCCACTCCTGGCTGGCGAGCTCCGCCGAGATGATCACGTCACCCTCGTTTTCGCGGCCCTCATCGTCGGCGACGATGATCGGCCGCCCCTCCCGCAGCGCATCAATGGCGGCGGGGATGCTCGCGAGGCTCACTGGGCCACCTCGAACTCGGCCATCCGCGCGACGTGGCGGGCCAGGATGTCCGTCTCGATGTTGGCCGTGTCACCGACATTCTTGGTGCCGAGGGTGGTGGCCGCGAGTGTCTCCGGGATCAGCGACACCTCGAACCAGTCCCGCCCAACGGCGCTGACGGTCAGCGAGACACCGTCGACGGCGATCGAGCCCTTGCGGGCGACGAGCGGCGCGACATCCGGCGCAAGGCTGTAGCGCTGCACCCGCCAGGCGCTGCCGTCCTCGACGGACAGCAAGGTTGCGGTGCCATCGACGTGGCCCTGCACGATGTGGCCGCCGAGGCGGTCACCCACCTGGGCGGCGCGCTCGATGTTGACCCGCTGGCCGGGCGCCAGTGCGCCGAGGGTGCTCATGGCGATCGACTCGGCCATCACGTCAGCCGTGAACCAGTCGCGGCCCTGCTCGACGACGGTCAGGCACACGCCACTGACCGAGATCGAGTCGCCGTGGCCGGCGTCAGACACGGCGAGCGGGGCGCGCACGGTCAGGCGCGCGGCATCGCCCGTGGGCGACCACTCGACCACTTCGCCGAGCTCTTCGATGATTCCTGTAAACACGGTTACTCCTTCGGCCGAGCGACGACCAGCAGGTCGTCGCCGAGGCTCTCTATTGAGGTGATGTGAAGTTCTTTGGCGGCCGCAATGTCGCCGACACCGATGTCGCCGACCGCGAGCCGACTGCCGCCGAGCAGCTTCGGAGCGAGGTAGATCAGGTACTCGTCGGCAAGCTCCGCCGCGATGAACGCGCTTGCGAGCGTTGGTCCGCCCTCGACGAACGCTCGCCGGATTCCCTGCTCAAACAGCCAATGCAACACGTCCGGCAGGTCGCGGCTGCCGGTCTCGACCAGGCCGCGCGGGTGCTCCCAGAGTTTCGCGTCGCCGGGGATCGGCCGCTGCCCGATGACCACCGGCAGCGGCTGCTGCGGCATTAGTTCGCCGCCGTCACCGCGGGCCGTCAGCGAGGGGTCGTCGGCGAGCACGGTGCCGGTGCCCACCAGGATCGCGTCGCTCGCCGCCCGCTGCTCGTGCACGCGCTGGCGTGAAGCGGTGCCGGTAATCCACTGGCTTGAGCCATCGGCCGCTGCCGCCCGCCCGTCGAGGCTCGACGCCCACTTCACCGTCACGAAGGGCCGCTGATGGCGCACCGCCGTGAGCCAGGGGCGCAGGAATTCGGATGCCTCTGCCGCCAGCACCCCGGAGACCACGTCCACCCCCGCCTCCGCGAGGTGGGCGGCCCCACCCGCCGAGGCCTCGCCGGGGTCGGGGATCGCGTACACCACGCGCTCGACGCCGGCCTCGATGAGGGCAACGGAACAGGGGCCGGTGCGCCCGGTGTGGTTGCAGGGCTCGAGGGTCACGACAGCGGTAAGCCCGGTGGCATCGGCGACCTTCGACAGCGCGTCCACCTCGGCGTGCGGCGTGCCCGAGCCGCGGTGCCAGCCCTCTGCCACGATCGTTCCGGCAGCATCCAGGAGCACGCAGCCCACCTGCGGGTTGACCCCCGTGGCCGGGCCGTTGGCCGCGAGCACGAGAGCGCGCTGCATGGCGGCGTCATAGAGTGCTGCCTCGGGGAACCCTGCGGCGGTCATCCGGTGTCCTTCATCGTCGTGAACGACGGACTCCGGGCCTTAATGAACGGATGGCGAACGTCACCCGTCCCGTGCTTCCTCTCATCCGGACTGAGGGCCTGCGCTGGAAATCCAACGCCAACCCATTACCGTCGGTCCCGGAATTCCACCAGGTCAACCCCACTGCGCTTCTTCAAGCACCGCGGGGGTCGCGGACTATCACCGCCGGTTCGGACTTTCACCGACCCCGGAGCACGTACTGTTCTTGTCTTGCTGAGTGCAGTGTAGTCAACGCAGCACTGCGCGAACTATTCCTTAGCTGGATGTCTCGTGGTAGTCGATATCCCGGGTCTCCGTGCTGATGAGCAACGCCACGAGGGTGATCACTCCCATCGCCGACAGGTAAACGCCCACCAGCACCGGGCTGCCTCCCGCCGCACCCCACAGCGCGACCGAGATGAACGGCGCAACCGCAGCCCCGAGGATGCTGGCCACGTTGTAGCTGATGGCCGATCCGGTGTACCGCACGTTGGTCGGGAACAGTTCGGGCAACACCGACGCCATCGGCCCGAAGGTCAGGCCCATGAGCGAGAACCCGATGATCAACAGCGCCATCACGCCCACGAACCCACCGGCGAACAGCGGCACGAAGAGCAGTCCGAACACGATGATCGCCACCGTCACCACGACCAACGGGCGCCTGCGGCCGAACCGCTCGGCGAGCGGGCCAGACACGAGCGTGAATATGCCGAAGAACACCACCCCGATGATGAGCATGATGAGGAAGTCGTTGCGGGTGTAGCCGAGTCCCGCCACCGGAAGATCGGTCGCTGCCGTACCGAACGTGAGGGTGAACGTCGTCATGAGGTAGAACAGCGTGTAGGTCGCCAGCATGATGAACGTGCCCAGGATGAGCGGCCGCCAGCTGCCACGGATGACGCGGCCGAGCGGCATCCTCACGACCTCACCACGCTCGACGACCTTCTGGAACGCGGGCGTCTCGATGAGGGTGAAGCGCACATAGAGCCCGATGATCACGAGGATCGCGCTGGCCAGGAACGGGACTCGCCAACCCCATGTGAGGAACTCGTCGTTGGAGAGCGTGCTCGCCAGCAGCAGGAACACGCCGTTGGCAAGGATGAAGCCGATCGGAGCGCCCAGCTGCGGGAAAGTGCCGTAGATCGCGCGTTTACCCTCGGGCGCGTTCTCGGTCGCCAAGAGGGCCGCCCCACTCCACTCCCCGCCGAGGCCGAGACCCTGGCCGAAGCGCATGAGCACGAGCAGGGCAGGGGCGAGGATCTCCCAGCCCGGCGTCAGGCCGGTCGGCAGCACACCTATGACGAAGGTGGCGATACCCATGGTGAGGAGCGAGGCGACGAGGGTCTTCTTCCGGCCAATCTTGTCGCCGAAGTGCCCGAACACGATCGAGCCGATGGGGCGGGCGACGAAGGCGACGCCGAAGGCCGCGAACGACTGCAGCAGGGAGATCGTGGTGTCTTCGTTGGCGAAGAACAGTGTCGGGAAGACTAGCACCGCCGCGGTCGCGTAGACGTAGAAGTCGTAGAACTCAATCGAGGTGCCGATCAGGCTCGCGAAAATGATGCGCGACTTCGGGTTAGTGGGGGCGGCGGTCACAGCAGTAGACACGAGGGTTCTTCTTTCCGACCGAAGAAACGGCCCCAATCACCTTACGCGCTGTTACTGTCGGCGCTGTTCGGTATGGGTAGGCCCGCCCAGGCGATCGGCGATACCCCAGGCGAGCACCCGCCGCATCGCCTCGGCCACGATTCCGACGCTCATCTTTGAGCGGCCACCCTCCCGCTCGGTGAACGTGATCGGGACTTCCGCGATGGCAAGGCCCGCCCGCTCAACCCGCCACGCGAGTTCGACCTGGAATCCATACCCCTGTGAGGCCATGGACGCGACATCCTGAGACCGCAGGGTTGCCGCGCGGAAGCCCCGGTAGCCGGAGGTGATGTCGCGCAGGCGCGACCGCAGCATGACCCGCGCAAACGCGGTGCCACCACGTGACAGCAACCGGCGTGAGTGGGGCCAGTTGTGCACTTCCCCGCCCGGCATCCACCGGGTGCCGATCACCATGTCGGCGCCGTCGTCCAGCGCGGCGATCAGCAACGGCAGCTCGTCGGGGTGATGCGAGCCGTCGCCATCCATCTCCACGAGGTAGTCGAAGTTCCGCTCCAGCCCCCAGGCGAACCCCGAGCGATACGCCTGCCCGAGACCGCCCTTGCCCGGGCGGTGCAGCACGTGCACTCGCGGTGATGCTTCGGCGAGGGCATCCGCGACCTGGCCCGTGCCGTCGGGGCTGTTGTCGTCGACGACGAGCACTTGTGCATCGGGCACGGCAGCGGTCACTCGCGCCACGACCGACTCGAGGTTTGACCGCTCGTTATAGGTCGGGATGACGACGAGCGTGGTGGGCACCCTCAGACCCTATCTGCCACTACACGCCCCTGCAGGCCAACCCCTGGGCCTTCCGCGCGGTGCTGGCGGCCTTCACAGCCCCGCCCCACGTTCGTAACTCCTGCAGATGCCTGGACTCGACTCTCCCTTGTCGCGGGATCCCGGGGCTGCGGCGTGCATCTCGGCCGAGAATGCAGGAGTTATCAACAAGGACGGAATCTACACCGGTCGCTGGAACCTCGACATGCAGCGTTCCGCCCGACGCAAGCTTCCCGGATGGGATGGACCGAGGCATTTGAGCGGCTCCAGACGCGCGTCGCGTCCCGAGCCGAGTTGCTGGACGCGGGCGCGACTCCCCGGCTGCTTACTACGGCGGTCCGCGGCGGGCGCTTGCTGCGAGTCCGCCGAGACCACTACGCCTTGCCCGGCACAACCCGGTCGATCCTGCAGGCCGTGCGCATCGGAGGTCGCATCGGGTGTATCTCCGCGCTTGAGGGTGCAGGCGTCTTCGCATTCGACAAGACCTTCACACATGCGCACCTCGATCGGGAGGCTTCACGCACTCGGCATCCGAACCATCGCAACCGTCGACTGACAGCTGGAGAGCGGGATGGGGTGGTTGTTCATTGGGGTGAGCTGCTGGATCGGTACGACGGCTCGCGCTGGTCGATCGGGACACGGGATGCCCTGGCCCAGGTCCTGCGCTGCCAGCACCCCTGGCACGCGGTGGCCTCGATCGACAATGCACTGTTCCTCGGTGTGATCGGGAAGACGGAGTTGGCCGACATCTTCGCGCACGTGCCCGGCAACCTCCAGCGGCTGCGCGAGCTCGTGGATGGCCGGGCCGAGGCCGGACAGGAAACCGTGCTCAGGCTGATCCTGCGGGAGGCAGGCCTGGACTATGAGATTCAGGTCACTGTAGCGGGGGTGGGGCGGGTCGACTTTATCGTCGAGGGATGCCTGGTCGTCGAGGCTGACAGTCGACTTGCCCATGACGGCTGGGATCTTCATCTGCGAGACCGCAATCGGGACATCGACCTCGCCCGCCTGGGCTACATGAGCCTTCGACCCGCCTACCAGCGGACCATGTTCGCCCCGAATGATGTCAGGGAGGCGGTGCTGCACCTGTTGGGAGCCCACCGTCACTTCCGCACCCACCTTTGACGGCTCTGGCCTTGAGCGCGCCGACCCGTGTTCGTAACTCCTGCAGTTCCCAGAGAGGGCGAGCACACGGCACCGGATTACCGGGCGGGGGATGAATCGCGCGGCGAGATTGCAGGAGTTACGAACTCGCGAAAGGAGGGCCGGGTCACGCGGGGTAGATCGAGTCGAGGCTGCGGATTACTCGCACCGCGGTGGACGCCTCGGCCAGTTCGGCTGCCGTGGCCGCGCCGGCCCGGTCGAGCCACACTCCATCCAGGCCAGCCGACGCCGCACCAATCGCGTCGGTGTACAGCCGATCGCCCACGTACGTGGCCTTGGCTGGCTCGACGCCGAATACCGCGCAGGCGTGTGCGAAGATGCGCCGGTCAGGCTTGGCGTACCCGCGCTCCCCGCTGGCGATCAGGTGCTCCACCCGCGAGCCCAGCCCGATACGGTCGATTTTTTCGGCCTGAAACACGAGGTCGCCGTTGGTGATGACTCCGACACGGATGCCTAAAGCGTCCAGCCGATCGAGACACGGCACAATGTCGCTGTGGAGCGCCCACGCTGCCCGGTACTCGTGAGAATACCCGTTATACCAGGCGTCGGCGCTGTCATCCGTGGCGAGGTCGACCCCGTGCGGTTCGACGAGCGCGCGCACCCGTACGCGGCGCTGCTCGAAGAGATCCAGCTCACCCGACAGGTACCGCGGGTAGTGCTCTTCCTCGAGGGCATGCCAGCGCGCGGCCTCAGCGCGGCCATCAGCGGTCGGGATGCTCGCCGCCAGGTGTGCGACGATGCCGGTATCTACCGCCAGCCTGTGATCGAGCAGCGTGTCATCCAGGTCGAAGAGCACCACCGGCATCATGCGCGGGGCACGAATCCAACCCGGTCGTATGCCCTGGCTAGCGTGGCATCGGCGATTGCGGCCGCACGATCGGCGTTGCCCGCCAGGATGCGGTCGAGCTCGGCACGGTCATCGAGTAACTCCATGGCGCGCGCGCGAATTGGTCCGAAGGTCTCGGTCACCACTTCGGCGAGCCCGGATTTGAAGTCGCCGTACCCGCGGCCGGTGTACTCACTCTCGATCTCCGGAATGGCGCGGCCCGACAGCACGGAGTAGATCGTGAGCAGGTTCGAGATCCCCGGCTTCGTAGTGAGGTCGAAGCGCACGCTGCCCTCGCTGTCGGTTGTCGCCGACTTGATCTTCTTCGCGGTCGCCGCAGGCTCGTCGAGCAGCCACACCACCCCCTTCTCCGAGGAGGAGGACTTGCTCATCTTGTTGCCGGGCTCCTGCAGGTCGAAGACTTTCGCGGTCTCCTTCTGGATGCTCGCCTCGGGTGCCACGAACGTCTCGCCGAAACGTTGGTTGAAGCGGTTCGCGAGGTCGCGGGTGAGCTCGATGTGCTGGCGCTGGTCTTCGCCGACCGGCACCACCTGGGCGTCATAGAGCAGGATGTCTGCTGCCTGCAGCACCGGGTAGGTGAACAACCCCACGTTCGTGCCGTCGGCACCCTGCTTCTGCGACTTCTCCTTGAACTGGATCATCCGGCTGGCTTCGCCGAAGCCCGTGATGGTGTTGAGCACCCACGCCAACTGCGGGTGGGCGGCGACGTGCGACTGCACGAACAGGATCGACTTCTCGGGGTCAATCCCCGCAGCGATGTACTGCGCGGCAGTGCGCCGGGTCGCCTCCCGCAGTTGGGCCGGGTCTTGCGGCACCGTAATCGCGTGCAGGTCGACAACGCAGAACACCGCGTCATGGGTTTCCTGCAGGTGCTTCCACTGCAGCAGGGCGCCGATGTAGTTGCCGAGCTGGAGGGAGGATGCCGAGGGCTGCATCCCGGAGAAGAGGCGGGGCTTGTTCACCCCACCAGCTTAAAGGTCGGTCAGATCGCGTAGTCCACGACGACAGGCGAGTGGTCGCTCCACCGCTGGTCGTAGGCGGCAGCCCGGTCGACCGTGTAGTTCTTGACCGTGGCCGCGAGGGCTGGGGTGGCGACGTGGTAGTCGATGCGCCAGCCGGTGTCGGTGTCGAAGGCCTGACCGCGTTGTGACCACCACGTGTACGGGCCGGGTACTTCGCCCGCCCACTGGCGGCCGACATCCACCCAGCCGAGGCCCGCACCAACCGAGCCGTCGACGCCCTCGACGGACTCGCCTGCGGGGCCGAAGAAGCGGTCGAAATACGCGCGCTCGCGCGGCAGGAAGCCGGCGTTCTTGCGGTTGCCCTTCCAGTTCTTGATGTCCAGCTCCCGGTGCCCGACGTTGAGGTCACCGACGATGAGGGCGAGCTCGCTGTGCTTCGCGAGTTCGGGCATCCGTTCGCTCATCGCGTCGAGGAACTTCCACTTCTCGTCCTGCTTGGGGGTGTCGACTTCGCCCGAGTGCACGTAGGTGGAGACGACCGTGACGATGCGCCCGCCCACCTCGTAGTCGGCCTCGAGCCAGCGCCCCGCGCTGTCGAAATCGTCGGCGCCGAGACTAACCCGGTGGATGCTGGCCTTGTTGCGTGAGGCGAGCGCGACCCCGGCCCGGCCTTTGGCGGTGGCGGCGTCGTGCAGGATGTCCCATTCCGGGCCAAGCAGCCCTTCGAGATCTTCGGTGGATGCCCGCACCTCCTGCATCGCGAGAATGTCGACGTCACGCGCCGCAAGCCAGTCGCCCATGCCCTTTCGGAAGGCGGCCCTGACGCCGTTGGTGTTGACGGATGCGATGCGGAGCGGCTTGGCCATACAGCGAGACTACAGAGCGGTACCGACGCTGCTCGCGGGCCCGTCGGCCTCCACTCCTGACCGCTTCCGGCCCGTCAGGTCGACACCGGCGTCGTCGGCGCTCACCGCGATCCAGCTGGCGCCGACCAGGATGACCTGGCAGATCAGGTTGAACCAGATCAGCAGTCCGATGATGACCGCGAACGAGGCGAGGAGGGGGTTGCGGGTTGCGCCGCCGAGCAGGGTACTGCCGAGCGCCTGGAGCACACCCAGGGCGATCGCCGCGAGTAGGACGCCCTGGGCGAGCTGCCGGAATGGGATACCGATACCCGACACCACCCGGTAGAAGAGGCCGAGAATCACGACGTCGAGGAGCACCACCACGAGCAGCCCGACCGCGCGCGCGGCAACGATCGCCGCGGTGGATTCCGTGCTGACGCCGACGGAGGTGAATACCCAGTCCAGCGCGGCGGTGCTGAAGACAGACAGTACCGCCGAGAGCAGCAGGGCGAGGCCGAAGCCCAAGGCCAGCCCGAGGTCCTTGAGCTTGAGCAGGAGGAAGTTCGTTGGCGGCGAGGGCAGGCCGAAGATCAGTCGCACCGCGTCGCGACCGGCGGCGAGCCAGCCCAGCGCGGTTCCGATGAGGCCCAGGGCCGCGATGGCGCCGGTCCACCCCAGGATGCTCGTTGAGAAGAGGGCATCCGTGTCGAGCACCCCTCCGTTCCCATCGGTGCCGATCAGCCCCGGCAGGTTGGTCGCGAGCAGTCCGAGGAACGCCGCCTCGAACGCGGGGTTCGCGCGGATCACGAAGCCGGCGACGGCGAATCCCACCCAGATCGCGGCGAACACAGCGAAGAGCGCCTGGTACGACAGCCCGGCGGCCAGCAGCGGACCGCCCTTGGCCCCGTACTGCATGAAGACCCGCACCGGCTTGCGGGCCATCACCCACGCGATGAGCGCTGTGACCTTCGTCTGCATCGCCATTCCTCCACCATAGCTAGGCTTGCACGGGGCAAAGAAAGGACTATCGCCGTGGAGCAGCTTGCGTTACGTGGAGTCGGAGTAGGGCGCGGCATCGCCATCGGATCGATCCTGAGGATGCCCGAGCCCTTGCCCGCGCCGGAGGCGGGCACCCACGGCGGCGATGCGGCTGCCGAGTACGCGACCGTCGAGAAGTCGCTCAGCACCGTTGCGGAGGAACTCGCGGCGAAGGGTGCCAAGGCGGGGGGCGAAGCGCAGGCCGTGCTCGAGGCCGCCTCGATGATGGCCCAGGACCCGACGCTGACCGATGACATCAGGGCGCGCATCGAGTCGGGCACCAGCGGCGAGCGCGCCGTGTTCGAGGCATTCGCGGCGTTCCAGGAGATTCTCGTCGGCATGGGTGGCTACATGGCCGAGCGGGCCACCGACCTTGGTGATGTCTCCCAGCGCATCATCGCCGACCTGCGTGGGGTGCCCGCGCCCGGCGTTCCCGAGAGCGATGAGCCGTTCATCCTGGTCGCCCCCGACCTCGCCCCCGCCGACACGGCCCTCCTCGACCTCGACAAGGTGCTCGGCCTCATCACCCGCGACGGCGGCCCCACAAGCCACACCGCGATCCTTGCTCGCTCCAAGTCGATCCCGGCGATCGTGGGAGTGACGGGCGCACTCGACCTGGCGGACGGCACGATGGTGGTGCTGGATGCCGCCGCCGGCCTGGTCACCGCGAATCCGGATGACGAGCTGGTCGCCGACGCGCGCGAACGACTTGCCGCGCGGGCCGCGGCCGCGACCCTGCCTATCGTCGATGGTGCTTTGGCCGACGGCACCCCCGTGCCGCTGCTCGCCAACGTGGGTTCCCCGAAGGATGGCCCCGAGGCCGTCGAACTCGGTGCCGAGGGTGTCGGCCTGTTCCGCACCGAGTTCCTGTTCCTCGACTCGAAGACGGCGCCGACGGTCGCCGAACAGCAGGCAAAGTACACGGAGTTGCTGTCGTTCTTCCCGGGCAAGAAGGTCGTCGTGCGGGCCCTCGACGCCGGCGCCGACAAGCCCCTGGCGTTCCTCAACGACGCCCACGAGGAGAACCCCGCACTGGGGCTGCGCGGACTGCGTGCGCTGCGGGCAACCGAGCAGATCCTGGTAGACCAGCTCACGGCACTCAAGGGTGCCCAGGACGCGACCGAGGCCGACCTCTGGGTCATGGCCCCGATGGTGGCCGACGCCGAAGAGACCGAGTATTTCGTGGCCCTCGGCAAGAAGCTCGGCCTCAAGACCGTGGGCGTGATGGCCGAGGTGCCGTCACTCGCGGTCATGGCCGACCAGGTGCTCGCGACCGCGGACTTCGTCTCCATCGGCACCAACGACCTGACGCAGTACACGCTCGCCGCCGACCGGATGCTCGGCTCCGTCGCCCACTACCAGGACCCGTGGCATCCCGCCGTCCTGCGGCTCATCAAAATGCTGGGGGATGCCGGTGCCGCGGCAGGCAAGGGTGTCGGCATTTGTGGAGAGGCCGCCGCCGACCCCCAGTTGGCTGTCGTGCTCGTCGGCCTCGGCGCCACCACGCTCTCGATGACACCCGCGGCGCTCGCCGATGTGCGCGCCGAGCTGGCCGGGGTCACGCTCGAGCAGGCGAGGGCGAAAGCTGCGGCGGCGCTGGCCGCCACGACTGCGAGCGGCGCACGAGAGGCTGCCGCCTCCGCTTAGCCCCCGAAGTGGGGGTACCGCCCCCGCGTCATGCATAGCCGATTCTCGTGTCTCTCTCAGTAGCGGCAGGGGTTGTCAACCGGTGAACCTTCGCGGCACTATGGAAGAGGGACACGGGGGACGGGACCAGGGGGATGGCCGAATTCGAGCGACCGAAGCGCAGCGACTCCGACGAGGCGCTGGTATCCCGTACGCGTTCAGGCGACCAGGCGGCTTTCGCTGAACTCTGGCGCAGGCACTACCGATCCGGGGCGCGAGTCGCCCGCCAGTTCACGTCATCCATTGATGCCGACGACCTCGTGGCTGAGGCCTACACCCGTATCTACCAGCGAACAGTGGCCGGCGGCGGGCCCACCGGCGCGTTCCGCCCGTACCTGTACACCACCATCCGAAACCTGGCCTCGAGTTGGGGGGCTGCATCGCGGGATGTGCAGGTGGATGACATCGCGGATTTCGAGGACCCGGGCACACTCGACGATCCGGTGGCGATCGCCCTCGATCGCACCCTGACTGCTCGCGCCTTCCGGAGCTTGCCGGAACGCTGGCAGTCCGTGCTCTGGTACACCGAGGTCGAAGGGATGGACCCGCACGAGGTCGCCCCAATCCTGGGGATCACCGCCAACGGGGTGGCTGCCCTGTCGTACCGGGCACGCGAGGGCCTGCGCAAAGCCTGGCTGCAGGCACACATCAACGATGCAACCGGCTCGGGGGAGTGCCAGTGGGCGCTCGCCCGCATCGGAGACCACGCGCGCAACGGGCTCGGCCCACGAGACTCCGAGCGGATGGCTTTCCACCTCACGGTCTGCAGCAAGTGCGCGATCATCAGCGAGGAAGTGGATGAGGTGGGCTCCCGCCTCGCCTTGGTGATGCTGCCGCTGGTACTGGGAGGGGTCGCGGGCGGTGCGTTCCTGGCTTCCCTGGGGCAGGCAGGCTCGACCATGGTTGCGGCGTCGGCTGTTCCGGCCCTCCCCGCGGGCATCGGCGCCGGGGTGACCACGACAGGGCTCGGCGTGCTCGGTGCCGCAACTGTCCCCGTCGCGGTGGCAGGGAGCCTCGCACTCGCGCTGGCCATCACTGGCTCGGTGGTGTCGACTCCGCAGCCGGCAGCACCGCCAGTGAGTGCACGCACCTACGAGTCGAGCTCCAGCCCGACCTCCGAGGCTGTGCCGACCCCCCAGGGGCCGATCGTTGCGCTGCCTACCGGGGAGGCTCTCCCCGTCGACGACCCGGCAAGCATCGGCGCCGTGGTAGACGACGTCGGTGACGTACTTGACTCTGCTGTCGGTACCCTTACCGACGACGGCCAGGTCGCGTCGATCGCCGTCAACCTGAGTGGAACCGGGACTCCCGGTGCGAGCCTCTCGCTGCAGGCGGCGGGGCAGGTCTACGCCAGCACAACTGTTGCCGCCGACGGCACGTTCACGCTGTCCGCTGCGGCCGTTCCCGGCGGGCTCAGCTCGCTCGACCTGGTGCAGACCGTTGACCGCAAGTACCTGCAGGACCTGCTTCCTGGCGGTGGGTTGGGCAGCGTGCTCGGCTCCGTTGACGAGCTGGTCAACGCCCTCCTGCGGCCCCTGCAGCTCTCGGGCGGAACCGTCCCCGGGATCTCGATCAGAATTCTTGACTAATCCGCGTCACGTCTGGCGCGATTCGTCGTCTGCTATATGGGACCTCAGGTTCTCGCCGCGATGTCACCCGAATGACTACCCGCGTGGCGACGGCCCTGCCCCGCCACCCAGGGCGAGGCAGGGCCGTGTCCCCGTCGTCGGCGTTCAGCCCACGCGATGCAGCCCGACGAGGCGCAGTGCGCCGTCGTCACTCCAGTAGCAGGTCTGCAGGATGACGTCGCCGCTGAGGCCCGCGACGGCTTCGTCCGCGTAGTCGTCAGCCCGTGCATCCTTGCCGTCGCCGACAACGTAGCTTCCATCGAGGCCCGCACCCGAGAGAGTGACGGTCTGGCCCGCGACCATCTCGAGGATGATCCCGCCGCCGCAGTAGTTATGGGCGGCAACGACCGGCACCGGTACGGCGGCGCTGAAGTCCATCCGGACCCACATGCACTGGTCGACCTCGGCTTGCAGGCCAACCGCGCCGATCGAGATCGCCCAGTCCGGTCCGGCCACTACTGGTACGGCAGGCGCTTCGATCGGCTCTTCCACGGCAAGCGTGGGAAGCTCGATTGGCTCGAACGGCACCGTCTTGGGGGCAACTGACAGCGTGCGCGCTTCGGTCGCAGCCTCGGCCGAAACCGACGTCCCCACGGCAAACGCGAACGTGGTGGCGAGGGCAGTAATCGAGATGACCAGCGTCAGGGCGCGCTGGAAAGAGGGGATACGGCGGGGCATGGGGTAAGCGATTCACTTTCGGGTATCGTGATCGACCTGCATCGGGACAGTTGAAGCGGCTTCGGGGGCCACTTCCTGCACCATACCCTAGATGTGGGACAGAACAACCTGTCTGTCCTACTTTTTCGTGGAAGCTCCCAGCTACGGGGTCCCGCGCAGGATCGCCTGCTTGACCTCAGCGATCGCCTGCGTCACCTGGATGCCGCGGGGGCAGGCATCCGTGCAGTTGAAGGTGGTACGGCAGCGCCAGACCCCTTCCTTGTCGTTCAGGATGTCCAGGCGAACCTGGGCGTTCTCGTCGCGGGAATCGAAGATGAAGCGGTGCGCGTTGACAATCGCGGCCGGTCCGAAGTACTGGCCGTCGGTCCAGAAGACCGGGCAGCTCGAGGTGCACGCTGCGCACAGGATGCACTTGGTGGTGTCATCGAATCGGGCGCGCTCCACGGGGCTCTGCGTGCGCTCCTTGCCCTTGTCCTTGACCGGGCCCGCCATCAGGAACGGGTTGACCGACTTGAAGGAGTCGAAGAACGGCTCCATGTCGACGATGAGGTCTTTTTCGAGGGGGAGGCCCTTGATGGCTTCGACGTAGATCGGCTTGGAGATATCCAGGTCCTTGATCAGCGTCTTGCAGGCGAGCCGGTTTCGACCGTTGATGCGCATCGCATCGGAGCCGCACACCCCGTGCGCGCACGAGCGCCGGAACGTCAGCGTGCCATCCTGCTCCCACTTGATCTTGTGGAGCGCGTCGAGCACGCGATCGGTGCCGTGCATCTCGACATCGAAGTCCTGCCAGCGCGGTTCGTCGTCTACCTCCGGGTCGAAGCGTCGGATCATCAGCGTGGCAGTGAAGGTGGGGATCTCCTCGGGTACTGCGGGCTTGTTGTCAAGTACGGCGTTGCTCATCAGTACTTTCTTTCCATGGGCGGGTAGTTCGTGATCACGACGGGCTTCCAGTCGAGGCGGATGTGCTCCCCGGCGTCGGCAGACTCGGGGTCGCCCACGAGGTAGGCCATCGTGTGCACGAGGAAGTTCTCGTCGTCGCGGTTCGGGTAGTCCTCGCGCATGTGGCCACCGCGTGACTCGTGCCGTGACCGTGCCGAGTAGACCAGCACCTCGGCGAGGTCGAGCAGGAAGCCCAGTTCGATGGCTTCGAGCAGGTCGGTGTTGAAGCGCTTGCCCTTGTCCTGGATCTGGATGTTCTTGTACCGGGCGCGCAGCGTCTCGATGAGCTCGGTGACCTCTTTGAGGCTCTCCTCCGTGCGGAAGATCTGCGCGTTGCGGTCCATCGAGTCCTGCAGCTCCTTGCGGATCACCGCGACCCGCTCCGTGCCGTCGCCCGAGCGCACCATGTCGAGGATCTTCTGGATGCCCGCGGTCGGATTCTCCGGGAGCGGCAGGAAGTCGACACCGCCGGCCACATACTTCACAGCGTTCTGGCCGGCGCGCTTGCCGAACACGTTGATGTCGAGCAGCGAGTTGGTCCCCAGCCGGTTCGAGCCGTGCACGGAGACGCAGGCGCACTCGCCAGCGGCGTACAGCCCGGGGACGATCGTCGTGTTGTCGCGGAGCACCTCGGCGTTGACGTTGGTCGGGATGCCGCCCATCGCGTAGTGCGCGGTCGGCAGCACGGGCACCGGCTCGGTGTATGGCTCGACACCGAGGTAGGTGCGGGCGAACTCCGTGATGTCGGGGAGCTTCTCGTCGATGACGGCCGGCTCGAGGTGGGTGATGTCGAGGTACAGGTAGTCCTTGTTGGGACCGGCCCCTCGCCCCTCGCGAATCTCGAGTGCCATCGAGCGCGCGACGATATCGCGCGGCGCGAGGTCTTTCAGGGTCGGCGTGTACCGCTCCATGAAGCGCTCGCCGCTCGCGTTGCGCAGGATGGCGCCTTCGCCGCGTGCGGCCTCAGAGAGCAGGATGCCCAGGCCCGCGAGCCCGGTCGGGTGGAACTGGAAGAACTCCATGTCCTCGAGCGGCAGGCCCTTGCGCCAGATGATGCCCACGCCGTCGCCGGTGAGGGTGTGGGCGTTCGACGTGGTCTTGAAGATCTTGCCGAAACCACCCGTCGCGTACACGATCGCCTTGGCCTGGAACACATGCAGGTCACCCGTGGCGAGTTCGTACGCGACAACACCGGAAGGCTGTTCGACGCCATCGACCTCGGTCATCACCATGTCGAGCACGTAGAACTCGTTGAAGAAGTTGATGCCGAGCTTGACGCAGTTCTGGTACAGCGTCTGCAGGATCATGTGGCCGGTGCGGTCGGCCGCGTAGCAGGCGCGACGCACGGGCGCCTTGCCGTGTTCACGAGTGTGCCCGCCGAAGCGGCGCTGGTCGATCTTGCCATCCGGTGTCCGGTTGAAGGGCAGGCCCATGTTCTCGAGGTCGATGACCGCGTCGATGGCTTCCTTCGCGAGGATCTCGGCGGCATCCTGGTCCACCAGGTAGTCGCCACCCTTGACGGTGTCGTAGGTGTGCCACTCCCAGTTGTCTTCCTCGACATTGGCGAGCGCGGCAGCCATGCCGCCCTGCGCCGCGCCCGTGTGGGAGCGGGTGGGGTAGAGCTTGGAGATCACGGCGGTGCGCGCGTGCGGCCCCGCCTCGATCGCGGCGCGCATGCCGGCACCACCGGCACCGACGATCACGATGTCGAACTGGTGGTAGTGCACGCCGTCAACGACGGTCGACTCGATGGGCTCATCCATTACGGCACCGGGCAGAAGCTGGGCAGCAGTTCGGCCGGTGAGCCGGCGGGGCAGGGGTCAAAGGTGTAGATCACGAGGGTTCCCAGGATGAGGAGGATGGCAGTGGACGCCGCGACGGCACCCAGGAGAATGCGGCGGGTGGTCTTGTTGCCCGCGTAGTCGTTGATGATGGTGCGCATGCCGTTGGCGCCGTGGATGAGGGCGAGCCACAGCAGCAGCGTGTCCCAGACGATCCAGAACGGGTCGGCGAGTTTGCCGGCCACGAATGCGAAGTCGATGGCTTTGACACCTTCGCCCGCGACCAGGTTGACGAACAGGTGGCCGAAGATCAGCACGACCAGCACGACACCGCTGGCGCGCATGTACATCCAGCCCCATTTTTCCCAGTTGATGCCTCGACGGCGAGGCTTGGGTGCGCCGGGCAGAGGTACCGCGGTCATTCGCCGCCTCCAAAGACGTGCATGAGCTGGCGGGGGATGAAGCCGGCAAGCAGCACCAGCCACAGGCCGATCACAATCCAGAACAGCAGGCGCTGGTGCCGGGTGCCGACACTCCAGAAGTCGATCAGGATGATTCGCAGCCCGTTGAGCGCGTGCAGGCCGATCGCGGCGACGAGTGCGATCTCACCGAGCCCCATGATGGGTGTCTTGTAGGTGTTGATCACCGCGTTGTACGCCTCGGGGCTGACCCGCACGAGTGCGGTGTCGAGGATGTGGACGAGCAGGAAGAAGTAGATCGCGACACCGGTGATGCGGTGCAGCACCCACGACCACATGCCCTCCTGGCCTCGGTACAGCGTTCCAGCGGGGCGCCGGGGCATCCCGATCTTGGGGCTAGCGAACTTGTCCTTCGCCAGGGTACCGGCCGAGTTTTCGGACACGAGCAACCCTCCTTGCGGATTGAAGGGCTGCGTCAATTGCAGCCGACGAACGTCCCGATGTCGGACTTTTCCAGTGTATTCCGCCTCACGGGCGGGCGCTGCTTAGGCGTGCCTAAATAGCTCGACTTCAAGACAGTTCCGAAGAAACCGCGATTCTTTCCGGCACCGCGGTCAGCATCGCCGCGGCGTAGTGACCGACGAGCGTGTCGCACAGGGCCGCCCACGATTTGCCGAGCACTCCGCGACGGCCGGCCTCGGCCATGCGCAGTCGAGCCGTGCTGTCTGAGGCGAGCCGCTCCACATAGTTGCGCAGCTGGGCGTCGTCGTCAGCGCCGTAGAGGTAACCATTGATGCCGTGCTCGACGAGGTCGATCGGACCCCCGGCCCGCGGGGCGACCACCGGGAGGCCCGCGGCGTGCGCCTCCTGGATGGTCTGCCCGAAGGTCTCCTCCGTCCCCGTGTGCAGGAACAGGTCGAAACTCGCGTAGGCCGTGGCCAGTTCCGTGCCCGACAGCTTGCCGAGCCAGGTCACGGGCATCCCGTGCAGCTGGCGCTTGACCCAGGGAAGCGCGGGTCCATCACCGACGATGGCGAAACGGATGCCCGGCAGCCCCCGCAAGGCGGAGATGCGCTCGACCTGTTTTTCCGGTGCGATGCGCCCCACGTACCCGACCACGACCTCACCGTTGGGGGCCAGCCGGTCGTGCAGCGCCCGGGCGGCGGGCGAGAGGCGATTACGGGGGTGGTAGGTGTCGAGATCGACCCCGCGGCCCCATCGTTCGAGCCGTTTGAGCCCCGCGGACTCCAGGTCGTGCATGGAGGCGCTGGAGGGCACGAGGGTGAGTTCGGCTCCCTCGTGGATCCAGCGCACGATGCGCCAGGCGAAACGGGTGGCCGCGCCGAGGTGGTTCCTCCGGGCGTAGCCCGCGACATCCGTCTGGAAGATTGCCACGGAGGGGATGCCGAGCCGTCGGCCCGCCGCGATCGCCTGGGCGCCGAGCAGGAATGGCGACGCGGCGTGGATGACGTCGGGCTGGAAGTCGGCCAGCAGCCGCTGGACGAGCGGGTTGGGCAGGCCGACCGGAAACTGGCGGTAGGCGATTGCCGGCATCTCGTGCACGGGGAATCCCGCGTAGTGCGATGGGGCGCCGCAGGCCGGCACGATCACGATGGCCTCGTGTCCTTCGCGGGCCAGGTGATCGAGCACCTTGGTGACGCTGTTAGTGACTCCGTTGACGGTCGGCAGGAAACTCTCGCTCACGATAGCCACGCGCATAGCTGCGACGGTACGGGGCGGTCATGGCGGCGAGGTGAATGGCGCCTTAAGACTGCGGTTCTGTCCGGCGAACCGCGTTTTGTTGAGCGTCTATGTTTGTGGCATGGACAGAGCACCCTTCGCAGACTTTTACAGCGTCATCCCCGCCGGTGGCATCGGGTCCCGGCTGTGGCCCCTGTCGCGCGCCGATGCCCCCAAGTTCCTGCATGACCTCACGGGCTCTGGCCAGACCTTGCTGCGTGACACCTGGGACCGCCTGGCCCCACTGTCCGGCCCCGACCGGGTGATGGTCGTTACCGGTCGCGCCCACCGGGCTGCGGTGGAAGCGCAGTTGCCCGAACTTGAAGACCTCAATGTCGTGCTCGAGAGCGAACCAAAGGACTCCTCCGCGGCGATCGGACTCGCCGCCGCGATCCTCGTGCGGCGTGAGCCCGATGTGATCATCGGCTCATTCGCCGCCGACCACGTCATCAAAGACCAGCGCGGATTCCGTCGCTCGGTGGGCGAGGGTGTCGCTGCTGCCCGCGCGGGGTACATCGCGACCATCGGCATCACCCCGACGGAGCCTGCGATCGGCTTCGGCTACATCCACTGTGCCGGACCGCTGGCGATCGACGGCGCCCCCTCGGCGGTGGCGGCGAACCACTTCGTCGAGAAGCCCGACCTGGAGACCGCCCAGTCGTACCTCGATGACGGCAACTACCTGTGGAACGGCGGAATGTTCATCGCCCGCGCCGATGTGCTGCTGGCGCAACTCGGGGAGTCACAGCCCGAGTTGCTTGCCGGCCTCACTGAGCTGGCCGAAGCGTGGGACACTCCGCGTCGGGGAATGGTTGTGGACCAGGTCTGGCCCGAACTGACCAAGATCGCCATCGACTACACCGTCGCCGAGCCCGCAGCCGCGGCGGGCCGCCTCGTGGTCGTGCCCGGCGATTTCGATTGGGATGATGTCGGTGACTTCGCCTCAATCGCAAAGCTCCACTCGGGCGGGCGCAAGTCTGACCTGGCGATCCTGGGGGAGAACGCCCGAGTGCTCGCCGACGCCTCGACGGGCGTCGTGATCAGCCAGAGCGGTCGGCTGATCTCCCTCATCGGCGTCAGCGACATTGTCGTCGTCGATACCCCCGACGCCCTGCTCGTGACCACGACGGCAAACGCGCAGCGGGTGAAGTCCGTCGTCGATGCGCTGAAGCTCTCCGGTCGAAACGACGTGCTCTGATGACGGCCCGGGTTCCCCTCGTCATCGACACCGACACCGCGCAGGATGACTGTGTCGCCCTGCTGGTCGGCCTGCTCGACCCCCTCGCCGACCTGCGCGCCATCACGATGGTGGCAGGCAACGTCGGCTTTGAGCGGCAGGTGCTCAACGCCCACCTGACCCTCAGCGTCGCCGGCCGCCTGGGCGACGTCCCCATCCATCTCGGGTGCCGCCGGCCCATGGTCAGGGAGTGGGTCTCGGCCGAGAATGTGCACGGCGACGGCGCGGGCGGCCTCGACATGGATTTCGACGATCTCGACATCTCGGGCCAGCACGGGGTGGACGCCCTCATCGAACTGGCCGCACAGAACCCGGGCGAACTCACCGTGGTGTGCATCGGCCCGCTCACCAACATCGCCATGGCCGCGGTGAAGGACCCGCGATTCGTGCAGAACGTCAAGGCGTTGTACATCATGGGCGGCTCGAACAACGCCCGCGGCAACGTCACGGCCGCCGCCGAGTACAACTTCTACGTCGACCCGGAGGCGGCGAAGATCGTCTTCGAGGCAGGCTTCGAGATCGTGGTCGTGCCCTGGGCGCCCCTGACCCTGCGGGATGCCGTCTTCACTCGCGACCGGCTCGCGGAGATCTCCCGTATCGGCACGCCCCTGGCCGATTTCTTCGTGCGGATCGTCAGCACGACCCTCGAGTTTGACGAGAGCGTGGGCATCCCCGGTTCGACACACCCCGATTCGCTCACTGCCGCGGTGCTGCTGCATCCCGAGCTCGTGATGGGGACGGCGCAGTTCGCGGTCGACATCGAGACCTCGTCAGAACTCACCCGGGGGTACTCGGCCATGTCGTGGGGCGTTCACGGGCTCGAGCCCAACGCTACGGTGATCGAGAGTGTCGATTCCCAGGGTTTCTACGCCTACATCACCGGCCTGTTGGCCATGGCCACGACGCCGTCACGGCCGTTCCGCTCCTGACATTTCCGTCACATTACGGTCGTGTCCCGACTTGGTAACTAATCGGCGGCGGACCAGGATTTGACGCGTTCCACCCCCGGCGCGATCGGTAACGTAGCCCTATCCGCCCCGGTATGGCTGGGGCATGTACTGGAGGACACAGTGAACATCATGACTCGTAAGCGCGGCCTGAGCGGCCTCGCGCTGGTTGGCGCCGCCAGCCTGCTGCTCGCTGCCTGTGCGGCAGCCCCCGAAGAAGACACGGCGACCCCGGAGACGGACTTCCTCGCCTGTGCAGTCTCCGATGAGGGCAGCTGGAACGACAAGTCGTTCAACGAAGCGGCCTACGAGGGCCTGACCCTGGCCGAGTCCGACCTCGGCGTTTCCATCGCCGACGCGGAGTCAGCCAGCGAAGAAGACTTCGAGCCGAACCTCACCCAGATGGTCGAAGAAGGCTGCGACGTCACCTTCGCGGTTGGCTTCAACTTCTCCATCAACGACGTGATCTTCACCTTCGCCGACGCCAACCCGGACTCCAACATCGTCTGGATTGACGGCTGGAACCAGGGCCAGACGAACCTCAAGCCCATCGCGTACTCGATGAACCAGTCGAGCTTCCTCGCGGGCTACCTCGCGGCGGCGTACTCGACCAGCAAGGTTGTCGGCACGTACGGCGGCCTCCAGATCGACGCGGTCACCGACTTCATGACCGGTTTCTACAACGGTGCGAAGTACTACGAGGTCGAGACCGGCACGCCGGTCACCGTCGTCGGGTGGGACCCGGCAGCAGCCACGGGTGACTTCGTCGGTGGCTTCTCCGACACCGGTATCGCCAAGACGATCTCGCAGGGCCAGCTCGCCGCCGGTGCCGACGTGATCTTCCCGGTCGCGGGTGGCCTGTTCACCGCTACCGCCGAGGCGATCCGCGAAGGTGGCACCGCTGCGGTGCTCCTCGGTGTCGACAAGGACATTGCCGTCACCCAGCCCGACCTTGCTGACATCACGCTGACCTCGGTCGAGAAGCGCATGACGCAGGCCGTTTACGACGTCATCGAAGCGCTCTCCTCGGGCGAGGAGTTCACGACCGACGCTTACGTCGGAACGCTCGAGAACGACGGAACCGCTCTCTCCGACTTCGGTGCGTTCGACTCGAAGGTGTCTGACGACATCAAGGCCGCTCTCGAAGAGATCAAGGCAGGCATCATCGACGGATCCATCGACCCGCTGGTTACGCCGACCGCCTAGTAGTCGGTTCAGCACCTCGACACCTGCCGGGGCGACTCTCGTCGCCCCGGCAGGTGTCGTGTCCGCCGGTCATCCGGCAGGATGGATCCACCATGAAACTCGAACTTCGCGGAATCACCAAGCGCTTCGGTTCCCTCGTCGCCAACGACTCGATCGACCTCGTCATCCAGCCCGGCGAAATCCATGCGCTTCTCGGCGAGAATGGCGCGGGCAAGTCGACGCTGATGAACGTGCTGTTCGGGTTGTACCAGCCTGATGCCGGGGAGATCCTCCTGGATGACGCGCCCCAGCATTTCACCGGCCCGGGCGAGGCGATGGCTGCTGGCATCGGCATGGTCCACCAGCACTTCATGCTCATCCCTGTCTTCACGGTCGCCGAGAACGTCATGCTCGGTCATGAACCCACACGCGGTGGCGTGCTTGATCTCCCCGCGGCTCGCCGTCGGGTGCGAGAGATCTCCGACCAGTTCGGCTTCGACATCGATCCGGATGCCCTCGTGGAGGATCTGCCGGTCGGCGCCCAGCAGCGAGTAGAGATCGTCAAGGCCCTCTCGCGCGATGCCCGGGTGCTCGTCCTTGATGAGCCGACGGCCGTGCTCACGCCGCAGGAAACCGACGAGCTCATGATCACGATGCGCAATCTCGCCAACGCGGGAACCTCCATCGTCTTCATCACCCACAAACTTCGCGAGGTCAAGGCCGTCGCCGACACCATTACCGTCATCCGGCTCGGCAAGGTTGTCGGCAGCGCATCGCCCGACGCATCAACAGACGAACTCGCCGCCCTCATGGTGGGTCGCGACGTCGAGCTCACCGTCAGCAAGAACCCCCCGAAACTCGGTGACGAGGTATTCGTCGTCGAAGACCTCACCCTGTTCGGGCCGGGTGGGCAACGCCTCCTCGACGACATTTCCTTCAGCATCCGCGAGGGCGAAGTTCTTGCCATCGCCGGTGTCCAGGGCAACGGGCAGACGGAGCTCACCGAGACGATCGTCGGGCTGCGGGACAAGGCCAAGGGGTCGATTCGGCTGTACGGCACAGAGATCATCGACTCGACCGTCAAGCAGGTTCTCGACGCGGGCGTCGGCTTCGTGCCCGAGGATCGAAAGGTCGATGGCCTTGTCGCCGAATTCTCGGTCGCCGAGAACCTCATGCTCGACCGGAGCGACGGCTCGCCCTTTGCGAAGGGTCTTGTCGTCGACATCGCCCACCGCGACGCTTTCGCCGACGCCTCGATTGCCGAGTTCGACATCCGCACCCCGGGGCACGAGACACTGGTCGGCCGGCTCTCCGGCGGCAACCAGCAAAAAGTCGTCCTGGCGAGGGAACTCGGGCGTGACCTCAAACTCTTCGTGGCGTCACAACCGACCCGGGGTGTTGACGTCGGGTCGATTGAGTTCATCCACGAGCGCATCGTCGCCGTCAGGGACAGTGGCGTTCCCGTACTCATCATCTCGACGGAGCTCGATGAGGTGCTCGCCCTCGCCGACCGCATCGCCGTGATGTACCGGGGGGCGATCATCGACATCGTCCCCGCTGACACGCCGCGCGAGCAACTCGGCCGACTCATGGCAGGAGTCCACGAATGACCACCACACCGCCCGCCCCCCCCCCGCCCCGCCCGACGTGGCGCGAGGTGCTGCACGACATTGCGGCAGGCAGCATCACGCGCACCATTGCCGCCGTGGTGCTCTCGCTGGTCATCGCGTCGATCCTCATCGTGTTCACCAACGAAGACGTGCAGGCGACCCTCGGTTACTTCTTCTCCCGCCCGGCCGACTTCCTGTCATCCGCCTCCGGCGCGGTGGGTGCCGCATACGAAGCGCTGATCCGGGGGGCGATCTACAACAACCGCGCCGACACCTTCGCGGCCGGGATCAAACCCCTCACCGAGTCGCTGCGGTTCGCGGGCCCCCTCATTGCGGCGGGCCTTGGCATTGCCCTGACGTTCCGCGCGGGCCTCTTCAACATCGGTGGCACCGGGCAGTTGCTCATGGGCGCGGTGTGGTCAGCGTGGGCGTCATTCCAGTTGCACCTGCCCTGGGGCATCCATCTCATCGTCGCCGTCATCTTCGGGCTCGTCGGTGCAGCCGTGTGGGCCGGCATCGCGGGGTGGCTCAAAGCCAAGACCGGCGCCCACGAGGTCATCGTGACGATCATGATGAACTACATCGCGATCAACCTCGTGACCTACCTCATGCGCACCCCCGTGCTGCACGACATGGAGTCTGGCAGCAACCCCACGACGCGCGTCCCCGACCCCACCGCAGTGTTCCCGCGTTTGCTCGGTGAGAACTACGAGCTGCGGTTGTCATTCATCCTCTGCATCCTTGCCGTGGCCGTGTACTGGTGGTTGGTCGAACGGTCACCCTTCGGCTTCCGCCTTCGCATGGTCGGGCTCAACCCGGACGCCGCGCGCACCGCCGGCGTCAACGTTGACCGCACGATCATCATCGCGATGGTGCTCTCCGGTGTCTTTGTTGGTCTCGCGGGCGTGAACCAATCCCTCGGTCGTGACGGCAACTTCGCTCCGGGAATCGACTCCGGCATCGGTTTCGACGCGATCACCGTCGCGCTGCTGGGCGGGTCCGGGGCGCTTGGTGTGCTCTTCGCGGGGCTCCTGTTCGGCATTCTCAAGGCGGCTGGGCCTGCGATGCAGGTGGCCGATGTTCCGCCCGAGATTCTCGGTGTGATCCAGGGCCTCATTGTGCTGTTCATCGCGGCGCCACCGCTCGTGCGGGCGATCTTCCGGTTCCTGCCCAAGCCGCGCGAGATCACGGACATCGCGACCGGGCAGAAACCGCAGCTCGAACAGAAGGGTGCGGAAGGATCATGACGACCACGATCAACGACGCTCCGTCGTCACCCGCAACCACGCCGCACGCCGTGGCTTTGCCGCCGCGCAACTGGCGCACCCCCACGATCCTCGCGGTGCTGGCCGTCGTGTCGCTGGTGGCGTTCGGCCTCTTCGGCACCGACGAGCAGGTCTCCTTCGTCTGGTCCGGAGCCGGGGATGCTGTCGCCCTCGATTCCTGGACCGTCAGC
This sequence comes from Rhodoglobus sp., assembly GCA_044340535.1. GTDB lineage: Bacteria > Actinomycetota > Actinomycetes > Actinomycetales > Microbacteriaceae > Rhodoglobus. The sequence goes on from JBIITJ010000016.1 coordinate 44,344, forward strand.
CCGCACCTGCTCGGCTGGGTCCTTGGCGTGGTCGCCCTTGCCGGGGCCGCGGTCGCGTTCGTGCTCGCGGCCGGCCGTAAGCGCCTGCCCGTGTGGCTGTCGCTCATCGTCGGCTTTGCGTTCCTGGTCAGCCTCGTGGCATGGGTCGGCGCCGGCGGCAATGTCCCCGTCGTGTTCCTGCTCACGGGCGCGATTAGCCTCTCGACGCCGATCGTTTTCGGCGCGCTTGCGGGTGTCATCGGCGAGCGGGTCGGCGTCGTCAACATCGCCATCGAGGGCCAGCTCCTCGGTGGCGCGTTTACCGCGGCAGTCGTCGCGACGACTACCGGCAACTACTTTGTTGCGCTGGTTGCCGCCATGATCGTTGGCGCCCTGATCTCGATGGTGCTCGCAGCCTTCGCCATCAAGTACCTCGTGGACCAGGTGATCGTCGGTGTCGTGCTCATCGGCCTGGTGACCGCGATCACCAACTTCTTCTACTCCGCCGTGCTGGCTCCCAACTCGGCGCAGTTCAACAGCCCTGGCACCTTGCCGAAGATCCGCATCCCGCTGCTGTCGGACATCCCGGTGCTGGGGCCGGTGCTCTTCGACCAGCGCCTGACGACCTACCTGATGTTCGTGCTGGTGCCGCTGACGTGGTTCGTGCTGTTCAAGACGAAGTGGGGGCTGCGGGTTCGCGCACTGGGTGAGCACCCATTGGCTGCGGACACAGTTGGCATCAAGGTCAACCGTTGGCGTTTCTGGACGGTGACGATCGCGGGCCTCATCGCGGGGCTCGGTG
>JBIITJ010000117.1:0-2809 GCA_044340535.1 Rhodoglobus sp.
CTCCGTCCCCGCGGCGCGGCGATGCGCCCCGGTGGGCAGGCGGATCGCGCCCACGAGGTCGGCCAGCTCGTTCATCTCCCGCCGCGCGCCGGGGTTCTGCGCGTCCATCGTGAAGTGCGAGGTCAGCACCGCGACGAGTCCGCCGGGCCGGGTCAGTCGCAGCGACTTGATGATGAAGTGGTTGTGCATCGACTGCCGGGTCGCGTTGTGCAGCGGATCGTGCAGGGTGACGCTGCTGAACGGCACGTTGCCGATGGCAGCGTCGAAGTGTCCTTCGGGCAGTCGCGTGTCGGCGAAGGACTCGGCACGGACGGTCGCGTGCGGATACAGCTCGGCGCAGATCGCCGCTGTCAGCGGGTCGAGTTCCACCCCGGTCATCTGGGCCGACTCCGGCGCGAGGCCGATGAACGTACCTGACCCGGAGCCGGGCTCGAGGACCGCACCGCCGCGGAATCCCAGCCCGTCCAGCAGACGCCACACCTGCCGGGCGATCATCGGGTCGGTGTAGTGCGCGTTGATGGTCGTCCGCTCCGCAGCCTCCCACTCGTCATCGCCCAGCAACTCGCGCAGCTCGGCGCGCTCGGCGTCCCACTCGGGCTTCAGGTCATCGAACACCTCGGGGATCGCGCCCCAGCTCGACCAGCGGGCGAGCACGCGCTGCCCCTCCGAGGATGCAGGGCGACCCGTGGAGTTCAGATCGTGGATGAGCTGGATGGCTTCCACGTTCGCCCGATAGCGTGCCTTCGCGCCCGACGGCCCGAGGTCGTCCTGCGAGGCGGGGATGAAGCGGGGCGCTACCGCAGCTCGCGGAAGAAGCGGATCGTCGCCGCCTCGGCGAGCGCCGCCTGATTCGCCCGCATGTACTCCCGCGGGGGCTCCGTCGCCACGAGCTCCAGCAGGAACTCGATGCTGAGCGCCCACTTCTTCGCCAGTTCCTCCAGCTCCACGGAGGAGGGCATCGAATCCGGGCAGTCCTGCATCCGCTCCGCCCAGAGGATCAGGTTCTCGTCGGAGGGCCGGGTCTGCTCCCATTCCTCCCGCGCCTGATCCAGCGGCAGGCTCGGGTCGGTGATCCACGCCAGTTGCGACATCACGACCTCCTCCGCCTGCCTCCGTGCCGCTGTCAGCCGGGCGACCTTCTGCAAGAAAGTCTCCCCCTGCCGGTCGCTCCCCGCCAGCATTGACGCGAGGTTCGTCACCTGCGCCTGCATCTCCAGGCCCATCGCCTCGAAGAACGCCGCGGGATCGGGCAGTTCCGCCGCCCGGCTCGGGGCCGTCGCCCGCCAATGCGACAGCGCCATCTGCCCGTACTTGTTCATCACCTGCCCCAGCCTCCCGAGCGGCGGTGAGCGCGGCGTCGGCCGCAGGCTCGTCGAGCCCCCACAGATCGAACTCCAGTTGCCCCGGCCAGGGCTTCCGGGATCGCTGCCGCGCCATTCACCGTCACCGCCCGCGCCCTACTGCTCCGCCGCGAGGTGGGCGTAGAACTCGTCCTCGATCGCCTGCCTGCGCGCCACGTCCTCCTTGACGAACTGCGTGAAGTCGGAGTCCCGGTTTGGGATCGCCGTCTCCACGGGAGCGGGGCGCTCGTCCTCGCCCGGCCACACCGCCTGCCGCGTCGGGCGATCCGTGTTGAGCTTCGTCCCGCACGCCGTCACCGCGTCCCGGAGCTGCGGGATGAAAGCCCAGAAGTCTCGCCACCAGCCGAACGGTGCCGAACCGTGCTGCTTCTTGTCGAAGGCATTCAGGTAGTGCTGGCGCAGCGCCGACAGCGGCCACACCAGCTCCGGGTGCCGGTGCCAGTACGGCGGCACGACATTCACGCTCAGCCCGAACTCGTGGCGCAGCCAGTTCACCCAGGCGTTCAGCTCCAGCCACTCCACCTGCGCCTCGGCCGCGGTCAGGATGTTCCAGTTCACGGGACGCGGCGGCTCGGGGGCATCCTCCGTCTCGGGGTCCGCCTCCTTGGCCGACCTCGGCGAAGGCTTCACCGGCTCCGGCTCCGGTTCTTCGAGCGGGGGCACGTCGAAGTCGGGATCGTCCGGCGGGAACAGCGTCGTCTCGGTGGTCATGACGCGGCCTCACAGCGTCATCGGTCGGGGCGACGGCTGCTGCGGGAGGGTCGGGTCGGGCGCTTCGATGGGCGCGCTCTCGACCTGCTGCGGCCGCGACCGGCCACGGTCGACGGCGTAGCTCGTGCGGGCAGCATCGGGTCCGATGTGCGTGGCGATGAACTCTTCGCCGCTGACCGTCTCGCCATTCTTCTCGTAGCTGAACTTCTGGACGTGGCCGCTGGCGACGAAGTTGTCGCCGCGCGCGAACTTCTCGTAAGCGTGCTCCGCGCTGCGCCGGAACATCTTGAACGCGTAGAACTTCGTCTCGCCCTGGGTGAACGAGCCGTCCGGGTTGCGCTCGAACTGCTCCTGACCGATCCAGGCGAACAACCGCGCCTCACCGTCCTCGTTGAAGGACAACTGCGGGTCGCTGGCGAAGAAGCCCCACAGGGATTCTTTGGTTCGCATCGGGATGCTCCTAACTTCTCCTGCCGAGAGAGGATTGCTACCCGATAGGTGCGCAGGCTCGACCGTCCGCGCCCCCGGCTACTGTGATGACATGGCTGAGAGGCGAGCGTCGCCTGGGCAGAGAACGCGAGAGGTAGGTCGTCCAGTGTCGTTCGTGAACAACTCGACCGGCGAAGAGTTCGAGGATGAAGACGAGTACCTGCGTTCAATGAAGCAGGATGACTCCTACCAGTTCTCATACGACTATGAGTACGTCGCCGACAGATTCGGCGACGGTGATGACGACG
>JBIITJ010000014.1:0-47473 GCA_044340535.1 Rhodoglobus sp.
ATCGACGACTTGTCGCGGCCGCCGGTCTGCTCCTCGCCCTTTCCGAGACGGATGTGCGCGCCCAGGCCGATGGTGCGGGCGACCTCAGCGAGCGCAACACTCGACACGAGGGAGGCCCGACGTTTGGCCAGCTGGCCTTCGTCGAGGGTGGGGTTCTCGGTGTAGAGCATGACCGTGACGGCCTGCCCGAGGATCGAGTCCCCCAGGAATTCGAGTCGCTCATTGTGGGCGACGCCACCGTTCTCGTACGCAAAAGAGCGGTGGGTGAGCGCGAGCTCAAAGAGTGCGGGGTCGAGAGTGACACCCAGCACCTGGGTCAGTTCGTCGCGGTCAGTTGTCATAACTGCCTGGTAATTCGGCGCCGCCCGAAGGGCGGGCTAAATAGTTCAGACGTCGGCGACCTTGCGGCCCTTGTACTCCATGTACAGGGGCGTGCCGGCGGAGTCCTCCACGACCTTCGCGCGGTGCGGGAGGCTGTAGACGGTCTTGCCGTTCTCGATGGTCTTGACCAGGGTGGGGGCGTCGGCCTTCCACTGGGCGCGGCGCATGCGGGTGCTCGCCCGCGACATTTTGCGCTTCGGTACAGCCATGGCTATCTCTTCTCTTCGTTGTCTGCGTCGATGTCGACTGCATCGTTCGGGGCGCTGGTCTCGTTCAGGCTTTCGAGCCCGGCGAGAGCAGCCCACCGTGGATCGATGGGAGCCTCATGCTCGTGACCCGGGTTGTCCAGAAGCCGCACCCCACACTGTGGGCACAGGCCGAGGCAATCTTCCTGACAGACCGGTTGGAACGGCAGTGACAGCACCACCGCGTCCCTGACCACAGGTTCCAGGTCGACGTAGTCGTCGTGAACCGTGTAATCAAAAGCTTCGTCGAAAGAATACGCGAAAAGCTCCTGGAATTCGACCTCGACCGGAACCTTGACGTCGGTGAGGCACCGCACGCACTCCCCTTCGGCCACCGTATCGACGCTCCCGGTGACCAGGATTCCGTCGTGCAGCGACTCCATGCGGGTGTCAATGTGCACGTTCGTGCCCTGGCGCACGGCGATCACGGCATTGCCGTAGCCTTCGGGCTCGGCCACATCGAGGGTCGTCTCGCGCATCTCGCCGGGGCGGTGCATGAGGTCGTAGACCGGCACGGTGTACGGGGTCTGGATGAGGTGGGACACGAGCAACAATCCTACGCGCCCGCCGCGTCACGGGTGCGGCGGGCATCCGGGACATCCCGCACAGCCACCCGGCCACCCGGCCACCCAGCCACCCGAGTGTGCACGATCGACCCTTCGCCGGTTGGAGGAACGGTCGATCGTGCACACTCAGCGGGGCTGTTTGGCGCACCTCGGCCCGAGAGTGCGCCATTGGGCTGTAGGGCGGCGGCGATACCGCCGAACCGCGCACTCTCGGCCGCGCACTCTCGGCCGCGCACGGAGGCGGCGGCGAGCCAAAGGGCGCCCAGGTAGACAGGGCGCCCAGATAGACAGCGCGCTCGGGCTACAGGGCGGCCTCGACCTCGGTGAACGCTTCGTCATAGATGGCGAGGGCCTGGGCGACCTCGTCACGGGTGACGATGCACGGCGGCACCACGTGGATGCGGTTGTCGGCCGTGAAGGGCAGCAGCCCGCGGGCCATCAGCGCCTTCTTGAGCTGAAGGATCACCCCGCCCGAAACGGGCTGGCGTGACTCGGTGTCGTCGACGAGGTCGAGCGCCCAGAAGACCCCGAGGCCGCGAACGTCGCCGATGAGGGGATGTTTCGCCGCAAGCTCCGCGAGGCCCGGCGCCAAGGCATCCTGGCCGATCGCTTTCGCGTTCTCGATGACACCCTCGGCGGTCATTGCGTCGATCGCACCGACGATGGAGGCCATGGCCAGCGGATGCCCGGAGTAGGTCAACCCGCCGGGGAACACCTGGGTTTCGAAGGCGTTCGCGATCGACTCGGAGATGAGCACGCCACCGACGGGGACGTACCCCGAGTTGACACCTTTTGCGAAGGTCACGAGGTCGGGCACGACTCCGCCGTCGATGCCCTGCCAGGCGAACCACTCACCCGTGCGACCGAAGCCGCACATGACCTCGTCGAAGATGAGCACGATGTCGTACTTATCGCACAGGGTGCGGACCCCGCGCAGGTAGCCGGGCGGCGGCACGAGCACACCGGCGGTGCCGGGGACGGTTTCCAGCAGGATCGCGGCGATCGTCGACGGGCCTTCGGACTGGATGACGCGCTCGAGGTGGGTGAGCGCGCGCTCGGTCTCCTGCTCGGGTGAGTCGCTCCAGAACTCGGAGCGGTACGGGAACGGTCCGAAGAAGTGCGCGTGCCCTCGGGCGTACTCGTTCGGCATGCGACGCCAGTCGCCCGTAGCGACGATCGCGGCGCCCGTGTTGCCGTGGTACGAGCGGTAGGTGGAGAGCACCTTGTCGCGGCCGGTCGTGAGCCGGGCCATCCTGATCGCGTTCTCGTTGGCGTCCGCACCACCGTTGGTGAAGAACACCTTGCCGAAGTGCGCGCCAGCTTTGGCGATGATGCGCTTGGCGGCCTCGCCTCGCGCCAGGTTCGCATGCGGCGGCGCGACCGTGGTGAGGATGTCGGCCTGGGCCTTGATCGCCTCGACGACAGCGGGATGCTGGTGGCCGAGGTTGGTGTTGACGAGCTGGCTGGAGAAGTCGAGGTAGCTCTTGCCCTCGAAGTCCCAGACGGTGCTGCCCGAACCGCCGGCGATCACCAGCGGGGTGAGCGAGCCCTGCGCCGACCAGGAGTGGAAGACGTGGGCGCGATCCAGGTCGTAGGCGAGTTCGCCGTCTGCGGGGTTCAGGATGGCTGGATCGAAGTTCATGGTGTTCCTCAGGTGTGGAGCGGGTGGCCGACGCGCAGCCGGCCACCCGCCCAGATTACTGCTGGGGGTGTTACTGGCCGCCCTCGGTGAGGACGACGTCGAGCGGCGTGTACTCGCCACCGACCTCGACACCCTCATCGGCGAGCTCAGCGAGCGCCTTCTCGATGTACTCGTTCGAGAACGCGGAGTCGGCGGGCTCGACCGTGATGAGGGGCAGGCCGTCCTGGTTGATCGCCGAGAGTGCGCCGGCGACGGTCTTGTCCCAGGCCGCCTGGTCGATGAGACCGAAGTCACCACCGGCCCAGATGAGCTTGTTGACCTCGTTCATCTGCCACAGCTGGTGGGTCGGGCCGACCGGGAAGGCGGCCTCTGCGCTGGTGGCAGCGTCGTAAACGATCGTCGCGGCCTCCTCGGGGTTGTCGCGCGCGAAGATCCAACCCTTCGTGATGGCCTTCAGGAAGCGAACGGCCGCGTCAGCGTATGCAGGGTCGTCCGCCAGTCGAGCCGTGTCGGCCCAGATGGCGTCCTGCAGCATGGCGCCCTCGGTGTCTTCGTAAGCGACGACGTCGAAGTCCTCCGGCTGGTACAGCTCGCCGGTGGCCGGGTTGACGGTCTCCAACACCTGCGCCCACTCGTTGTAGGTCATTGCTTGCGCGGCATCCACGTCACCGTTGAGCAGGGCGTTCATGCTGAAGTCCTGGGTGGTGATGGAGACGGTGGTCGAGTCGAGCCCTTCGGCAGCCATGGCCGCGAAGATCTCCCACTCGTTGCCGAAGCCCCACGAGCCGATGCGCTTGCCCTCGAAGTCGGCGACGGTCTCGACGCCGTCACCCGCGAACGACACCTGCAGGGTGCCGGACTTCTGGTAGACCTGCGCGATGTCGGTCAACTCGGCGCCCGTGCCCTCGAGGGTGCCAAGCACCTTCGGGACCCAGGCGATGGCGAAGTCGACGTCGCCCGCGACGAGCGCGTCCTGCGGCACGATGTCGCCGCCCGAGGGGATGATGTCGACGCTGTCGAAACCTTCCTCCTCGAAGTAACCCTGGTCGAGCGCCACGTAGTAGCCCGCGAACTGTGCCTGCGGCAGCCACTGCAACTGGAGGCTGATGTCGGTGATCGGCTCGAAGTCGCCGTCGTCGCCGGTCTCGGCAGCGGGTGCCGCGCAAGCGGAGAGCGCAATCGCCGTGATGGCTGCGACGGATGCGACGGTGAGGCCGCGCCTGGTGCTGTGTCTCATGCTGTTCCTTTCGTGGGGGATGGTGCGGGGGTGCTGCGGGGTGCCGGTCAGACCGGCTTTCGCCTCGACACGAGCCGCTCGAGCAGCGACGTGACGAGGAAGAGGGCGAGACCGATGGCGATGCCACCGACCACGTAAGCGAAGGCCAGGGCGGCCCGACCCGATTTGGCGTAGGTCGCGATCGCGGTGCCGATACCGTCGGCGGGGCCACCGAAGTACTCCGCGACGAGGGCCGCGATCACGGCCACGGAGCTGGCAATCCGCAGGCCGGTCAGCAGGTACGGCAGCGCCGTCGGCAGCGTCAGTACCCGGAAGGTCTGGATGCCCGTGGCCGCGGTGGCCCGCAGCAGGTCCCGGTGCACGGGCCGGGTTTGCCGCAGGCCCCGCAACACGTTGACGAACACGGGTACGAACGCCGCGATGGCCGCCACCGACTGGCGTCCGAACTGGCTCGACGCCCCGAACATGCTGTTGAGGATGGGCGTGAGGGCCACGATCGGCACCACGGCGATTGCGGCAACCAGGGGCGCGAGCATCCCGTCCACGGGGGCGAAGGTGGCCGCGAGCGCCGCAAGCACGATCGCCGCAACCGTGCCGACGGCGAGGCCGACGAGGGCGTTGGTCGCGGTGATAGCCATGTCTTCGCCGATGATCCCGGAGCGAAGCAGCAGCTCGTTGACCACCGCGATGGGGCTGGGCAGCGCGCGCGGGGCGATCGCGAGTATGTCGACCGCGAGGATCCAGGCGGCCACCATCACGAGGCCCACGACGACGGGCGCGACGACCCGCACCCAGGCGGGCGGGGCGGCGCCCTCGACGGCCACGCTCATCGTTCGTTCGCCCGGTCGACGGGACTGCCGTGCAGGGCCTCACGCACCGCGGTCACTCGCTCGAAGTATTCGGGTGACTCGCGCAGCGCCTCGTCGCGGACGGCGCCGAGGCCGGTCGGCAGGATCTCGGTGATGCGGCCGGGCCGTGGGCTCATCACGACCACGCGGTCGGAGAGGAACACCGCCTCGGGGATCGAGTGCGTCACGAAGACCACGGCCGCCCCCGTCTCGGCGGTGATCCGGGTGAGTTCAGCCTGGAGGTACTCCCGGGTCATCTCGTCGAGAGCGCCGAACGGTTCATCCATCAGCAGCAGTCGCGGCTGTTCGGCGAGCGCGCGGGCGATCGCCACCCGCTGCTGCATGCCGCCGGAGAGCTGGTCGGGGTAGCGGTCCACGAAATCGGAGAGCCCCACGAGGGCGGCGAGTTCGGCCACTCTCGTGGTGCGGTCGGCACGAGACATCCCGTGCAGTTCCAGCGGCAGCGCGATGTTTGAGGCGACGGTGCGCCACGGCAGCAGTCCCGCTTGCTGGAAGGCGATGCCGTAGTCCTGGTCGAGGCGGGCCTGGTGCGCGGGTTTGCCGAAGATCTGGAGCTCGCCGGCACTGGCGCTGTCGAGGTCAGCGATGAGGCGCAGCAACGTGGACTTGCCGCAGCCGGACGGGCCGATGAGCGAGACGAACTCGCCCGCTTCCACCGTGAGCTCGACCCCCGTGAGGGCGACGACGTCACCGGTCTTGGTGGCGAAGGTCTTGCCGACGCCTGCGGCCTGCACTGCGAGCGTGCTCATGCTGTCGCCTCTCCCCTGCGGTAGTTCTTGAGCCCGAGACCGATGAGCGCGACGGAGCCGGCGGCCACGAGACCCAGGGCGATCGAGCCGAACGTCGGCCCCCAGGGCGCTGCGGGGTCGCTTGAGCCCTGGCCGGCGAGCTGGATGAGCATCCGCCCGATCCCCCCGCGCATCCCGATCGACACTTCGGCGACGACCGCCCCCACGACGGCGTTGGCGGCGGCGAGCCGCAGCGCCGGCAACAGGTGGGGCACGGCCGCGGGCAGCCGCAGGCGCAGCAGGGTGGGCCAGTAGCCGGCGGCGTAGGTGCGCATGAGGTCAAGGTGGATGCGGTCGGGCGCGTCGAGGCCGCGCAGCACTCCCACCGCGACAGGAAAGAAGGCAAGGTACGAGGCGATGACGGCCACCGAGAGCCACTGCGGCCACGGGGTTCCGCCGCGGTCGATCTGGGTGCCGATGCTGCTGACGATCGGGGCGAAGGCGATGAGCGGCACGGTCTGGCTGACGACGATCCACGGCAGCAGGCCCCATTCGGCCAGGCGCCAACGCTGCATGACGAGGCCGAGTAGCGAGCCGACCGTCACGCCGATGAGCCAGCCGGCCGCGGCGATCCCGAGCGTGGTGAGGGCTGCGGTCACGACGGGGACGATGAGCGGCGGGCTGTCACCGCCGCTGGCCGACTCGAAGAGCCGCGCCACCATGTCCCAGGTGTGCGGCATCGAGCGGTCGTTGGTGCGGGGCAGCAGCATGACACCCGAGCCGGTCTCCCCCGCGACGGCGCCGACCACGAAACCTTCGGCGGGCCCAAGGAACTTGTACAGTTCCCACACCGCGACGAGGGCGAGCACACCGAGCGCACCCCACGCGATTGCGGACCCGCGGCGCCTCATCCTTTCGCCACGACCCGTTCGCGCAGGGCGGGCATGACGGTCTCGCCGTACTGGCGAAGCGTCTCTTCCTTGTTGTCGTGCTGAAGGTAGCCGGCGAACTGGTCGACTCCCAGCTCCTGCAGGGCGCGCAGCTTCTCGATGTGCTGCTCCGCCGTGCCGAGCACGCAGAAGCGGTCAACAATCTCGTCGGGCACGAAGTCGACGTGGTCGTTGCCCGCCTTGCCGTGCGAGTTGTAGTCGTAACCCTGGCGCGCGGCGATGTAGTCGGTGAGCGCTTTGGGCACCGAGCCGTCGGCCCCGTACTTGGCAACGATGTCGGCGACGTGGTTGCCCACCATGCCGCCGAACCAGCGGGTCTGGTTGCGCATGTGCTCCCAGTCATCGCCGACGTACATGGGAGCCGCGACGCAGAACTTCACGCTCATCGGGTCGCGGCCGGCTTTCTCCGCGGCATCCCGAACGGTCTTGATCATCCATTCAGCGATGTCGAGGTCGGCGAGTTGCAGGATGAAACCGTCGCCCACCTCCCCCGTGAGTTTGAGCGCGAGCGGTCCGTAGGCCGCAACCCACACCTCGACCGCCGAGCCCTTCGACCAGGGGAACTGCAGCTGCGCGCCGTTGTATTCGACGGGGCGGGAGTTGGCGAGCTCCCGGATCACGTGGATCGATTCGCGCAGCGTCTTGAGCGTCGTCGGCGCGCCGTTGGTTACGCGGACGGCCGAGTCACCGCGACCGATACCGATGATCGTGCGGTTGCCGTACATCTCGTTGAGGGTCGCGAAGACGGATGCCGTAACCGTCCAATCCCGCGTGGCGGGGTTGGTGACCATCGGCCCGACGATCACGCGGTTCGTCTCCGCGAGGATCGCGCTGTAGATGACGTAAGGCTCCTCCCACAGCAGGTGCGAGTCGAAGGTCCACACGTACTCGAAGCCGTATTGCTCGGCAAGCTTCGCGAGGTGCACGGTCCGCGATGCCGGCGGGTTGGTCTGGAGGACTGCTCCGAATTCCATGGTCGCCCCTAGATCAGGTACTGCGAGAGTTCGCGCTTGAGGAACCGGCCGTCGCCCTTGGCCCCGAGGTACTGGTTGTCATCGACAACGACCTTGCCGCGGGAGAGCACGGTGTCGACGTGGCCGTCGACCTCGAAACCTTCCCATGCGGAGTGGTCCATGTTCATGTGGTGGGTCTTGCCCTCGCCGTACCCGATGGAGGTGTGGCCGTTGGGGTCGTAGATGACGATGTCGGCGTCGGCACCGGGCTGGATGACGCCCTTCCGCCCGTACAACCCGAACATGCGCGCCGGGGTCGTCGAGGTGATCTCCACCCAGCGTTCCAGCGAGATCTGGCCGTCAACGACACCCTGGTACAGCAGGTCCATCCGGTGCTCGACCGAACCGATGCCGTTGGGGATCTTCGAGAAGTCGCCGAGCCCTAAGTCCTTTTGGCCCTTCATGCAGAAGGGGCAGTGGTCGGTGGAGACCATCTGCACGTCGTTGGTGCGCAGGCTCTGCCACATCGCGTGCTGGTGGCCTTCCTCCTTCGAGCGCAGCGGAGTCGAGCACACCCACTTGGCGCCCTCGAAGGTGCCCCACTCCTCGCTCGATGCGCCGAGCTGTTCCTCGAGCGAGAGGAAGAGGTACTGCGGGCAGGTTTCCGCGAAGACGTTCTGCCCGACATCCCGGGCCGCCGCCAGCTGCTCGACGGCCTGCTTCGCACTCACGTGCACGACGTACAGCGGGGCACCGGTCAGGTTGGCGAGCATGATCGCGCGGTGGGTGGCTTCTTCCTCCATCTGCCAGGCGCGCGCGACGCCGTGGTAGTAGGGGTCGGTCTTGCCCTGGGCGAGCAACTGCTTGACCATGACGTCGATAACGGGGCCGTTCTCGGCGTGCATCATGGTCATCATCCCGGTCTCGGCCGAGACCTGCATGGCCTTGAAGATCTGCGCGTCGTCAGACATGAACACGCCCGGGTAGGCCATGAAGAGCTTGAAGCTCGTGATGCCTTCCTCGGGCAGCCCGCGCATGGCCTGCAGCGAGTCATCCGTCACGTCACCGATGATCTGGTGGAACGCGTAATCGATGGCGCAGTTGCCCGCAGCCTTGTCGTGCCAGGCGGCAAGGCCATCCATGACCCGCTGGCCGTAGGTCTGCACGGCGAAGTCGACGATCGTCGTCGTTCCGCCCCAGGCGGCGGCGCGCGTTCCGGTTTCGAAGGTGTCGGATGCTGCGGTGCCACCGAACGGTAACTCCATGTGGGTGTGTGCATCCACCCCACCCGGGATCACGTACTTGCCGGTGGCATCGATGACCGTATCGACGGTCTTCGCGAGATCGGAGCCCAGCAGCACGGAGCCGGGGGCCAGCACGGCGACGATCGTCTCGCCGTCAATGAGCACGTCGGCCGCCGAACGGCCGGTTGCGGTGACCACGGTTCCACCCGTGATGAGCGTCGTCGTCATTGCTCTCGCCTCTCTGTTGTTACGGCTTCGGGATCGACGTGTAGGACTCGGGGCGGCGGTCGCGGTAGAACTGCCAGTCATCGCGCATCTGCTGCACCATGTCGAGGTCGAGGTCGCGGATGACGATCTCCTCGTGCTCCCCCGAACCCCGCTCGCCGACGAAGTTGCCGCGCGGGTCGATCACCTGGCTGGTGCCGTAGAAGTCGACGGCGAGCTCGCCGTACTCGTTGTCTTCGCGCCCGACCCGGTTGGGCTGCAGCACGAAGTAGCCGTTGGCCACCGCGGCGGCGGGCCCCTCCACCTCCCACAAGCGGTTGGAGAGGCCAGGCTTGGTGGCATTCGGGTTGAACACCATGTGGGCGCCGTTGAGGCCCAGCTCACGCCAGCCTTCGGGGAAGTGCCGGTCGTAGCAGATGTACAGGCCGATCTTGCCGACGGAGGTGTCGAAGACGGGGTAGCCGAGGTTGCCAGGGCGGAAGTAGAACTTCTCCCAGAACCGGTCGAGGTGCGGGATGTGGTGCTTGCGGTACTTGCCGAGGATGGTGCCGTCGGCTTCCACCACGACCGCCGTGTTGTAGTACACGCCCGTCATGTCTTCCTCATAGATGGGCAGGATCATGACGAGGTTCAGCTCTTTGGCGAGCGCCGCGAAACGCTGCACGATGGGCCCGTCGGCGGGCTCAGCGAAGCGGTAGTACTTCTTGTCTTCCGTGATGCCGAAGTATGGGCCGTAGAACAGCTCCTGGAAGCAGATCACCTGCGCCCCGTCGGCGGCAGCGTCCCGCGCGAACTGCTCGTGTTTGTCGAGCATCGATTCCTTGTCGCCGGTCCAGGTGGTCTGGGTAATGGCTGCGCGTACGACGGTCATTGTGCTTCTCCCTCGGTCCTGCCTTTGTTATTCTCTGGCGTAAACATTTCTCGAACGTTACGCACTGTGACGGTGGCGTAAATCTACGGCGGTCCTGATGACATTGGTAGCTCGTGCGGTCGAAGAGGCCACCCCGCGCGGCATCGCGGCCGCCATCGCCCGGCTCATCACGAGCGGTGACCTGGCCCCCGGCGACCGCCTGCCGACCGTGCGCGCGCTTGCCGCCGAGCTCGGCGTGAGCCCCGCCACCGTCAGCCACGCCTGGCAGACGCTCTCCGGTGCTGGACTCATCGTCAGCCGGGGCCGCAGCGGCAGCGTCGTGCGGTCGACCCCCCGCGAGTGGCTGCCCCTGCGCTACCGCAGCCTCGACGACGCGATGGCGGCACGGCTCGACCTGTCGCGGGGAACGCCCGATCCCGAATTGCTGCCCACCCTGGGACCCGCCCTCTCCCGGGTGTCACAGCGGGCCGATGCTGCGAGTTACCAGGAGAAGCCAGACATCCCGGAGCTGCACGATCACCTGCGCAGCAACTGGCCCTCCGCCGTGCAGTCGATCACCGTCACCAACGGGGCGCTCGACGCCGTCGACCGGGCGCTGGCGACCCTCGTGCGGTTCGGTGACCGCGTCATCGTCGAGAACCCCACCTTCCCGCCCTTCATGGACCTCATCGAGCACTACGGGCTCGAGCCCGTCGGGGTGGAACTCGACGAGAGCGGAATGCGCCCGGACGCGTTCTCGGCGGCGCTGGCCTGCTCCCCCGCGGTCATCCTGCTGCAGCCACGCGCCCACAATCCCACCGGCATCTCGATGACCGCCGAGCGGGCAGAGAAGCTTGCGGGGGTGCTTGCCCGCAGCAGGACCGCCGAGCGCGCGATCGTGATCGAGGATGACCACTCCGGCGCCATCACGGAGGCCGCAGACGTGAGCCTCGGCAGGTGGCTGCCCGAGCGCGTGCTGCACGTGCGGAGCTTCGCCAAATCGCACGGGCCCGACCTGCGCATCGGGGCGCTCGGCGGCCCCCGCGACCTCGTCGACCGGGTGGTCGCCCAGCGCCTGCTGGGCCCAGGCTGGACCTCGCGGATGATGCAGGCGATCCTGCACGAGTTGCTGACGGACGAGGCATCCCTCGCCCAGGTGGATGCGGCACGCAGCGCCTACGCGCGGAGGCAGCGCGACTTCGCCGCCGCCATGGCGGCGCAAGGCATCGAGCTGGCTGTCGGTGACGGGGTGAACGCGTGGCTGCCGGTGGGCAACGAGCGCGCGGCGACCGTGCAGCTCGCGGCGGCGGGCATCCGGGTCGCTCCCGGCACACCGTTCCAGGTGGGGCGCTCTGCGCCGCACGTGCGAGTGACGGTCGGGATGGTGCGCAACGACGTCGACTCCATCGCCGCGGTGCTCGCGAACGCAGCGCGCGCCTGAGCGGCTCTAGAATCGAACGGTACAGACCCGTGCGCCGAGTATGGCGTGGTTCGTCGCCCTCGACCTGGGGCGGTCGGTCTTCCTGCGGCATAGCCCTGCCGCGTCGACCCCATCCCCCACGTTAAGGACTCCCGTGTCTCGCCTGTTGCCCGTTCTGCTCGTTTCCGTCCTCGCGCTCGCCGGCTGTGCCTCGGCCGAGCCCACGGCAAGCCCCAGCCCCTCCATCGACTCGGCTGCGCCCGTGACCGTCGACAACTGCGGCACCGAGGTGACCTTCGACTCGGCGCCCGAGCGGGTCGTGACCATCAAGTCGACCTCGACGGAGATGCTGCTGGCCCTGGGGCTCGGCGACCGCATCGTCGGGACCGCCTTCCAGGACGGCCCGGTCCCCGAGGAGTGGGCGGAGGATGCAGCATCCCTCAGCTCGATCTCCGACAAGGTGCCGAGCGAAGAGGTGGTGCTCGAGCTCGAGCCCGACCTGGTCTACACCGGCTGGGAATCGAACTTCTCGGCTGACGGCGCCGGAGAGCGCACCGAGCTCGCAAACCTCGGGGTCGCGACCTACGTTTCCCCTTCCGCCTGCCAGAGCTCGGGCCAGCCGGCGATGCTGAGCTTCGACGACATCTTCGGTGACATCGAGGAGGTGGCCTCGATCTTCCGGGTCGACGCGAGCGACCTGATCGCGCAGCAGAAGCAAACCCTCGACTCGATCGAGGAGGTCGGCGACGGCCGCACCGCGTTCTGGTACTCCTCCGGCTCCGACACCCCCTACGCCGGCGCCGGCATCGGCGCCCCGCAGCTGGTGATGTCGCAGGTGGGCCTGACGAACATTGCCGCCGACGTGGATGCCACGTGGGCGCCGTACAACTGGGAGGCCGTGGTCGACGCCGACCCCGACTTCATCGTGCTCATCGACGCCACCTGGAACTCGGTCGAGCGGAAGATCGGCATGCTCGAGGCCAACCCCGCGACCGCCAACCTCACCGCGGTGAAGAACGGCAAGTACCTCATCCTGCCCTTCGCCGCGAGCGAGGCGGGCGTCCGCAGCGTCGAGGCGGCCGCGTCCCTCGCCGAGCAGATCACAGAGCTCGATGGCTAGCCGACATCATTCAGGAGGTTGTGGGGCTGGTGTGACGGATGCCCCCTTCTGCTGTCACCCCGGCCCCTTAGGCCACACCTGCCACAGGAAGTCCTGAATGATGCACAGGGTGTGGGGGGTGGGGTTGGCGGCAGCCCTCGTGGTGTCGATCGTCGTCGCCGTGACGATCGGGCCGGCCGACATTCGCTTTGACGAGGTGTGGGCGTCCATCGCCAGCCACCTGGGGCTCGGCACCAGCCCGCTGCCGCTGTTGCGTGACGGCATCGTGTGGGAGTTGCGGCTGCCGCGCGTGCTGACCGCCGCGGCGGTCGGCGCGGGGCTCGCGATCGCGGGCGCGGTCATGCAGGCGATCACCCGTAACCCGCTCGCCGACCCCTACCTGCTCGGGCTCTCCTCCGGCGCCTCGCTCGGGGCCGTCGCCGTGCTGCTGCTCGGGGTCGCCATCGTGCTGCCGCTCGCGGCGTTCCTCGGGGCGCTCGTGGCCCTCGGCCTGACCCTGCTGCTGGCCAGCTCCCTCGGCGTCATCACCCCCACCCGCACGGTGCTCGCGGGCCTTGCCGTCTCGTCACTGGCGAGTGCCGTCACCAGCCTCGTGATCTTCTGGACGGTGACGGGTGACTCGTACCGGGAGATCCTCGGCTGGTTGCTGGGCTCGCTTGCGGGCGCACGGTGGCCCGCCGTGGCGATTGCCCTGACGGCGATAGTGGTTGTGGGCATCCCGGTCATGTTTATCGGCCGCATTCTCGACGCCTTCACCTTTGGAGATGTCTCGGCGGCCGCGCTCGGCGTGAACGTGGGGGCAACCCGCTGGGGGCTGCTCGCCGCCTCTGCGCTGCTGACCGGCGCGATGGTCTCGGTGAGCGGCGCGATCGGTTTCGTCGGGCTGGTCCTGCCACACGCCGTGCGGCTGATCGTCGGCCCCGGGCACCGCGCCCTTCTGCCGCTCTCGGCGCTCGTCGGGGCGATTTTCCTCGTCTGGGCAGATACTGCCGCGCGCACCCTGTTCGAGCCGCGCGAGTTGCCCGTCGGAATCGTGACCGCGATCATCGGCGCACCGATATTCGCGCTGCTGCTCTCCCGGCGACGGAGCGAGACATGACGGGGCTCGAAGCATCCCGAATCCGGGTGATCGCGGGCGGCACGACGCTCGTCGACGGTGTGGACTGCACGGCGCCGCCCGGCAGTGTCTCGGCGCTCGTCGGCCCGAACGGAGCGGGCAAGTCCACCCTGCTGCGCGCCCTCGCGGCGGTACACGCTCCCCAGGAGGGCGAGGTCAGCTTCGACGGTACCGACCTGCTGGCCGCACCCCGCCGCGAACGAGCTCGCCTCGTCGCCTTCGTGGAGCAGGATGCCGCCACCGACACCGCGATGACGGTTGAGTCGGTCGTGGGGCTCGGCCGCCTCCCCCACCAGTCACTCTGGCGCGAGGAAACTGCGGACTCGGCCGGCATCGTCGCGGCGGCCCTCGAGACCGTGGAGCTCGGTGGTTTCGCCAAACGTGAGTTCGCGAGCCTCTCGGGCGGCGAACGGCAGCGGGTCATGCTGGCGCGCGCGCTCGCCCAACAACCCCGCCTGCTGCTGCTCGACGAACCGACCAACCACCTCGACATCGGGGCGCAACTCGACGTGCTCGGGTTGCTCTCTCGCCTGGCCGCAGAAGGCACCACGGTGCTCGCGGCGTTGCACGACCTCGGGCTCGCCGCGAGCTATGCCGACCACGTGGTGGTACTGCGGGCGGGCCGCGTCGTGGCGGCCGGGCCCACGGTGAGCACCCTCACGCCGGAGCTCATCCGCGAGGTCTACGGGGTTGAGGCGACGGTGCTGCACAACCCGGCGACCGGTCGCCCGGTGCTCGCGTTCAGTCCACTCGGCTGACCGGGATCGTCCACCGCGCGAAGAGCGACCGCGGTGCGAGCGCAGCGACGAGCGTTCGAGCCACGCCCGCCCGGCGACGCAGTGACCACAACACCGCTCGCACATCATCGGCGAGGGGCTGTGCCGCCCGCCCGGCAAACACCTCGGTCTCGAGGGCCGCACGCAGGCGATCGAAGGCCGCCCGGCCGCGATCATCGAGGTGCGGCGCGAGGTCGAGGGCGACTTGCCGCGGGGTACGCGTGTCGCTCGTGGCGAGGCCCAGGTCGTCAGCGGTATCGCGCAATTCATCCCACGCGTCACCCGCCGAGCCGTCATCCACCGCTCCCAGCCGCCGCGACCGGCGAATTGCACGCCAGGCCCAGGGCACCAGGAGCAGCAACAGGAGGGCGGCGAAGAACCAGGCGGGCTGGATGACGGGAGCCGAGACATCCCCGCCCGCCTCCGGCCGTTCCGGCGTCGCCTCGGGAGGCCGGGTGGCAGCATCGGTCGGGGTCGCCGTCGGCTCGTCCACGGCGGGCGGTTCGGCCTCGTTGACGTCGGGGGTGCTCGGGTCGTCGACGGTTGATGGCGCGAAAGCGGGAGCCCTGCCGCGACCCGGCGTCGGCTCGAACCGCACCCAGCCCACACCGGCGAAGTACAGCTCCGGCCAGGCGTGCAGGTTGTAGGTACTCACCTCGTACTCCACTTCGCCCTCATCGAAGCCGGTCGCCTGGCCGGGAGTGAAGCCGACGGCGACGCGGGCCGGGATGCCCAGGGTGCGCGCCATCGCGGCCATCGCGGAGGAGAAGTGCACGCAGTAACCGGACTTCGCGTCGAGGAACTCCGCGAGCACTTCGGCACCAGAGCCGTCGTAGCCCTCGTCAACGGGCGCGTCCTCCGAGTACGTGAACTCGCCGTTGCGGAAATAGCCCTGCAGGGCCACAGCCTTGTCGTAGTTGGTCGACGCCGCACCCACCACCTCAAGGGCGACCTCGCCGACGACGGCGGGCAGGTCGTCCGGCACGGCGAGGTAGCGGTCAAAGCCGACCGGTGCCCCGGTTCCTGCGGCCACCAGTTGCTCGACCGAGGGTGAGATCGTGAGACTCTCCACCTCATACTCTTGCGCGCGGGCGCTGGAGCGCGCCGTCCTGATGGCGAGGCTCTCGGCTTCCCAGGCCCACTCCCCCACGAGGCCCTCCACGCTCTGCGGTGCGTAGGGCGCCGGCAACCAGCGGCTGCGCACGTTGGCGACCTGCACCTGCGTGGTGTCGGTGGTGCGCGGCACCGCCTCCTCGAGGCCAGGAGGTTGCGGGAACTGGTCAACCGAATTCTCCTGCACGAGCTCACCCTCGGTCGGCTCCCAAGCCTCACCGGTGAAGTCGTCGAGCGCCGTCAGCCGCATGTAGAGGCCACCGGTCGCGGTCGTGGTGTAGCTGAGGGCGGGCGCCGGGGTGCTGCGGCGCAGGTCGTCGCCGAGGGTGAGGATGGGGTTCAGCCCCGTTGTCACGGGGCCACGCCCTCCGGACCCACCGCCCGAGGTACCCTCGGTCGGGTTCGTGGAGGGCAGCACCGGCGGCACCAGCAGGGCGGCGACCACGGCAATCGCTGCAACACCGAGCGCGGCGGGGCGGGAGCGACGATTGGCGCGCACGGCGAGGATCGCGAGGTAGCTGGCGGCGACGAGCGCGAACAACAGCGCGTTCTGGAGGCTCGGCCTGACGATGCTTGGCACGAGCAGCAGCACCAGCAGCGGGACCCCGGCAAACGCGGGGACCCGCGCGGCGATGGCGAGGGCATCCATCAGCACCGCAACCGCGGCGACCCCGAAACAGACCAGGAACAGGATGCCCGCGTCGACGTCAGCCGGAACCCGCTGCCCCGAGATCGACACCGCCCCGGATTGGGCGAGCGCGAAGAACTCCCCCACCGTGCCGAACGTGGGTATTACACCGAGGATCGCGGTCGCCGGCGCGAAGACCAGGGTCACGGCGGCGAGCCCGGTGATGAGGGAAGCGAGTGCTGGCCACCCGCTGCGGCGCGTGATCGAGCGGGTGATTGCTGCGGCGAGCAACACGACGGTGACGATCGCCATCACCACGAACCACCACCCGAAGTCGGCAAGAACCCGACTGAGACCCCCGACGGCGAGGCCGATCGCGACGAGCAGCAGGAGGCTCGTGGTCCAGTCGGCGCCAGTGCTGCGGCGCTCGCGAGACTCAGCCACCGGTTCGCGACCGTCCGGATTCGACCACGACCGCTTCCCACGCCGCACCGTGGTCGTCGTCGTCACGCACCGGCACCACAAGCCACCCCGCGTCGGCCAGGTACTCGGTGAGAGCGGGGGCGATCGGCAGGTGGAAGGAGGTGTCGAGGCTCTCCATGGCCGTGACGGCGCGCACCAGGAAGACGACCCCGAGCTCGCCCGAGCGACGTTGCCGGGCGACCCAGTGCACGGTTGCGTCGTCGGGCATCCCGAGAATCGCGATCACCGGCCCGGGCTTCATCGAGCTCGCGGCGGGCGCATCCCCATCGCTGAGCTGCACGCCCGCAAGACTGACGAGAAACTCTTCGTCGTTCCAGGTGCGCTGCCGCCGCCGGCTGAGTTGCGGCAGCTGGGTGGGCGCCGTCTCGTCGATGCTCACGACGAAGCCGGCGCGCCGCAGGTGCACGGTCACGGAGGCGAGCATGCGGATCGCCCACTCGAACGCGGGGCTTTCGGCAGTGTCATCCTGCTGCCCCCAGGCGTCGGCGTAGCTGTCGCGGCGCGTGTCGATGATGATTCGTGCTTCGGGCAGGCTGCGGTGCTCCTCCTGGCGCACCATGAGGTCGCCGTATCGCGCCGACGCCCGCCAGTGCACGCGCCGCATGGCGTCCCCCGGGCGGTACTCGCGTGTCATCGTGTCGTCTTCGTCGCCGCCACCTTTGCGCTGAACCAGCCGCGCTTCGCCGTCGCCGATGGATGCCGCAAGCCCCGTGTCGGCGAGGGGCACGACCTCAGGTGTCACGATGACCTGCTGGGGTTCGCCGAGCAACTGCCAGGTCCTTGCCATGCCGAATGGATCGGTGAGATCCACCCCGAGCGGACCGACGGGGAAGATGCCTCGGCGCGGCGGGCGCAACTCGTACTCGACGGTCACCCCGTTGCCGCGGCCGGCGAACCGGGTGCCGCGCGGGCGGAGGGCGGGCAGCGGCGCCGGGGCGGTGCGACCGGCGCCCCATGGCACCGAATCCCACCACTGGGCGCGGCGGGTCGAGCGGGTGCGCAGGTTGCTGAGCCTGAGGCTCACGTTCGCCGAGCGCCCCGCCTCGAACAGGTGCGGGGTGAACGTGCGGTTCACCCCGAGGGTGGGGCGGCCAGTCCACACGTAGATGACGGCCGCGATCGGCAGGGCGGCGAGCAGCACCCCGACATACAGCAGTTCTGGCAGGCCCGCCGCGTATGCCCAGGCAAAGGCGGTGACGGACGCCACGAGAAACAGCCACCCGCGCTGGGTGAGGGCAAGCCGCACACGGCCCACCTCGTCACGGCGCTTCACGCTGGCCTGCACGCGGGGTTAGGCGCGACCGGTCGCACTGAGCGGGACCGGGGTGTCCGCGATGATCCGCGTGATGATCTCGGCGACGTTGCCGCCCGATAGCAGTGACGACCCGGAACTCGAAGCGGCGCGGCGAGCGGCGATCAGGCGATGCCCGAGCACGGGAACGGCGAGCGCGTCGAGGTCGTCGGGCAGCACGAAGTCCCGCCCGCTCAGGGCGGCGCGCGCCTTCGAGGCGCGTACCAACTGCAGGGTGGCTCGCGGGCTGGCACCGAGCCGCAGCTCCCGGTCGACGCGGGTGGCCTGCGCGATCGCCACCGCGTACTGCTCGACGGCCGTGCTCGTAAAGACGTTGCGGACGGTTGCGATCATGGCGGCCAAGCGCGCGCTGTCGACAACGGGCCGCACGACATCCAGCGGGCTGGAGGTTTCGCGGGTGCTGAGCATCGCGAGCTCCGCCGCGGAGTCGGGGTAGCCCATCGAGATGCGCGCCATGAACCGGTCACGCTGTGCTTCGGGCAGCGGGTAGGTCCCCTCCATCTCGATGGGGTTCTGGGTGGCGACGACGATGAAGGGGCTCGCGAGCGCGTAGCTCTTGCCGTCGACGGTGACCTGGCCTTCCTCCATGCTCTCCAGCAGGGCGGACTGCGTCTTGGGGCTCGCCCGGTTGATCTCGTCACCGATGACGATGTTGGCGAAGACGGGGCCGGGCTTGAACTCGAACTCGCGCTCGGCCTGGTTGTAGATGGAGACGCCGGTGATGTCGGCGGGCAGCAGGTCGGGTGTGAACTGGATGCGCGACACCGAGCAGTCGATGGTGCGGGCGAGAGTGCGGGCGAGCATCGTCTTGCCGACGCCCGGGACATCCTCGATGAGCAGGTGCCCTTCGGCGAGAAGCACCGTGAGCGCCATCTCGACAGCGTTTCGCTTGCCGTCGATCACGGTCTCGATGCTCGAGAGGATGTCTCGGCTCGAGGTCGCGAACTGGTCTGGGCTGAGGGGCGCGACTGCGGCCGCACCGAGGTTCATCGGCAAACTCTCCACCGTGCGAGTCTGTCACGGCTGGGACCGGATAGAACCTGAGAATTTCCCGAATCGGATGAATTCTTGGCTGAGCTTCCTGACCTAGCGCTGTTCGCGCTTGGCCCGCAGCTCCGCTTCCAACCGCCGTATCCGCGCCTGGTTCTCGTGGTAAGCGATCTCGCGTTCGATCGCTTCCTCGTCACTGATCGGGTCGAAGGGTTCGACGTGCTGCCGGGCGGGGGCTCGGCGCGGATCGCCGAAACTGCCCAGGCTTACGGGCTTGTCGTACTGCCGCCCGACCGCGAACCACAGGATTGAGCCGACGAGCGGCAGGAAGATGACGATGATGACCCAGAAGATCTTGTTGAGGTTCTTGATGCGCCACTCGTCGGCCGAAATGATGTCGACGAGCACGAGGACCATCAGCACCACGGTGGCTGCCGACATGATGACCGGGATCATGACTTCGAGCCTACGGACCTCGCCCCGGCTTCGAAACCCTCCGCCCAGGCTTCCTTCGTGCCGAGCCGGAACATGTCGTCGGGCCCGACCCGCACGATGCTGCGCGCGCCCGGCGAGCCGAGGCCCGCGACGAGGTGCCCGAGGCCGCGCACAACGGCGACCGGCAGCCCCGCGGCTTTGCCCTTGACCAGGTCGGCGGCCCCCGCGATCTCGTCGGCGACGGCGGGCACCGTCACGTCGAGCACGCGCCCACCGGCATCCGTGCTGCCGCGGAGGTCGTCGAGCACGCGGAGTCCTGCTGCCCCGATCGCGACATCCGTCTGCCCCTGCCGCCACGGCCTGCCGAGGGTGTCGGAGATAACCACGCCGAGGGTGACGCCGAAGTGCGCGCGGAGGCGTTCGCAGAGGGCGCGCGCCGAGGCATCCGGGTCTTCGGGCAGCAACAGGATGACGCCGTCGGGGGTGTTGCTCGAATCGACGCCCGCCGCTGCCGCGACCATGCCGAGGCGGTTCTCGACGATGCGGGTCACGCCGCCGGGGTGCTCCCGGGTGGCGACGACACGCACGGTTTCCGCGGTGATGGCGGCTTCGCGGTCCGCCGCGAGCACCTGGCGGCCCTCGGCTTTGCTGACGACCTTCGAGGTCACCACGAGGATGTCACCGTCGCGTAGCACCCCGCCATTCGCTGCGGCGCTGTTCGCTGCCGTTCGGTTCACTTCTCCGGAGGTTTCGTCAGGGGCGTGTGCGACATCGGCCTCAAGTGCGGCCGAGATGAGGGCGGCCAGGTCGTCGCCGGCCGAAACCTCCGGAATACCGCTCGGGGCGAAGATATGCAAGCTCACCGGATAAGCCTAGGCCGGGCGCCCCCGGTGCTCTGTCGTGCGCTTCACGCTGCCGTCGGGGTTGTAGTACGTCCACGTACCGGTCTTCGCGCCGTGGTGGTACTCGCCCTCGTCGATGAGAGTGCCCGCGGCGCTCCAGCGCTGCCAGAATCCGTGCTTGGCCTCGTCGATGAAGCCGCCCTTCTGTAGCAGCCCGCCCGTCGAGCGGTACCAGGTGACCGGGCCGGTGAGGGAACCCGCCACGTACTCGCACACCGAGCGGACCCGGCCGTCAGCGAAGTGGTGCGTCCAGGTGCCGGAGCGCTCGCCCTCCACGTAGTCTCCGATGATCGTGCCACCGTGGGGGTCGAGCTCCTCCCAGCGGCCGGTGCGGCGGCCGCGGGCATCCGTCTCGTTCAGTTCATGCTCGCAATCTGGATGAGGTTGCCGCAGGTGTCGTCGAGGGTCGCGATCGTCACCGGGCCCATCTCCGTCGGGGGCTGCACGAAGGTCACGCCGAGGGCGCTCAGGCGGGCGTGCTCGGCGACAACATCGTCGACGCCGAAACTCGCGCTCGGGATGCCGTCGGCGACCAGCGCCGCCCTATACGGCCCGACGGCGGGATGTTCGCTCGGCTCGAGCAACAGCTCGACCCCGTCGGGAACGGCGGGCGAGACGACAGTGAGCCAGCGGTGTTCACCGAGCGGAATATCGTTCTTGAGCTCGAAACCGAGCACGCCGGTGTAGAAGGCGAGCGCCGCGGCCTGGTCGTCGACGAAGACGCTCGTGGTGGTGATCCTGATCATGATTGCTCCCGGTCTGTGTGGGTGTTCAGCCAGGCGATGACATCGTCCAGCCGCGTGGTGTCGAGATGATGGATGTTGGTGCGCCCCAGTTTCTGCACGGTAACGAGCCCCGCCGCCTCCAGCACAGCGATGTGCTTGCTGACGGCCTGGCGCGTGACTGTCGTGTCGTGGCTCGACATCAGTCGGGTGCACAGCTCGAACAGGCTCTGGTTATTGCGGGCGTGGAGTTCTTCGATCAGGGCGCGGCGGGTGGGATCCGCTATCGCCTTGAACGTGTCATCCACGCCGTCAGAATAGGCAACCTTTTAGTTGCCTGTCAAGCGATCAGCGCGTGAGTTTCGGCAGCACGTCGCGCCCGAAGATCTCGAGCCACTCCCGCTGGTTGCGCCCGGCGTTGTGCAGGTAGATGCGGTCAAACCCGAGGTCGAGGAAGCCCTGAATATGGGCGCGGTGTGCGTCGAGGTCGGCGGTGACGAGCATCCGCCCCTCGAAATCTTCGGGGCGCACCAGCTTCGCGAACTGCACGAAATCGTAGGGGGACCGGATGTCGCTGCGCCCGAACCGCATGCCGCCGTTGGGCCACTCGGCCAGCGCGTTCGCCATCGCCTCCTCGTCACTGGGCGCCCAGCTCAAGTGCAGGCGCAGCACGCGAACCTGGGTGGCGGGGTTGCGGCCGGCATCCTTGGCGCCTTCCGCGAAACGCTGCAGCAGCACGGCGATCTTGTCGAGCGGGGCGACCTCGGTGATCATGCCGTCGGCAACGCGGCCCGCGCGGCGAGCCGTCACGGGGCCCGAGGTAGCCACAAGGATTTCGGGGGCACGCTCGGGCATCGTCCACAGCCGGGTGGACTCGAGCTTGAAGTAGTGGCCGTCATGCCGCACATCGCGCTGGGCGAGGCCGGAGGCGAACAGCTTTTTGATCACGTCGACCGCCTCGAACATGCGGTCGATGCGTTCCGGGGCTTCGGGCCAGTACTCCCCGGCGATGTGCTCGTTGAGCGCCTCACCGCTGCCGACACCGAGCCAGTGCCGGCCCGGATACATCGCGGCAAGCGTTGCACTCGCTTGCGCGGTGAGAGCCGGATGCATGCGGAACGTCGGTGCAGTCACCCCGGTGCCCAAATCGCCAGAAGTGGTCTGGCCGAGGGCGCTCAGCACGTTCCACACGAAGCTCGCCTGCCCCTGCTGCGGGGTCCACGGCTGGAAGTGGTCGGTCGCCATCACCCCGCGGAACCCGTTGGCCTCGGCGAAGGTCGCCAGCTCGACCGCCTCCGCAGGCGGGAACCGCTCGAGCATGGCGGCGTAGCCGATGTGCGGAGCGGCAGAGTCGGGGGCGGATGCTCGGGGCATGAGTCCATTCTGGCGCGAGTGCGCCCGCACATCGCGACGCGCAAGTTGCGTGCGGGGTTCCGTGTACGGCACCCCCTCCGTACATTGGGCCCATGGACACCGCGATCTCCACCATCACCCTGTTCACCGAGGACCTGCCCGCAACGAAGGCGTTCTACCTCGCAGCGTTCGATCTGCCGGTGCACTACGAGGATGACGACTCCTGTGTCTTCGACTTCGGCAACACCCTCATCAACCTGCTGAAGGTGGAGAACGCACCCGAGGTGGTCGACCCCGCCTCCATCGGCGTCCCGCACACGACAAGGTCGCTGATCACGATCACTGTCGAGAATGTGGATGCCTCAGCCGAAGACCTGGCGGCGAACGGAATCGAGTTGCTCAACGGCCCCGTCGACCGCCCCTGGGGGGTGCGGACGGTGGCGTTCCAGGACCCGAGCGGCACCGTGTGGGAGCTCGCCCAGCCGCTGTAGCGCTCGTAGGAGCATCCGTTGGTCACAAAAGCGTGTCGCTGCTTGCGCTGCAGGCGAAGACCCCGCTACGGTGTAGCCCGCGCCACTGGCGCTCACGACCGACGAAAGGAGACCGAACGTGATTAACACAGATGCACGGGCATTCGCCCGCACGAACACCGCCGGCTTCGTCGGCGTCTTCACCGCCTGATCGGCTGGCAGATTCCGCCACCGATCAACGGTGGTGACGCTCTCGAAGCCAAGCCCGGCACCGACCTCTCGGTGATCCCGGGTTCGCCACCCCGATAGCGGGCAGCCCTGCTCCCCGCCACCCTTCCGCCGCCACGAGCGGCACATCCCGGCCCAGGCCTCGCCGACGCGATCACCTTTGGCGTGCCCGGCCGCAGCACGAAAGAACACCATCATGAACGCAACAACCTTGTCGACCCGTCGACAACTCCACCCACCCCAACAGATGTGCGTCGCCGCGGCTCGCCGCGCCGGCGTGCTCGACCGTCTCGCTGTCGGCCTCGGTGTCGTCCTCATCAAGTGGGGCCGTCGGCCGCTGCCGATGGGGCGTGTCGACAGCCGCGAGAGCCTCGTGCAGCAGCATCGCGCGAGACTCTCCGAAGAACGGCCTCTGCACCAGGGCATGCCGTTGTGGTGAGTATTACGGGCGCAACGACAGGTCGCCGCCGGGATCGCTCCCGGCGGCGACCCGCCCTCGGTTACCGCTCGATTCGAACGTCAACCGACTCGCCGACAGCTTTGCCGAGCTTCTTGCGTAGCGCCGCGCTCACCGAAATGAAGTGGTAGCCCTGCCCCGAGGGCATGAGCGCCGAGGTTACCGCGACACCGTCAACGGTGGTGTTCGCCTTGACGCTGTTGCCCGTCCCGAAGAAGTCGTTCGAGCCCGGCACCTCGATGACGGCCCAGCTGGGCATCCATTCGGGGTTCTGGATGACACCCGCAAAAGCGAGAACGTCGGATTCAGTGGAATTGACATCACGAGCCATAATCGCCAGACTAACCCGCAGATGTATACGCTGTCTACATAAGGAGTGCCCATGTCTTTCCAGGCCTACCTCGACACGATCGAAGACAAGACCGGCCTCACGCCGCGTCAGCTTGTCGACCTCGCCACGGA
Organism: Rhodoglobus sp.; assembly: GCA_044340535.1. Lineage (GTDB taxonomy): Bacteria > Actinomycetota > Actinomycetes > Actinomycetales > Microbacteriaceae > Rhodoglobus. Next base: position 23,879 of record JBIITJ010000014.1, read on the forward strand.
ACGCGGGTTCGGCGAGTCGTCGAAGGCGGGCGACATCCTGGACTGGCTGAAGACCGACTACGACCTGGGGCGCGGCCACGGCATGGCGCTCGTGCACGTGATCAAGAAAGGTCCCGAGATCTCCGAGAAGCACGTCGGCACCGACGGGGTGCACCGCGACGAGTCCGTCATGCTCTGGCTCGACGGCAAGGCATCGAAGCCCAGCAACTAACTACAGTGCGCGCAATCGTGGCGCGAGGTCCTTCTCGAACAGCTCGAGGAACCGGCGCTGGTCGTGGCCAGGGGCATGGAACACGAGGTGGTTGAGCCCCGCATCCGTGTACTGCTTGACCTGGGCGACCACCTCGTCGGGGTCTGAGCCCACGATGAACCGGGACGCGATCGTCTCGATCGGCAGGGCGTCGGCCGCCTTCTCCATCTCGATGGGGTCGGTGATGTCGTGCTTCTGCTCCTTGGAGAGGGCCAGCGGCGCCCAGAACCGGGTGTTCTCGAGGGCGGTCTCGTAGTCGGTGTCGTAGGAGAGTTTGATTTCGATCATCCGGTCAATCGACTCGAACTCGCGCGATGCCTTCTCAGCACCCTCTTTGACCGCAGGGATCAGCTGCTCGGTGTACAGGTCCATGCCCTTGCCCGAGGTGCAGATGAAGCCGTCGCCGGCTCGCCCCGCGTAGCGAGCGACCAGCGGACCGCCCGCCGCGATGTAGACGGGGATGGGATGCTCCGGCCGGTCGTAAATCGAGGCATCGACCGTGCTGTAGTAGTCCCCGGCAAAGTTGACCCGGTCTTCGGTCCACAGCTGGCGCATCAGGTCAACCGACTCGCGCAGGCGGGCAAAACGTTCCTTGAATTCGGGCCACTCGCCCGTCCAGCCGGTCGCGATCTCGTTGAGGGCCTCGCCGGTACCCACCCCGAGCATGATGCGCCCCGGGTACATTACGCCCATCGAGGCGAAGGCCTGCGCGATGACGGCCGGGTTGTAGCGGAACGTCGGGGTCATCACCGAGGTGCCGATCTGGATGGTGCTCGTGCGCTCCCCCACCGCCGCCATCCAGGTGAGTGAGAATGGCGCATGCCCGCCCTCGTGCCGCCAGGGCTGGAAGTGGTCGCTGACGGTCACCGACTCCATGCCGTGGGCTTCGGCCGCGACTGCGATCTCCACCAGCTCACGGGGATCGAACTGCTCCGCTGATGCCTTGAATCCGAGTTTGAGGGTCACTTCTCTATTCTCTACCGCGAGGCCGGTTCGCGCGCCTCGGGTGCGGGCGACAACCGTGCCCGCAGCCGCCGGTACCGCCGCACCGCCCACCACAACGGGAGGCCCACCGCGAGCGCCGCGTACCCGCCGACGGATCGATCGTATGGACCCAGGGCGCGCTTGCGATCCCAGACTCGGCGAAGGTTGCCGCCGAGTGACCCGCGAAACTGGGGTCGCAGCGGCAGCTGCCCCGCGTCACGACGGCGGGAGGCATCCTCGATGACGGTGACCCAGTCGTCGTCACTGGGGGCGTGGAAGTAGTTGTCGTCGAGCCAGGACTCGTCCGGCTGGCGAAACTGCGCCCCCAGGAGCGCCTCGGAGCTCGCCAGCAACCCGCTGCCCTCGAAGACGATGTTGATGAGCCGATTGGTGACACCAAAGTCGTCAATGGCAAGCACGGGGACGCCCACCGAAATCGCCTCAAGGGCGGCGGTGGAGCTCACCGTGACGAGCGCGCCGGCGTCGCGCAGGTGCTCTGACATCGGCCCCGTCGACACCACCAGGTTGCTCGGAGCGTCGCCGAGCTCGGAGAGCATCGTGTCGTAGGGGTAGCGCTCGGAGTGGGTCTGCGGTTCCCCCGCCAACCCCCGCAGTTTGATGACCACGCGCCGCTCGGGGTGCCGCCGTGCCGTTTCGGCGAGCCACTGCAGCACGAGCAGCCGGTCCTCCAGCATTCGCGGGACCTTCGCTTGCGCCGCGAAGACGATGTCGGTGCCCGGCGTCGCCTGCGGGTGGCGGGCGGTGAGGAAGGGCAGGGTGCCAAGACCGAACTCCTGGCTGATACCGAGCTGGTCGGCGAGCGCTGAGAAGGCCCTGATTTCCCGCTTGCTGTGCAACAGGAATACGTCGGCCTGCGATCGGTAGTACAGCGCGTTGAGGGTCTCCGGGATCGAGATTCCCGGCAAACCGCAGACGAAAACGGGGCGGCGAACCCCGGAGGCCACGATCATCCTGACCAGCACCCGCATGACGGGGCCACGAACCGAGAACAGCACGATGTCAGGTTCTTCCCGTGTGACAAGCTCCGCCAGGTCGCCGAGGTCGACCACCGGCGTCGCAGCGGCATCGAAGCCGGTGCCCGACAGCGCCGAGCCCAGCTGGTCCGCGCTCGGCAAGGCGGGAGTGCGCAGCACGACGAGGCTGCGTTCCCACTCAGCGGGCATGCGGTCGAGAACGGCCGCGCCCCACTTCACATACGAGTCAGAGTCGGTGATCCCGAGGACCTTCAGGCTGCGACGGTCCGTCACGCGACGACGCGGCGGAGCTTGGCGAGCGGTGCCTGCTCACCCGGGTAGATGCGCTTGACGCCGTCGCCGAGAGCCTCAGAGATGATCCGGATGTCGCGCACCAAGTGCTCCAGGCCGCCAGGCTCGAGGGATGCCGCGTGGTCGGAGCCCCACATCGTGCGGTCGAGAGTGATGTGGCGCTCCACGGCCACGGCACCGAGGGCAACCGCCGCAAGCGAGATCTGCAGCCCGCGCTCGTGGCCCGAGTAGCCGACCGGAACCCCGGCATAACGGTCAGCGAGAGTGGAGATCATCCGCAGGTTCGCTTCTTCGGGTGGCAGCGGGTAGGTGGACGTTGCGTGCAGGATCACCAGGTTGTCGGTGCCGAGGATGTCGACGGCCGAATCGATCTGCTCGAGGGTCGACATGCCCGTGGACAGGATGATCGGCTTGCCGGTTGCCGCCAAGGCGCGCAGCAGCCCCGTGTCGGTGACGGATGCCGACGCGACCTTGTGGGCGACGACATTGAGGTCTTCGAGGAAGTCGACGGAGGGTTCATCCCACGGGGAAGCAAACCAGTCGAGCCCGCGGAGGGTCGCATAGTCACCGATCTCGATGTACTGCTCCCGGCTGAACTCCACCCGGTAGCGGTATTCGAGGTAGGTCATGGTGCCCCAGGGGGTCTCGCGCGGGGTGTTCTTCATGTGCTCGGGCGTGGAGATCTCAGGGGTGCGTTTCTGGAACTTCACGGCCTGCGCGCCGGAGTCCGCGGCAACATCGATGAGCTGCTTGGCGATCTCGACATCCCCGTTGTGGTTCAGGCCGATCTCCGCGATCACGTACACCGGCTGGTCGACACCAACAGTATGTGAGCCGATTGTGATCATGGTTTCTCCTTGTGGTTGGGAACTGGCGCTGGGGGTTTCGGGGCGTTCGTCGATGACGAGGGCGAGGGACTCGGCGAGCCGGAGGTCGTGGGGCGTGTCGATCTCCATCGCACCGAGCTCGGCGACGACACCGACACCCACGCGCCCGAAGAATCGGAACCCCGCCTCGCGGAACCCCGCGGTGCGCATGACGTAGAAGGCGCCGGTCTCCTGGAACTGGGGTTCACTGTCCTGTCGCCGCAGCCGACGCGAGCCGTCGTGGTTCACCGCCTCGGCAAGGCCGTCGCGGTCCCGCCACAGGAACACGTGCGTTGGCGTGGCAGCGAAGACGACATCACGTTCGCCGCTGCGCACCCGGTCGATCGCCGAATCCAGGTCGGCAGGGTCGATGAACGGGGAGGTGGCCTGGATGAAAACGAGGATGCCGGGGTCGCCGGGCATCACCTCGAGCGCGTGCAGGAGCGCGGCCTCGGAGCTTGCGGTGTCGGTGGCGAGCTCCGCGGGCCGGTCGATAACCTCGGCACCCGCGGCACGGGCGGCCGCGGCGATAGCCGCGTCGTCGGTGCTGACGTAGACGGTACCGATGCCTCGCGCGGCACGAGCAGAAGCAACGGCGCGCGCGATCAGCGGGATGCCGCCCACAGGGGCCACGTTCTTGCCCGGAACTCCGCGAGAACCACCGCGCGCCGGGATGACGGCAGTGGCGAGCATCCCGGTTCCGCTCGCATGGTTCGTCATCCTTGAGAATCTAGGCAGTGCAGTGAACCGCAAGGTTGACCGGGCGTGAACACTTGGTGCGGGCGGGTGACAGCACGAAGCGCGAGCCCACCGGGCCCGCGCTTCGTCATGGTGCGTGGTTACTTGGTGTGTTCGAGCGCCCAGGAGAGGGCGTAGTCCGCGACCTCCTCCCAACCCTCCTGGCTGACGATGCGGTGGGTGCGACCGGCAAACTCGCGGTAGTCGACGGTGGCCGGGCCGGTGTACTTCTTCAGGATCGCCCTGCCGATGGCTGGGGGCACCACGTGGTCCTTCTGCCCCGTGATGACCAGCAGCGGAGCGCGATCGGGCTTGGCGTAGTCCACGTGGCTCACGCCGCCCTTCTCGTTGAAGGCTGCCGAAACACCCTCGAAGAACACCCGGTTGTACGAGGGCACCGCACTGGTCTCCCACAGCGCGTCGGAGTCGGCGCGGCTGAGGTCGTTGCCGAATGTGAAGTGGAAGTGCGATTTGCTGAGCGGGAGTGCCCCGTTGCGACCGAAGGGGTTGCTGAGAATCGGCAGCCCGGTCCAGAGCGTCGAAGCCGGAAGGGTCGTGATGCCCGCGGGCTGGCCCGGGGTGACCGCCACGACAGCGGATCCGAGTCCACGGTCAGCGAGCATCTGGGCGAACAGCCCACCGAAGGAGTGGCCCATGATGATCGGCCTCTCGGGGAGGGCACGGATGATCCGGTCGTAGTGGTCCACGATCTGGGCGATACCGATTCCCTTCAGGGCGGAGGGATCGCGGCGAATGTCGTCGACAGAGCGGTCACCAATCCCGGGCCAGCCAGGCACGATCACCTCGTGGCCGGCGGCTCGGAAACGCTCGGCCCAGGTGTCCCAGCTGCTGGGGGTCATCCAGAGGCCGTGGATGAGGACGATGGTGGGCTTGGACATGATGTTCCCCTTTTCTAGGAGAGAGAACGTTCGTTCTCTCTTGTTGCCCACAAGCTACTCCCGGCTTCTGGCGAATGTCAAGCGAAAAGAGAAAGATCGTTCTATCATTTAGGAATGAGCACCGGAACCGCCGAGCGACGACCGTCAGAGGCCCGCGATCGCCTCCTGTCAACCGCCTCAGGGATCTTCTACCGGGACGGGATCCACTCCGTCGGCGTCGACCGAGTGATCGCCGAAGCCGGCGTCACCCGGGCCACGTTCTACCGGCACTTCCCCGGCAAGGAAGACCTCGTGCTCGCTTACCTGGAGTCCGAGGACGAAGCCCTGCGGGCCCAGCTCGCCGGGGCTGCGGCAATGGAGCCTGAGCCGGCCGCCCTGGTCGAGTTGCTCATCCAGGGCATCGCCGACGACGTCACCCGCAATCACACTCGCGGTTGCCCGTTTATCAATGCCGCGGCTGAGTACCCCGACGCGGGCAGCCCGGTACGTAACCTCGTGAAATCACACCGCGACTGGTTCCGCGAGCAGCTGCGTACCGTGCTCGCTGCAGCGGGGCACGACGACGCCGACCAGCGCGCGGGAGCGCTCGTGCTGCTGCGCGATGCCGCCCTCGTGGGCGGTTACCTCGACGGCCCCGACACGATGCGCGAGACGTTCATCCGCACCGCCCGGCTGGTGGCCGCGTAACGACTACTTGAGAGCCTGCTGCAGCTCGGCCTTCGTCATGCGTGAGTAGCCGGCGACGCCCGCCGCCTTCGCGCGTTCACGGAGCTGGGCGACGGTCTCAGGGGCGGCAGGAGCGGCAGCAGGCTTCGCTGCTGCGGGCTTCGCTGCTGCCGGGGCCTTGGCCTTCGCCGCGGGGGTCGCGGCCTTGGCTGCAGGAGCCTTGGCGGCCGGCGCCTTCGCAGGAGCTTTCTTCGCCGCAGCGGTCTTCGCGGCGGGAGTCTTCGCCGGCGCCTTCGCCGCTGCCGCGACCGTCTTCCTGGCGTCATCGACAGTCTTCGTGACGGCCGCCTTCACGTCATCCGTGGCATCCTCGATGACCTCGGCGACCTCGTCGGCCTTCTTCGCCACGGCCTGCTGCGCGGCCTGCACGTCTTTGCCGAGAGACTTCAGCTTCTTGTCGGCCTTGCGCTTGAGCTTCTCGGCGGCGGCCTGCGCCTTGCGGGCTTCCTTCTCGGCCTTCTTCTTCGCCTTCGCGGCGAGCTTCGTGGCGCGAGCCTGCTGCTTGGCAAGCTGCTTGCGCACGGCCTTCGAGATCTCCTCGCCAGTCTCCTTCGCCTCGTCGGCGGCGCGCTCGATCGGGTTCTGCTTGGTAGCCATGGGGTTCTCCTTGGTGGGGATGGTGGTGGGAATCAGTCTCGGGATTGCAGGTAGTTCGCGACCGCTGGCGGCACATACGGGCTTACGTCGCCGCCGAGCGACGCCACCTGGCGCACGAGCGAGCTGGATACGTGCGCGTGCGCGGGGTTCGGGAGCATGAACACGGTCTCCACGCCGGCGAGATCACGGTTCACGATCGCCATGGGCGTCTCGTACGCGACATCCACCTGCGAACGGATGCCCTTGACGAGCACGCTCGCGCCGACATCCGTGCAGTAGTCGACGAGCAGCCCCACACTCCAACTGGTGACGAGGATCTTGCCCGGGATGGCCGCCTCACGCACCGACTGCTCGATGAGTGACACGCGCTGGGCGATCGGCAGAAGTGCTGTCTTGCCGGGGTTGTGGACCACCAGGACGTGCAGTTCATCGAACAGGCCAGCAGCCCTCTCGATCACATCGAGGTGCCCGAGGGTGACCGGGTCGAATGACCCAGGAACGACCGCGATCCTGTGCATGAGTCCATGTTATCGGGGTCTCGTTACTGGTTCGTTACCATCGCGAGGTTTCGCTCAGTTCTTCGCGAGGAAGGCCTCGGAGGTTTCGTCGAGGCGGCGCTCGAGCGCATCCCGCAGGGCGGGGTGGTTCGCGAGACCAGGGTCATCGGCCAGCACGCCGGCGGCCAACTCCCGCGCCTCCGTGATGAGCTCGCCGTCTTTCGCGACCCGCACCAGGCGCAGGCTCGACCTCCCCCCGCTCTGCGTGCTGCCGAGCACGTCGCCTTCCTGCCGCAGTTCGAGGTCTTTATTCGCCAGCTCGAAGCCGTCGAGGGTGGATGCCACGGCCTCAACGCGATCCCGCGCGAGGGTCCCCTCCTCCGCCGTGGTGACGAGCAGGGCGAGGCCCGGAACCCCACCACGGCCCACCCGGCCGCGCAGCTGGTGCAATTGCGAGACACCGAAGCGGTCGGCATCCAGCACCACCATCGTGGACGCGTTTGGCACGTCGACGCCGACCTCGATGACGGTGGTCGCCACGAGCACGTCGATGTCGCCCTCGGCAAAGGCCCGCATGAGCGCGTCTTTCTCCTCGCTCGGCAGCCGGCCGTGCAGCGCTTCGATGCGACGAGAAGCGAGCGCGGGGTTGGCGCGCAGCGAAGCGGTGACCTCGGTGACGTTGGCGGCTTTGGGCTCCAGCTCGTCACCCGGCTCGACCTGTTTGGCGTCGATTGCGGGGCACACCACGAAGGCCTGGTGGCCCTTCGCGAGCTCCTCAGCCACCCGCTCCCACACCCGCGCCATCCAGCCCGGCTTCTCGGCGAGCGGCACCACGTGCGAGGCGATCGCCGAGCGGCCAGCGGGAAGCTCGGCGATGGAGGAGATGTCGAGGTCACCGAACACCGTCATCGCGACGGTGCGCGGGATGGGAGTCGCGGTCAGCACGAGCACATGCGGCGGTTGGCGGCCCTTCAGTCGGAGGGCCTCGCGCTGCTCGACGCCGAACCGGTGCTGCTCGTCGACGACCACGAGGCCGAGGTCGAAGAACTCCACCCGGTCGCCCAGCAGGGCGTGGGTGCCGACGACGATCCGGGCGGATCCGGAGACGGCGGCGAGGGTCGCCTTGCGCCGCTCTGCCACGGGCAGCTGCCCGGTCAGCAGCGTCGGACGCAGCCGGGCGGCAAGGTCGGGGCCGAGCGTTTTGACGATGCTGCGCAGGTGCTGGTGCGCGAGCACTTCAGTGGGGGCGAGGAGGGCCGACTGGCCGCCCGATTCGGCAACTGCGAGCATCGCCCGCAACGCCACCAGGGTCTTGCCCGAACCCACCTCACCCTGCACCAGCCGGTTCATCGGCACGGGCGCCGCCAGGTCGGCGAAGATCTCCTCACCGACGGCGCGCTGGTCGCCCGTCAGCGAGAACGGCAGGGTCGCATCGAACCCCTCGAGGATCGCCCCCGCGGCGCGGGCGGTCGCGGCTGTCTCCCGCAGCCGCTGCCGCTGCTGCAGCAGTGCGGCCTGCAACACGAACGCCTCCTGGAACCGCAGCGCCTTGCGCGCCCCGCCCCAGTCCGCATCGGTGAGCGGCCGGTGGATGAGTTCGAGGGCCCGCCCGAACGGCATAAGCCTGCGCGCCTGGCGCACGGCATCCGGCACCGGATCCTCGACAGGCTGCAGGGTGTCGAGAACCACCCCGACCGCTTTCTGGATCTGCCAGCTCGCAATCGTCGACGTCGCCGGATAGATCGGGATGGGAACGCGCGCCCAGGCCTCCGCGGTGGCCGGGTCGGCGTCATCCCCGAACAACTCGTAGTCGGGATGCGCCAGCTGCAGGCTCCCGCGATAGTCGCCAACCTTCCCCGCGAAAATCCCGCGTGCACCGACCTTCAGGTCCTGTGCGCGCCACGCCTGGTTGAAGAACGTGAGCGTCAGGATGCCCTTGCCGTCGCTAATCCGGACCTCGAGGATGGAGCCCTTGCGCGACTGCATCGAGCGCGAACGAACCTCGAGCACCTCCGCCACGATCGTGACGTTCTCGTCGATCGGCAGCTCGGTGAGCGCTGTCAGCTCACCGCGGTTCGCGTAGCGACGCGGGTAGTGGCTGAGCAGGTCGCCGACCGTCTCCAAGCCGAGACCCTTCGCGAACGCCGCCGCGGTGCGCCCGCCGAGCGCTGCGCTCAGCTTCGTGTCGAGCGGACTGGGGACGGGGGATGCCACGGTACGAGGGTACCCGCGGCCGCCGTTACCCGCCCTCGCAGCCGGGGTAGTCCACGGGCTCGTCGCCCAAGCAGGCGGGCCGGGTGTTCTCGGGGCGCGGCGGCTCGCGGGTCCAGCGGTCATGCGGCACCTGGAAGACAAATGCGGCCAACAACACCACCGGGAGCAGGATGAACCCCAGGACAGCCAGCCAGATCGAGCGCCTCACCAGCGCCAACATGATCCCGGCGGCCGTGGCGCCCACGGCGATGCTCGCGGTGACGAGGTAGCGGATGCCCTCCGGGTCGAAGTCGGCGATCACCGGGGCGTCAGAAGATCCGAAGCGCAAGTAGAGGCCAATGCCTTGGCGGAACAGCGCAAGTGCGGCCAGGAACCCGACCGCCAGGAGTGGCCCGGGCAGCATGCGCCACAGCGGGGCGGGCGGCGCTTGCCCCGGTTCGGGGCGTAACCGTGCCGTGAGCATCCATCCGATCGCGACGCTCGCCGCAAAGAATGCCGCCCCCAGCACCCACTGGATCACCCACACGATAAGGGCGCCTTGCGCGCTGGCGAACGACGGGCCGAACGCGACGATGTCGACGACGATGGAGGCAAGCGGGGCAGCTGCGATGCCCCACCTACGGCGGGCAGCCCGGTCGTCGACCCGCGTCGCGACGACCACGGTTGCACCAACCCAGAGCAACGAGCGCCAGCCCAGGGTGCCCACGACCACGGTCAGGAGCGCGGGGTCAAGGGCCTGGTCTGAGCTTGTGACCCAGAAGACGAGCGACCCGACAACGAGAACCGCAAGAGACAGCGTGAGGACGAGTGACGTCTCACGAACCCGGTGACCAACCGCGGTGGCAACATCCTGAGTCTCGCTCATGGAACGAGACTAGCGCCGTCGCTCGGGTATCGTGCACAGCATGACCGAGCCGCACGCGGCGGCCGCACGCCGCACGCCCGTCCGACCCAGCCCCATCTTCCTCGGGCTCGTTGCCGCGGCCCTCGTCTCCGGCTGGGCGTTGTGGAACGTCGATCCGAGCAACGGCGTCGTGCTGGCAGGGGTCATCGTGTTCGTATTCGTGCTCGTCAGCTGGGTCGTCACACTGTGCTTGCACGAGTTCGCGCACGCCGCCGTCGCCTACCGGTACGGCGACCACTCGGTGCTGTTCCGCGGCTACCTGACCCTCAACCCGCTCAAGTACACGCACGCCGTGCTGAGCATCGTGCTGCCGCTCGTGTTCCTCATCCTCGGCGGCATCGGGCTGCCGGGCGGGGCCGTCTTCATCGACCGCGGCGCCCTGCGGTCACGGTTCGCGAGCACCGCCGTCTCCGCCGCTGGTCCACTCACGAACGCCGCTGTTGCCGTGGTACTCGGCGTGGCGATCGCCTTGCGCGAAGCCGACACCCCGTTCTGGGCGGCGATCTCGTTCCTCGCGTTCCTGCAGGTGACCGCCGCGATCCTCAACCTGCTGCCGGTTCCGGGCCTCGACGGTTTCGGGATCGTCGAGCCCTACCTCTCCCCCGCCTGGCGTGCCCGGGCGGCGCGTGTCGGGTCGTTCGGTGTACTGGCTCTCTTCGTTCTTCTGTGGATCCCGCAGGTCAATTCGGCGTTCTTCTCGGGCATCCTCGGCTTCCTGGGGCTCCTCGGTGTGCCGCAGGACCTCGTTGGTGCCGGCTACTGGCTGTTCCGGTTCTGGGAGGCCGCGTGACCCGGGACTAACTCGCGAGCAAGTCCTCGAGTTTCTGCCCAATCTCACGGGTGGTCTTGAAGTAGCGCGAGTGGGTGGTGAGGAGGTCCTCCAGCGAGTCGGCCGAGAGGATCACCGCCTCAAGCTCGGGATGGCCCGCTTCGGCATCGAAACGTGCGTCGAGGGCACGCTGGATGGCATCGTCTCCCGAGAACTCTGAATGCCAGGATTCTCCCGATTCGCGGTTGTAAACCACCAGAAACTGCGACATGTTCTCCTCCATCCCTTACCCAAGCGCTATTGGATTGTAGAGCCGATACCCTCAGCCCTGCTGATGATGCTCTCCAACATCCGCACCACCGCCTGCCTTCCGCGCTCGACCGTCGGCTCAATCTCGCGGGCTTGCGCCATCCGCTCCTCAAGGACCTCGGGACTCCACTTCTGAGAATCGAGCGCGAGGCGGCTCGCACGAAGGGGCCAAAGCACGTCGGCGGCCTCTTCAACCCTGGAGATCATCGTGGTGGAGAGCGATTCCAGGTCCTTCACAACTTCCTCCCGAACCGCCGCTAGCTCAGGGGTCGGGGCTTGGATGGCCTCCCCATACCTCAGTTCCCTGCCCCAGCGGTCACCAAGAGCCTCCACGTAGGAAGCCCACTGGTGCTGAAGAAGCGTACGAAGCTGGATCTCCACAGGTCTGGCCTTGATATAACTCACGATGTGGATAGCCCGATAGCCGTGCGAGGGGTGATCGAGACGATCATGGATTACGGAAGGTCTGGATACCGCGAGGTACTTGTCGATCGTCTCCGCAATAACCATGGCGAGCACACGCTGTTCAACGAGACGGAGATCCCCCACAATGCGCACCCCAGCAACATCCTGAATGGACGGAAGCTTCAGGGCGGGATCACGCCGGAGCTTCTCCGCGAGGGTCAGCCGAATCTTGGCCCTGCCGCGGATGTCGAGCACAACCGGCTCGTTGAACATCATGTCGAAGCTGACCTGTCTCAGGAACGCCTCAACCAGCGCATACCTTCTGACGGCATCCGCTGTGAACGCCCGATAGAGAGCCTCCTCCGTCTCGGAGAGAGATCGGCTCTCGGCGAGCGCTGCGCCCAGGCGCTTAAGAGCGGCGTTCGACATCGACACCGGCACATACAAGTCAGCGATGGGGGGCACCTCATCACCCGGGGTCATGCGACCACGCTAGCGCCATCGCCGTCACACACACTTTCCAACACCACAGGCTTAACGGACCATTTCCTCGCTAGCGCGGCGATACGGTTGCCTCATGACCTGGAACAAGCCGTGACCCGCATCATCGCGGGCTTCGCCGGCTCGCTGGCCATCGCGGTACCCGGCGCGGGAACCCGCCCCACGAGCGACCGGGTGCGCGAAGCGATCTTCTCCGCGCTCGAAGCGCGCGACGCCATCGACGGGATGCGCGTGCTCGACTTGTACGCGGGCTCCGGCGCCCTCGGGCTGGAGGCGGCGTCGCGAGGTGCTGCCCACGTCACCCTCGTGGACCGCTCGATCGCCACCGCGAAGAGCAATGCCGCGCGCATCCTGAAGCAGGCTCCCACGCCAGCGCCCGTGATCGTGTCGAGTGGGCAGCCGGTGCAGGCGTTCCTGGATTCGGCGGCCAGCTACTGGGATCTCGTGTTCATTGACCCGCCCTACGATCTCGGGCTGGCCGAGCTCGAGCACAACCTGTCGGCGCTCGTGCCGCGCCTGGAGCCCGGTGCGATCGTCGTGCTCGAGCGCAGCTCGCGCACCCCCGCGCCCGAACTGCCCGACGGCCTCGAGCTCGACCGGCGCAAAGACTACGGCGACACCGCCCTGTACTGGCTCGGCGCGGTCTCCTAAACCCTCGCCACGATTCACTTCTCCGGAGGTTTCGGGCGACACGCCGCCGGAACGTGTTACCGGTGTGACCTGGCACCGGAAACTCCGGAGAAGTGAACGAACGCGAGGGCGCGCTCAGCCCGCGTTACCGTCCCAGCCGGCGTAGGGATCCCAGCCGCCGAGTTCGTCGACACTGACCCCATCCAGGTGCACGCCCGAACCCTCGACGACCGAGCCGATCTCGCGGAACCCGGCGGGCGGCACCGCGCCGACCGGGAACGTCGCCAGCAGGGAGTGGTCTTCACCTCCGAACAGCTCTGCGGGGGTCACGTGCAGGTCGAGGGCGACGCCGCTCGCGGTGGCGAGGCGGCGCGCGTCGATCGCGAGCCCGTCGCTCAGGTCGAGCATTGCGGTGGCACCGGAGATCGCGGCGGCTGTGCCGTCCGCGATCGGAGGGTGGGGCGCGAGTTGGGCGGCGATGGCGGTGGGATGCTCCGCACGCAGTATGGCGGCGGCGCGGGCATCCGGTATCCCGTCGACGACACCCCTCTCGAACAGCAGGCGGAGCCCCTCGGCCGCCGCTCCAAGCTCCCCCGACACGGCGACGATGTCGCCCACCCGTGCGCCGGATCGCAGCACGGGCGCGCGGCCCTCCAGGTCACCGAATGCCGTCACTGCGATCGTGAACACGTCGGAGACGCTGAGATCACCGCCGACCACGCCGCAGCCGGGAGCCATCGCCGCGCAGCCGTCGCGCAAACCGTCCGCGAAGCGTTCCAGGGTCTCGACGGGCGTGTCGGCGGGGGCGGCGAGCGCGACGACGAGGGCGGTTGGGACCGCGCCCATGGCGGCGATGTCGGCAAGATTGGATGCCGCGGCTTTCCACCCCAGGTCGTGCGGCGTCGACCACGCCCAGCGGAAGTCGGGACCGTGGATCATCATGTCGGTGGTGATCACCACCCGCCCGTCGGGGGTCGCGATGACGGCCGCGTCATCGCCGGGGCCGAGCAGTTCAGCGGTGGCGGCGGGCAGCCGGGGGAAGATGCGCTTCAGCACGCCGGCCTCGCCCACGCTGCCCAGGGACTCCATGCTTCACACGGTAGCCTGACAGCGATGAGATCGACGACCCGGGCACTGCTGGCGGCCCCGCTGCTGGCCCTGCTGCTCGCGGGGTGCACACCAATCGTGGCGCTGGACCCCGCCCAGGACGCGGCCTCGCCCGACTGTGCTGAGGTCACCGTGCGCCTGCCCGAACTCGTCGCCGACCTGCCCTCCCGCGAAACCAACGCTCAGGCCACGGGGGCCTGGGGTGAGACGACCTCGGGGGTCATCCTGCGCTGCGGGGTCCCTTCCCCCGACCCCACGGCGACCCTGCCTTGCGTGACGGTGGAGGGTGTCGACTGGCTTCGGGATGACTCCGACGATCCATACTTCGCATTCACCACCTACGGCCGTACCCCCGCTGTCGAGGTGATCATCGACAGCGAGAGCGCATCCGCCCTCGCTGCCCTGACCGATTTGGCCAGCGCCGTCGACACCCTCCCCACCGACGGCGGCGCGTGCGTGGCCATCGACGAGGTCGAGTAGAGCCGGCCCTACGGGAGCGCTCGCGACCAGGCCACCTCGCGGTGGAGCTGCCCGGTCTCCACGAAGTGGCGCACCTGGTGCGATTGAGCCAGTACCCGCGCCAGTTCATCCCGGTCGGCAGCTTCGAACTCCAGGCCCTGCCAGAACGGCCCGGAGCGCCGACTGAACAGCCAGGCTCGCCCGGCTCCTTCCCCAGCTGCTCGGGACAGCGCGAAGCGAGCGAGCGCACTTCCCGCGCCCCGTGACCGTCGAGCTGCACTGACTGCGACGCTCCGCACGAGGGCGTGCTTGCCGTCGTCGCTCAGCTCGTATCCGGTGCTGCCAATGATCGCGCCGGACTCGTCGCGCTCGACCCACAATCGCACGCCCGGGTCATCCAACCCGCTGAGCGTCAGGTCGGCCACAACCAGGAACGCGGTCAGCGCGGCGATGTCGTCGCCGCGCACCCTCTCCAGCACTACCGAACAGCCTCAAGCCCGAGTTCAATGAGCTCGTCAATCAGTTTCGGGTAGCTGAGGCCGGAGGCGTCCCAGCACTTGGGGAACATCGAGATCGGCGTGAAACCGGGCATCGTGTTGAGCTCGTTGACGATGAACTCACTGCCGGTGAAGAAGAAGTCCACCCGCGCCAAGCCTGAACCGTTGATTGCCTGGAAGGCGCGCGCGGCGATGCGCTGCATTTCGAGAAGCTCGCCCTCGCGCAGGGACGCCGGGCAGACGAGCTGCGCGGCGGAATCATCGAGGTACTTGGCCTCGAAGTCGTAGAAGCCGTCACCGGTAACGATGATCTCGCCCGCGAGGCTGACCCGCGGGCCGTCATCCCCTCGACCGGACAGCACGGCACACTCGAGTTCACGACCGACGATGGCGGCCTCGATGAGCGCTTTACCGTCTTCGGCCCATGCCACCTGCAGGGCGGCGTCGAGCTGGTCCCAGTCGGTCACTTTGGAGACGCCGACGGATGACCCGGCGCGCGCCGGCTTCACGAAGACGGGCAACCCGAGTGACTCCGCGCGGCCCCGCCACAACTCGGTGTCGCGGTTCCACTGCGCGGGCGCGACGGTAACCCAGGGTGCAACGGAGACACCGGCCGCCACGAGGGCGTTCTTCGTGTAGTGCTTGTCCATGCCGAGCGCCGAGGCGAGCACCCCGTTGCCGACGTACGGGAGGCCGAGCAGTTCGAGCATCCCCTGGATGGTGCCGTCCTCACCGAACGGGCCGTGCAGGATCGGGAAGGCGATGTCGACGTCGCCGAGGGAGCGGCTTTCGCCCGCGGCATCCGTCACCGTGAATTCGCGGGAGACCGCCGATTCCGGGAAGTGCACGCGCGTCCCGTTGTCGACAACGGAGGGCATTGCCGCGGGGTCCATCGCGAAAAGCGCCGCATCGTCGGGTTGCAGGGTGAAGGCCCCGTCGCGCGTGATGCCGATCGGGATGACCCGGTACTTGCTCCTGTCGATCGCCGACAGCACGCCGCCGGCGGTTGCACAGCTGATGGTGTGCTCAGATGACCGTCCGCCGAAGAGAAGGGCAACCGTCTGCATTACTCTCCCTGCGGAAGTTCGTCTGTGGTGAGGTGCGGGGCGATATCCCGCGGGGCCAGCGTACCGGCAAGCACCTCGGCGACCTGGCTGACGATCGGCATCTCCACGCCTTTGGCGAGGGCGAGTTCGAGCACGGGGGCGACGGATGACAGGCCTTCGGCGGTCTGGTTCATCTGCTTGATGACTTCGCTGAAACTGTAACCCTGGCCGAGGAGGCGGCCGGCCGTGTTGTTGCGGGAGAGGGATGACTCGCACGTCGCGATCAGGTCGCCGAGGCCCGCCAGGCCGGCGAGAGTCTCGGCCCGGCCCCCGTAGGCGACGGCAAAGTCGGTCATCTCGGCGAGGCCGCGGGTGATGATGGCCGCCTTGGTGTTCTCGCCGTAGCCGACGCCGTCGACGATGCCGATGGCCACCGCGATGAGGTTCTTCAGCACACCCGCGAACTCGGTGCCAATGACGTCGGTGTTCACGAACGAGCGGAAGTAGGGGTTGGTGGCGGTCATCGCCACGGCGCTCGCCGTCTCGCGGCTGTCGGATGACATCACCGCGGCGGTGGGCTGCTCCTTGGCGATTTCGAGCGCCAGGTTTGGACCGGATGCAACGGCGATCCGGTCGCCGTCGATCTTCAGCTCTTCGCGGATCACTTCGCTCATGCGGGCGCGGGTGCCCTTCTCGACACCTTTCATGAGAGAGACGATGATGGCGTCGGCTGGGATCAGGTCTTTGACGATCCGCAGGTTCTCCCGCAGCGACTGGGCGGGCACCGAGAGGTACACCTGCTCGGCCCCGTCGAGCACTTCGGGCAGCTTCGAGCTGGCCCACAGGCCGCGCGGCAGGTTGATGCCCGGCAGGTAATCGCTGTTGCGCTTGGACTGGGTGATCTCGCGGGCCAGTTCGGGGCGGCGAGCCCACAGGGCGACATCACTGCCCCCGTCGGCGAGGATCTTCGCGAAGGTGGTACCCCACGACCCGGCACCGAGAACGGCGACTCGACGGTGAGCTGGAACGGGGTTGTCTGACACCAGACCATTCTGCTGCATCGCGCCCGGCGAGCCTGCCCACCCAGACTGACGTGGGGCAGGCCGGGATGAAGGGCTTGCCTTCGAAGCCCGCCGAGGCGCACCATCAGACATGACCAAGTACCTCATCTCATTCCCCAGCGACGCCATGGTCCTCGACGACGACGACTTTCCCCTTGTCGTCGCCGCATCCCACGCCGTGATCGAAGAGGCGAAGGCCGCGGGCGTCTACGTGTTCGGTGGCGGGATCAACGAGGACGTCCACCCCGTCCTGGTCTCCGCCGACGGCTCGGTGAGCACCGCGACCTATCCAGGTTCGGAACTCGACGGCGGGTTTACGGTGCTGGAGCTGCCAACCCGGGCCGCTGCCGTCGAGTGGGCCGGGAAGATCGCGGCGGCCTGCCGGTGCTCGCAGGAGCTCCGGGAGTTCATGTACGACCCGGCGAGCTAGCCCGCAGGTGGGATGAACTTGCCCGTCTCGCTCTGACCGTGGGCGGCGGGGTCCCAGCGCTCAGCAGGCGCCTTCTCATCGCGCAGTTGCTCGAGCAGTGCGGTGATCGCGGTCATGAGTTTCTCGGTCGCGAGCGCCAGTGACTGGGCGTCGGTCTTCCCCTCGAACTCGCTGAGGTCAAGAGGCTCACCGAAGATGATGTCCACGTTCTTCCGCGGGAAGAAGCTGAGCCGACTCGAATACCGCGGCAGGATCTGCTGCGCACCCCAGCTGGCCGCGGGGATCAACGGGATGCCCGCCGCCAAAGCCGTCCGCACAGCCCCGTACTTGCCCCTCATGGGCCAGGAACCCGGGTCACGCGTCAGCGAGCCCTCGGGGTAAATGACCACCGCATGGCCGGCGGCGGCGATGCGAGCCGCCTGCTCGAGCGGGTCGGCACCGCGGCCTCCGCCCTGGCGCTCCACCGGGATCTGTTCGGCCGCCCGCAGCAGTGCGCCGACCACGGGAATCCTGAACAGCGACGCCTTGGCCATGTAGCGAGGCATCCTGCCCACCATCCACATCGCAACCCCGATCACGACGGGGTCGATGTTGCTGTAATGGTTAGGCGAGAGCACGAATGAGCCCGTTGCGGGGACGTTGTGGGTGCCGTGCAGCCGGTAGCGACCCAGCAGGTTCATCAACGGCAGCAGCAGCACCGCCAGGAAGCGGAATATCGGGGTTCTCTCCGACGGGGTCGAGCGGGACAAATCCCTAGCCTTCGTAGACGAAGTCAGCGCCCAGCTGCTCGAGCTTGTCGATGAAGTGCTCGTAGCCGCGGCTGATAATCCCGACGTTGCTCACCGTGGATTGCCCGTCGGCGGTGAGCGCCGCGATGAGGTGGCTGAAGCCACCGCGCAGGTCAGGGATCTCCACCTCCGCCCCGTGCAGCGGTGTGGGGCCGATGATGACGGCGGCCTGCTCGAGCGGGCGGCGCGGCACCCGGCGGCTGATCGACTCAAGGCCGTCCTTGTGCACGACGATGTCTGCGCCCATCTCGATGAGGGCGTCGGTGAAGCCGAACCGGTTCTCGTACACGGTCTCGTGCACGACGGAGCGGCCCTCCGCCTTGGTGAGGGCGACGATGAGCGGCTGCTGCCAGTCGGTCATGAACCCGGGATGCACGTCCGTCTCCACTACGACGGGCTTGAGCGGGGTTCCCGGGTGGTAAAAGCGAATCCCGTCTTCATGGATATCGAACTTGCCACCCACCTTGCGGAAGATGTTGAGGAACGTCATGAGCTCCTGCTGCCTGGCGCCCCCGACGAAAATGTCACCCTCGGTGGCGAGGGCGGCGGATGCCCAGCTCGCGGCCTCATTGCGGTCGAACAGCGCCGTGTGGTCGTAGCCTTCGAGCTTGTCGACACCCTCGATGAAGATCACCCGGTTGGGCTCGACGTTGATGACCGCGCCCATCTTCTGCAGGATCGCGATGAGGTCCATGATCTCGGGCTCGATGGCCGCGTTCTTGAGTTCGGTGACGCCCTTCGCGAGCACCGCGGTCAGCAGCACCTGCTCGGTGGCCCCGACGCTCGGGTACGGCAGCTCGATGTTGGCACCGTGCAGGCCGTTGGGAGCCGTGAGGCGAATTCCCTCGTAGCTCTTGTCGACGATCGCCCCGAACGCGCGGAGGGCATCCATGTGGAAGTCGATCGGCCGGTCGCCGATTCGGCAGCCGCCGAGGTCGGGGATGAGCGCCTCACCGAGCCGGTGCAGCAGCGGGCCGCAGAACAGGATCGGGATTCGGCTGGAACCGGCCAGCGCGTCGATCTCGTGGAACTGCGCCTTCAACACGTTGCTCGGGTCGAAGATGAGCGTGCCTTCGCCGTCGTTGAGCACCGAGACCCCGTAGGCCTCGAGCATGCCGGTCACGATGACGACGTCGCTGATCGCGGGCACGTTCTTCAGCGTGCTCGGGGTGTCAGCAAGCAGCGCCGCGACCATGGCCTTGGTGGCAAGGTTCTTGGCGCCGCGAACCTCGATACGCCCCACGAGGGGCTTGCCCCCGTTGATGACGATCTTGTCAGACAGCAGTCCCACTCTCTCGGCCGCCTTCTGGGCATCCTTGGTAAGGGAATTCATACGCACCTCTGTATCGGGCTACTTCGCTGGGAGAGTGCGGGGCCGCCAGCTTTCGCGGCGGGACTCGAACTCGGTGATGAGCGCTTCATCGCGCAGGGTGAGACCGATGTCGTCAAGCCCTTCGAGCAAACGCCACCTAGTGTAATCATCGATCTCGAAAGGAAAGCTGGCCTTGCCAACGGTCACCGTCTTGGCAACCAAATCCACCGAGAGCTCTATTCCCGGCTGCTCGTCGATGATGAGCCAGATGGTCTCGATATCGGCCTCGGTGAGTTGCGCGGCGAGCAGGCCCTGCTTGCCCGAGTTGCCCCGGAAGATGTCACCGAACCGCGGGCTGAGCACGGCGGTGAACCCGTAGTCGCGAAGCGCCCACACGGCGTGCTCACGGCTGGAGCCGGTCCCGAAGTCGGGGCCCGCGACGAGGATGCTGCCGTGGACGAAGGGCTCCCGGTTGAGCACGAAATCGGGGTCCTGCCGCCAACCGTGGAAGAGGGCATCCTCAAAACCGGTCTTGGTGACCCGCTTCAGGAACTCGGCGGGGATGATCTGGTCGGTGTCGACGTTGCTGCGCTGCAGCGGGACGCCAATGCCGGTGACGGTCGTGATCTTGTCCATTACGCGGACACCCCCTCTGCGCGGTGCGCCGGTTCTTTGGTGCCGTCGGCGACGCTCAGGTCCCACGGGCTGGAGAGGGTGCCGCGAATGGCTGTTGCGGCCGCCACGAGCGGGGACACCAGGTGGGTGCGACCGCCCTTGCCCTGCCTGCCCTCGAAGTTGCGATTGGATGTCGAGGCGCAGCGCTCCCCCGGGGCCAGCTGGTCAGGGTTCATCCCGAGGCACATGGAGCAACCGGCGAAACGCCACTCCGCACCAAACTCTTCGACGATCTTGTCGATGCCTTCTGCTTCGGCTTCAATCCGGACGCGAGCGGAGCCCGGCACCACCATGACGCGCACGCCGTCGGCTTTCTTCTGGCCCTTGATGATCGAGGCGAATGCGCGCAGGTCTTCGATGCGGCTGTTCGTGCATGAGCCCATGAAGACGGCGTCAACCTTGATGTCTTTCATCGGGGTGCCGGCGTCGAGGTCCATGTACTCGAGGGCCCGCTCGGCCGCGGCGCGGTCGTTGGGGTCGGAGTAGTCGGCCGGGTTCGGCACCGTGTCGCTCAGCGAGACGCCCTGGCCCGGGTTCGTGCCCCAGGTGACGAAGGGCTCGAGCGCGTTGGCGTCGAGGAACACCTCGGCGTCGAACACCGCGTCGTCGTCGGTCGCCAGCGTGTCCCAGTAGGCGACGGCGTCATCCCAGTCCTGGCCTTGCGGCGCGTGCGGGCGACCCTTCAGGTAGTCGTAGGTGACCTGGTCGGGGGCGACCATGCCGGCCCGCGCGCCGGCCTCGATCGACATGTTGCAGATCGTCATGCGGCCCTCCATGGAGAGCGACCGGATCGCGCTGCCGCGGTACTCGAGCACATAGCCCTGGCCGCCGCCGGTGCCGATCTGCGCGATGACGGCGAGGATGATGTCTTTCGCCGTCACTCCGGGGCGCAGCTCGCCCTCAACGGTGATCGCCATGGTCTTGAACGGCTTCAGCGGCAGTGTCTGCGTGGCGAGCACATGCTCGACCTCACTCGTTCCGATACCGAACGCCATGGCGCCGAACGCGCCGTGCGTGCTGGTGTGCGAGTCGCCGCAGACGACGGTGATGCCCGGCATGGTCAGGCCCAGCTGCGGGCCGACGACGTGCACGATGCCCTGCTCGACGTCACCGAGCGAGTGCAGGCGCACCCCGAACTCTGCCGCGTTGTTACGCAGGGTCTGGATCTGGGTGCGGCTCGTGAGGTCGGCGATCGGCTTGTCGATCGCGAGGGTAGGGGTGTTGTGGTCTTCGGTGGCGATCGTCAGGTCGAGCCGGCGGACCGGGCGACCTGCGAGGCGCAGCCCGTCGAATGCCTGCGGGCTGGTGACCTCGTGCACGAGGTGCAGGTCGATGTAGATGAGGTCGGGGTTGCCGTCTTCGCCTTTGACTACCAGGTGGTCATCCCAGACCTTCTCGGCCAGGGTGCGGGGAGATCTTTCAGTCACAGTGCTGTCCTTCTTCGATCGAATGGCCCAGCCGTCGCGCTGCCCTCAGGGCACCGGAAACTCCGCGACGAGGGAGGCCGGAAGACTAGGCCTCGTCGCGGCGACGAAGAAGGAGTCGATCGAAATGCATCTTCCGAGGGTATCACCCGAGCGGTGCGGATCAGCCGTGTTCGACCCGGATCACGAGGTCGCCCAGTTCGAGGTCTGCACCCGGCGGAACAGGGACACGCTCCCCTGGCACCACCTCGATCGCGTCCTGCCCGGCCGGCACCACCCACACGCCGTTGGTGGACTCGAGGTCGTGCACCCACAGGCCGTCGGCGTCGAGTTCGAGCATGGCGTGGGTTTTCGACACCGATTTGGCCTCGTCATCAACGGCAAGCACGTGCGCTCCGGGATGCCCGGCTGTCGCCACCGGGTGCCGCCCGAGGAACAGCGTCCCCTCTACCGGAACCGGGTCATGCCCCGCAATGAGCAGGCGCCACACGGGGGCCGCGTGCCTGCGAGGGGGCACTGCGCGGGTGGCGTCATCAACCTCGACGGAAGCGGGCGGGGCCGGTACGGGGGCGAGTCCCGGTGTGGCGGGGAAGAACACGATCTCTTCGCGCTCGGCGACGCGCGGGCGTTCTGTGCGCTCTCGTCGCACGGTGCCCGAGTCCGCGTCGATGGCGGGCGGAGTCACGCCCGGGGGCAGCCCGATGAAGCCGTCGTCGTCTGCCATGGCTCCGCCTTTCCGCAGGTGCTCCCGCGGAAAATGCTACCCGTCCTGTGGCTCCGCGTTCTCCGGCACATCCCAGCGCACGGTCGAGACGACCGCGTCGAAGAGTCCGAGCATCTCTTCTTCGTACTCGGCGTACGCGGTCGAGAACGTCAGCAGCGCGATGCGGTTCGGGTTGCCTGCGGCGAGCCAGTAGTCGGCTTCGAGAATCTCGAAGTCGCGCTCGACCTCGCCTTCCGCAAGATGGGTGGTCCGTCGCCACGACTGGCGCACAGCGCGGATTTCCTCGCTGGAGACCTCTGCCGTGCCGACCGGGCGGGAGGTGCGGATGCTGAGGTCCAGTACCGTTTTTAGATCATCAAGACCGAGCGCTTCGATATCGTCAACATCGATTTGGGGTTCGAAGAGCACGGCCCAGGCAGGCAGGGGCACGTTCTTCGTGAGCTGTTGAGCGATGCGCATGTCGACCGCTCCACCCTCACGCGCGGTGTCTGCAGCCTTCTGGAACCGCCCGCGTAGCTCCTGTCTCACGGTAGCCATGTCGTCGCGACGGTGCGTCGTGTCGTCGAGCAGCTTGCGAATGGATGCCCGGCTCGCCGCCTCGCTCGTGAGGTCAATTCGCGCCCACACTCCGGGGAGGGTGAACTTGAGCGTCTGCGTTGCGTTCGTCATGTCAGGTCATTCTCCCGTGTCGGGCGCGTAACCGGCCGCGATCTCCAGTGCGAACTCAGCGATGTTCGGGAACCGCCCCAGGTTCTGCGTGGAGACGTGGATCTCGAGAAGCACCGGCAAGGCATCCAGGAACAGGGCGGCGATGCCGCGCTCCAGGGCGGGCGAGACGATGCCCTGCTGGCCGTCCTGGACGAGAACATCACTAACGAGGATGACCCGCCCTGCGGGAAGCCGCGCTTCGGCGACCTCACGATTGATCACCCGGATGGAGGGCGCCGTGCTGGCCTGCTCGATTGCCGTCAGGTACTCGCCGTAACCTTCGTCGAGGATCTTGGTCACCCTGACGCTGAGAACCGCATCGGCGACACCCTTTGCGGCATCCGCGACCAGCCCGTAGCTCACTCGGCGACCCGGCTTAAGTACCCGGACCAGGTCGAGCAGGCCGACGAGCGACCGGGACAGCTCCACCTGTGCCGCAGGCTCGAGCTCGTAGGAGTCGACAATCGCGCGCAGGACCGGAGCGGCTTCCTCGCCGAGTGCGGGGAGTTGGTGCCATCCGACAGGCACATGGAGCGCCCATGCGCCCGGCACCGCAGTCGCCGCGCTCATGACGCAGCAATCGCGTCGTAGCCCGCGTTGGAGAGTGTGAAGTTCTCCTGGCCGAAGAAGAAGTCTGCGCCGTTCTCGACGACGCCGCTGACCTCGGAGAACCCGGGTACGAAGTCGAAGATCTGGTCCATCATGAACGTCGAGTGTGTCTTCGGGTCGAGCATGTCGTTGAAGTCCCAGGTCACGCCGGCACCGGTAGGACCTTCGAGGTACAACACG
>JBIITJ010000078.1:0-10381 GCA_044340535.1 Rhodoglobus sp.
GAGGTGCGGAACGGTGCGGCTGGGCCGGGGCTCGGGGGCGGGGATCGGCTGTGTATCGATTACCGCAGCCGCCGACTGGGGTGGCCGCACCGGCCACTCGGTGTCGGCGACATAGTCAGCGTCGCCCTTCACCCGCCTGATGTAATCCGCAAAACTCGCCGCCTGTTCCGCGTACCAGGCGGCCTGCTTCTCGTGCAATTCGGCTAGCGGGAGGTCGAGCTCTTCGGGGTACCGAGAGGCCAGCGCCAGGGCGACCCGCCCCGCAGCGATCGCATCGGCACCGGCATCGTGGGCGTCGTCGAGCTCCACGCCGTACAGCTCGGCTGTGACCTCCAGGGTGCGCTTGCCCTTGCGGTACCGGTCAACCGCCTTGTCGAGCACGAGCGGGTCGATCACGGGTGCGGGCGCCTCGAGCACGGGCAGTCCGTACCGCCGGCACTCGCGGTCAAGCAGGCTGAGGTCGTATGGGGCGTTGTACACGACCACGGGCATCCCGAGGTCGAACAGCATGCGCAGCGCCTGCGTTATCTCGGCGACCACCTGCCCGGCGGGGCGGCCGAGCGTGCGGGCGCGCTCCGTCGTGATGCCGTGGACCGCGGCGGCACCGTCCGGGATCTCGACGCCGGGATCGGCGAGCCAGTCCCAGCGGGCAACTACAGCGCCGTCAGCATCCAGCACCGCAACGCACGCCGAGACGATGCGGGCGACGTCGACGTCGACCCCGGTCGTTTCCAGGTCGAAGACGCCGAGACGGCCCCACGTGTTCATTCCACCAGCGTATGCGTGGCTGCCGACAGCACCGGGCGCGGCGCGCTGTCAGCGCCAACGCTGCGGTTCAGGTGGTCCTGCCCCTAAACGCGACCGCCCGCGAAGTGCGCGTCACCGAGGTGCAACCAGTAAAAGCTCTGCGTCGCAAGGGTGAGGGTAAGGCGGCCGTCCTGCCCGATCGTCGGGAATTCCCCTCCGCCGAACAGGTCGAAGGATGTCGCTCCTTCGTACCCTTCAACCTCGATCGTCACCGAGACGGGGTTGTGCGCGAAGCTGAACACGCACAGCACGTTCTCGGCCGAGTCGCCGAACTGGGTACCGGCGCCCTGGTACTCGCGGACGAAGGCAAGCACCGACTCGTGGTTGGTCTTGAGCACCCGCAGCGTGCCGAGCCCAAAGGTCGGGTGACCCTTGCGTACGTGGATAACGTTGCGGATCCAGTGCAGGAGCGAACGGGACTGCGCCAGCTGCGACTCCACGTTCACGAGGTTGTAGTTGTAGACGAGCGACTGTACGACCGGCAGGAACAGTTTGCCGGGGTCGGCCGTGGAGAACCCCGAGTTGCGGTCGGGCGTCCACTGCATGGGGGTGCGGGATGAATCGCGGTCGGGCAACCAGATGTTGTCGCCCATGCCGATCTCGTCTCCGTAGTACAGGAACGGGCTGCCCTGCAGTGAGAACAGCAGGGCGTGCGCCAACTCGGTCTCCGCCCGCGAGTTGTCGAGCAGCGGAGCGAGGCGACGACGGATGCCGACGTTGGAGCGCATCCGTGGATCGTAGGCATACCAGCCGTACATGGCCTGGCGGTATTCCTCACTCACCATCTCGAGAGTCAGCTCGTCGTGGTTGCGCAGGAAGACACCCCAGGCAGCACCTGCGGGCACCTCCGTGGTTTCGGTCAGCACCCTGACCAGCTCACCGGCGTGCTGGGACCGCAGGGAGTAGAAGATGCGCGGCATGACGGGGAAGTCGAAGGCCATGTGGCACTCCGGCTCCTCCTCGGTGCCGAAGAAGGCCACAACTTCCTGCGGCCATTGGTTGGCTTCCGCGATCAGGATGCGCCCGGGATACTCCCGGTCGACCATCTCGCGGATCTCCTTGATGAACTCATGGGTCTTCGGCTCGCCCTCGCCGTTGCCGTCCTCGGACTCGAACAGGTAGGGGATCGCGTCGAGCCGCACGCCGTCCACACCGAGGTCCATCCAGTGCCGGATCGTGTTCAGGACAGCCTCGCGCACGGCTGGGTTCTCAAAGTTCAGGTCGGGCTGGTGCGAGAAGAAGCGGTGGAAGAAGAACTGGCGCCGAACCGGGTCGAACGTCCAGTTCGACTCTTCGGTGTCGACGAAGATGATGCGGATGTTCTCGTACTTCTCGTCGGTGTCGCTCCAGACATAGAAGTCGCCGTAGGGGCCCTCCGGGTCTTCCCTGGACTGCTGGAACCAGTCGTGGGCGTCGGAGGTGTGGTTGAGCGGGTAGTCGATGACGATGCGCATGTTGCGCTCGTGCGCCTTCGTCACGAGGTCCTTGAACTCGTCGAGGGTGCCGAACTCGGGCAGCACGGTCATGAAGTCGGACACGTCATAACCGCCGTCGCGCAGCGGTGACTGGTAGAACGGCGGCACCCACAGGGCATCGATCCCAAGCCACTGCAGGTAGTCCAGTTTGCTGACCAGGCCCGCGATGTCTCCCGAGCCGTCGCCATTGCTGTCATAGAACGAGCGAACCATGACCTCGTAAAACACCGCCCGCCGATACCACTGCGGGTCGAGGGCTAAACCGGGCAACTGGATGGGGGCGGTAAAGGTCACCTAGGGAGTCTACGGCCGCGGTGCAAGCGCTTGTATAGCCCTTGCGCTGCCTAGAATTGCTCCTTGTGTCGACCCCATCGCCGTACGCCGCCCTGCTCGCCGGTACTCCCGCCAGCGCCCACAGCCTGAGCGTCCTCGGCAGCACCACGCACTACTGGGAGTACGGACCGACGGATGCCCCCACCACGGTCATCCTCGTCCACGGCTACCGGGGGGAACACCACGGCCTCGAACCCGTGGTCGCGCAACTGCGGGGGCTTCGCATCATCAGCCCCGACCTGCCGGGTTTCGGCGAGTCGACGCCTCTCGTAGGCCGCGCACACGACATCGCCGGCTACTCCGCGTGGCTCGTCGACTTCGTCGCCCAGCTCGGGTTAACCGGGGAGGCGGTCATCCTCGGCCACTCCTTCGGCTCGATCGTGGTGTCCTCGGCTGTTGCCGGCGGGCTCGCCACCCCGCGGCTCATCCTCGTCAACCCCATTGCCGCCCCCGCCCTCGAGGGGCCCAATGCCTTCATGAGCCGCGTGACGCTCGTGCTCTACCGCGCCGGGCGGGCGGTGCCGGCCGGGGTCGGGAAGTGGCTCCTGGGCAGTTGGCCCGTCGTGCGCATCATGAGCATGTTCATGTCCCAAACGAAGAACCACACCCTGCGACGCTGGGTGCACGAGCAGCACCACACCTACTTCAGCCGCTATGCCAACCGCGATGTCGTGGTGGAGGGTTTCGAGGCATCCATCAGCTCTGACGTGTCGATGTTCGCGGCATCGATCGCGGCACCGACGCTGCTGGTCGGCGCAGCTAACGACCCGATCACGACGGTCGCCGCCCAACAGCAGCTCGCGACGCTGTTCACGGATGCCCGGCTCGAGATCATCCCCGGGGTCGGTCATCTCGTGCACTACGAGAAGCCGCGGGAAGCTGCCGCCCTCATCATCGGATTCCTCGGCGAGGGGAGCCTGGCGTGAAGATCGTCTTCGACTGCCGGTACACCCGGCTCGGGCGGCACGACGGCATCAGCCGGTACGGCGCGCGCCTCGTCGAGGAACTGGCGAAGCTGCATCCCGTCACGATGCTGATCTCCGACGAACGCCAGCTGGAGATGCTCCCCGAGCTGCCGTGGATCATGGGCACCGACCCCACATCGGCCGCCGAGCCGTGGATCTCCCGCAAGGTCAACCCGCACCAGCCTGACGTGGTGTTCACCCCCATGCAGACGATGGGGCCGGGTGGGCGCAACTATGCGCTCGTGACCACGGTCCACGACCTGATCTACTACACGCACCGCACCCCGCCGCGCGACCTGAACCCCGCGCTGCGCCTGCTGTGGCGCGGGTACCACTTGTGGTGGGGTTTCCAGCGTGTGCTGCTGAACCGGGCTGATGCGCACCTCGTTGACTCCGAGACCACGCGGGACCTGATGGCCCGGCACCGGATGACGAGGAACCCCACGCACGTCGTGTTGCTCGGCACTGAGCAGCACCACGAGCGGCCGCTGCGCCTGGCTCCCCAGAACCGCACCCTCGTCTACATGGGTTCGTTCATGCCGTACAAGAACGTCGACCTGCTCGTGCGCGCGATGGACCGCCTGCCCGGCTACCGCTTGCAGCTCATGAGTCACATATCCGATGCGGAGCGGGAGCGGCTCACCCGTCTCGCGCCCGAGGGCAGCGTGGAGTTCTTCGGCGGTGCCACCGACGAGCAGTACGAGGCGGCAATCCTCGGCGCGACTGCCCTCGTCAGCGCCTCCCGCGACGAAGGTTTCGGCCTTCCCGTCGTGGAAGCCCAGGCGCTCGGAACGCCGGTGCTGCTGAGCGACATCGCCATCTTCCGCGAAATCGGCGGCACGCCCGCCGGCTATTTCGACCCCGACAGTGTCGAGTCATTCGTCGCGGCGGTCCGAGAGCTCGAGGATGACACCGAGTGGGCCCGGCGCAGCGCCGCATCCGTCGAGTGGGCCAAGCGCTACAACTGGCCGGATGCCGCGAAACAGCTCCTCGAGGTGCTCACCGAGGCGGTCGCACGGCGCGCTGGCCGCTAACTACCGGGCGGCTTCGCGCGCTTCCGCCGGGTTCTGCTCGTCGAGGGCCTCGCCGCGCTCGGATTCGGCTTCGATCGGGTCATCGAATGCGATCAGCGAGAACGCGCCATCCTCGTAGCGGAAACTGTGGATCGAACCGTTGCTGATGCGACCGAACGAGACATCCGGCTCCACGGCCTGCAGCACCGAGCGGATGACGCCGCCGTGCGCGACCACGATGACGGCGCTGTCGGGGTGCTGGCGGGCCACCTCCAGCAGGGCGGGTAGGGCCCGCGCCGCAACCTCCTCGTGGGTCTCCCGCCCCGGCACCACCGTGCCCTCAGGAAACTGCGTGTCGAGGGTGAGGTAGTCCATGCCTTCGGCCTCGCCGTAGTTGCGCTCGACGACAGCGGGCAGCGGGGTCGGCTCGGGCAGGCCGAGTTCGGCGGCGATGATGCTCGCGGTCTCGAAAGCGCGGGCCAACGGGCTGGCGATCACCGCATCCCACTCCCGGCGGGCGAGCAGTGCCGCGGTCTCGCGGGCCTGCTGTCGCCCGGTGTCGTTGAGCGGGATGTCGGTGCGGCCCTGGATGCGGTGCTCCCGGTTCCAGTCAGTCTCGCCGTGGCGGACAAGATAAAGCAGCACGCGTTCCTCTCGACGGGGAACGGCCCCAGTGTGCCGATTGCCTAGTGGCCCAGGCGCTCCAGCAGGGAGACGAGAGTCTCCGATGTTCCCGCATCGATCTTAACCGTCGCCCGGTTGTCGCCTTTCGTCACCCCGCGGTTGATGATCACGATCGGCACCTTGCGGCGGTTCGCCTGCTCCAGCAGGCGGATACCGGAGTTGACGATGAGCGATGACCCCGCAATGAGCAGCGCCTCGGCCGATTGCATGAGGGCGCTGGCCTCGGTGAACTTCTCACGCGGCACGAATTCACCGAAGAAGACGACATCCGGCTTCAGGATGCCCCCGCACACGCTGCAGGAGGGGACGACGAAAGCCGCGACGTCGGCAACCTGCACATCCCCGTCGGGCGACAGCTCGATGGCCTCGGGAACATCCAGCCACGGGTTGGCCTCGACAAGCTGCTCGGCGATCCCCGCCCGAGCGAAGTACTGGCCGCAGGTGAGGCACCGCACCCGGTCCATCGAGCCGTGCAGGTCGACCACCCGCTGGGAGCCGGCGCGCAGGTGCAAGCCGTCGACGTTCTGGGTGATCACGCCGTCGACCACGCCAGAGCGCTCGAGGTCGACGAGGGCCGTGTGGCCGGCGTTCGGCTCGGCAGCGGAGAACCGCTTCCAGCCGAGGTGACTGCCTGCCCAGTACCGTTTGCGGTAGTCGACGTCGGCCAGGAACTGCTGGAAGGTCATGGGATTGCGAACCGGGGCACCTTCGCCGCGATAGTCCGGGATTCCGGAGTCGGTGCTCACCCCCGCACCTGTCAGGACGGCGACCCGCCGTCCCCGCAGCGCGGCGACAGCGGCCTCGACGGCGGGGGAGGAAACCTCGGTCGCTACATCCAACATCGTGTTCCCTCCTGGTCCTCCAGAGTAAACGCGATTGTTTTCCGATATGTTTCCGTTTGCTGCAGGTTGGGGGTCGAGATGCATATCGTTACCATCGACGACCTCAGCGACCCTCGGCTCGGCGACTACGCCAACCTGACCGATGTGGCCCTGCGGCGCCGAACCGAGCCCGAAGGCGGGCTGTACATCGCCGAGTCACCCAAGGTGATCGGGCGGGCCCTCACCGCCGGTCACGTGCCGCGCTCGGTACTCGTGCTCGAGAAGTGGCTGCCCGAACTCGACACGTTGCTTGCCGGCCACGACGTGCCGGTATTTGTGGGGGAGCCGGGCCTGCTCCAGTCCCTCACGGGCTTCGACCTGCACCGCGGGGCGCTGGCGGCCATGCACCGGCCCGCGCTGCGCCCCGTCGCGGAACTGCTGCGGGATGCCCGCCGCGTCGTGGTGCTGGAAGACATCGTCGACCACACCAACGTCGGGGCGATCTTCCGCTCGGCGGCGGGGCTTGGAGCCGACGCCGTGCTCGTCACCCCGCGCTGCGCCGACCCGCTGTACCGCCGGAGCGTGCGCGTGAGCATGGGCACTGTGCTCCAGGTGCCATGGACTCGCCTGCCGGAGTGGCCTCTCGGCGCCGAGCAGCTGCGGGAGGCCGGCTTCCATATCGCAGCCCTCGCGCTCTCCGATGAGGCCGTCGAGCTCGACACCTTCGCCGACGACCCGCCCGAACGCGTCGCGATCGTGCTCGGTGCCGAAGGCGACGGCCTGAGCACGGCGGCGCTCAACGCGGCCGACACGGTCGTCACGATCCCGATGCTGCACAACGTCGATTCCCTCAACGTGGCCTCGGCCAGCGCTGTCGCCCTCTACGCTCTGCGCCTGCGCCGTTCCTGAACCGCCGCGCCACCCTTGAGCGCCGCGCGACCCTTGAGCGCCGCGCGACTCCTGAGCGTCGCGCGACCCTTGAGGGCCGCGCCACCCCTGAGGCGCGACCAGCCCCGCCGCCCGCCGCCTGTTAACCGATCTCAAGGAGATTCGGAGCTGCGGGAGGCGCTGTGCCCGAAGTTTCGGGGAACGCGGTCCAACGCCAGCCCGGAACTCCTTGAGATCGGATGGTACGAGCGGGACGGGAGAGCGAGACGGGAGAGCTAGACGGGAGAGCGGGACGGGGTGCCCGGCTAGAGGCCCGCGACCGCCTTCCAGGCGCGGGTTTCGCGCTCGGCCGCATCCGCCGCCGCGAAGTTCCCGTCGGTACGAAGCCAGGTGACGCTCAGCGCCGACCGCGCAAACGCCCAGCGGGCTGTGCGGCCCGGCTCGATCCCGGCCACTGCACAGGTGAACTCCAGTTGTGCCGCAAGTTCGGTTTCGGGGTGGGGCCCACGCCACACATCACCCAGCTGGCTCACGAGCGGCCACAGGTCGAATGTGGGGTCGCCGCGCATGGGCTTCGGGTCGATGACGCGCCACCTGCCGTCGCCGAGCAGTACGTTTCCCGGGTTGAAGTCGCCGTGCAGAAATGATGAACCGCCGGTGTCGAGCAAGGTGCCGAACGTAGCGAGACCCGCGGCCACAATGTCGCTCCCGGCCTCCGCCTTGTCGAGGAAGGGGCGCATGACCTCGTCAAGGGTCGGCAGCTGGCGCGGCGCCAGGCACCCCGACAGGTCGCGGTACAGCCTCGCACCGGTCTCGAGTGCCTCCCGCGGGCTGACCGCGTGCCGCGATAACGGGATGCCCGGCTCGACCTCCTCGAGCAGCAGTGCCCACGTCCACGGGTCCTGCCGAAGAACTGTTGGTGCGAGCGGCCCCAGGGCCTGTAGCCCCACCGCCTCCCAGATCGCCTCCCGGTGCGGGTACCCGACCTTGAGCACGGCCCGCTCCCCGGCTGTGGTGGTGACCGGAAGCACGGCACCCGCCTCGCCCCCGACGTAGGCCGCGCGGGCGGTCAGGTGCCACCGCTGCAGCATCGTTGCGACGAGGTCGGTGGCCTGGGCATCCCAGGCCTGCTTCGAGGGGTAGGCGTCGATGGGCGTGGCTTCGAACGGGACCGTCTCGACGGGGACAACCATGACGCCAACCTAGGGTCGAGCTGGTCGGAGTGCGCGGAGGCCGCGCCTAAAATGGCGGGATGCCGCTGAGCCAACGCCAGGTCTATCGACGCCGTCGCATCGTGGTGGGGCTGGCTGCGACCCTCGTTCTCGGCACCGGGATCTACCTGCCGCTCACGCTCCTGGCACCGCTGCACGCGATCACGGCGGACGTGCACCAGCCTGCGGAACTGGTGCCGAGCACTCCCGTCGTGACGCTGCCCGGCTACGGCGCTTCGGGAGTGGGAGCTATCGGATACCCGGGCGTGCTCGCAAGTGCCGGGTCCACGACTGCGCTGCCGATCGCCTCGATCTCGAAGGTCATCACCGCCCTCGTGGTGCTCGACGCCAAGCCGCTCGCGCCGGGGGAGCTGGGTCCGAACCTCACCTTCACCGAGACTGACGAAGACTTCATGTACGCGCAGCGCGCGATCGGCGGGGTCACCAAGCCGGTGAGGGCCGGCCAGGTGATGTCCCAGCGCACCGTCATGGACGTCATGCTCATGGCCTCCGCCAACAACTACGCGGAGTCGCTGGCCAGCTGGGCATTCGGCTCCGAGGCCGCGTTCGCCGAAGCCGCCCGCGCCTGGCTGGACCGGGAAGGCCTGGTGAACACCACGATCGAGGAACCGACCGGCGTTTCGCCGAACAACGCGAGCACCGTGCCCGACCTGGTCGAGATTGCCCGCAAGGTTGTCGAGCACCCGGTGCTGGCCGAGATTGTCGCGACACAATCACTCGACGTGCCGGGGGTCGGGCTCGTGGAGAACCGCAACGGGCTGCTCGGGGTCGACGGTATCGACGGCATCAAGACGGGTACCCTCGATGAGGCCGGCGCCTGCCTGCTGTTCTCGCAGGATGTCACGGTCGGCACCACGGTCGTCACCGTCGTGGGAGTCGTGCTGGGCGGTCCTGACCACGCCACCATCAATGCCGCCATCCGCCAGTTGCTCGCGGAAGTCGACGCCGGTTTCAGCGAAGTGACCCTCACCACCGAGGGGCAGGCCTACGGCGAGTACACGACGCCGTGGGGGGATGACGCCACCGCCGTTTCCGCGGAGTCAGCGACCATGGTGCTGTGGGCCGCAACCCCGGTCAATCTCGACGTGCGGGTGGACGAGGTCACCCTCGCCGACGCGGGAACGACCGTGGGCGAGCTGCGGTTCACGGCGGGGGAGAACGTCATCACGGTGCCGCTTGAGCTCTCCGCGACCATTGACGACCCCGGCCCGTGGTGGCGGCTGGCCAATCCGGTCGAGTTGTTCTGAACTTGTTCGCCTGAGTCGCACCCGATTCCCAGCCTCGGCCGCTATGGTTGGCCTATCTGGAGCGTCTGCTCATTCCGTGGCTGTGAAGTCAAATTGAACTTCTGAGGCCACGTGACTACTGCCGCTGAACCCGCACGCATCATCAGGACCGGCCCGCGCGGCCTGAAGAATCCCGTTTCCGAGTTCTCGGCACTGTTACACACGGTGCGCGACGCTGGCCTGCTGCGTCGGCGCAAGCGGTTTTACGCCATCACTTTCGGCGTCATCACCCTCGCCATGGTCGCCGCCTGGTTCGGTTTCGCCCTGCTGTCTGGCACCTGGTACCTGCTGCTGATTGCGGCGGTCATGGGCATCCTGTTCACCCAGTACGCCTTCATCACGCACGAGTTGTCGCACCGCCAGGTCTTCGAGTCGGGCAAGACCAACGACTTCCTGGGGCGCATTATGGCCGACCTCGTGGTCGGTATCAGCTACTCGTGGTGGATGAGCAAGCACTCCCGGCACCACGCCAACCCCAACACGGTCGACAAGGATCCCGACGTCGAGACCGACTTCATCATCTTCCAGAAGGAAAAGGCCACCGGGCTGACCGGGATCACGAAGTTCATGGCGCACCGCCAGGGCTACCTGTTCTTCCCCGTGCTCATCTTCGAAGGCATCAACCTGCACCGCCACGCATTCCAGACCGTGTTCTCCAAGGGCAAAGTCGACAAGCGTGCACTCGAGATCGTGCTGCTCACCGTGCGTAATGTCGGCTACGTCGCCGTGCTCTTCACCTTCCTCCCCGTAGGCATGGCCTTCGCTTTCCTCGGTGTACAGCTGGCTATCTTCGGCCTGTACATGGGTGCCTCATTCGCCCCCAACCACAAGGGCATGCCGATCCTGCCGCGTGATTCGAAGGTCGACTTCCTCCGCC
>JBIITJ010000118.1:0-2762 GCA_044340535.1 Rhodoglobus sp.
TCGAAGGTGGTCAGCATGAGCACCTGCGAGGTGACCCCGGCATCGGCCACGAGCAACCTGGTCGCCTCGAGGCCGCCGATGCCGGGCATCTCGACATCCATGCACACCACGTCGGGGCGGGTTCGCGGCACGAGGTCGAGCGCCTCCTCGCCGCTGGACGCCTCGCCCACCACCTCGATGTCGGGCTGCGCGGAGAGGATCGTCCTGATGCCCTGCCGCATGAGGGCGTGGTCATCGACGAGCACGACACGGATGGTCACGCTCGAACTCCCCGCGGAACGCCCAACACCAGCGGGACGGTCACCCTCACGACCCACCCGGAGTCGGCGCGAGCCTTCGCCTCGAGGCTGCCACCGAGGGCCGCCGCACGTTCACGCATCCCGAGCAGGCCGAGCCCACCACTGCGCTGTCGTGGCCCGGGCCTGCCGAGGCCGTCGTCGGCGATCTCAAGCTCGACGGAGTCGCGGTCAAACCGCAGGTGAAGTCGCACGCGGGTTCCCGGGCCGGCGTGCTTGAGCACGTTCGTGAGTGACTCCTGGGCGATCCGGTACAGGTTCAGCTCGACCAGCGGCGGCACCGGGCCGCGCTCACCGACTTCCTCGAGCGACACCCGCAGCCCCGCCGCGACGGCGTCGTCGACCAGTGCGGGCAGCGAGCCGAATCCGAGTGAGGCCGTCACCGGATCGGCGGCGGCCTCGTCGTCGCGAAGTGTGCCGAGCAGCTGGTAGAGCTCGCTCACGGCCGCCCGCGAGGATGCTTCGAGGGCTTCCAGCTGCTCCCGGGCGCCCTGTGGATCGGCGTCGAGCACCGCGCGGGCAGCCGCGGCCTGCACCCCCATGAGTGAGACGTGGTGCGCGACCGCGTCATGCAGTTCACGGGCGATGCGCAGTCGCTCGATCGTGATGGCCTGGCGCGAGACCTTGTTCTGCTCGCCCTCCAGTTGTCGCGTGCGGAACTCGATGAGCGCGCGCTGCCGGGCCGACGACCAGGCATGCTCGCCAAACCACCAGGCCCCGGCAAAGTACAGGACATTAATGAGCACCTGTTGCAGCATGTAGGCGGCCACCGGTGTGAGCGCGCCGATGCCGGGGCCCTCGAAGTCAAGATCCTGGGTGCTCGCGCGGAAGAAACTGGTGAGCAGCCACACACCCATCACCGTCACCAGCACGCCGCGCGCCCAGTTCGCACGAACCCTTTTTTGTTCCCAGGCCCCGACGCTGTAAATGGCCATGAACATCGCGATGTTGCTGATCGTCACCTCGGGCACGCGCAGTTCGCCGACGAGCAGGAACGCCACGCCCAGCGCGGCGAGCACCGGCACGGGCGCGGTGCGGCGGAACGCAAGCGGGAGCGTCATGAGGGCGAGGACTGCCGCGCTCAGCGCCGGGCCGGCCGGGTCGGGCCACAATCCCATCGCCCTGCCCAGGACGAGCGAGAGAATGGCGGCGGCAAACAGGGCCACAGCCGTGAGGGCGTCAACCTTGCGCTCCCCGGCATCCGCCGGAGCGCGTCGCCAGTCGCGGGAATCAGGATCAGCCGTCACCCTGCCAACCTACCTGCGGGCGGATCGCGCGTCCTCCGTCCCGGGACGGAGGCGCTCCGGTGGGATTACCGCAGCCGCTGGCACCACGGGCAGAAGTGCGAGCCGCGGTTCATGAATGACTCGCGCACGAGCATCCGTCCGCAGCGCGGGCACGGCCGGCCCTGCTGGCCGTAAGCGTTGAGCGAGTGCGCGAAGTAACCGGACTGCCCGTTCACGTTGAGATATTGGGTATCGAAACTCGTGCCGCCCTCGGCAAGAGCCTTTGCGAGCACGAGCCGCGCCTCCGCGAGCAGGGCTTTCGCGCGCGGGCGGGCGAGCGTTGCGGTGGGCTGCTCGTAGTGCACGCGGGCGGCCCACAGCGCCTCATCGGCGTAGATGTTGCCGATGCCGCTGATCAGGGTCTGGTCGAGCAGCGCGCGCTTGATCGTGGTGTTCTTCGCCGCGAGCCGCCGCAGGAACAGCACATCGTCGAACCTCAGGTCGAGGGGGTCGCGCGCAATGTGCCTGACCGCGGAGGGCACGAGCTGCTCGGGATGATCCGCCGTCGGCACGAGCGCGTCGAGAGCCATCGAGCCGAAAATGCGCTGGTCGACGAAGTTCAGCCGCAGTGGCCCGTGCGCGGCATTCTCCAGGTCGATGCGGATGCGGGTGCGCGCGTCATCCGTCGCCGTATCGCGCAGCAGCACCTGCCCCGACATCCCGAGGTGGGTGACCAGCGCCTCGCCCACGCCGTCGCCGTCGAGCGGCACCCACATGAACTTCCCGCGACGCTGCGGCGCGAGCATCGTGCGGCCCACGAGCCGGTCGACGAAATCTTCGCTCGGCCCCGGATGCCGCCGCAACGACCGTTCATCGAAGACCGTGACCGCCGTCACCCGCGCGCCGGTCACCGCGGGCTCGAGCCCCGCGCGCACCACCTCGACTTCGGGCAGCTCAGGCACGGCCTACTGTGCCTGCATGAGGGTCCAGGCTTCGAGGGCGGCCGCCATCTCTGCCTGCTTCTTGCTTGACCCGTCACCCGCCGCGACCGGCTCTTCGCCGAGCAGCACGGTCGCGTGGAACCGCTTGGAATGGTCGGGGCCGCTGTCGGTGACCCGGTAGTGCGGAACACCGCGCCCCAGGCGCGCCGCAAGCTCCTGGAGGCTGGTCTTGGGGTCCATCGCGGCACCGAAACGCTCGGGGCTGTCGAGGAGGGGGCGAATCAGCCGCAGCACCAGCT
>JBIITJ010000015.1:0-45379 GCA_044340535.1 Rhodoglobus sp.
AGCAGGTAGGTGTAGATGAAGAAGACACTGTTGGCGATCAGCGCGACGCCCGTGACGAGCCCATCGAGCCCGTCGATGAAGTTGATCGCGTTCATCACCAGGACGACCGCGAAGACCGTGATCAGCAGAGACAGGTAGGGAGACACGATTGCGACCCCGCCCACCGGCAACGTGAAGATCTGCACCCCCTGCCAGGCCAGCACCCCGGCAGCGATCACCTGGGCGGCGAGCTTCGCCGTCCAGTCCAGGTCCCAGATATCGTCGGCAACACCCACGATCACGATGATGAGGGCTGCCCCGATGAGCCCGAGGACCTTCGTCGGCTCCGCGAACACCAGGCTGAAACTGTCGAGTTGGGATGCCACGGCGAAGGCCACCACCATGCCAAGGAACATGGCAACCCCACCCAGTCGCGGGGTGGGGCGGGTGTGGACATCCCGCTCTCGGATCTTCGGGTACAGCCGGTACTTGGTGCTGAGCTTCCAGATCAGGATCGCCAGGCCGAAGGTGACCACCGCCGAGACCCCGGTGACGAGCACGTAGAACACTATGCGCACCGGTCGGCCCCCACGAGATCGCGGATCTCATCGGCCGGGATGACCCCCTCGCGCACGATGCGCAGCTTGCCTTCGGGGGTACCGAGACCCGTGGCATCCACGATCGTCGAGGGCAGCTCCCCCGACGGCCCGTCGTCGAGGTAGAGGGCGACGGAGTCGCCGAGCATCCGCAGCGCTTCTGCCGCCGAGGTTGCCGCCGGCTCCCCCGTGAGGTTGGCGCTGGAGACGGCGAGCGGGCCGGTTTCGGAGAGAAGCTCGAGCGCGATGCGGTTGGCGGGCATGCGGAGCGCGACGGTGCCACGGGTGTCACCGAGATCCCACGACAGCGACGACTGGGCTGGCAGGATTACCGTCAGCGGCCCCGGCCAGTATTTGGCGACCAGGATGCGCACCTCATCCGGCACGCTCTCGGCGAGCGCATCAAGAGTCGGGATGCCCGGGATCAGCACAGGCGGAGGAGACTGCCGCGTGCGCCCCTTCGCATCGATGAGCTTCTGCACGGCCGCAGGGTTGAACGCGTCAGCGGCGAGACCATAGACGGTGTCGGTGGGGATCACCACGAGTTCACCGCGGCCGATGGCCGTTCGTGCCAACCGCATGCCGGTGAGAAGCTCAGTCTCGGCTGAGCAGTCGTAGATGGTGGCCATGTTCCCTTCATGGTACCGGTCGGGATTGATGCCAGACTGGTAAGCCCGTGGACCTCTACCTGTTCGACCTCGACAAGACGCTATACGCGTACGACTTTCGCTACCGCCTGCCCGAACTCGCGCGCCTGACGGGCTCGAGCCAGTACCACCTCGCCAGTTCCTGGTGGGCGGCAGGCTACGAAGCGCGGGCTGAAGCGGGCGAATGGCAGAGTGCCGCCGACTACCTGGATGCCTTTGCTCGCGTCACCGGGACCCGGCTGCTGTCGCTCGAGGAATGGGCGTCCGCCCGTCGCCTGGCGATGACAGTCATCCCCGGCAGCATTGTGGCCCTGCGGCGAGCTTCAGGACTCGGGACAGTCTCGCTGCTCTCCAACAACCCGGCCGCAACCGCCACAGCCATGCCCCAACTGGCGCCCGAGGCCTGCCGCATCTTCGACGGCAACCTGCTGTTCAGCTACCAGTTGCTCAGCCGCAAACCCGGTGCGGAAATCTATCGGCGGGCGCTGGAGCACTACGGTGTTGAGGCTCGCGACGCCTTCTTCGCCGATGATTCGGCCGACAACGTGGCGGGAGCGCGCGCCGTGGGCATCACCGCCCACCAGCTGGTCGCCATCGACGGCGTGTACCAGACCGAGGCCTTGACCGCCGCGATCGAGGCGTTCGCCTCACGAAGGACCCGATGACCCTGCTCTACATTTTCGACATGGACCACGTGCTCTATGACTACGACTGGCGTGTCCGAATGGCCGGGATGACCGCCCTCACGGGCCTCTCGATCGACGACATGCGGGCGCGCTGGTGGCACGACGACGGCGAGTGGGCCGCCGAGGCGGGGGGCTTCGAGTCGGCGGACGCCTACCTTTCCGCGTTGGGAGAAGCGCTCGGGATGCCCGTGGACGAGAACGAGTGGGTGCGGATCCGCCGCTCCGCGATGACGGTATGGCCCGACTCCCTCGCGGCCGTGCGCCGGGCATCCGAGCTCGGGACGGTGACGCTGCTGACCAACAACGGCCCGCTCGCGCATAAGCACCTCGCGACCCTCGCGCCCGAGCTTGTCGAGCTTTTCGGCGAGCACCTGTTCACCTCGAGCCACTACGGCGCCCGCAAGCCCGACCCGATCGTGTTCGAACGCGTGCTCGAGGCTTACGACACCCCCGCCGAGGACGCGTTCTTCGCCGATGACCTGCTTATCAACGTCGAGGGCGCCCGCAGCGTCGGGATCACGGCGTACCAGTTCGGCACGGCCGACGGCATGCTCGCCGCGATCGAAGCCTTCGCGGCGACTCGCGCTGCCGCCTGACCCCGCTTCCTGACGCGACCCGCTATCCACCCGAGCACCAGCATCACGCGAACCTCGCCACATGCCGGGTGTCAGCGGCGAGCGGCGTAAATATGGCGCGGTTCGCGTAAGGCTGGGCGCCATCCACCGCCAACGAGGCGGCGCCACAGCCGGGCGATGAACGGGTTCGGGTCGTCGAACACATCCGCGGCCTGGGCGCGCAGCGGTGACCAGCCTCCGTCGACGTACTCCTCGAACCGCGCGATGTCGCTGCGGAACTTCGCCCGCGACACCCGATGGCCGTCACCCTCGTACTCAGAGAGCACGCGATACTCGGGCCAGACATGGTCGGGCGTCCACAACCGGCGGCCATCCGGCGCAAAGACGGCAACATTGGGAAGCGGCTCCGGGATGCCCGCGCGCACGAACATCCGTCGCTGCAGGCTCTCGGGCCGCGACCTTGAGCCCTCCCGCATCGCGCTAGTCGCTCGCAACAGTGCGCGCGCACCGCGCCTGCCGCCCCAGCGCGAGGCCAGGTCGTTGACCTCGCCAGTGCCATCGCGGGCGACGACCGCGTCACCAACGGCAATAACATCGTCGGCGTCGAGGCTCGCACTGAGCTGTGCGAGCACGACAGCCGGTGCAAGAACCGGCAGCTCGAACAGCTCGTGGGTCGTGGGATCGCTGTGCACGAAAGAACGACGCCGCCACAGCGCTGGGTTCAACTGGTGCCCGACGACTCCCCGGCCGTACGGCGGCGTGGCCGGGGAACAGACAGTCACATGAATGCGGTCGTCGATTGCATACGCGGGAACAGGGAGGCCCAGGAGGAGGGCCGCCGTGACGTGGCTGAACGCGAATGGCACGGACGAAACGCGTCGGTACGACAGGCATCGCCACTCCAGTGTGTAGGGCAGACCTTGGGCGATGCGCGCGCCGTGAAAGGGCTTGCGAAGGTCGGCTGCAGCAAGCCTTCTATCTGTCACGCCGGCAGCAACCGCCTCCCGTCGCGAGAATGGCTGGTCATTGAACACGGGAGGCAGGGGCGTGCGGCGCGACATGCGGCAACTTCACACGCGCCAGCCCCGGCCCGGGGAGCCTTCGCGGCAGAATCTTGGGCAACCGGCCGCACGGCAGCTTGTGGAGGACCGATTAGCTTCACCGAACCACGCCGAATGTCGGGTGCGGGATGCCCGCGACGCAAGTTTGGCGAGGTTCGCGGGGAGGGGCTCCGCCCGGCAGCGCTGGCTGCGGGGCGCGCGCGGGTACGGGGTGCGCGTGGCTACGGGATGCGCGTGACTGCGGGGCGCGAGAACTGCGGGCTACGCGTGGCTACCGAGTGCGCGCGGATACGGGAGAGGCAGCAGCCTACGGCCGCAGCGCCGTGGTGGCGCGGTCGCGGCCGAGGAGGTCGCGGTGGTGGGCTACGGCGGTCCAGCCGTCAGTTGCGAGCAGGGCGGCGATGGGCGCTGCCTGCAACTCGCCGTGCTCGATCACAAGTAGTCCGCCGCGGTGCAACAGGCGCATCGCCGTCTGGGAGACCTCGCGCACGACATCCAGCCCGTCATCGCCGCCGTAGAGCGCAATTTCGGGATCGTGCAGGCGCACCTCCGGGTCTCTCGGGATAGCCCCGAGCGGGATGTAGGGCGGGTTGGAGATGACCACGTCGACGGTGCCGTCGAGTTCGGGCAAGGCGTGCGCGAGGTTCGCGAACACGGCGCGCGCGTTGGGGGCGGCCACCTCGCGGAAGTTCTGCCGGGTCCAGATGTATGCCTCGGGCGAGACCTCGACGCCGGTTACCCGGGCGTGCGGAACCTCGGTCGCCATGGCAAGCGCGATCGCACCACTGCCCGTGCCGAGGTCCACCCCCACGGGTTCCGGCGTCGCAGTCGCGCGGAGCGCGTCGATCGCGAACTGCGCGACGAACTCGGTCTCGGGCCGCGGCACGAAGACCCCGGGGCCGACCGCGAGCTCGAGCTGCCGGAAGGCCGCACGCCCGGTGATGTGCTGCAGGGGCTCACGCGCGGCGCGGCGCTCAACCAGCTCGGTGAACCGGCTCGCTTCGGCGTCGTCCAGCACCGTGCCGGTGATGGCCTTCGACTGCACTCCCCCGCGACTGAGACCCAGCAGGTGACCGGCAAGCAACTCGGCGTCGACACGCGCATCATGGATGCCCGCTGCCGCGAGTACCTCGACCGCGCGATCGAGTGCCGCCGACAGCTCGTGCGGGTGCAGTTCGGTCATCGTCATGGTCAGGAGTCGGCGCCCAGTGCCTCGAGTCGGGACTCCTCGTCGGCCATGATGCAGCTCTGGATGACCGGCTCGAGCGCCCCGTTCATCACGGCGTCGAGGTTGTAGGCCTTGTAACCGGTGCGGTGG
Organism: Rhodoglobus sp.; assembly: GCA_044340535.1. Taxonomy (GTDB): domain Bacteria; phylum Actinomycetota; class Actinomycetes; order Actinomycetales; family Microbacteriaceae; genus Rhodoglobus. The sequence goes on from JBIITJ010000015.1 coordinate 4,863, forward strand.
TCGGCAATCCGGTTCTCGGGGAAATTGTAAGTGCGGATGCGCTCCGAGCGGTCCATGGTGCGGATCTGGCTCTTGCGGTACTCGCTGGCCTCGGCATCCGCCTCTTCCTGGTAGCGAGCCAGGATCCGGGCACGCAGCACGCGCATGCCAGCCTCGCGGTTCTGCAGCTGCGATTTCTCGTTCTGCATGGCCACGACGATGCCGGTCGGGATGTGGGTGATGCGCACGGCGGAGTCGGTCGTGTTGACGGACTGGCCGCCGGGACCGCTTGAGCGGTACACGTCGATTTTGAGGTCGTTCTGGTTGATCTCGACCTCTTCGGGCTCATCAACCTCGGGAAAGACCAGCACGCCGGCCGCCGAGGTGTGGATGCGGCCCTGCGACTCGGTTGCGGGCACCCGCTGCACGCGGTGCACGCCACCCTCGTACTTCAGGTGCGCCCAGATTCCCTCGGCCGGGTCGGTGGAGTTGCCCTTGAACGCGACCTGCACGTCCTTGATGCCGCCGAGGTCGCTCGAGGTCTGCTCGATGATCTCGGTCTTCCACTTCTTCGACTCCGCGTAGTGCAGGTACATGCGCAGCAGGTCGCCGGCGAACAGCGCCGACTCGGCACCGCCCTCCCCCATCTTGATTTCCATGATGACGTCGCGGGCATCGTTCGGGTCGCGCGGGATGAGCAGTCGACGCAACTTCTCCTGGGCGGCCTCGAGTGACTCGGTGAGCCCCGGGAGCTCCGCAGCGAATGCCTCGTCTTCAGCGGCCATTTCGGTGGCGGCAGCGACGTCATCCGTCAGCTTTCGCCAGTCTTCATACGCCGCGACGATGCGCGCAAGCTCCGCATACCGGCGGTTGACCTTCTTGGACCTGGCCGGGTCTGAGTGGAGTTCGGGGTCGGAAAGCTGGACCTGGAGCTCATCATGTTCGGCCAGCAGCGACTGCACTGACTCGAACACGCTTAGTCCTCTTTGCCGTTGGTACCCGGCATCGACTTCTGCACCTGCATGAGGAACTCGACGTTCGTCTGGGTTTCCTTGAGGCGACCCAGCACGATCTCGAGGGCCTGCTGCTGGTCGAGGCCTGCGAGCGCGCGACGCAGCTTCCAGGTGACCTTGACCTCGTCGGCGCCCATGAGCATCTCTTCGCGGCGGGTGCCGGAAGCGTTGACGTCGACGGCGGGGAAGATGCGCTTGTCAGCGAGCTGGCGCGAGAGGCGCAGCTCCATGTTGCCGGTGCCCTTGAACTCTTCGAAGATGACCTCGTCCATCTTGGAACCGGTCTCGACGAGCGCGGTCGCGATGATGGTGAGCGAGCCACCCTCCTCGATGTTGCGCGCGGCGCCGAAGAAACGCTTCGGCGGGTAGAGCGCCGAGGAGTCCACGCCGCCCGAGAGGATGCGACCGGATGCCGGGGCCGCGAGGTTGTATGCGCGGCCGAGGCGGGTGATCGAGTCGAGCAGCACGACAACGTCGTGGCCGAGCTCCACCAGGCGCTTGGCGCGCTCGATGGCGAGCTCGGCAACCGTGGTGTGGTCTTCGGCGGGGCGGTCGAAGGTGGAGGCGATGACCTCACCCTTGACGGTGCGCTGCATGTCGGTGACCTCTTCGGGGCGCTCGTCGACGAGCACGACCATGAGGTGGACCTCGGGGTTGTTCTTGGCGATCGCGTTGGCGATGGCCTGCAGCACGAGCGTCTTGCCTGCCTTGGGCGGCGAGACGATCAGGCCGCGCTGGCCCTTGCCGATCGGCGACACGAGGTCGATGATGCGCGTGGAGAGCTTGCCCGTCTCGGTCTCGAGACGCAGGCGCTCCTGCGGGTAGAGGGGGGTGAGCTTGCCGAACTCGACGCGGTTCGCTGCGTCCTCAACGGGCAGGCCGTTGATGGAGTCGATGCGCACGATGGCGTTGTACTTCTGGCGGCCCTGGGCATTGTCACCCTCGCGCGGCTGGCGGATGGCACCGACGACGGCGTCACCCTTGCGCAGGTTGTACTTCTTGACCTGGCCTAACGAGACATAGACGTCGTTGTTGCCGGGCAGGTAGCCGGAGGTGCGCACGAAGGCGTAGTTGTCGAGGACATCGAGGATGCCCGCGACGGGGATCAGCACGTCGTCTTCGGTGATCTCGGGCTCGAAGTCGTCGCCGAGCGGGCCACGGCCGCGCTTGCGGTCGCGGTAACGGTTGCGGCCGCTGCGGTCACCCTCGTCGTCACCCTGCGCGCGCTGCTGCTGGGGCTGGCCGTTGCGGTTGCCCTGCTGTTCGCCGTTCTGGCCACCCTGCTGGCGGTTGTTCTGCTGGCGCTGCTGGCCCTCGCCGCCGTTCTGGCGGTCCGCGTTGTTGCGGTCGGCATTGTTGCGGTTGCGGTTGCGGTTGCGTGAGGAGCGCGGTGCGCCCTCCTGCTCACCCTCGGTGTCACCCTCAGCCTCTTCAGGTGCGTCTGCATCGACGGCGACGTCAGCGGGGGTGGGGTCTTCGAGGCCGGTCTCGGCCGTCGCCACGTGCGAGGAGGCGCGGCGCGGCGCGGATTCGCGGGCCGGGGCTTCTGCGGGCTCTGCCTCGGCAGCTGGCTGTGCAGCTACGGCGGGCGCGGCCTCAACCACGGGAGCGCCGGCGGGAGCTTCGGCTCCGGCGATCAGGGCGGTGTCGGCCGAGGTAACACGGCGGGAGGCGCGCTTGCGCACTGCGACGGGAGCCGAGGTGGCTTCTTCCGGCGCGGTGGCGGTGGCCGGGGCATCCATCACGGGTGCCTCGGAATCGATGGTCTGGTTCTCGTTGATTGCGTCCACGAGTTCTCCTTTGCGAAGTTTGGATGCGCCACTGATGCCCAGCGAGCTTGCAAGAGCCTGGAGCTCGGCAAGCTTGAGGGCGGACAGGTCGCGGGAATCCGTGCTCGTTGCACGGATGTTGACGTCAGTCACTACTTGGGGTTCCTTTCCCCTACCGGACTGCGCCTGTTGAAACCAGGGCTCTCCGGTGGAGAGCTGATCCCCCCGGGCTGTCTGCGCGGATGCGCAGGAATCTGGGTGCCGCGGGGAGAGGGGTGATGATGCGACCGGGAGGCTACGGCTGGGCCGAAGCTTCTACCTGGTGCGTTGCCACTGTAGCACCTTTGACATCGACGGCCAGCATGAGGCACTGCCAGTCGGTCTCGGAATGCTGCCCCACGAGATCGGCCGCACGCTGTCGTTCGGCTGCAGTGGTGGCGAGCACCAACAGCGAGGGGCCAGCACCAGAGACGACGGCCGGGAGGCCGTTGCTTCGCAGCAGGTGCACGAGAGAGTGAGTCTCGGGCATGGCGCTCGCGCGGTAATCCTGGTGCAGTTTGTCTTCCGTCGACTCCAGCAGCAGCTCGGGGCTCTGCGTCATGGCCGCGATCAGCAGCGCCGATCGGGAGACATTGAACACCGCGTCGGCATAGGGCACGGATGCCGGCTGCAGGCTCCTGGCAAGGGCCGTCGACACGCTGTGCCCCGGCACGCAGGCCAACGGCAGCACGCTTGGGTGCACCTCAAGCTTCTTCGCCTTCGGCCCCTCGGGCGTAGTCCAGGCGATCGTCAATCCTCCGAGCAGAGCGGGTGCCACGTTGTCGGGGTGCCCCTCAAGCTCGGTGGCGATCACGAGCATCCGGTCGAGGTCGAGATCGATGACGCCCTCGAGCAGTCCCTTAGCCGCCATGACCCCGGAGACGATCGCGGAGGCCGATGAGCCCAGTCCGCTGCCGTGCGGGATGACGTTGCGCGCGGTGAGGTGAAGGCCGGGCGTGGGCTGCCCCACCTGCTCGAAGGTGTAGTGGATGGCGCGGGCGACGAGGTTGCTCTCGTCGGTGGGCACCTCGCCTACCCCGACGCCCGTGACATCGACCTGAACGCGGTCGCCGTCGACAACGGTCGCCGTCAGCTCGTCGTACAGCGCGAGCGCGAGCCCGAGCGTGTCGAAACCGGGACCGAGGTTGGCGGAGGTTGCCGGGACCCGCACGGTCACGGATCGGCCGGCGAGGCTCATCCCTTGGCCAGTCCGAGCACGCTCGCGATCTCGGCGGTGTCGACGGGCACGACCGTCGGGGTCACATCGGAGCCGTCGGCCGCGCGAAGCGCCCACTGCGGGTCTTTCAGGCCGTGGCCCGTGACGGTCAGCACGACGGTCGATCCCTTCGGGATCTCGCCCGCTTCCGCGCGCTCCAGGAGACCGGCGACGCTGATCGCCGAGGCGGGCTCGACGAAGATCCCGACTTCCGCGGAGAGGATGCGGTGCGCTTCGAGGATCTTCTCGTCGCTGATCGAGCCGAAGTAACCGTTGCTGTTCTCGCGCGCGGCGATGGCGAGCTCCCACGAGGCGGGGTTGCCGATGCGGATGGCACTCGCGATCGTGTCGGGGTTCTTGACGACGTGGCCGAGCACGATGGGGGCGCTGCCCGCGGCCTGGAACCCGAACATCCGCGGCATGCGGGTGGTCTCAGACCGGGCGAGTTCCTCGGAGTAGCCGCGGTGGTACGCGGTGTAGTTGCCCGCGTTGCCGACCGGCACGAAGTGGAAGTCGGGGGCATCGCCGAGCACTTCGACGACCTCGAAGGCGGCGGTCTTCTGGCCCTCGATGCGGTCGGGGTTTACCGAGTTGACGAGGTGCACGGGGTAATTCTCGGCGAGGTCGCGGGCGATCTCGAGGCAGTCGTCGAAGTTGCCCTGCACCTGCAGGAGCTCAGCACCGTGGGCGATCGCCTGGGCGAGCTTGCCCATCGCGATCTTGCCCTCGGGAACCAGCACGGCGGCGGTGATGCCCGCGTGGGTGGCGTACGCGGCAGCGGAAGCGGAGGTGTTGCCGGTGGAGGCGCAGATGACGGCCTTCGCGCCGTGCTCGACGGCCTTGGAGACGGCCATCGTCATGCCGCGGTCCTTGAATGACCCGGTGGGGTTCATCCCCTCGAACTTGACCCAGACGTTCGCGCCCGTGCGGTGCGACAGCGCGCCAGCGGGGATGAGCGGGGTGCCGCCCTCGCCGAGCGTGATGACCGGTGTGGCCTCGGAGATGTCGAGACGGTCGGCATATTCGCGGAGAACTCCGCGCCATTGGTGGGCCACTGGGTTACTGTCCTTCAACTCTCAGAACGGATACGACGTTCGATACGACTGCGCTGGTGCGCAGCGCCTCCACGGTCGCGGCGAGCGACGACTCGGGCGCGCGGTGCGTGATGATCACAAGGGTAGCGGTGGGCGCGGTGTCGTCCCCGCCGTCACGCACCGACTGGGCCACGCCCTCGACCGAGACGCCCCGGTCGCTGAACATGGTGGCGATCGAGGCGAGCACCCCGGGCTGGTCGACGACGGTAAGCGTGATCTGGTAGCGGGTGATGACGCTCGACATCGGCAGCACGGGCAGGTTGGCGTGCGTCGATTCCGCGACACCGGGACCGCCGGCCACGTGACGGCGGGCGGCCGAGACGATATCGCCGAGCACGGCGGAGGCGGTCTGGATGCCGCCGGCGCCCGCGCCGTAGAACATGAGGCTGCCAGCCGCCTCGGCCTCGACGAAGACCGCATTGTTGGCAGCGTGGACGGCGGCGAGCGGGTGGCTGAGCGGCACGAGTGCGGGATGCACGCGGGCGCTGACCCCCTCGACGCCGTCGGTGATGATCCGTTCGCAGATGGCGAGAAGCTTCACCACGTACCCGGCCTTGCGGGCGGCAACCACCTGTTCGAGCGTGACGGTCGTCATGCCCTCGCGGTGCACGGCATCCAGGGGCACGGTGGTGTGGAAGGCGAGGCTCGCGAGGATCGCGGCCTTCTGCGCGGCGTCGAAACCTTCCACGTCGGCCGTCGGGTCTGCCTCGGCATAGCCCAGGCGGGTTGCCTCGGCGAGGGCATCCTCGAGGCTGTCGCCCAGGGTGTCCATGCGGTCGAGGATGTAGTTGGTGGTGCCGTTGACGATCCCGAGGATGCGGCTGACCCGGTCGCCCGCGAGGCTGTCGCGCAGCGGGCGGATGATCGGGATGGCCCCGCCGACGGCGGCCTCGTAAAACAGCTGCGCGCCGACCCGCTCGGCGGCCGCGAACAGCTCAGGTCCGTGGTTCGCCAGCACAGCCTTGTTCGCGGTGATCACGTCGGCGCCCGAGGTGAGCGCCTGCAGGATGTAACTGCGGGCCGGCTCGATGCCGCCGATGAGTTCGACGACGATGTCGGCGCCACGGATGAGCGCTTCCGCATCGGTGGTGAGCAGGTGCTTCGGAATCTCGGTGTCACGGGGCGCGTCGACATCCCGCACCGCGACGCCGACCACGTCGAAGCCGGCACCGGCGCGCGCGGCCAGCTCTTCGCCCTGCGTGATCAACAGGTTGGCGACCTGGGCGCCAACGCTGCCACCGCCCAGGATGGCCACCCGGAGGGTGCGGTTCTCGGTCATCGACGAACTCCCGTGTCTCGGCTCAAGAGGTCTTCCTCGGTTTCGCCCCGCACGATCACGCGCGGCTCACCATCGAGCACTGCGACGACGGGCGGGCGGCCCAGGTAGTTGTAGTTGCTGGCCATCGCCCAACCGTACGCGCCGGTGGCGGGGATGCCGACCAGGTCGCCCGGCTGCACGTCGCCCGGCAGGTAGTCGGCGCGCACCAGGATGTCGCCCGACTCGCAGTGTTTGCCCGCGATGCGCACGAGCGCGGGCTCGGCATCGGAGGTGCGGTTCACGATGCGCACCGAGTAGTCGGCGCCATAGAGGGCCGTACGGATGTTGTCGCTCATGCCGCCGTCGACCGAGACGTACTTGCGCGTCGCGGCGCCGTCGACGAGCACGTCTTTGATCGTGCCGACGGTGTAGAGGGTGGTGGTCGAGGGGCCGATGATCGAACGGCCCGGCTCGATCGCGATCGCGGGAACCGGGATGCCCAGCTCCGCCGCTCCCCCGGCCACGATGTCGGCAAACCGGGCGGCGAGCTCATCGATGGCCAACGGCTCGTCGACGCTCGTATAAGCGATGCCGAATCCACCGCCGAGGTTGAGCTCGGGCACGGGGCCACCGGCGAGCAGCTCGGCGTGCAGCGCGAACAGGCGACGGGCGGCCTCGGCAAAGCCGTCTGACTCGAAAATCTGCGAGCCGATGTGCGAGTGCAGGCCGCGGAAAGACAGTGAACCGTGGGCACGGATGCTCGCGACGGCCGAAGAAGCATCCGCGAGTGGGATGCCGAACTTCTGGTCCTCCCGCGCCGTCGCCAGGTATTCGTGGGTCGAGGCGTGCACGCCGCTGTTGATGCGCAGCCGCACCGACTGCACCCGACCGTGCCGGGCCGCCGCCTCGGCGACGTGTCCGATCTCGGCGACGCTGTCGATGACGATCGCGCCGACACCCACGCGCACCGCCCGGTCGATCTCGCGCAGCGACTTGTTGTTGCCGTGCAGCCCAAGGCGCGCGGGGTCCACTCCCGCCGCGAGGGCGACGGCCAACTCCCCGCCGCTGGCGACGTCGATGTTGAGACCGGCATCCGTCACCCAGCGCGCGACCTCCGTGGAGAGGAAGGCCTTGCCCGCGTAGTAGACGGTGGCGCTGGAGCCGACGCGCGCGAACTCGCGGTCGAATGACTCGCGGATGGCCCGCGCCCGCGCCATCACGTCGGCCTGGTCCACGACGTACACGGGCGTGCCGAACTCGGCAGCGAGAACCGTTGCGGGGACCCCTGCGATGAGCACTTCGCCGCTGGCATCCCTCGCCGAATTCTGCGACCAGACCTTAGCCGGCAGCTCGTTGGCGTCGGCAGGCAGCTCAAGCCACGACGGGGCGAGCGGATTGCTGTGCATGGAACCTCACGAACGGGCGGAACCCGGCGTGGTCCCTGAAGCCGACTAAATACTACCGGGGGACCCGGATGCCCGGTCGCTGGGATGCCCGGGAACAGGCCCTCACGGGCAGGTGCCGAGGGTCGCGAGTTCCGGGCCGCCGAGAGCCGTGCCGTCGCCGTCGATGGAGATCACCAGGTCGGAGCCGAGCACCTCCACCCCGTCGACGACGAGGGCCTGCGGCAGGTACTCGGCGACGCAGAACTGCTGGGAGGCCAGAAGGCCGCTCGCCAGGCCGCCGAGTTGCGGGTTGTCGCGCAGCTCGTCCACCGAAATCTCGTTCTCGCCCAGCACGATCGTCACCGGGTCGAAGTTAATCCCGCCGTCCTGCGCGCTCGGCTGCAGGTCTACGGCGACGGGCACCGTGAAGAAGATGAGGTTGAACTCAGTGCCGATGCGAATGAAGCCCTCGTTGAGCGTGATCGATTGCAGGGCCGTGCCGCTCAGGAGCCCGGAGAGCTTCTGCACGTTCTCTTCCGAGACGGCAACGACAATGTCGAGAGTGCCGACGGGCTGGGCGCCGTCGAAGGGCACGGCGGTCGCGTCGATGTGGGCCGAGCCCGTGATGTCGCCGAACGTGAGCTCCGCGACATCCACCGTCACCTCGTTGAGGCGGCCGCTGAGAGCCTGGAGCAGGATCGAGTCATCGCCGACATCCACCGAGACATCGGCGTCGCGGTCGAGCTTCAGGACCTCGATGATGCGCTCGCGCACGTAGCCCTTCGCGTAGTCGCGCGCCCAAGCGTCGGCCACGAAGAACCCGACCACGAGCAGCGCACCCAGCACCACAAGCGCGATGACCACGCCGATCCAGCGGCGTCGCTTTCTGGGGGCGGGCGGGGGAACCTCGATGACGAGGGTCTCGGCGGGCTCGACCGGTGGGGTCGGCTCGGGTCGCGGCGCCAGCGGCTCGGCCATCGGCTACATCCTCTCGGGTGCGCTCACTCCCAGCAGGCCGAGGCTGTTGCGCAGCACCTGGCCGACCGCATCGTTAAGCCAGAGTCGAGTGCGGTGGAGGTCGCTCACAACCTCGTCGCCCAGCGGGGTGACGCGGCAGTTGTCGTACCACCGGTGATACGCCCCGGCTAGTTCCTCACTGTAGCGTGCGACCCTGTGCGGCTCGCGGAGCTCGGCCGCCTGCCTGATGACGCGGGGGAACTCAGCGAGGATGCCCAGCAGGATGCTCTCCGTCTCGTGCGAAAGCAGGCTCGCGTCGAAGGCCGAGCGGTCGACACCGGATGCTGCCGCGTTGCGCGCGACGGAATGTGTGCGGGCGTGGGCGTACTGCACGTAGAACACGGGGTTGTCGTTGGTCTTGCGACCCCACAGGTCGAGGTCGATGTCGACCTGCGAGTCGATGGAACTGCGGACCAGGGCGTACCGCCCCGCGTCGGCACCGACCGCCTCGACGAGATCCTCAAGCGTCACGACGGTACCGGCGCGCTTGGACATCCGCAGCGGCTCGCCATCGCGCACCAGGTTCACCAGTTGCCCGATCAGGATCTCAAGATTGACGTACGGCTCGTCACCGAAGGCCTTCGTCATCGCCATCAGGCGCTTGACGTAGCCGTGGTGGTCGGCGCCCAGCATGATCAGGTTGCGCTCGAAACCGCGCTCGCGCTTGTTCAGGTAGTAGGCGAGGTCACCCGAGATATACCCGGCTTCGCCGTCGCTCTTGATAACGACGCGGTCTTTGTCGTCGCCGTAATCGGTTGAGCGGAACCACGTCGCCCCGTCGGCCTCATAGATGGCGCCAAGCTCACGCAACCGACCAATCGCCCGCTCGACGGCGCCCGACTCGTGCAGCTCGTTCTCATGGAAGTAGACGTCGAACTGCACTCCGAACTCGTGCAGGCTCGCCTTGATGTCTCCGAACATCAGCTCGACCCCGATCGACCGGAACACCTCCTGCTGCTCGTCGCGCGGGATGTGGAACAGGTCGCCCGGGTACAGGGTGATCACGCGGGCTGCGATATCGGAGATGTACTCCCCGCCGTAGCCATCCTCCGGGGCCGGCTTACCCGCCCAGCTGGCCAGCAGGCTGCGCGCGAAGCGGTCAATCTGCGCGCCGTGATCGTTGAAGTAGTACTCGCGCGTGACGAGGCCACCCTGGGCCTGGAAGATGCGCGCGAGGCTGTCGCCAACCGCCGCCCAGCGCACCCCGCCGATGTGGATGGGGCCGGTCGGATTCGCCGAGACGAACTCCAGGTTGATCCGGATGCCCTCATACAGGTCACCGCGGCCGTAGCCGTCGCCCTGCTCGACAATGGTCCTGGCGAGGGCACCGGCGGCAGCGGCATCCAGCGAAATGTTGATGAAGCCGGGGCCCGCGACATCCACTTTCGACACGCCATCGAGGGCAGCGGTGGCAGTCGCGATTTCTTCGGCAAGCTCGCGCGGGTTCACGCCGAGCGGCTTGGCGAGCTTCATGGCGATATTGGATGCCCAGTCGCCGTGGTCACGGTTGCGGGGCCGCTCAAGCTGCACGTCGGCGACCGTGAGGGCCATCGCTCCGCCGCGTCGCTCAACGATCCCGGTCACGAGGGTGAGCAGGGCGGCAGAAAGATCGGCAGGATTCACGGTTCACCAGCGTACGCGACCGACGACTCGCACCCGACTAACAGCCGGGAGCGGGGACCGACGACGAGAATGGTGCCATGCCAGACCGTCGTGCTCCACTGCTGCTCGTCATCCCGCTCGTCGCCCTGCTCGCCGGGTGCGTTCCCACCACCGAAACTGCCGCCAGCCCGAGCCCCAGCGCGAGTGGGTCATCCAGCCCCAGCGCTCCCGCGCCGAGCGAGCCCTCGAACGATCCCGTGGAGGAAGAGCCCACCCAACCCCTGGTGATCCGTTGCGACGAGTTGGTCTCGCGCCAGGACATGTACGAGTACAGCCCTCAGTTCGCACTGCTCGACAGCTTCACTCCCGACAGCGGTTCGCTCGCTGCCGAAGCTGTGGGCCTCGACGGGGTGGCCTGCCGATGGGTCAACGAGACCAGCGGCGAAACGATCGACATCTCGGCGGCACAACTGCTGTCGCCCGCACTCACCGAGAAGCGCAGCCAGCTTTCCTCCACGAGCACCCCAGTGCCCACCTTCGGGGATGAGGGCTACTTCGATCGCCCCGGCGACACGGGCACTGCCCAGGTCGTCTCAGGGCCGTACTGGATCACGGCCGTTTCCTCGGCATTCTTCGAGGCCGGCGACGCTGCGCCCCTGCTCGAAGTGGCGGTCGGCGTGCTCGGCCAGACCGGTTAGCCCAGCTGCACCAGTTCGCTGCCGTCGTCGACCGGAAGGTCGTCGACGATCGCGAGCACACTCATGTCGGTGAGCATGAGGTCGGCCCAGTGGTTGGTGAGGAACGCGGTGTCCGCGGCATCCCGCCCCGTCGAGATGCGCACGAGGCTCTGTCGGGGTGCCAGGCGCGTGGCATCCACGACCCACCAGGCCCCGTCGACATAGGCTTCGGCGACCGCGTGGAAATCCATCGGCGACAGGCCGGGCGCGTAGACGGCGACCATGCGGGCGGGCACGTCGAGGGCGCGCAGCAGGGCGATGACCAGGTGCGCGTAGTCGCGGCAGACCCCGCGACGGGCGAGCAGGGTCTGCTCGGCACCGTCGGTGGGCAGGCTGGAACCGGGCATGTAGCGCAGCCGCTCCCACACCCAGGTGGTGACCGCCGACAGGAGCGCATGCCCGCTGAGCCCCGCGAACTCGGAACGCGCGGTGGGAGTCAGGCTGTCTGACTCGCAGTACCGGCTGGGGCGCAGGTAGGTCACCAGGTCGAGGTCGATCACCGGCGCAGGCTCGGACCGGCCGGTGATATCGGCGCTGTACTCGACGACCATCTTCCCCGGGCCCGCAATGAAGGTGTGCAGGCGCGTGCCGTGGGTGTCCGTCAGTTCGGTGGCCTGCTGCGGCTGCCCGTCGAGCACAAAACTGAGGGTTTCGGATGTCACGTGCGAACCCTGCGCGGCCGCCATGCTGAACACCATGTTGGTGCGGCCGGAGATATCGAGTTCGAGGCGAGAAGTGACTGTGCGCAGCATTCTCTGATGATGTCACGGCGACGAGCACTCACCGGCGCTGGTAACCTGAAGGAAACACTCCCGGGCCCCCATAGCTCAGGGGATAGAGCACTGCCCTCCGGAGGCAGGGGCGGCAGTTCGAATCTGCCTGGGGGCACCAGAACGAAACTAGGGCTTAGGGTGCCTCCGTCATGAATACGACGACCTCGTCGTTGGCGCTGTCGTAGACGAACTGCAGGGCGGCGGAATCCGGAAACGCCAATTCGAGCTCGTCGGACAGCCCCTGCCAATCGGACCGGAACTGCACGAGAGCAGGGAAGGCAGCTGCACCGCACCCACTGATCACAGGACCCGCGAATGAGGTATCCGTCGCGCCTTCGAGGTCTCTGGACGACAAGACGAGCAGGCAGTCGTCACCGTTCGTACCCCCAAAAGCCGAGTCCCTGCTGATTATGGGGCGAACGCCATGGAACTCCTGGAATCCCTGGGCGCTGTCCTCCCCCTCCGGACCGACGAACAGACGGGGGATGTCGAACGAGGAATCGGGCGACAGGCGGGCCACCTGCTGGGCTCCCAGTTGCAGGGGATCCTCTTGGACTCTCTCCACCAGGACCAGTGCGGCGATGACAACCGTCGTCGTGACCGCAAGGCCGAGAACGATCAAGACCGTTGAACGACGGATTCTGGCCAGCCGCCGCATCCCGAGCAGCACGTAGGGCCGGAGCTGTCGCCACACGTGGTGAGGATCGCGCTCGACATCCTCTGCGACACGGGGTGCCTGTGGGCTCTCCTGCTCAGCCAGGACTACCGGTTCGGGATCCTTCCTGGCCGGTGGGCGTGGCCGGCTCGCGTCTTCAAGTTCACGGAGCCGCTCGAGAGCGGAAGGATCGAGGTGGATGTCCGCGTCCGGCCCGTACGCTCGCCTGCGCAGTGCCTGAAGTTCCTGGTCGGTCACCCGATCAACGTCACGAGTCGATCGTGCGCCTCAGTGATCGTGCTGAGGGCCTGGGATACGACGACCAGGCAGACCACGATGGTCCTGAGCCGGAACCGACCGAACTCAACCCGGTCAACAACCAGCAGCGCGGATGCCGATGCCAGGGCCAGCACCGCAGCGGCCACCGATGCCAATGCCATGCGGACGTAGTCGGATGCCTCCGGTGCGCTGTAGCTGTTGGCTGCGAAGACGATCGCCATCGGTACGACGATGATTCCCAGTGTGGAGATCAGGATGCTTGCCCGGCCCGATCGCCGCGTATCACCGTCAGCATGCGAAGACTGAGCAGTGCTCGCGGTTTGCATGAATGGATCATCCCATCGAATCGGGCTCTACCGCCAGCGCGAAAAGCGCTCACCCCAAGGCTCGCGGGCACGCGCCCCACGCGTAAGCAATCACGATGATCGCGAATCAACGGCCTTCCAGCGGCCGAACCGAGCGGTTCTGGATGTGCTGGTACACCACCGAGGTACGCACGTCGGCGACCTCACGCCGCTGGGTGAGTTCGTCGATGACAAAGGCGTAGAGGTCGTCGTTGTCGCGCACGGCGACGTGGATGATGAAGTCTTCGTTGCCCGCCGTGACGAAGACGCCGAGCGTCTGGTGGAGCCCGCTCACCCAGTCCCGGAACGCCTCGATGACTTCACGCGAGGGCGGGCGGATCCGTACTGCCACGAGCGCCTGCACGCCACGCCCGATTGACGCGAGATCGACGTCGAGGGTTGCGCCCTTGATGACGCCGCGAGCGCGCAGGCTCCGCGTCCGGTCGAGGGCGGTCGTCGGGGACACGCCCACTGCGGCTGCGAGGTCGCGGTTGGTGATCCGTGCATCCGACTGCAATTCGCGCAGGATTGCGACATCCAGTTGATCCATGACTACTAGTGAAGCATTTCACTGGTCATTAGTACGGATTCTGCGCACCTTGGCTGGCCATTCGTTTAGCCTCTCACCTCGTCAGCAAAGTTCAACCCTGGAGAGATGATGGACGACACCGCCACCCAAGTCGGCTTCGAGCCCGACGAAATCGACACCTCGGCACCGACCCGGTCGGCGCGCCTGAAATGGGTCGTCATCGTGAACGACGCCATCCCAGCGGGCCGCGCGGTGAACGCCGCCGTCTGCGTCGCCGGCGCAACCGTGGCGGGAGTCGGCGGTCTGCTCGGCCCTGCCACAGTCGACGGTTCGGGATCACCCCACCCGGGCCTGCCGTGGGCGGGCTGCACCATCCTCGTCGCCGACGCGGAGACCCTCCGGGCCATCCGTGCACAGGGCGTCGCGCACGACGGTACGTTCGTCGCGGACATGCCCCTTGCCGCGCAAGAAACCCGGGTGTACGACGAATACCTTGGCGCCATGGAGTCGAGCGATCCGACCGAAATCGACTACCTCGCCGTCAGCCTCGTCGGCCCGAAGAACCGCATCGACAGGATCGTCGGGCGGCTACCGCTCATGCCGTGAGTGCCCGAACGGGGGATGCCCGAGTGTGAGTAGACGGTCTACCGTTGCCGTCATGGAACTGACTCCTGCTCATCTGTCGCTCGCCCAAGAGACGATGTCGAGGGCCATCGACACCTTGATGACCATGGGGTCTCCGTTCCCCGCACTTGCCATGGCGGAAAAGGGCGGGGCACGCAGCATGCACCGGTTCATGCATGAACGCGTCGAGGAGAGTGTCGCGGCCGCCCGACAGTACTGCGTGACCCGGGACGACGCCGACTGCGTCGCCTTCGCCGCGGACTCATTCATTGCGTTCGATGGCACGCGGCTTGACGCCATCGTCGTGGAGACCTGGGACTACCGCACTGAGACTGTCGCCCGCCACGCACTGAGATACAGGATGACGGGGATGTTCCGAAAGAAGCCGGAGCTCATCGGCACACCTCTGGAGTTCACCTCTTCAGGGTGGATCGACCCCGACTAGGCGCGCTTCCGCCGCGCGAGAGCAATGCCCACGGCCGCTGCGATCGCACCGAGGGCTGCACCGGTGACGTTGGCCACCCAATCGGTCACGGTGCAGGAGCGCCCGATGTCTGGGATGCCCCACTGCAGCAGCTCGATGAGCGCCGAACCGCCGACCCCGACCAGGAACGCCAGCACCGGCCGCCCGGTCGCGGCAGCGAGGGCGAGCACGGGCAGCAGGAACAAGAGGATGTTCGCGAGCGGTTCGATTGCGAGCAGGTCACTCGGATCGAAGGCGACCTCGCAGCGGTCCAGTACGACCCGGTGCGTGGGATACAGGGTCACGGCGGCCACCAGGACGAACAGCACGGCGGAAAGGACTGCGGCCAGTCTCCGACGACCTCGCAACCACGCCGCAATGAACGGCGACACCAGAGCAATGATCACGATGCCGACCCGCGCAAGCCAGGGGTATTCCGCGAGCAGGGTGGCGATCATGAGGGTTTTACCGTAGCTTCCCCAAGCTGGGAGAAGCGGCGGCACCGCGCGTGACGTGGCTGCGCGCATGCTCGACCGCGGCGGGCAAGTCGGTGAAGAGGTGGTTGCGGTGGCGCAGCGAGGTGATGACGCCCACCCGGGTCGCGACCTTCAGGTGCTCCGGCTGGATACCTTTGACCAGCACCGTGATGTCGCGGCGCTCGAGAGCGGTGATCATCTCGGCGACGACCCGCGCGCCCGTCGCGTCGAGAACCTGCAGCTGCGACATCCGGAGAATGACGACGGTCACGTTGCTGACGCTCGTGACGCGGTCGAGAATCCGGTCGGCGGCCCCGAAGAACAGGGCGCCGTCGAGCCGGAACAGCGCGATGTGCTCGTCACCGGGATGCACGGGAGCAGGCAGCTCTTCGCGGTGCACTCCCCCCGACCTCGCGAGCGCGCTCAGCGCGAGGAACGCGGCGACCGCGATGCCGATCCCCACCGCCACGATCAGGTCGACGGACACCGTGACGATCGCCGTGATGACGAACACGACGGCGTCAGACCGAGTCGAGCCCATGACCGCCCGCACCGTCGACACCGAGACCATGCGCACCGCGGTCACCATGAGCACGCCCTACAGCGCCGCGAGCGGGATCTGCGAGATGACTCCGGTGGCGAAGTACACCGCTCCCAGGAGGACGAGGGAATGGATGATGGCGGCCAACCGGGTCCGCCCACCCGAGCGGAGGTTCACGGCAGTGCGCGCGATGGCACCGGTGGCGGGCATCCCGCCAAAGAAGCCGGACGCGAGCGAGGCGAGCCCCTGCCCCACCAGCTCGCGGTCGGCGTCGTAGGCGCCCGTGTTGGAGAGGGATGCCGCGACCCGCGCCGACAGCAACGACTCGATGGCGGCGAGCGCGGCGACCGTCAGCGCGGGCCCGAGCAGTTGCTGCACGAGAGCGGGGCTCAGGTCGGGCAGCTGCGGTGCTGGCAGCGAGGCGGGCAACACCCCAATGTCGACGAGCGGTAGCCCCAGGAGGGCCGCAGCCACAGAGACGACGACGATCGCGATGATCGAGCCCGGCAACTGCTTATGGATGCGCGGCGCAAGAACCATGATCGTCGCTACCACCGCGACCACGAGCAGCGGCCACACCACGGTCGACCAGTCGATGGCGGCGAACGACTGCACGGCGGCGACCACGGAGTTGCTGCTCGGGCCCGGCTGCGCACCGATCGCGGCGGGCACCTGCTGCAGGAAGATGATGACGGCAATGCCGAGCGTGAAACCCTCGATCACCGGCCACGGGATGTACGAGACCGCGTGGCCGAGCCGGGTGATGCCGGCGACCAGCACCACGAGCCCCGCCAGCACACTCACGACGGCGACCGCGCCGACGCCGTGGGCTGCCACGATCGGGCCGAGCACGACGACCATCGCCCCGGTCGGGCCGGAGACCTGGATGTTTGAGCCGCCGAACACCGCCGCCACCAGCCCCGCGACGATGGCGGTGATGAGGCCCGCTTCGGCTCCTGCGCCTGAGCTGACCCCGAAAGCGAGCGCGAGGGGAAGGGCGACGATGCCCACGGTGATGCCCGCCACGACGTCGCCTCGCCAGGTCCGTTTGACGGCGCGGTAGTCGGCCCAACTCGGCAGCAGGGAACGGAGGTAGCGGAGCGGCCTCATGACGTCACGGTGGACTCGAGCTGCTGCTGGGTGGTCTGCAGGATCTCGATGAGGAGCGAACGGGAGACCGCGAGCAGGTCGGCCACCTGCGGGTAGGCGAGACGGTAGAACACCTGGCTCGCGCGCCGCTCGGCCACCACGAGGTTGTGCCGCCGCAACACCGAGAGGTGCTGGGAGAGATGGGATGCCTCCATGCCCGTATCGGCAAGCAGCTCGCTCACCGAGATACCGGGGTGTGCTGCGAGCACCTCGAGCACGCGGACGCGAACGGGATGCGCGAGGCCCTTGAACAGGTTGGCCTTGACCTCGTACAGCGGGCGCTGGGATCCGGTGAACGGTTCTGGACTATATGGCGACTTCACAAATTCATCATATCGTGAAGCCGCTCGTATCTACACGGTCGGAGCGATCCGCCGGACGGGATAGAACCAGCGCACCAGCAGGAAGGCGAGGGCGGCGCCGAGCACTTGGGCCGCGATGAACCCGGGTGCCGAGGCGGGCGCAATGCCCGCGAAGGTATCGCTGAACATGCGGCCCACGGTAATGGCAGGGTTCGCGAAGCTCGTCGAGCTCGTGAAGAAGTAGGCGGCGCCGATGTAGGCGCCAACCGCGATCGGGGTGAGGTGGGCGCGATCGGTGCGCGCAAGCACGAAGATAACGAGAACCAGGCCGGCGGTCGCGACGATCTCGGAGAGGAAGTGCGCGGGTGTCAGCCGCTCCGTCTGGCTGATGCTCACCACCGGAAGCTCAAACATGAGGTTTGCCAGCATGGCACCGAGGATGCAGCCGACAACCTGGGTTGGGATGTACCGGGCCGTGTCACTCCACGACCGCATGCCGCTGGCCGAGTCCACGAGGGAAACGACGGGGTTAAAGTGGGCGCCGCTGGCCGGGCCGAACACCAGGATCAACACGGGCAGGCCGAGGGCGGTGACGAGCGCATTCTCGAGCAACTGCAGCCCGGTGTCGGACGGGGACAGGCGCTGGGCTGCGATCCCCGAGCCCACCACGATGGCGGCGAGTAGCGCACTGCCCAGCAGTTCGGCGCTGAGTCGGCGGAGGACGGCGGGGTTCATGCGGTGGTGGTGTCGACGGGCATGCCCCGACCATACCGAGACTTTCGGCATTCGCATAGACTGCGATCTATGGATGCTGTGCAACCACCGCCACCCGGAACCCTCGGCCGGGGTGAGGCCGAGCAGATCGCCCGGAACCTTCGCGCGATGGCCGATCCCACCCGCATCCAGATCCTGAGCCTCATCGTGGCAGCACCGGACGGCCGCCGGCCGGTCACCGAATTGGCCGCAGAGCTGGGCCTGAGCCAGCCGACGGTCAGCCACCACCTGCGGGTCATGGCCGACGAAGGGCTGCTCGAGCGGGCCCAGGAGGGTCGGCAAGCCTGGTTCTCGGTGGCGCCCGCGCGGCTTGGCGATGTGGTCGAGTCGGTTCGTCGTGACCCGGTCGCCGCGGTCATCGCACCTCCCGTACTGGAGCGGATCGCCGCCGACCTTGCCGTTCGCTTCTCCGGTGTCTTCTCCGGCGAGACGATTGGGGAGTACGTCCAGGAGAGCTACGCGCTGCTCGCGCAGCGGGCTCGGATCACCCGCTACCTGCCCTCCCTCACGGCCCGGTTCGCGGCCGACCGGCTCGGCGCCCTGGCCCGGGCCGAGGGCCTGAGCGCCGACCAGGTTCCGGATGTGCTGTTCGTCTGCGTACAGAACGCGGGCCGCTCGCAGCTCGCCTCCGCGATTCTGCGCTCGCTCGCTGGCGACCGGGTGCGCGTGCTAACGGCCGGCTCCGAGCCCGCGGGATCCATCAACCCGACGGTTGTCGCCGCTCTCGACGAGATTGGCGTGCCTGTGGGTGGCGAGTATCCCAAGCCTCTTACCGACGAGGTCGTGCGCGCGTCCGACTACGTGATCACGATGGGCTGCGGAGACGCCTGCCCGATCTATCCGGGGCGCCGGTACCTCGACTGGGATCTCCCCGACCCGGCAACCCTTGGGCTGGAGGGCGTGCGGGCGGTGCGGGACGACATCGAGCGTCGAGTGCGCGCCCTGCTCGCCGAGATTGATCGGTAAATCCGAGCACAGCTATTGCAACACATAGATAACCATCTATGCTTTAGGCATGAGCGAAAAACCAACAGTCCTCTTCGTTTGCATCCACAACGCCGGCCGCTCGCAGATGGCCGCCGGTTACATGAAAGCCCTCTCGGGGGGCGCCGTCGAGGTGCGCTCCGGCGGCTCAGAGCCTGGCGACCAGATCAACCCGATCGCCATCCAGGCCATGGCTGAGGAAGGCATCGACATCTCGCAGGGCGTGCCCCAGCTGATGACGACCGAGCAGGTTCGCGACTCAGACGTGGTCATCACGATGGGCTGCGGCGACGTCTGCCCGATCTTCCCCGGCAAGCGCTACGAAGACTGGGAACTGGTTGACCCCAAGGGCAAGAGCATCGACGAGGTGCGCCCCATCCGCGACGACATCAAGCGCCGCATCGAGGCCCTGCTGGCCGAAATCCTCCCCGCGAAGGTCTAGCGATCATGGACCTCTCCGAACGGCGCGGGATGCCTGGGCTGGCGTATCCCGAAGACTACCTCCACCGTTTGGCGACGGAACTGAGCGAGAAATTCGCCGGAATCTTCAATGCCGAGACGGTCGAGCGCTACGTGCTCGAGTCGTACACGGGGCTGCTGCGCACCTCGAAGGTCAAGGCGCACCTGGCATCCCAGACCATCCGTTTCGCCACCGACAGGCTCACCGCGCTCGCCCAGGCGAAAGGGGCGATCGCATCGCCCGTGCCCGAAGTGCTGTTCGTGTGCGAACAGAATGCGGGCCGCTCGCAAATGGCTGCGCTGCTGACCAACCACCTCGCTGCCGGTCGCGTTCATGTCCGGTCAGCCGGCTCCTCCCCCTCCGCGGAACTCAACCCCGCCGTGGTGGCAGTCATGGCGGAGATCGGCCTCGACATGGCCGAGGAGTTCCCGAAGCCGCTCACCGACGATGTCGTTCAGGCGGCAGACGTCGTAGTCACGATGGGCTGCGGTGATGCTTGCGCGATCTACCCCGGCAAGCGCTACCTCGACTGGGAGCTCACCGACCCGGCTGGCCTGCCCCTCGACGAGGTGCGAGTGATCCGCGACGACATCCGCGGTCGGGTGGATGAGCTCCTGGAGCAGCTGGTGGGCGCACCCGCCTGAGGCACGACCGGGGCGAGCACGTAACTCCGGTAAAGTCGTGTCTGGTGTGCCGGGAAGTCTGGTCGGCGGGCGGGGGTCATTCCGCTCCTCCCCTGTTGACGTCCCCGAAAGGCCCGACGCATGCCCCTCTCCCCCGCATGAGCACCCCAGCCCCGGAGCGCCAGGCTCCGCACTCGATGTGGCGCGGTATCCACCAAACCCTGCAAAGCGACACGATCGGTGGCGCGCTTCTGCTGGGCGCCACGGTCCTGGCGCTCGTCCTGGCCAATTCGGGGGCAGCCCCCTGGTATGAGGCGGTTCGCGACTTTCGTTTCGGCCCCGAGGCGGTGCACCTGGATTTGTCGGTGGGGGCGTGGGCGGCTGATGGCCTGCTGGCGATTTTCTTCTTCGTGGTGGGGCTGGAGTTGAAGGAGGAGTTTGTCGTCGGCAAGCTCCGTAACCCGCGCACGGCGATCCTGCCGATCACGGCGGCGGTGGGTGGCGTGGCGGTTCCGGCGATCATTTTCGTGATCATCAACCTGGGCAGTGGCGCCGCGGCGTTGCGGGGCTGGGCGATTCCGGCGGCGACCGATATCGCGTTCGCGGTGGCTGTTCTCGCGGTGGTGGGCCGGTTCTTGCCGCCCGCCCTGCGCACGTTCCTGCTGACTCTCGCGGTGGTTGACGACCTGTTGGCGATTTCGATCATCGCGATTTTCTACTCTGACAGCGTCGACCTGCTGCCGCTCGGCCTCGCGGTCATCCCGCTGGCGCTGTTCGCCCTGGCTACCCGCCGCGGCATCCGCAGCATCTGGATCCTGCTGCCTCTCGGGGTGATCACGTGGGCGCTCATCCACGCCTCGGGCATCCATGCGACGGTGGCTGGTGTGCTGCTGGGTTTCGCGGTGCCGGTGCTCGTGAAGGGCCGTGCCCGGGTGAAGGTCGGCGAGGACGCCGAGGGCAAGCCGATCTGGGAGGGTATGGCCGCTCATTTCGCCGACCGGTGGGGTTCGATCTCGACGGGCTTTGCGGTGCCGGTGTTCGCGTTCTTCGCGGCGGGGGTTGCGATCGGCGGCCTGACGGGCTTGCGGGAGTCGTTTGCCGACACCATCGCGCTCGGCATCATCGGTGGGCTTGTGCTGGGCAAGGCGCTCGGCATCACGGGCGCAACGTTCCTGGTGACGCGCCTGCCAGGTCTCCGGCTCGACCCGAGCCTGAAGTGGGTGGACATCGTCGGGATGTCGTTTGTGGCCGGTGTGGGGTTCACGGTGTCGCTGCTGGTTGGTGAGCTGTCGTTCGGTGCCGGGAGCGAGTCGGATAACCATGTGAAGGTGGGGGTCATCGCGGGCTCCCTCATCGCGGCGCTGATCGGCTCGGCGATACTGGGTGTTCGGAATCGTCACTACCGGGGCGTGACTGCCCCCACGAGCATCATCACCGAGGAGTAAGCCGTGGCCCGCGTGCTGATTGCCCCTGACTCGTTCAAGGGCAGCCTGCCGGCGCGCGAGGTGGCGGTGGCGCTCGCGGTGGGCTGGCGTTCGGTGCGTCCGGGTGACGAGCTTCGGCTCATCCCGCAGGCTGATGGCGGTGAGGGCACGCTCGATGCGGTCGAGGCAGCCGTCGATGGGGCTGTGCGGGTCAGCACGGGATCTGTGACCGGCCCCGACGGGCGCCCGGCTGCGGGGCAGTGGCTGCGGCTCCCGGGCGGGGTGGCGGTGGTCGAGTTGGCGCAGTGCAGTGGCCTGCCACTGATGGGGCAGCTCGACGCGGTGCGGGCGACGACGCGGGGCCTCGGCGAGGTCATCCGGTCGGCACTGCAGTCCGGCGCGACGAGCCTCGTGGTCGGGTTGGGCGGCAGCGCCTCGACCGATGCCGGCGCTGGCGCACTCTCAGCGCTCGGGCTTGAACTGGTCGACGAGCAGGGTGAACTGGTCGCCGACGGCGGGCGGGCGCTGCGCAATGTCGTCGCAATCCGGCGCGAGCGCCTGGTGATGCCGGGTAGCGTCACGCTGCTCACCGATGTGACCGCACCGCTGCTCGGCCCGAGGGGTGCCGCCGCGGTATTCGGGCCGCAGAAGGGTGCCTCCGCCGGGCAGGTGGGTGAACTGGAAGCTGCGCTCGCGCATTTCGCCCGGCTGTTCGGCGGCGACCCGACAGCGGCCGGCGCCGGGGCGGCGGGCGGCACCGGCTACGGTTTCGCGACCGCGTGGGGCGCGGCGGTGGTACCCGGCGCGGAGTACCTGGCCGAACTCAGTGGCCTCACCACCGCGATCGAGAGCGCCGACATCCTGCTCACCGGGGAGGGTCGCTTCGACGAGCAGTCGCTCGGGGGCAAGGTGGTGGGACAGTTGCTGCAGCGGGCGGCGAGCGCAGGGGTCACCGCGGGCGTGGTCGCCGGGCAGCTCGCCGCGAAGCCCGACGGGTGGGCGGTGTCGCTGAGCGAGCTGGCCGGTGAGCCTGCGGCGGCGATGGCCGAAACTCGCCGGTGGTGTGAAGAGGCGGGCGCCCGGGCGGCGCGCGAGCTCACCTAGCCGGCGCTGTGCGCCTCGAGAAACTCGTACAGTTCGCGATCGTCCACGCCCGGGAACGTGCCCGAGGGCAATGGTGACAATGTGTGGGCGTGCAGCTTCGCGCTCGACCAGGCCTTGCCCGACCAGCGGTCACTGAGGTCGGGAGCGGGCCTGCGGCAGCAGTTCTCGTCCGGGCAGGTCGAGGTGGTGCGGTTGCCGGTCTCGCGCCCGCGGAACCACTTGGAGTGGGAGAAGGGCACCCCAATGGTGATCGAGAACTCTTGCGCTGCGGTCGTGCCGGTCTGCGTGGAGTCGAAGAAGGTGCCCTCGGGAGTGTCGGTGTACTGGTAGAACTCCGTGGTGCGGTTGGTGCGGGTGAACGCCGTGCGGGCGCTCCAGTGCCGGCAGACGTACTGCCCCTCTGTCGAGCCCGTGACATCCACCGGCAGCCGCAGGCCGTCGTTCTCGTAAG
This sequence comes from Rhodoglobus sp., assembly GCA_044340535.1. GTDB lineage: Bacteria > Actinomycetota > Actinomycetes > Actinomycetales > Microbacteriaceae > Rhodoglobus. The sequence goes on from JBIITJ010000015.1 coordinate 27,927, forward strand.
CCTTCGACACCGCACCGTCGTCGTCGACGCGCAGGAAGTGCACTTGCAGGTCAAGGTGCGCGGTGGCCAGGTTGGTGAACCGCAGGGCGGCGGCCTCGTGGGTGACGCCGAACGCGTCCCTGAAGTCTTCGACGGCAATGTTGCGGTCGGCCTTGGCCTGCTGCAGGAACTCGACCGACTGCCGCTGCGGCATGAGCACCGCCGCCGCGAAGTAGTTGATCTCGAGGCGCTGCTTCAGGAAGTCGGCGTAAGTGGCGGGATGCTCATGCCCGAGCACCCGGTGCCCCATCGCCTGCAGGGCCATGCCCCGCAGGCCGTGGCCGCCGGGGATCGAGGCCGGCGGCAGGTAGATGCGCCCGTTCGCGAGGTCGGTCACCGAGCGCGCGGAGTGCGGCAGGTCATGCACGTGCACGAGCTCGAAGCCGAGCGACTCGGCGATGCGGCTGACCGAGCGGTGGGTGAGCGCTCCGGTGGTGTGGCCGACATCAGCCAGCAGCAGCTGGGCGGTCTCTTCGATGTCGGGCAGGTAGTTGTCGAGGGTGCGCATGTGTTGGCGCAGTTCAGTGTTCGCCCGCCGCGCTTCCTCGGGCGTGGCGATCGCTTCGCGGGCTCGCCGCGCAAGCTCCTGGTGCAGGCCAACGAGGGCTTCGAGCGTCTCGTCGCTCGTACCCTTCGACGGTCTCACCCCGGGCAACCCGAGGGACGCGTAGAGGCTCGAGGCCTGTGCCCGCTCGAGTTCGATCTCGAGCGCTGCCCGTTTGCTCGGCGGTGTGGTGTCGAGCAGGTCGGGCACCTCAACCCCCAGAGCGGTGGCGATGGCGGCCAGGAGCGTGAGCCGGGGTTCGCGTTTGCCGTTCTCAATGAGGGAGAGCTGGCTCCCGGCGATGTTCACCCGGCTGCCGAGCTGGTCGAGCGTGAGGCCTGCGGCCACACGGAAATGACGGATGCGCTGGCCCAGGGTTACAAGATCATTCACACCTTCACCATAACTAAAGAAGCCGAACTCTTTCCACTAGAAATTCGGGTTGATCGGCACAATCTGCCGCAATAGTTGAAGAACGCCAGGAATTTCCGCGACGACGACAGGATGGACCGATCATGAGCATGGGAACGCTGACCCGAACCGACACGCCAGCCCCCGAAGGCACACCGGCCTCCGTCGTGCAGTGGGTCACCGAGATGGCCGAACTCACCCAGCCCGACGCGATCGCCTGGTGCGACGGCTCCAAGGCCGAGTTCGATGCCCTCACCCGTGTGCTCGTGGAGAGCGGAACCCTGACCAGGCTCAACGCCGAGCACCGGCCGTACAGTTTCCTCGCCCGCAGCGACCCGCACGATGTCGCGAGGGTCGAGAGCCGCACGTTCATCTGTTCTGAAACGCAGGCGGAGGCGGGGCCCACCAACAACTGGCGCGACCCGAACGAGATGCGTGAGACCCTCGACGGCCTGTTCGCCGGCAGCATGCGGGGTCGCACGATGTACGTCGTGCCCTTCTCGATGGGCCCGATCGGCTCGCCGCTGTCGCGGTTCGGCGTCCAGGTGACTGACTCCCCCTACGTCGTCGTGAGCATGGGGATCATGACGCGGATGGGCTCGCTGGCGCTGCGCAGCATCGGCGAGGACACCGAGTGGGTGCGCGCTGCCCACACCGTCGGCGCACCGCTCGCCCCCGGCGAGGTCGACGTGCCCTGGCCCGCCAACGCCACCAAGTACATCAGCCACTTCCCTGAGACCCGCGAGATCTGGTCGTTCGGCTCGGCGTACGGCGGCAACGCCATCCTCGCCAAGAAGGCTTTCGCGCTGCGCATCGCCTCGGTTATGGCGCGCGACGAGGGCTGGCTTGCCGAGCACATGCTCATCATCAAGGTCACCAACCCGCGCGGCCGGGTGTTCCACATCGCCGGTGCATTCCCGAGCGCCTGCGGCAAAACCAACCTTTCGATGCTGCAGTCCACGATTCCCGGGTGGACGGTTGAGACCATCGGCGACGACATCGCGTGGCTCGCGCGAGGAGCGGATGGCCGGCTTCGCGCCATTAATCCCGAAGCAGGCTTCTTCGGTGTCGCACCGGGCACCGGCATCTCGAGCAACCCGGTCGCGATGGACACGATTTGGGGCAACACGATCTTCACCAATGTCGCGCTGCGCGACGACGGCGATGTGTGGTGGGAGGGGATGTCAGCGACGCCCCCCGAGCACCTCATCGACTGGCAGGGCAACCACTGGACGCCGACATCCGGCCGGCCGGCAGCACACCCGAACTCCCGGTTCACCGTCGCCGCCGCCCAGTGCCCGACAATCTCCGACGATTGGGACGACCCGCAGGGCGTTGTGATCGACGCAATAATCTTCGGCGGCCGCCGCGCGACCAACGTGCCGCTAGTGGTGGAGGCACGGGATTGGGAGCATGGTGTCTACCTGGGCGCCACGATCTCGTCCGAGCGCACCGCGGCCGCCGAAGGCACCATCGGGGAGCTTCGCCGCGACCCCTTCGCCATGATGCCGTTCGTCGGCTACAACATGGCCGACCACTGGGCGCATTGGCTGGCGATCGGCCAGCAGTTGCGCAGCACGGGTTCGGTGCCACGCATCTTCCAGGTCAACTGGTTCCGCAAGGGCGACGACGGCCGGTTCCTGTGGCCCGGGTTCGGCGAGAACTCCCGGGTGCTGGAGTGGATTCTCGAGCGGGTGGACGGCCAGCTCCCGGCGCAGGACAGCCCGATCGGCCTGCTTCCGCATCCGAACGCGATCAACGTCGACGGTCTCGACGTGTCGGCCGACGACATGGCAGAACTGTTCGCGATCGACCCGGCGATGTGGCAAGCCGAGGCCGACGGGATCGAAGAGTTCTTCGCGAGCTTCGAGGGCCGCGTGCCCGCCGCCGTGGAGACGCAGCTCGCCGTGTTGCGCCAGCGCCTGGGGTAGCCCCAACGTTTCGCGCCGGTTCATCGTCTCGGTAAGTGTGACAGCCACTACATTCGAGACGACCGCCGTCGAGGTGGACCGTTCGAGGAGGCAGCCCGTGGCGCAACCGGCGGCCGAGCCCGAGGGCTGGGAGGCGGTAGTCGAGCGACTCGTCACCGAGCGCGGTGACGCGCTCATCCGCTACGCCTATCTCGTCTCCGGTAACCGGGACGACGCGGCCGACCTCGTGCAGGACGCGCTCGTGAAAACCTTCGGCAGGCTACGGAACGGGTTCACGGTGCGCAGCGCCGAGGCCTACGTGCGCCGGACCATCCTGAACAGTCATCTCGACGCGGGGCGCAGGGCCACCCTCTGGCGTCGGGTCGCCCACCTGCAGGCAACGCCAGAAACGGACGAGCCGCGGGATGCCCACACCGAGTCACGCCTCGACCTGCAGCGGCACCTCATGCGGCTGTCGCCGCGCGAGCGCGCCTGCCTGGTACTGCGCTACTACGACGATCTCACCGTCGCCGACATCGCCGCCGACCTCGGTATCAGCACCGGCGCGGTGAAGCGCTACCTCAGCGACGGGCTGGCCAGGCTCGGCGACTCGCTGGGCGGACGGAAAGGAGCAGGGGATGCCCTCTGACGACGAGCTGCGAGAACTGCTCTCGACCGCCCGGGTACGCGACGTCCGGGCACCGGGGGCGCTGGACGCCGGCCGGGTGATCGCACGGGCGAAAGCACGACGCCGACCCCGGCAGCTCGCGGTCGGTGCGGTCGGCGTGCTCGCGATCGCCGCGGTGGCCCTCGCCGGCTTCCAGCTCTCGCGGGTCGACTTCGCTACCTCCATCGCACTGGTGAGCCCGGCGTCTGGCGGCGCTGGCGACACCGAATCAAGCACGCTCGAGGAGGGAACATTCGATTCTGGGGCCGCGCGCGCAAAGGCCGAGGAACTCAACCTGTGCGGCGGGGCACTCGCCGAGGTCGCCCCCGGCTCGTCGGGGCTGCAGCTGGATGTCATGTTCCCCGAGTCGGCCCCGGTGGGCGCGAGGACCGTCGACGGAGTCGTGCGGATGACCAACCTCGGGCCCGGCACCGTGGCCGGCACCACCGCCGCGAGCCCCACGATCACACTCTCCCAGGACGGGATCGTGCTGTGGCACAGCAACGGCCCCACCCTCATGAGCGTGGTCGTCGTGGACCTCGCGCCCGGCGAGTCGCTGGAGTACCCCGCGAGCTTCACCCCCGCGCGCTGCGACCTCGAAGACGACCTCAGCGCAGGTTTCCGGCCCGACCTGCCGATGCTGCCCGCAGGCGAGTACCAGCTCTCGGCGGCGCTCGATGTCAGCGTGGGCATCGACGCCGAAGCCGTCCTGGCCACGAGCCCGCTTGCCACAATCCAGCTCGGCTGATCGTGCTACCTCACAGCGGGCAGCGGTAGCGTAAGCGTGTTGGGTTCGGCCACGATCCCCCTGGCCACGACTCCCCGTCACGAAAGGCGCCATCCATGGCTAAGCAATCAATCCTCGGTCGCATCACCCAGCTGCTGAAGGCCAACATCAACGCCCTCATCGACCAGGCCGAAGACCCCCAGCTGCTGCTCGACCAACTGGTCCGTGACTTCACGAACTCGATCGCCGACGCCGAAAGTGCCGTCGCCCAGACCATCGGCAACCTGCGCCTGATGGAACAGGACCACGCCGAGGATGTCGCGGCCGCCGCCGACTGGGGCCGCAAAGCCCTCGCGGCCAGCAATAAAGCGGACGAACTCCGCGCCGCGGGCAACACCGCCGACGCTGATAAGTTCGACACCCTCGCGAAGATTGCCCTCGGCCGCCAGGTCTCATCCGAGAACGAGGCGAAGGCCGCAGAGCCCACCATCGCCTCGCAGACCACCACCGTCGAGTCCCTGAAGAAGGGCCTCGACGGCATGCACGTCAAGCTGAACCAGCTCACCGCCAAGCGCGACGAACTGGTCGCCCGCGCGAAGACCGCCCAGGCCCAGGGGCAGGTCCTCGACGCGATCAAGTCGATCGACCTCCTCGACCCCACGAGCGAATTGGGGCGTTTCGAGGACAAGATCCGGCGCGAAGAGGCCCGGGTGGCCGGGCGACAGGAGTTGGCGGCATCCAGCCTCGACGCACAGTTCGAGGGGCTCGACGACCTCGGCGAACAGCTTGAGGTTGAGAGCCGGCTGGCCGCACTGAAGTCGGGTGGCACCACCCAGGCGATCGGCCAGTAACGGGCCGGACGGGAACAGTCGCGCCGTTGCCGGTGTTGCAGGCAGGCATGACAACTATTGGATTCATCGGTTCAGGAAACATCGGCAGCCAGCTCGCCCGGCTTGCCATCGACAACGGCTACCAGGTAGTGATGAGCAATTCGCGCGGACCGGAAACTCTCGTGGGACTCATCGAGGAACTCGGCGACTCGGCACGTGCGGCGACTGCCGCTGAGGCTGCGGCCAGCGCAGACATCGCCGTCGTCACCGTGCCCCTGAAGAACTACCGGGATGTTCCGGTCGCCGAACTCGCTGGCAAGATCGTGCTCGACACCAACAACTACTACTGGGAGCGCGACGGCCGGATCCCCGAGCTAGATGAGAAGCGCACGACCGTCTCGGAGATGCTGCAGGCGCACCTGCCGACGAGCCGGGTCGTCAAGGCGTTCAACCACATCAATGCTGGCGAACTGACCACCGACGGTTCCCCGGCGGGCACCTCCGGTCGCCGGGCGCTCGCGGTTGCAAGTGATGATGCCGAGGCGAAAGCCGTCGTTACCGCCCTGTACGACGAGTTCGGCTTCGACGCCGTCGACGTCGGCCCGCTCAGCGAGAGCTGGCGGGTCGAGCGTGACCAGCCCTCGTACGGGTTCCGCCAGGATGCCGGGGAACTGCGCGCCAACCTCGCGAGGGCCACGCGCTAGGGTCCGGGCCGCTAGGGTTCAGGCATGGTCGCCACGTTCGTCGTCGTCCCGCAATGGCAGGGCTCCGGGTCATCCCGCGCCATGCGACTTGTTGACGGGGCCGATGCGATCAAGGGCGACCTGCCTGCCTCGTCCACGCGCGTCATCGACGTGCCCCTCGAGGCCGGGGATTCCGAGGGCAGCGGTGTCTCGCGACTGAGCTCGATCGCCATCGTGCGTGACCGGCTCGCGCGTGAGCTGGCCGACATTGACGGGGTCGCGATCACCATCGGTGGCGACTGCGGCGTGGAGCTTGCGGCAATTCCGCACGTCGCCGGAGACGATGTCGCGGTGGTCTGGTTCGATGCCCACCCCGACCTGAACACCCCCGAGACGAGCCCGTCGCGTGCCTTCGGCGGGATGACCCTCCGCGCCCTCCTCGGCGAGGGTGCGGCACCGCTCATCCCCGCCACGCCGCTGCTGCCCGAGCGCGTCGTCCTGGTCGGCGCGCGCTCCTTCGATCCGGGGGAAGACGAGTACCTCGAGTCCCACGGTGTCGCCTCGCTCGGGCCAACCGGTTTCAGCGCAGAGTCCCTGCTGGCCGCGGTCGAGGCGACCGGCGCGAGCACGGTCTACGTGCACATCGACCTCGACGTTATCGACCCCGGTGAGTTCTCGGGTGCCGGCGACCCCCAGCCCTTTGGGCTCGAAACATCGGCGTTGCTTGCGGCGATGCGTGCCCTGCTGCAACGCTTTCCGCTCGTGGGTGCCGGGGTGACGGGCTTCGCCCCCGCCTCGCCCGCCGACGCCGTGGACGATATGCCCACGATCCTGCGCATCATCGGGGCCCTGTCAGCGGGCGCCTGAACCCCTGCATTCCCGGGCACCGCATTCCGGGCACCGTATTCTGAAACCATGACGACCGGCAACGACGCCCCCACGACGTCCACCACCCCACCCCGCATCACCGTCGAGCGCGACGGCCACGTGCTGCTGATCGGACTCAACCGGCCCGAGAAGCGCAACGCCGCCGACTTTGCGCTGCTGCAGGAGTTGAGCCTGGCTTACGGCGAGTTCGAGCGTGATCCGGAGCTGCGCGTCGCACTGGTTCACGCGCACGGAGACCACTTCACGGGTGGACTCGACCTCGCCGACGTGGGCCCGCGCATCGGTGCAGAGGGGCTCGACATCGTCCCAGAGGGCGGCATCAACCCCTGGCAGGTCTCGGGGCAGCAGCTCAGCAAGCCCGTGGTCATCGCGGTGCAGGGCACGTGCCTGACGCTCGGGATCGAACTCATCCTCGCGAGCGACATCGCGGTCGCCGCCGACTCGACCGTGTTCGGGCAGATCGAGGTGGCCCGCGGCATCCTGCCGTTCGGGGGCGCGACAATCCGCTTCCCGCGCGCGGTCGGCTGGGGCAACGCGATGCGCTGGATCCTCACGGGCGAGAGCTTCCCCGCCGCCGAAGCCCTGCGCATCGGTCTCGTGCAGGAAGTTGTCCCGCACGGCAAGCAGTTCACCCGCGGCCTGGAGCTCGCCCGGGCGATCGCCGCGCAGGCTCCACTCGCCGTGCAGGCTGGCCTCGCCAACGCGCGCCAGGCCGTCAGGGACGGGGATGCCTCGGCCGAGGCCACCCTGCAGCCCGAGCTGGTTCGACTCGCCACCAGCGAAGATGCCGCCATCGGCATGAAAGCCTTCGCCACCCGTACTCCCGCCAAATTCGTGGGACGCTGACACAACGCCCCGACACCCCAGGAGAGCCATGCAAAACTACGACGTCGTCATCATCGGGGCGGGCGCTGTCGCCGAGAACGTGGCCGATCGCGCCGTGCAGGGCGGCCTGACCGCGGTGCTCATCGAGAGCGAGCTGGTCGGGGGCGAGTGCTCGTACTGGGCCTGCATGCCCTCGAAGGCCCTCATCCGCAGCGGCATGGCGCTGCGGGCGGCACAACGGGTGGGCGGTGCGAAAGAGGCGGTGTCGGGCGAACTCGATGTTGCCGCGGTCTTCGCCCGGCGCAACGGCTTCACCCACGACTGGGATGACTCCAGCCAGGTCGACTGGGTCGAGGGCGCGGGCATCGCCCTGCTCCGCGGCCACGGTCGGCTCAGCGGCGTGCGCGAGGTAACCGTCACCGGCGCCGATGGCACCGAGACCGTGGTCACGGCCAACCACGCCGTCGTGGTCAGCACGGGCTCCGACCCGCTGCTGCCCGACATCCCGGGCTTGTTGGATTCCACCCCCTGGACCCCCCGGGATGCCACGAGCGCCCAGCAGGCGCCCGCAAGCCTCGCCATCATCGGCGGCGGGGTCGTCGCCGTCGAGATGGCGACCGCCTACGCGAGCTTCGGTACGAGCGTGACAGTTTTCGCCCGCAGCGGCCTGCTCGCCGGGCAGGAGGACTTCGCCCGCGACGCGGTCACCACGGGCCTGCGCGACCTGGGCGTGGACATCAGGAAGACGTCGCCGACCCGGGTCGAGCGCTCGGAAGACGGCGTCGCGGTGTTCGTCGATGACGACGTGGTGATCGCCGAACAGGTGCTCGTCGCCACCGGCCGGGTCCCGCGGACCAGTGACATCGGCCTCGACACGGTCGGACTCACCCCGGGCGACTGGCTCCAGGTCGACGACACCCTGCTCGTTACCGGAACCGACTGGCTCTACGCCACGGGCGACGTCAACCACCGCGCCCTGCTCACCCACCAGGGTAAGTACCAGGCGCGCGCCACCGGTGACGTCATCGCCGCGCGCGCGAAAGGCGCCGCAGTGGATGACTCACCCTGGGGCACCCACGTGGCCACCGCCGACCACGCCGCCGTGCCGCAGGTGACGTTCTCGGAGCCCGAGGTCGCCTCCGTGGGGCTCACCTCGACCGCCGCGCGTGACGCTGGCTACGACATCCGGGTCGTCGACTACGACCTGGGCTGGGTCGCGGGTGCCAGCCTGCAGGCCGACGGGTATTCGGGCAACGCCAGGATGGTCGTCGACGAGGCCCGCGGCGTGGTCATCGGGGTGACCTTCGTGGGGCAGGATGTCAGCGAACTGCTGCACGCCGCGACGATCGCCGTCGTGGGCGAGGTGCCCATCGACCGCCTCTGGCACGCGGTGCCGGCCTATCCGACCATGAACGAGATCTGGCTGCGGCTGCTGGAAACCTACGGTCGCCCCGGCAGCACCCCGCGGTGACCGCGCCCCGAACAAGCACGGTCGTCGGCCGGCTGCGGCGGGTGGGGTGGCTCCGTGCGGTCACCGTGCACCCGGTGGTGGCGCGGCCGGGCTACTGGTTCGCGACGGCCTGCGCGGTCATCTGGGGTGGCATCCTGAGCGGCTTCCGGCTGCGTAGGATTGGCGGAATGCTGGTCGCCGCGCCCTGCCCCCGCTGGGCCTTCGGTCGAGGCGGCACCACCATCGGCGCGGTGTACCTGACGCGCGACAACGTCTCCCCCACAGTCCTTGAGCACGAAGCGGTGCACCGGGCGCAGTGGAAGAAGTACGGGCTGGCGTTCATCCCGCTCTACGTCGATGCGGGCCGCGAACCACGAACCAACCGGTTCGAGATCGAGGCTGGCCTCAGGAAAGGTGGGTACATCCGATGACGACCATTGTGATCACGGGGGCAAGCTCCGGCATCGGCGCGAACGCGGCGGGCCGGCTCGCCGCGGCGGGCTGGGATGTCGCGGTCGTCGGTCGCAACCCGGAGCGGACCCGGGCCGTTGCCGAGTCCACCGGCGGTACGCCATTCCTGGCCGACTTCGACCGGCTCGACGAGGTGCGCGCCCTCGCCGCGGCACTCAGTGACCGCTATGAGCACATCGACGTGCTCGCCAATAACGCGGGCGGGCTCATCCACACTCGCGGCGTTTCGGCCGACGGCCACGAGCGCACCATCCAGCACAACCACCTCGCGCCCTTCCTGCTCACCAACCTGCTCCTGCCGAAGCTCGCGGGCTCGCGGATCATCGGCACCGCGAGCGTCGCCAACCTCGCGGGCAAACTGCGCATCGACGACCTCGACTGGCGCAAGCGGCCCTGGTTCGGCGGCTGGCGGGCTTACGGCACCTCGAAGATCGCGACGATCCTGTTTACCCAGGAGCTCGCCCGCCGCGGGCACGAGGCCTACGCCTTCCATCCGGGCTACGTGGCGACGAGCTTCGGGGCCGAGTCGGGCCTCGTGAAGTTCGCGAACCGCCTCACCGGTAACCGGCTGGGCATCTCCGCCGAGCAGGGCGCAACCCCGCTCGTGCACCTCGCGACGGTCGAGCAGGTCGAGGCACCCAGCGGCACTTACTTTGACGGCCTGAAGCCCTACGGGCGCGTCAACCGGGGTGCCAGAGCCGCGGGCCTGGCGGAGGCGCTGTGGAGCGAGAGCGCGAAGCTGGTGGGGCTGGAGCCCTAGTCCGAGCTCAGCAGTTTCGCGGGCCCGTCGGCGGCGATCCAGGCGTAGACGGTGCTCTCACCGAACGCGCTGACCGGCAGCATCTCGGCGAGCCACGCGTCAACCGAGCGGCGCAGCGACTGCCCGCGGTCACGCACGAGCCAGCACACCGCGAAGCGACCGGGAGCCGCGAGCGTCTCGACATCGTCGGCCGATTGCACCTCGACGAACACCTGGCCCCGAGCCGAACGCGGCAGGGTGGCGAGGATTACCCGGATAGTGTCGAGGGAGAACTCGTCGCCGGCCAGCAGCAGGCGGTCGCTCGCGCTCGGGTTCCACGAGATACTCGCGCTCAGGGTTTCGGGTGTCATGACTCACCCAGTATAGGCATGCCTTACCTAAGGTGGGCAAGAGCCGGGCATCCCGAACCAGCGATCTCTCAGCCCCAGGCGGCGGGGTGACGGCCCTGCCAGGACAGGCGCCGCTCGAGCTGGGCGCCGATCGCCAGCAGCACGTCTTCCCGGCCGGGCCGACCAATGAGTTGCACGCCCATCGGCAGGCCATCCCCGGTCTGCGCCACCGGCAGCGTGATCGCGGGCAGCCCGCTGACGTTCACGAAGCTCGTCCACGGCGTGTACTGCACCTGCTGCTCGAAGTTGTGCTCGCCATCCTCCGCGTCGTACCAGCCGACGGGTCGCGGTGTCATCGCGAGCGCCGGCGTCAGCACGGCGTCGAACGAGGAGAATTGCCGGATGACGCTGCGCTCGAACGCCGCCAGCTGCTGCAGGGCAGCCCCGAGCTCGCGCGCGCCGAGGCTCCTGCCGCGCTCGACCAGCCAGCGCGTGAGGGGCTCGAGCAGTTCGAGCTGCTCGCCCTCCGCGGGGATGTTCGCCGCCCCCGCCTGCCAGATGGTGCGGAACGCGGGCGCGTACTCGGGGCTCGGCTCCAGCCGGATGTCCTCGATGCCGTGGCCGAGCGCATCCAGTTCGCGGCGGGCCAGCGCGAGAGCGTCGGATGCCTCCGGCGACACGGTGATCTCGTAGGCCTCCTCCCAGGGTGACGTGGTCATCACGCCGAGCTGGTATCGGCCCTCACCCCGCACAGCAGCGTTGAGGTAGGCACCGCCGTCCCACGACGGCGGCCCCACCGACCACGGCGATGCGCCCGCGATCGCGTCAAGCAGCAGCGCCGCGTCGGCCACGGTGCGTGCGAGGGGGCCCGCCGCGACGAGGCCGCCGAGTGACAGGAAACCGGCGCCCGAGGGAACCCGACCCCGCGAGGGCTTGAGGCCGACGAGCCCGGTGGCCGCAGCGGGGATCCGGATGGACCCACCGCCGTCAGAGCCGGGGGCGACCGGCAGCAACCCGGCCGAGACGGCGACCGCCGCTCCACCGCTGCTGCCGCCCGCCCCGAGGGCTGTGTTCCACGGCGTGCGCGCCGGGGGCGCGACAAGCGACTCGGTGTAGGCGGGCAGCCCGAACTCGGGCGCACTCGTCTTGCCGAGGCTCACGCCGCCTGCGCCATCGAGCACCCGCACGATCTCGTCTGACTCCTCGGGCACGAAGTGCTCCGTCAGCCGGGAACCGAACGTGGTGCGAACTCCCGCGCGCTGCCAGAGATCCTTGTCGCCCAGGGGCAGGCCCCACAGCGGCACGGCCTTCGGCACGGAGGTCTCGACGTAGCGGGCGCGCTCGAGTGCGGCATCCCGGGTCACCGTCGTGAACGCACCCAGCTCACCGTCGAGCCGGTCGATGCGGTCGAGGTAGTGGGTCGCGAGCTCCGTCGGGGAGACCTCGCCCCGACGCAACCAGTCGAGCTGCTCGAGGGCGGTCAGGTGGTGGAGTTCGAACATCCTCCGAGCTTAAGTCTTGACACCACGAGGCAAACCTGATTGGTTAGTTACTGCACCAACTAACCAAATAACCGAAGGGAGGTTTCCGTGGACGAGTCCAGGCCGATATTCCTGCAAATCGCAGGCCAGATCGAGAACGACATCATCGCCGGGGTGATGCCGGAGGAAACCCAGGTCCCCTCGACCAATGAGCTCGCGGCGTTCTACCGCATCAACCCGGCGACCGCCCTGAAGGGCGTGAACCTGCTCGTGGACAACGGGATCCTTTACAAAAAGAGAGGGATCGGGATGTTCGTGAGCACCGGCGCCCAAGCGCAACTCATCGGCACGCGACGAGACGAGTTTGCCGCCGAATTCGTGCGGCCGCTCCTCACCGAAGCAGCAAAGCTCGGCATCTCCACCGAGCAACTCACCGACATGATCCGGAAGGAAAAGACGTCATGACGAAAGTCATCGAGGTATCAGGCCTCAGCAAGCGTTTCGGCGCCGTGACCGCGGTCGACACTGTGTCGTTCACCGTCGAGGAGAACAAGATTTACGGTCTCCTCGGCCGCAACGGCGCGGGCAAGACCACGCTTATGCAGCTGCTCACCGGGCAGGACTTCGCCACGAGCGGCTCGATCCAGGTGTTCGGCCAGTCCCCCGTCGAGAACGCCACCGTGCTCCAGAACATCTCCTTCATCAAGGAGAGCCAGCGCTACCCCGAAGACTTCAGGGTCAAGCACGTGTTCCGCAGTGCCCCGTGGTTCTTCGCGAACTGGGACCAAGAGTTCGCCGAGCAGCTCATCGCCGACTTTCGTTTGCCGCTCGATCGTCGCATCAAGAAGCTCTCGCGCGGACAGCTCTCCTCGATCGGCGTGATCGTAGGTCTCGCCTCCCGTGCACCGCTGACGTTCTTCGATGAGCCCTACCTCGGCCTCGATGCCGTGGCGCGCCAGATCTTCTACGACCGGCTGCTGGCCGACTACGCGGAACACCCGCGCACGGTCATCCTGTCCACCCACCTGATCGACGAGGTGGCTAACCTCCTCGAACACGTGCTCGTGATCGACGAAGGGCGCATCATCATCGACGAGGACGCGGAAACCCTGCGCGGCAGCGCGACCTCCGTCGTCGGCACCCGCACGGCCGTCGACGCCTTCGTCGGCCAGCGTGAAGTGCTGCACCGCGACGGCATCGGCGGGCTTGCCTCAGTGACCGTCGCCGGGCTCTCCCCCGCCGAACGCCGGGATGCCGCGGCCGCAGGCCTCGAACTCTCGCCGGTCTCCCTCCAGCAACTGATCATCCGCCGCACCAACACGAGCGAGAAAGAATTCGAGGTGTCAGCATGACCACCGCCAGCCTGACCACTGTGGCCACACCGGCAACGCCAGCGCAGCGTATCCTCAACGCCGCGAAACTCCAGTTCGCGAATCCCTGGACCACCATCACCCTGCCGTGGATGATCCTCGCGATCATCTTCCTCGCGAACCTGGCGATCTGGGGGATCATTTACACGGGCGCAGCTCCCGCTGACCGTGCCGACGCGCTCGACGGCACGGGATGGAGCGGAGCGAGCATGTACATCTTCGTGTACATGATGGTGGTGGCCGTGCAAGCGATCTCGATCACGTTCCCCTTTGCGCTCGGCTACGGGGTGACGCGCCGCGACTACTACCTGGGAGCCTCGCTCGCCTTCGTGGGCCTCGCGGCGATGTACTCGATCGGGCTGACCATCCTCTCCGTCATCGAGGAGGCCACGGGAGGCTGGGGCCTCGGCGGCAGCATGTTCACCGCCTACTATTTCGGAACCGGTGGCTGGCTCGAGCGGCTCGCGATCTTCTTCAGTGCCTTCCTGTTCTTCTTCTTCGTCGGGGCGGCTGTTGCCAGCGTCTGGGTGCGGTGGAAGGCCAACGGGCTCACCGCGTTCTTCGTGGGGCTGGGGGCGCTCCTGATCGGGGGCGCGGCCCTGCTGACCTTCACGTCGAGCTGGGGCCTCCTCGGCGACTTCTTCGGTCAGGCGGGCTTCCTCGGCACCTACGCCTCGAGCCTCGTTGTCACGGCGCTCGCGGCGGTGCTCGGCTTCTTCATCCTCCGCCGGGCGACCCCGAAGAGCTGAGGCCACTGGCAGATCTGTACGCGAACCTCGCCAAATGTCGGGTGCCTCATGTCGGCGCCCGACATTTGGCGCAGTTCGCGTGCAGTACTCGGGGCCCCGCGCCATGACAACCCCTCTTTTCTGGTACATTTGTTCCAGAAAAGAGGGGTTGTCATGGGTTACGTCTTTCTTGCGCTCGCGATCATCGGTGAGGTGATCGCCACCTCGTTCCTGAAACTCACCTCCGGCGAGCGGTCCGTCTGGTGGGCCTATCCGGTGGTTGGGGTCGGCTACATCTTCGCGTTCACCATGCTCTCGTTGACGCTGTCGAAGGGCGTGCCGCTCGGTGTGGCCTACGCCATCTGGGCCGGCGTCGGCGTGGTCGCCATCGCCCTCATCAGCTGGCTCGCGTTCGGTGAGGCGCTGACCTGGCAGCAGGTGCTCGGGATCGCACTGGTCGCCGGCGGCGTCGTGCTGCTGGAGGCAGGCGGCAAACACTGATGGCACTCACCCCGAAAGGCGAGGCACGACGCGCGGCACTGCTCGACGCGGTGCTGAGGGTGCTCGAGCGCGGCGGCCCGGGCGCTGTAACCCACCGGGCGGTTGCCGCAGAAGCGGGGATGCCGGTGTCGGCGGCCACCTACTATTTTGCGACGTTGGATGACCTCTACCTGAGTGCCCTCACGCGAGCTACGGAAGAACAGGTGGCGCTGTTCGCGTCGCTCGGCGCAGGAGACATCCCGGGCTTTGCACGCGTGCTGCACACCTGGGCGCACGCCAACCGGGCCGCAGCGATCGCCCAGTACGAGCTGATGTTCCTGGCGATGCGGCGCGACACCCTGCGCGCGGAGGCCGAGCTCTGGTACCGCAGTCTCGAGCACGCGCTCGATCCCGAGAACAGCGACCCTGGCCGCACGCGCGTTGCGGCGCTCGCGATCGACGGCCTGCTGCTACGGATGCTGTGGCTCGGTGACCCCGCGACGGTGGCCGACACCGAGCTCGCGCTGCGGCAGGTGCTGGCTGAGCCGGGCACCTAGCCCTTGCGGAGGTTCTTCTCCATGATGACCGTGCCGAGCCAGCGGTCGAACTTGAAGCCCACCTTGCCCATCTGGCCGGAGACTTTGAAGCCGTAGCTCTCGTGCAGGCGGATCGAGGCGTCCGCACCTTTATCGGCGATCACCGCGATCATGTGCTTGACCCCGGCCGCCCGCGCCCGGTCGATGAGTTCACCGAGCAGGGCCCTGCCGAGCCCTTTGCCGGTCGAGGCGGGCCCCAGGTAGATGTAGTTCTCCACCGAGAAGCGGTGGCTCGCCTTGCTGTTCCAGGCCTGCACCCACGCGATGCCCAGGATCTGCCCACTGGGGCTTACCGCGACGATAAACGGGTAGCCGTGCTGCGAGGCCTTCTCGAAGGTCTTACGCGCCTCGGGGAACGTCCACGGCGCGTCATCGAAGGTGACCGAGGAGTTCAGCACGTAGTGGTTGTAGATCTCGCGGATGCTCGGCAGGTCGCCCAGCTCGGCCGCCCTGATCTCGAACGAAAACGGCGCCTCCGGCACGGGCGCCGGGCGCAGGTGCGGCGGCAGCGTGCGACGCGGTTGGTACTCCTCTTCGAGCATCGGCCCCTCCTCTCGGCACGAGCCTAGGTGATGTCGCGCGGCCAGGCGGTGAGGTAGCCCGCGGCGGCGGCAACAGCCGCGATCGCGAGGAGAACGAGGCCACCCTGCCACCAGTCGAGGGGCTCCACACTGCCCGGTGCCGAGAACGCGGTGTAGATGCTCGCGCCGACGAGCGCGTCACTCGCCGCCCCGGGCAGGAAGCGGCCTACGGCGGCCGTCCAATCCCAGATCGAGGTACCGAACCGCAGGATCGGCTCGAGGAACTGCGTGAAGGCCAACACGACAACGATCGCCGCAACCTGGTTCTGGATGAGGGAGCCGACGCCAACCCCCACGACCGCCCACAGGGCCATCGCGAGCACCGTGCGACCCGCGAGCGCCCAGGTGTCGCTGCTGTCGAGCAATGCCGCGTTGCCGGTCAGTTCGAGGATGACGGCCCCCGCCCCCATCGAGGCGAGCAAGCCGACGATGCCGTACAGCGCCCCCGCCCCGGCGAGCACGACGAGTTTCGCGAGCAGGACCCGGCCGCGCCCGGGCTGGGCGAGGAAGGTTGGCGTGAGGGTTTGGTTGCGCACCTCCGAGGTCACCGCAAGCGTGCCGAGGATGAGCGGGAAGACGTAGCCGATCGCGGTCACGGTCGAGTACACCAGCGGCGCGAGCGTGTCCATCGGCAGCGGTGTTGAGCCGGGTTGTTCCGCGAGCTGGTCGCCGAGCGCCCCGAACAGCAGGGCGAGCCCTGCGGCCGTGAAGCCCACGTAGCCGAAGAGCACCAGGGCGAGGATCCACCACGCTCGGGTGGTGGTGAGCTTGAGCAGCTCTGACGTGAGCGCGCCGCTCATCGTCCCGTCCCTTCGCCGGAGCCCACTAAGCGCAGGAAGACGTCTTCGAGGCCCGCGTGCTCTGGCTTGAGCAGGCTGAGCGGCACCGAAGCCCGCAGCGCGATCGCCCCGAGGTCGGATGCTTCGGCCCCCGTCACTGCGAAGCCGGCGTCTGACTCGATCGCGGGAACCCCTGCCGCGGCGAGCGCCGCACGCAGGGCCGCCCGGTCGGGTGAATCCACCATGACCACGGTGTCGGGCGCGAGACTGTCGAGCGAGCCTTCGTGCACGATCTTTCCGCGCGAGATGATCACGACACTGTCGACGCTCTGCTGCACTTCGCTCAGCAGGTGCGAGGAGACCAGCACCGTCCGCCCCTCGGCGGCGAGCTTCTGCAGCAGCCCGCGGATCCAGCGGATCCCTTCGGGGTCGAGCCCGTTGATCGGCTCGTCGAGCACGAGCACCCCAGGGTCGCCGAGCAGCGCGAAGGAGAGCCCGAGACGCTGCCGCATGCCGAGCGAGAAACCGCCGACCCTTCGGCCCGCGGCCTCGGAGATACCCGTCAGCCCCAGCGCCCGGTCGATGTTGGGCTTAGGGATGCCCGCCGCCGCCGCATACACGCGGAGGTGGTCCCGCGCAGTCCGGCCCGGGTTGAAGCTCGCGGCCTCGAGCGCGGTGCCCACTGTCGCGAGCGGTCGCGGGAGCTCCCTGTATGGCACCCCGCCGAAAGTGGCTGAGCCGCTCGTGGGGCGCACGAGCCCGAGCAGCATGCGCAGCGTCGTCGTCTTGCCCGCGCCGTTGGGGCCGAGGAAACCGGTTACGACACCCGGCTGCACGGTAAAGCTCAGGTCGTCGACGGCGCGCACGGGCCCGAAATGCTTGGACAGGGAGCGGAATTCAATGG
>JBIITJ010000079.1:0-9641 GCA_044340535.1 Rhodoglobus sp.
GGAGATCAGGGCGAGCGAGTTGACGGAGAAGCCCACTACGAACTCCACCACCATGTACGACGCGGTGAGGAAGAAGGCGATCGTCAGGGGCCGGCGGTGCCGGCCCCCGGCGCTAGCCGCCGTCGGGTGCGAGTGTCCTTCTCCCATCACAGCCCTCCATTGGCCTTATATGTGTTCATATGAACAACCATACACATTTAGTGGACACGGTCGGTTTGAGAACTTGATTCCGTGTCTCCATGTTCGGACGGCGCGGCGCCTCGAAGAGCCCGGCGGCGACGCTCGTCGTCACGAGCACGCTCGTCGGCGCTTCCAGGCGCGGATCGGCCGCCAGAGATGCGAATGCTGTTTCGAGCGGAGCAGAGTGATGCTCCGCTTCCCGCGCTCGAGCTTGCGGTCGCGTTTCTTGAACAAGGGGCCGGCTCAGACATCGGCCCTCTTCGCGGTGGCCTTGGCGCGTTCCTCCGCCTCTACCTTGGCCATCATCTTGCGCTCGTTCCGGTCGGCGTTGATGATCGCGCGGATGACGAACCAGAAGATGAGACCCATGCTCACGGTCGGAAGCAATGACCAGAGCGCGTTGAGCCACCAGTTGTCGAAGTTCACTTGATCCTTCCTGTCTTCTCGTCTGGCTCGGCAATGAGTTGGGTCAGTCTGCGCAGCGCGTCCTCGAGTTGGGGGTCGTCGCCACGTGAGAGTGCGCCGGCTTCCAGGGCGACCTGCGACTCACCCGACGACGAGAATCTGAACCAAACGCGTCGTCGTGGAACGAAGAGGCCCAGGCCGAGACCGGCTACTGCGAGCATCGTGAAGAGGAGGACGGGAAGTTTGGTCGGGTCGTATGCGAAGTCGAATGATGCGAATCTTTTGACATCCACGAGTTCCACGGACCCGAGGCCGTTGGGTAGGTCCGCAATTTCGCCCGGCCGAAGCTCGACCGAGTCGACGCCGGTGTCGCCGCCCGTGAGCTGCGTCATCTCCGAGGTGTCGAGGGAGTAGACCGACTTTGGCGTGCCATCATCGATGCCTAGGTCCCCGGTGAAGACGTTCAGAGTGAGTACCGGATTGAGCAGGTCTGGGTAGACGGATGCGTATGCGCCGGACTCCAGGTTGGACTGAGTGGGGTAGAAGAATCCGATCGCTCCGACCTGTGTCTCGAGTCCGTCCGGGACTTTCAGCACCCCGAGGCTGGTCAGGTTCGAGTCCTGCGGCAGGAAGGGGATCTCGTCGCGAAGCACTGTGTTCCCGTCGGGATCGCGGAACACGATCGTGGGCGCGTAGCCATTGCCGAGGAGGTAAATCTCAGTTCCTTCGATCGCGAGGGGT
The DNA here is from genome assembly GCA_044340535.1 of Rhodoglobus sp. Classification (GTDB taxonomy): domain Bacteria; phylum Actinomycetota; class Actinomycetes; order Actinomycetales; family Microbacteriaceae; genus Rhodoglobus. The sequence continues at coordinate 1,327 of JBIITJ010000079.1, forward strand.
TCGTTGACCCGGATTGTCGACGCCGTCGTCCTCGAAGAACCGGGACCCCGGGTGTTGACGGTGGCGGTGTAGTCGGTAATGAACCCGAGGTTGGACGGGTCATCCTCCAGGTAGCTCACCGAGAAGGCCTCGAGGTTGAGTGAGAACCCCGGCAGAGCGGAATCGGAGAAGAGCTGCCCGGCAGTGAAGGTGTCGTACGCGCCGCGCGAGTTCACGAAGGTCTCACCCTCAACGATGACTCTCTGGCCCGCATACCGGTAGCCGCCGCCCACGGCAATGGAAATCAGAACCCCGATGAGGGACACGTGGAAGAGCAAATTGCCAGTTTCGCGAAGGTAGCCTCGCTCCCCCGCAACCGATGAAGCGCCGCTGGGTATGTCGTAATAGGCAATTCGGTAACCAGCCTTGCGGAGAACCGCACCCGCCTCCTCGGCGAGTTCGCGCACGCTCCGATCGCGCTTCGGAAGGCTGGCAGTCTCGCTCGCCGGGAGCCGAAAGAAGCGTGCGGGAGTCCGGGGCGGCGCTTGCCGCAGCGCGGTGAAATGATGACGCGCGCGCGGAATCACGCACCCGATGAGAGAGACGAAGAGCAGGAGGTACACGGCTGAGAACCACACTGATGTGTACACGGTGAAGAGCTGGAGCGTCTCGAGCACCTGTGCGCGCACCGGGTCCTCGCGATAAATCAAGGCGACACCGTTGGGGTCGGCCGTCCGTTGCGGGACCAACGAGCCCGGAATGGCGGCGATCGCCAGAAGGAGGAGCAGGAGCAACGCTGTGCGCATGCTCGTGAGCAGGCGCCAGCTCCACCGCAGCCACCCGGACAATCCCAGTCTGGGTTGCCGGATCTCCTCTGACGGGTCTTGCTCAAAGTGGTCGTCGGGCCGGACGTCCGGACTGTTCGTACGTGCAAGCAACGAGATTTCCTGCCTGATTCTCTCAATCGGTCGACACAGCGACATGCCGATGGACCCGCGGTCGCGGGTTGCCGGACAGTCGAATCAGGTTCGACTGATTGAGAGGAGGTCGAGAGAAATCTGTGGCTGCAACAGTTGACTAGGCGCCAGGAGGGGCCCCCGGCTGACCCTGCGCGCGAGTGCCCCCCATCTCGGCTTGACGAGCGGGAGCAGGAAAAACAGCCCGAGGACGAGTCCGACGACACAAGCCACGGCGATGATGTCGTGGAGGGTTTCACAAGACTGGTCGCAGGAGGTGCGGTCGCTAGGCGCAGCGCCCGCGTCCGCAGATGCGTCGGGTGCAGCAAGCACCTGAGCGATAGTGTGCAAGTCCGGCGAGATCGCCGACTCCGGGACTAAAGCGTGCATCGTCACGAACCCAAGCAGAAGCGCCGGTATGCCGATCAGCGCCCACAGCGCCCGCCTCCAAAGAGTGAAGCGGGCAGACGATCGTATGTCTGAAAATGACATAGCTCCCCCTCCTCCGTGTCGGGAACTGATCTGAGAGTATCAGCCGTCGCATTTCGAACTCCTTGAGAGACCGTAGAGTATTGCCCCCGCTCCTCCCGAGTCTGCAAAGCCACTTCGACGATCCCGGGCAGCGTGCGGGTCACTTTCGAATAGGACGGGAGCCTAGTCTGCCGTTGGTCTAGCCGAGCCAATTATGCGGAGTCTCAGAGTTGAACGGTATCGTGGCCAGATGCATAGGGCTCGAAGTGAGGCGTTCGTTGCGCCCCTAACCCGATCGGCCCAGTCGTTTTTGCGGCGCTTTTTGTTACCGCTTCTCGCGGTGCCGGCCTTGCTAATCGGCATCCTCGCCATGCACTCGTTCTCTACGGAGAATCACATCGAGGCTGCAGCTCACAGTTCAAGCAGCATCGGTTCGCAGGCCAGCGAGTTTGAACTCATCAGCGAATCGGATCCCGCTTGCGCTGGGCATTGTGACAGCGAGCTGGCGCTCGGATTTGCTTGCCTTCTCGCCCTTGTTATGACTGGGATCTTGTTTCTTTGCCGCCGCCCCTCACGAATCACGTCGCTGACTATGTCGGCCAGGCCCACGCGCAATATTCGAACACTCGTCGCGCGAGAAAACAGCGCTCCCTCCCTGCTTCTCCTGTCGGTCATCAGAGTTTGAGCTAGACGCCAGCCGATCGCTGGCCCGCTCCTCCTTTTCCCACCTCTCCCTGCACACCCGACGGGTTGCCTATTAGGCGGTGCATGGTGAAACCCGACAGCCTGGAACTACTAGCATGCATCCCCAGAACCGTCCCGCTCCACCGGCGCTCTCGCGTCGCGATCTCATAAGATCTGAACAGACAGCGCGAAAGTCAGCTGCTCGCCCGAAATTCTCTCGCCGGGTTCGGCCAAGGTCGCGCGCCTGTGGGGCGCTGGCTGCAATCGCCCTACTCTTCGGGACGTACGCACTGCCCGCCTACGCATTCAGTCCATCCATGTCTCAGTCCGAAAAGGAGGCGCCAGAGGCGCAGTCATTTGTTGCTTCCGGGACATCGGAAGCAGCTATTTCCGTTCGCGACCAGTTCAGCGTCAGCAAGGCCCTGCCTGCAAATGCGCAACCGTACTCGCGGATTGCGGATACCTTCTCCAACAATCCAAATTCCTTGGTGAACTGGCCCCTCGCACTCGGAGCACCCATCAGCAGTCCCTACGGCTGGAGAACCCTGCGCGGAGCCCCGAACTTTCACACAGGGCTCGATATAAATCCCGGCTTGGGCACTCCGATTCAGGCGATCGCGGAGGGCACTGTCATCGACGTGGGCAACCTCCAAGGCGATGCCGGCACTTATGTACGGGTCGAGCACCAGATAGAAGGCGAAACAGTGGTCAGCCTGTATGCGCACATGCTCGAAGACTCCCCAGCCGTTGCGGTAGGCGATCGGGTGGCTCGATCACAGGTCATCGGCAATGTAGGGTGCACGGGCAATTGCACGGGCCCCCACGTTCATCTCGAGCTGACAGTGAATGGCGACCTCATCGATCCGTATCCATGGATGAAGCGGAAAGTCGGCTCATGACTCTCGCGTGCAGCTCAAAGCCAACATCCCTTGCCCCACCCGACAAGACCACCCTTCTCGGACGAGCGGATCGTTCTGCAGGGCATTCTCGACACGCCCTCGCGACACGCGGCGGGCCGCGCCATCTACCGCGGCCCGTCCCACCCACATCATCTCGACCTTGAACTCGATTGGATTTGTCTCTTGAAAATAAGCACGATCGCCATCTTCCTCACTTGCCTGGTACTCCTCGCGGTGGCGCTGGGAGCAGCACTGATCGCTTTCACGATGGGCCTACGTTGAAAGCACACAGCTCATCGCCCCACGTTCGAGGACTACCTCAACGCCTCGCCGTCGAGCTGACCGTTACGTTCGCGAGGATCTTTGGCGCCGAGACCGTCGAACGCTACGTTCTGTAGTTGCACATGTCCCCTCCGCCGGCTTCTCCCCCATCGAACGATTCCACCCTTCTACCCCGAAGCTCGACGCCGACACTCGGCTAATTGGAGGAAGCATCGAGGTTGGAGGTGGACGTAGAAGCGGAACATCGCCTGCGTGAGACGCGACGATTGGGGCGACTCGGACATCGACCCATCCGACGAACTCTAGGGGCGAGAAATAGTATCGATGACATCAATAATCTCTTCGGATAGTAGGGCCGAGGCAGGGTCGCATGGGCAGCATTTCTAGTTACCAAACCAAAGACGGAAAGAGATATCGCGCGCATTTTCGCGATCCTGAACGGCGCAACCGCGAGAAGGCCGGCTTCAAGCGCAAGCGAGACGCCGAGGAGTTCCTCGCGGGAATTGTCGTGACTTCTCTCAAAGGCGAGTACGTCGACCCCTCTCAAGGCAAAGCGACGGTTCGCGAGCTCGGCACGGAATGGCTGGCAAACCAGTCGCACCTCAAGCCCTCTTCGCTCAGCGCGATCGAAGTCGCGTGGAGAGTTCACGTTGAACCAGTCTGGGGAGCACGTCGAATCTCTGAAATTCAACATTCGGATATACAGGGCTGGATCACTCGACTCAGCGCAGGCGGGGCAACCGCTAAACCGAAGTCAGCGACGGTGACTCTTCGCGCGTACGGCGTGCTCGCTTCCATCCTGGATGTCGCGGTGCGAGATAGACGGATCTCCATGAACCCGGCTAGAGGCGTGAAGCTGCCGCGGAAGTCGAAGAAGAAGCGGGCGTACCTTTCTGCGGCACAGGTGGAACTCCTGATCTCCAAACTGCGCGGAGATCACGCGTCCCTGATTTACACCTTGGCCTATACGGGACTGCGCTGGGGTGAGGCAACGGGCCTCCGAGTGGAGGCCGTCGACGACCAACGAAGGCGCCTTTTGATTCAGGAGAACGCGGTGAGCGTCGGCGGCCGGATCGTCGTGGGAACACCCAAGACGCACGAACGCCGCAGCGTGCCATACCCGGCATTTCTCTCTGAGATGTTGAGAGCAGAGTGCGCCGGCAAGTCTCCGCAACAGCTGGTGTTTGGCGATGGAGTTGTGCATAAGGTGGCTCCGAAGAGCGGAGTCGGCTGGTTCTGGTCGGCCGTCCAGCGGGCCCGACTTGAAGATCCGACATTTCCTGAGGTCACTCCCCACGACCTCCGCCACACGGCCGCGAGCCTCGCAATTAGCTCGGGCGCGAACCCCAAGGCGGTGCAGCGAATGCTCGGGCACGCGTCTGCAGCGATGACGCTCGACACCTACGCAGACCTCTTCGAGGACGACCTGGACGCCGTTTCAGACCGCATGGATAAGGTCCGCACCGATGCATTTGTAGGGTTTTCGTAGGGTTTTAGCCGTCCGCGAGACAAAAACAGCCCCGTAATCGTTGAGATTACGGGGCTGTTGGTTGGTGCGCCCGGAGGGATTTGAACCCCCGGCCTATTGATCCGTAGTCAATTGCTCTATCCGCTGAGCTACGGGCGCATGCTGGACAAGCCAACCTGAAAACTATACCAGCGGTTCGCGGTGGTGAAAGTCACAGGCCGAGAAGAGCCGGTAGTTCGGTGACGTCGGCGATGACATCCGTCGCGCCCGCCTCGCGCAGGCGCTCGCGCGAGTGGGCACCGCTCATGACGCCGACCACGCGGCCCGCGCCCGAGGCTACGCCGCTGCGCATGTCTGAGCTGGTGTCGCCCACCACCACCATCGCCGCGGCCGACGAGCCGTGCAGTGCCGCGAGCGCCGCCAGGTTCAGGTCGGGTAGCGGGCGGCCTCGACCACCGACATCCGCCGGGGAAAACGCGCGGTCGATGATGTCGCCCCAGCCCAAGGCGTCGATCAGCGCCGCCTGGGTGTGCGGGGCGAAACCGGTCGTCAGCGCCACCCGGATGCCGGCCGCCCGCAACGCGGTGATCGCGCCGCGAGCACCCGGGATCTCCTCGGCGAGACCCTCCGCGACGAGATCGTCGTATGCCTGCTCGAAGTCGCGGTTCAGCTGCGCACCGCGCTCGGGGTCGCGCACCAGCTCGGTGAAGACAACGATCTTCGACTGGCCCATCGTCGAGCGCACGAACTCCATTGCGACGCGGCGGTCGGTCGGGTCGGTAGCGATGCCGTTGGCGTCGAGCGCGGCCGTGAACGCCCGCTCCACAAGACCGTCGTCCTTGACGGTGGTGCCCGCCATATCCATGACCACGACTTCGGTCGGCTCGGGCAGCGTCATGCGGCTGAGCCTAACGGTGCGAAGAGCCCCTCCATGACGGATGCCGCAACGCCGAGCCCCGTCGTCATGCCGATGCCTGTTGTCACCGAGACCACCGTCACACCCTCCTCGGGCGATTCGACCAGGAACTCCTCGTCGGCTTTCGCATACACGCCCTGCCAGCGCTCGTGCACCCGCAGGTCGGTCGTGCCGAACAGTTCGGTGGTGAGCTGCACCAGCTGCTCGAACGCCGGTTCGGACTGGAACGGCGACGGCGTCGCCGACGACGCGTGGGTGTCGCCGATGATCAGGTCGCCATTCATGCGTTGCGTGTACATCTGGTTGAGGTCGAGGGCCGCAAGCTCCGGATGCTCGGCCGCAAGCCGGCTCCGCAGTGCCGGGGTGGACGCCAGCCCCGCGAATCCGGAGTACCGCACCATCGACCATCCCGTCAGCAACGGTGTCGCCAGCGCCCGCACCAGCGTCGCGCGCGCGGACATCATGTCGAGGGAGCACCGCACCAGCCCCGCCGCGGCGGCGACCTCCGGGTAGAGCCCGTCGACGTCGTGGTTCACCGCGACGATGGCCTGGCCCGTCGCGATCTCGCCCCGGTTGGTGTAAACCGTGCCACCGGTGACCGCGGTCACGGTGGTGCACCAGAAGAAGTGGATGCCCGCCTGCCCCAGCCACTCGGCGATGCGGGGGGCGGCGCTGCGCGGGTCGACCTGCACGTCCTGCGGAAGCCACGCGCCGCCGACAACCCGTGCCGGGTCAACCGGGGTGTACTCGGCCACGCGCTCCGCCGACAGCATCACCGATGCACCTTTGCCGCGTTCGGCGGTGAACTCTTCGAGCACCGCGTACTCGTCGTCGGCCCGCGCCACCATGATCGCGCCTGCCTCGCTGAGCCAAAAGTCGGCCTCAACGGCGAGCCGCTGCCAGCGGCTGCGGGCAACCTCGGCGTAGGCGAGGGCCGCGCCCGACTGCCCGGTCACCCCGACGTGGCCGAAGTTGCGGATGCTCGCGCCCGAGATCGTGGCCGCCCGGTCGACCACCGCGACGGTGAGCCCGCGGCGGTGAGCCTCGTAGGCATGCCCCAGCCCGATGATGCCAGCCCCGACAACGACAAGGTCATAGCGGGCGCGTCGCTCCGCAAAACCCGTGCCCGGGATCGACGTGAGCGGCGTTGACATGAGCAGAGCTAACCAGAAACGCGTTGCGATCGAGTGAACGCCACGTGGCGTTTGGCCCAGCAACGAGCATCGCAATCCGTCGTGAGTACAGCAGTGCGCTGAAGTGACTCCTCAGGGCGGACGCGGGGGCCACACGATCGGGGGATGCTCGGAAGGTCCCCTCCCAGGACATCACCCGAAGGAGCATCCATGAGTTCGCCCATCCTGTCGGTCCGCGACGTGCACAAGTCGTACGGCAGCGGCCAAAACCGTTTCGACGCCCTCAAGGGGGTGAGCCTTGATATCGCGGAGGGTGAGAGCGTGGCGATCGTGGGCAAGAGCGGGTCAGGCAAATCGACTCTCATGCACGTGCTCGCGCTGCTCGACCAGCCCACGAGCGGCACGATCGAGCTGCAGGGCAACGACACTCGCTCGCTTCGCGGCCGCAAGCTCAACCAGACGCGCAACAAGACGTTCGGCTTTGTGTTCCAGCAGTTCTTCCTTACTGCCAACGCGACTGTGCTGGAGAACGTCATCTTGCCGCTGAAGATTGCGGGGGTCCCGCGCGGCGAACGTCGCCGGCGCGGCCTAGCCGCCCTCGACCAGCTCGAGCTCGGCGACAAGGCGAAAAACAAGGCGGTCAATCTCTCCGGCGGGCAGAAGCAGCGATCGGTGATTGCCCGTGCCCTGGTGAACAACCCGCGGGTCATCTTCGCCGACGAACCGACCGGCAACCTCGACACGGTCACCGGCTCCGTGGTCGAAGACATCCTGTTCGACCTCAACCGCGAGCAGGGCATCACCCTCATCGTGGTCACCCACGACGAAGACCTCGCGGCCCGCTGCGATCGCCGCATCTACATCCGCGACGGCCTCATCGTCGACGACACCCGGGAGGTGGCAGCATGAAAACCCCAGACCTGGTCACCTCGGCGGTCGCCAACACGTTCCGCTCGAAGACCCGCACGATCCTGACGATCCTGGCGATCTTCGTCGGCTCGTTCACCCTCACCATCACCAACGGCCTCGGCACCGGGATCAACCGGTACATCGACGACACCGTCAGCGCCATCGGTGCGAGCGACGTGCTCACCGTCACCAAACCGGCGGAGGACGCGGCTGACGTCTCCGACGGGCCGGCCGAATACAACCCGGACTCGATCGCGAGCGGCCAGTCGGGTCCTCCAGGAGCGGCATCGATGATCGTGGCGATGACTCCGGATGACCTCGAGACGCTGTCATCCATCGAAGGCGTGCTCGACGTCCAGGCAACAAAGTCGATCTCGCTCGACTACGTGCAGCATTACGACGGCACCCGGTACGTGGTCTCGCTCGGCAGCTTCATCCCGGGCCAGACCATCGAACTCGGCGCTGGCACCGAACCCGACCAGGACGCCTCGGAGCTCGAGGTCGCGATCCCCGACTCCTACATCGAGCCGCTCGGATTCGACAGCGCCGGGGATGCGGTTGGCCAGACCGTCACTTTCGCCGTGACGGATGCCGAACGAACCCAGCACCTGGTCGAAG
>JBIITJ010000080.1:0-9592 GCA_044340535.1 Rhodoglobus sp.
CGGCCTCACGAGCGAGCAGATCCTCGAGGAGTTCAAGGGCTTCCCGTCGATCGAGCTGACCCTCGAGAAGGACTCCATCCTCACCAAGGAAGAGGCCCTCAAGGACATCTACCGCAAGCTCCGCCCGGGCGAGCAGGTTGCTGCCGAGGCTGCGCGCGCGCTGCTCGACAACTTCTACTTCAACTCGAAGCGCTACGACCTCGCGAAGGTCGGCCGCTACAAGATCAACCGCAAGCTCGGCCTCGACACCGACATCAAGCAGTCGGTGCTCACCGTCGAAGACATCATTGCGACGATCAAGTACCTGGTCGCCCTGCACGACACCTCGTCGAGCTACGTGACAGTCCACGACAACAGCCTCGCCACCATCAAGGGCCTGCGCGACGGCAAGAAGGTGGATGTCCGGCTCGACGTCGACGACATCGACCACTTCGGCAACCGTCGTATCCGCGCCGTGGGTGAGCTCATCCAGAACCAGGTGCGCACCGGCCTGTCCCGCATGGAGCGCGTCGTCCGCGAGCGCATGACCACGCAGGACATCGAGGCGATCACCCCGCAGACCCTGATCAACGTGCGCCCCGTCGTCGCCGCGATCAAGGAATTCTTCGGAACCTCGCAGCTGTCCCAGTTCATGGACCAGAACAACCCGCTCGCGGGTCTTACCCACAAGCGTCGCCTCTCGGCGCTGGGCCCGGGTGGCCTGTCCCGTGAGCGCGCCGGCGTCGAGGTCCGTGACGTTCACCCCAGCCACTACGGCCGCATGTGCCCGATCGAGACCCCTGAGGGCCCCAACATCGGCCTGATCGGTTCGCTCGCATCGTTCGCCCGCATCAACGCATTCGGGTTCATCGAGACCCCGTACCGGCGCGTCGTCAACGGCAAGGTCACCACGACCATCGACTACCTCACCGCAAGCGAGGAAGACGACTACGTGGTCGCCCAGGCCAACGCGCCGCTGACCGCTGACGCGCACTTCGCGGAGCCCCGCGTTCTCGCTCGTAAGAAGGGTGGCGAGGTCGACCTCATCCCCACCGAGCAGATCGGCTACATGGATGTCTCGCCGCGCCAGATGGTGTCGGTCGCGACCTCGCTCATCCCGTTCCTTGAGCACGACGATGCGAACCGCGCCCTCATGGGTGCCAACATGCAGCGCCAGGCTGTCCCGCTGCTGCGCAGCGAGAGCCCGCTCGTTGGTACCGGTATGGAGGGCTTCGCGGCCATCGACGCCGGTGACGTGCTCACCGCCGACAAGGCCGGTGTCGTCGCGGAGGTTTCCGCCGACGTCATCACCATCCAGCTCGATGAGGGTGGCACGCAGGACTACTACCTGCGCAAGTTCGACCGCTCCAACCAGGGCACGAGCTACAACCACCGCGTCATCGTCAGCGCTGGCGAGCGCGTCGAGCAGGGCCAGGTCCTGGCCGACGGCCCCGCGACGGAGAACGGCGAGCTCGCGCTCGGCAAGAACCTCCTCGTGGCGTTCATGCCGTGGGAGGGTCACAACTTCGAGGACGCGATCATCCTGAGCCAGAACCTGGTGAAGGACGACACGCTCTCCTCGATCCACATCGAGGAATACGAAGTGGATGCCCGCGACACCAAGCTCGGCAAGGAGGAGATCACTCGTGACCTCCCCAACGTGAGCCCTGAGCTGCTCGCCGACCTCGACGAGCGCGGGATCATCCGTATCGGCGCCGAGGTTCGCCCCGGCGACATCCTCGTTGGCAAGGTCACGCCCAAGGGTGAGACCGAGCTGTCGGCCGAGGAGCGCCTGCTGCGCGCCATCTTCAACGAGAAGAGCCGTGAGGTGCGCGACACCTCGCTGAAGGTTCCCCACGGTGAAGAGGGCACGATCATCGCGGTCAAGGAGTTCAACGCCGAGAATGACGACGAGCTCGGCTCGGGTGTCAACCAGCGCGTTGTGGTCTACATCGCCCAGAAGCGCAAGATCACCGCGGGTGACAAGCTCGCCGGTCGTCACGGCAACAAGGGTGTTATCTCGAAGATCCTGCCGGTGGAGGACATGCCGTTCCTCGCCGATGGAACCCCGGTCGACATCATCCTGAACCCGCTCGGTATCCCCGGCCGCATGAACTTCGGCCAGGTTCTCGAGACCCACCTGGGTTGGGTTGCCAAGCAGGGCTGGGATGTCGAGGGCAACCCCAAGTGGGCCGCCACGCTCCCTGACCACGCGCGCAGCGCCGCCCCGGGCACGAAGGTTGCGACCCCCGTGTTCGACGGTGCGCTCGAGTCGGAGATCGAGGGTCTTCTCGAGTCGACGACCCCGACGCGCGACGGTGACCGCCTCATCGACTCGACCGGCAAGACCCGCCTCTTCGACGGCCGCTCCGGCGAGCCGTTCCCGGAGCCGGTGTCGGTCGGTTACATGTACATCCTGAAGCTCCACCACCTGGTGGACGACAAGATCCACGCACGCTCCACGGGCCCCTACTCGATGATCACGCAGCAGCCGCTGGGTGGTAAGGCGCAGTTCGGTGGCCAGCGGTTCGGTGAGATGGAGGTCTGGGCCCTCGAGGCGTACGGCGCGGCTTACGCGCTCCAGGAGCTCCTGACGATCAAGTCGGATGACATCCTCGGTCGCGTCAAGGTGTACGAGGCCATCGTCAAGGGCGAGAACATCCAGGAGCCGGGTATTCCCGAGTCCTTCAAGGTGCTCATCAAGGAAATGCAGTCGCTGTGCCTGAACGTGGAGGTGCTGTCCGCTGACGGTTCCACGGTCAACCTGCGCGACACGGATGACGAGGTCTTCCGTGCTGCCGAGGAGCTGGGCATCAACATTTCCACGCGGTTCGAGTCCTCGTCGATCGACGAGATCTAAGAACCCCCCTCTCCCTCACAACTGCAGCTTCCTAAGAGAGAAGAAAAACATTGCTCGACGTTCACGCGTTTGACGAAATCAAGATCGGTCTCGCTACCGCCGACGACATCCGCCGCTGGTCACATGGCGAGGTCAAGAAGCCCGAAACCATCAACTACCGCACGCTCAAGCCCGAGAAGGACGGCCTCTTCGGAGAGCAGATCTTCGGGCCGTCCCGTGACTGGGAGTGCTCGTGCGGCAAGTACAAGCGCGTCCGGTTCAAGGGCATCGTGTGCGAGCGCTGCGGCGTGGAGGTCACCAAGTCCTCGGTTCGTCGTGAGCGCATGGGCCACATCGAGCTCGCCGCTCCGGTCACGCACATCTGGTACTTCAAGGGTGTTCCGAGTCGTCTCGGCTACCTGCTCGACATGGCGCCGAAGGACCTCGAGAAGGTCATCTACTTCGCCGCGTACATGATCATCTCGGTCGACGAGGAGGGCCGCCACGCCGACCTCCCGAGCCTTGAGAACGAGATCCGTCTCGAGATCAAGACCCTCGAGGGCCAGCGCGACTCCCGCATCGCCGACCGCCTTGCCAAGCTCGAGGAAGACCTCGCGGCCCTCGAGGCCGAGGGCGCCAAGAGCGACCAGAAGCGTCGGGTGAAGGATGGCGCGGAGAAGGAAATGGGCCAGGCCCGCAAGTCCTTCGACGAGCAGATCAGCCAGCTCGAGCGCGTGTGGGACGACTTCCGCAACCTCAAGGTCGGCGACCTGAAGCCCGAGGATTCGGTCTTCCAGGAGCTGCAGGACCGCTTCGGCACGTACTTCGAAGCCTTCATGGGCGCCGAGGCCATCCAGAAGCGCCTGCAGGCTTTCGACCTCGAGAACGAGTCGGTCGACCTTCACGACCAGATCGCCAACGGCAAGGGCCAGAAGAAGATCCGCGCGATCAAGCGACTGCGCGTGGTCAACTCCTTCCTGCAGACCGGCAACTCGCCGGCCGCCATGGTGCTCGAAGTTGTGCCGGTCATCCCGCCGGAGCTGCGCCCGATGGTGCAGCTCGACGGTGGCCGCTTCGCGACCTCCGACCTCAACGACCTCTACCGTCGTGTGATCAACCGCAACAACCGCCTGCGTCGCCTGCTCGACCTCGGTGCTCCCGAGATCATCGTCAACAACGAGAAGCGCATGCTGCAGGAGGCCGTTGACGCCCTGTTCGACAACGGTCGTCGTGGTCGCCCTGTCACGGGTACCGGTAACCGCGCCCTCAAGTCCCTGAGCGACATGCTCAAGGGCAAGCAGGGTCGTTTCCGCCAGAACCTGCTCGGCAAGCGTGTCGACTACTCGGGCCGTTCGGTCATCATCGTCGGCCCGCAGCTGAAGCTCCACCAGTGCGGCCTGCCCAAGCAGATGGCACTCGAGCTGTTCAAGCCGTTCGTCATCAAGCGCCTCATCGACCTGAGCCACGCGCAGAACATCAAGAGCGCCAAGCGCATGGTCGAGCGTTCGCGCCCGCAGGTGTGGGACGTGCTCGAGGAGATCATCCGCGAGCGCCCCGTGCTGCTGAACCGCGCACCAACGCTTCACCGCCTCGGCATCCAGGCGTTCGAGCCCCAGCTGGTCGAGGGCAAGGCCATCCAGCTTCACCCGCTCGTCTGCGCGGCGTTCAACGCCGACTTCGACGGTGACCAGATGGCCGTGCACCTTCCGCTGTCCGTTGAGGCACAGGCTGAGGCCCGCGTGCTCATGCTCGCGAGCAACAACATCCTGAAGCCGTCAGACGGCCGCCCGGTGACCCTGCCCACCCAGGACATGATCATTGGCCTGCACCACCTGACGACGCTCAAGGAGGGTGCAACCGGTGAGGGCCGCGCGTTCTCGTCGATCGCAGAGGCAATCCTCGCGTTCGACCAGCACACGCTCGACCTGAACGCCAAGGTGCGCATCCGTCTCGAGGGCGTCCACTTCGCTGACGGTGCGGCTCCTGAGAGTTTCGTGCAGGGCAAGACGTTCCTCATGGACACCACGCTGGGTCGCGCGATCTTCAACGAGACGCTTCCGGCCGACTACCCGTACGTCGAGGCTGTCGCAGACAAGAGCCAGATTTCGGCCATCGTCAACGACCTTGCCGAGCGCTACCCGAAGGTGGAAGTTGCCGCCGCCCTCGACCGGATCAAGGACGCCGGTTTCCACTGGGCGACCCGCTCCGGTGTGACCGTTGCGCTCTCCGACATCGTGACCCCGCCGACGAAGCCCGCGATCATCGCCGGCTACGAGAAGCAGGCTGCGAAAGTCCAGGACCAGTTCGACAAGGGCCTCACGACCGACGCCGAGCGTCGCCAGGAGCTCATCGAGATCTGGAACAAGGCCACCGCCGAGGTTGCCACCGCGATGCAGGACAACTTCAAGTCCGACAACAACATCAACCGCATGGTGTCGTCGGGTGCTCGTGGTAACTGGATGCAGGTCCGCCAGATCGCCGGTATGCGTGGACTCGTGTCGAACCCGAAGGGTGAGATCATCCCTCGCCCGATCGTGCACTCCTACAAGGAGGGCCTGACCGTGGCCGAGTACTTCATCTCGACCCACGGTGCCCGCAAGGGCCTGGCCGACACCGCACTGCGCACCGCCGACTCGGGGTACCTCACCCGTCGACTGGTGGATGTCTCGCAGGATGTCATCATCCGCGAAGACGACTGCGGCACCTCCAAGGGCCTCGACATGCCGATCGCGACGCAGGATGCTTCGGGCGAGTGGGTGCTCGACTCCAACGTCGAGAACTCGGTCTACGCCCGCAGCCTCGCCGCTGACGCGGTCGACAGCAAGGGCAAGGTTGTTGCTCCTGCCGGCGCCGACGTCGGTGACGTGCTGCTGGACACACTGCTGGCCGCCGGGGTGCACAACATCAAGGTGCGTTCGGTGCTCACGTGTGAGTCCGCTGTCGGCGTGTGTGCGGTCTGCTACGGCCGTTCGCTCGCGACCGGCCTGCTCGTCGACATCGGTGAGGCCGTCGGTATCATCGCGGCCCAGTCGATCGGTGAGCCCGGAACGCAGCTGACCATGCGTACCTTCCACACCGGTGGTGTCGCTTCCGCTGATGACATCACCCAGGGTCTGCCGCGTGTGACCGAGCTCTTCGAGGCTCGCACCCCCAAGGGCGCGTCGCCCATCGCCGAGGCCGCCGGTCGCATCACCATCGAGGACACGGATCGGGCTCGCCGCCTCATCCTGACCCCCGACAACGGTGACGAGCCGATCGCCTACCCGGTGCTCCGTCGCGCGACCCTCCTCGTCGAGGACGGCCAGCACGTCGAGCTCGGCCAGCAGCTGCACGTCGGTAACCTCGACCCGAAGGAAGTTCTTCGCGTCAAGGGCGTCCGTGCCGTTCAGCTCCACCTGGTCGACGGTGTGCAGGGCGTGTACCGTTCGCAGGGTGTGCCGATCCACGACAAGCACATCGAGGTCATCGTTCGCCAGATGCTCCGCAAGGTGACGGTTGTCGACCACGGCGACACCGGGCTGCTGCCCGGCGAGCTCGTCGACCGGCTCAAGTACAACGAGCTCAACCGCGCCGCGCTCACCGAGGGCAAGGCAACGGCATCGGCTCGCCAGGAGGTCATGGGTATTACCAAGGCCTCGCTGGCTACCGAGTCGTGGCTGTCGGCCGCGTCGTTCCAGGAGACCACGCGTGTTCTTACGCAGGCCGCAATGGAGGGCAAGTCCGACCCGCTCATGGGGCTCAAGGAGAACGTCATCATCGGTAAGCTCATCCCGGCAGGCACGGGTCTCCCGCGCTACCGCGATGTGTCTGTCGAGGCGACGGAGGAAGCCAAGGCCGAGCGCTACCCGAACCGCATCTTCACGGATGAGTCGGTGTTCAGCGAGTCTGACCTGAGCTTCGTCGATTTCGACAGCTTCAGCTCCGACGACTACACCCCAGGCACCTACAACTAAGTAGTGCACACCAGGAAGCCCCCCGCTCCGTGCGGGGGGCTTCCTGCGTTAGCCCGCTCCCTGGGATAGGCGGGGCACCTCGTGGGCGGCGTACTCGCTGCCGTCGACCACGATGGTGGCCACGACCTCTCGGCCGGGGGGCAGCAGCCGCGCGGTGACCCGTCCATCGCGCGCGGCACGCACCGCGGCAACTATTGCCTGAACCACGCGCTCAAGGTCCTCTGCAGTGACGCTGCCCGGGCTGCTATCGTCAAGCAGTACGACGCCGACACCCCGGCGGCGGGCATCCCGCACCGCGTCGATCACCGCGGGAACGCTGAGGGACCGCGCTCGCAGCCCGTCGCGCAACGCCGCTTCAGCGAGGGCGAACTCCTGCCGGTCCTCGCTCGTCAGCGGCGCGCCGTCGACGATGCGAGCCAGCAGGGGAGTGGCGACGCTGTCGAGCACAGCCAGCCGGGCGTTGCGCTCAACCGCCGTGGCTTCCGCCGCAGCGGCCGTAGCCGAGCGACGGGATGCCTCTGCCGTCAGTCGCGCGATCGCCTTCCCTGAGCGACTCAGGCTCGTCGCGAGCAGCGTACCGGTCAGCAGTACGGGCACCTGTCGCCCGATCAGGGCGAGCGCATCCACTAGGCCGGTGTCCGTTGTGGCGCCCCAGACGGCGATAACGGCTGCAAGCGGGATGAACCCCACCCAGGCCAGGAGGCGGTGCCCGCGCAGGCTCACGAAGAACAGTGCAACCGTGCCGGCGCCGAAGTACCACTGGCTGTGCCCACCCGCCTCGAGCTGCCAGGAGATCAGGAGGGCGTTACAGACTCCCACGGCGCAGACGAAGGCCGTTGTGGACAGCGCCAGGGTCTCGGCGCGGTCAACGCTCAGGGCCAGGCATACGGCCGCAAAGAGGCCCAGCCCGATAAGGGTGGGCAGCGGGGAACGCACGTCTCCGATGGTCCACAGCGCAAGCACGGCCATCGTCACGTAGTAGGCCCAAATGAACGCGCGCGCGCTGGGCCCGGTCAGCTGCGATAGCGCGAGGCTCGGCGTTGTGTGATTCACGGCTGCTGCCAGTCGAGGTACACGAGCGTGCCTTCGCCAGCACGCGCGGTGACGCGTGCGTCGCCGCCCTCGATCGCAGCCAGCCGGCCACGAATGCTCACCGCGATACCCAGGCGGTGCGAGGGGACCACCTCCGGGTCGAAACCAGGCCCATTGTCGGCGATGGAGACTTGGATGCGCTGCTCAGTGAGGGCAACGGCGACGGTCCGTATCACCCGGCGGTCGCCGCTGTGCTCGACGCTGTTGCGCAGCGCTTCGGCGGACGCCTCGGCGATAGCCTCGGCGACAATGGCAGGTACGGGGGTTGAGCGCTCACCGATTACCGTGAAGGCGACGTCGCTCGACCTCGAGACGGCCTCCGACCGCAGCCGTTCGATAAACCCCGGTACCTCGACGGGCAGTTGCGCCGCGGGTTCGGCACTGCGCAGGGTTGCCAGGTGATCGATAGCCCGGGCCGCCTGCCGTCGGATCGACTGTTCAAGATCGGGGTTGCCCTGGGAGGCGTAGTAGAGCGTCGAGATCACGTCGTCGTGCACGAGGGCGTCGAGCCTGGCCTGTTCCTGCTCCCGGGCGGCGGCCGCGGCGGCCGTGGTGGCCGCATGCCGGGCGGTCGCGGCCGCGGCATCCAGCGCACGTCCGCTGGCGAGGGCCACGATCGTCAGCCCGCTGAAAATCCCCGCGAAGGTGACGGTGAAGAACGCGTACTGCATCGGCTCTGTCCAGTCGCCTCCACCCGCCGCGAGGTAGCGCACGGGGGCGATGAGCGCCGAGTTCAGCAGGAGCCACAGCCACGCGGCTACCGGGCGCCAGGCGAGCGCGGCGGGTACGGTCCCGATAGCGGTGACCAGCACGGGCCACGGCGAAAGCCCTTCCGGCAGCGGGCTGGTCACGGCGAGGGGGAAGGTCGCCACCACCGCCGTGAAGTACAGGGCGTAGCTGCCGAGAACCACCACAAGGGTTCTCCTCCGCAGCCGGAAGGCAAGGAGGGCCAGGGCTCCGGGGATGCCGAAAACGGTCGTCACCGTCACCCGGGTCCACATCGGATCCACGTGGGGCGCGGCCTCGTTGATCGAGCCGAGGGTCAGGAGAAAGAGCGCGAGGGTCGACACCCCGACCACGACGGTGACCGAGCGGATGACCTGTGT
Organism: Rhodoglobus sp.; assembly: GCA_044340535.1. Lineage (GTDB taxonomy): Bacteria > Actinomycetota > Actinomycetes > Actinomycetales > Microbacteriaceae > Rhodoglobus. Next base: position 8,970 of record JBIITJ010000080.1, read on the forward strand.
CTCGGCTTGCCGTGCTGTGCTGTCGACCTGTCCCGTCATTCGGGAACCGGGAGGATGCCATCCTCCACCGCGCGCTTATAAAGATCGACCTTGGTGTGGGCGGGCCTCCCCGCGATCGCATACTTGGTGCGGATCCTTCGCACGTACTCGGCGACGGTGTTGGTGGCAAGGCCGGCCCGGTGTGCCACGGTCACCGACTTCTCACCGGAGGCGTACAGGGCGAGTACTTCGCGCTCTTTCGGGCTCAGCATGGCCGAGGGCAACTGCGGGTCGGAGTCCAGGGCCGCGGCCCACTCGGTGGTCACGACGCTGTGCCCGGCTGCGGCGAGCCGCAGGGCATCCAGTATCACCTCGCGGGCTTCGGACTTGCGGACGATCCCGAGCACACCGGCGCGCGACGCCGTGCGCAGGTCAGGCAGGTTGTCGGCCCCGGTAAAGGCCAGCACCCGGGCCTGGTGCGCCTCCAGCATGCGGAGGTTTTCGGTCAGGGTCGAGCCGTCGGAGAGGCGCAGGTCGAGAACCACGAGGTCGACATCCCGGATGCGGGGCAGGACGGCCGCGACGGACGTGACGGAGAGCACGAGGTCGAGGTCGGGTTCAGCGAGCAGCATGGAGGCGAAGCC